>CAYRFM010000053.1:0-55155 GCA_964423555.1 uncultured Holophagae bacterium | reverse complement strand
AGCTGCTGTAGCGCAAGATGCAATCTTGCGCCGGGCGGGCGGGTGAATAGTAGAGCGAAACCGCCCCCGCCGTACAAGAAGCAAGCATCAAGAGCCCAGACTCAAGACCCCTTGGTCGCAGGGAACGCAAAGGGTTCACGCGAAGCCCAATGTGCGGTAAGCCGCTGGCTTGCCTTCTATGGAGGGAACGCGAATGTTTGGCGAAGCAGAGAAAAGTGCGGTAAGCCGCTGGCTTGCCTTCGCGATAAGGAACGCGAATGGTGTAAGCCGGCTTGACGCCCCGCCTGCTTGCCATGGTCGCAAGGAACAAGACTGCTGAGCGGAGCCTGGGACGTGCGGGGTAAACCGCCGCCCGATTGACCGAGCTTGACCTTCCCGAGCTGATGCGATGAGCTGCTCGCCAAGGCCATCGCAAAATGGTTTAATTTCACTTGTTTTTATGAATCAACCATCGGCAACTTGCGTATAAGGTTGTTGTATGGCAATTTCAACGAACCCGCACGCTTGCCTCATGGCATGCGTGGTGTTCAGCCTGGGAGCGAACATGAAGCTCATGCGCTTCACGCCCCGATTTCAGCAACGAGGAGAGATGCAATGATTGGATACGTGACCATTGGCACCAACGACCTGCCCAAAGCGGCGGCCTTTTACGACGAGCTGTTGGCCGTAGTTGGCGCCAAGCGCTTCATGGAGGGCGAAAAGTTCATCGCCTGGGCGACCAAACCCGATGCAGCCGGTTTGGGCGTGACCCTGCCTTTCGATGGCAATGCCGCGACGGTGGGTAACGGCGTGATGGTGGCCCTGGAAGCCAGCGACCCCGAGCAGGTCAAGGCCGTCTACGACAAGGCGCTGGCCCTGGGCGGCACCTGCGAGGGCGGACCTGGCCCCCGCGGCGAGGGCGGTTTCTACGCTGCCTACTTCCGCGACCTGGACGGCAACAAACTGAACGCCTTCTGCATGGTCGGCCAGGCCAGCTAAGCCCGTTGCTGGGCCAGCAGTCGTGTCGCGAGTGCTGGCCCGGTCTCGATAAGCCCCGTGCTTCCGAACAACGAGTGAATCCTCGCCCTCACGCTTACGTATTAGGTTTGGTGGCCAGGGACTTTGGCATAGGTGAGCTCTGGCCCCTGGGTCGGTTCGAGCCTGCAAGGCCCCTTGTGCGCTAATGAAGTTCGCTCATAGGCGGCGAACTCGATTCGGTGATGAGGAGCGATGCGATGATTGGCTATCTTTCGGTGGGCACCAATGACTTGCCCAAGGCGGCAGCTTTTTACGATGAACTGCTGGCCCTGGTTGGCGCCAAGCGGGTGATGAACCGCGAGCGCTTCATCTATTGGGGAACCAAGCCCGGAGCCGCCGGTTTCATGGTGATCCAACCTTTTGACGGCAATCCCGCGACGGTCGGCAATGGCGTGATGGTGGCACTTGCGGTCAACAGCACGGACCTGGTCAAGGCCATCTACGAAAAGGCGCTCGCCCTGGGTGGCACCTGCGAGGGCGGCCCTGGCCCCCGCGGCGACAGCGGCTTTTATGCGGCCTATTTCCGCGATCTCGACGGCAACAAGCTGAACGCCTTTTGCATGGTTCAGCCGGCCTAGGAAGTTGCGCTGGGTAGCCCATGGCTGTCCAGCGCCTCTTTCAAGCCCTCAATTGCCTTCAGGCCGCGGCCGCGGCGGCACGACGCTGAAGGGTGTCGAAGATCAGGCCGACGAGCAGCAGGTCGGTTTCGTTCAGAAAGCCTCCATCCTCGAGGATCCAGCCGCTCTTGAAAAAACCCGTGCGCTTGAGCACCGCCAGATGCCGACTGCCCTGGGTAATCTGATAGGCCGTGGACAACCAACCCTGCGGCTTGAATTCGACCGTGCCAATGCTCAGTTGCAGGTCCCAGGTCCGGCTGAAGGTGCCTCTCAGAGCGGCCTTGGCGAGGACACGCTTGTCTTTATGATCGAGCAGACTGAACTGGCTGCCGAGCCAGCCTTCCCTTTGTAGCAAGAGCCGGCGGCCGTCGACCAGCGCAATTTCCCGGCCCTCCTTCCAGCCTTTGGACTGGTAATCGCCGAACGGACGGTCGTCCAGCTTCAGGCTGCGCTTGAACCCCCAAAAACCAACCGACACGGATTCCAACTTCACAGACCACCTCCACAAGGAACTCAAGGTTGGTTGATTAAGATGTACGTCCTCAGCCACCCCTGTTGTTTAAGTAACGCGTAATTTAAGGCTTTAGGGGGCGGTTCGGACCATCTCTAAACCCACAAAGGTTAACGGAGCACACCGCGCACTGACGCACTTTGTCTCCGATATTGTCAGGGCGCAACGCGCACTGACGCACTTTGCCTCCGATATTGTCAGGGCGCACCGCGCACTGACGATCTTTGCCGCCAATATTGTCAGGGCGCAACGCGCACTGACGAACTTTGCCTCCGATATTGCCAGGGCGCAACGCGCACTGACGTACTTTGCCTCCGATATTGCCAGGGCGCAACGCGCACTGACGAACTTTGCCTCCGATATTGTCAGGGCGCGCCGCGCACTGACGCACTTTGCCTCCGATATTGTCAGGGCGCATCGCGCACTGACAAACTTTGCCTCCAATATTGCCAGGGCGCAACGCGCACTGACGAACTTTGCCTCCGATATTGCCAGGGCGCAACGCACACTGACGAACTTTGCCTCCAATATTGCCAGGGCGCAACGCGCATTGGCTGGATTTACCCCTGACCACAAGCGCGCCGCAGGTGGGTGTTTCGGTGCACTGCGCGGACGGCTTTTGCTGAAATGACAGAAAGGACTAATTTAGCAGCTGATCGGTCTGCTGGCAGAACCGTGTTTCTGGGCTCCAGCGCTGAGTCGGTGGTGCAGGTTGACAAGGCACGTGGGAAGACGTAGACTGGGCGATGCGCTCGTTGGAGCGCAGCTATCTGGAAGGGGGCGATTTGGCTTCGACGGGGATTCAAGATCCGTGAGTCTCGTGCCGCGATGTAGAGCGCGTTAAATTCTGCACCTAAAGTAACTGCAAACAACAACTTTGCACTCGCAGCCTAATTAAAGGCTGCCGGTTATGATGCGGCGTCCATACCGCTGAAATAATCGCCATACCTTTGTGGACTGGCCCCAATCGTTGGACCGCGGATGTGCGGGGCGAGACTTTCGTGGTGTGGTCTTCGGTGTTTTCGCTCTGATTAGCCGCCGGGGACCGAGACTTTAATCAGAGATACGCACGTAGTAGGTTGACGGTGAAGGTCTTCGGACCCGGGTTCAATTCCCGGCGCCTCCACCAACCCCAGCACACAGAAACGCCCTTGAGCCTCCCCGGCTCTTGGGTGCTTTTCTGTTTTCGCCAGGTTCATGGCAAACTACATAGGGCTCCGGTCGTACAAACCCGGTAAACTGGTGAAAAGCGTGCCTTGCGGGCTTGGGTCGTTTTTTAAGGCACGGGGAGGAGAGCGTGCTGTATCAGCCACCCTACACAATCACTCCCGAAATCTTGAATCAGGTCGCCGCCATCAGTGAGGCTCTCGGGAGATTGTCTGTGCTCACCGATCAGGCGCGTGCGCTGCGGTTACGACGCATCAATCGCATTCGCACGATTCACAGTTCCTTGGCCATTGAGGGCAATACCCTTAGCGAGACCCAGATCACGGCAATCATGGATGGCAAACGCGTCATTGCCGCGCCCCGCGAGGTCCAGGAGGTAAAAAACGCGCTGGCCGCTTACGATCAATTCGACCATTGGACGCCCCATAAGGAAAAAGATCTCCTGGAAGCACATCGGATTTTGATGTCTGGCTTGATGAAGTAGCGGGTATGTATCGTTACGGCGGCGTCGGCGTCATGGCGGGCCAACAAGTGATCCATATGGCGCCACCGGCCAGTCGAGTGCCGCATTTGATGAGGGATCTGCTTGGCTGGCTGATGAAAACCAAAACCCATCCATTGCTTGCCAGCTCGGTCTTTCACTACGAATTCGAGTTCATTCACCCGTTTGCCGATGGTAACGGACGCATGGGGCGGTTGTGGCAAAGCTTGATTCTCTCCCACTGGAATCCGCTATTTGCCAACATGCCGGTGGAAAGCTTGATCTTCGAGCATCAGGCCGAATATTATCGAGCGCTGCAAGCGAGCTCCCAATCTGCCGATGCCGGCCCCTTTATCAGCTTTATGCTGCACATGATCCACGCCGCGATGACCCTATCCAAATCCTCGGCCCCCGCCCCTGAAGTCACCCCAGAAGCGACCCCGGAAGTCACCCCGAAAGTCACCCCGGAAGTTACCCCGGAAGTCATCCAGGAAGTCGTACCGGAACTTAGGTTGCTGATGGTGATAACAGCCGAGATGAAGGGTCAGCAGATCAAGGAAGCGCTTGGTTTGAGGGACGACGAACACTTCCGCAAGGCCTACTTACTTCCCGCGCTGGCTGCTGGCTGGATTGAGATGACACACCCCGACAAACCGCGCAGCAGCAAACAGCGGTACCGTCTCACCCAAGAGGGTCTCCAGCAACGCACACTAACCCAAGAATTGCGCTAAAAGTGCCCGGCTGGTAAGCGAATGCTGTCGCGGTATCTTCGAGACCTCGCGCAAACACAGCGCCATGATTAGACCGATGCATTGGGACACCGAAAGGAGCCACCAGCTTTTCCGTGTACTCCGTGCTTTCCGTGGTTAAAATCCTCCTTTCTGTACGGGAGCTGCGAGGCCCATTTGCTTTTTTAACCACGGAAATCACTGAACAAACGGAAGGGAACTCAGAAAGCGACGCGGTCAGTCTTTCCTTACAGACCATTGCCTGTGGTGGTAACAGATACCTTTTTTCATGGGTTTCGCTTAACTTGACAACATTGAGACGCCTTCCGTCTCACCAAGGTTTCCCGCCCGCCAGGTAGTTTGATCTTTTTAAGGACCGGACAATGCCGTAAAATTCGTACATGGGATATCACCACATTTCATGGTGAATGGGCCAATCTCCAGCAAGCAAACAGGGAGAGTCAGACATGATAAAACATCCGCGAATGGTCACTGTAGGTGCGGCTCCCCAGTTGGAGCTTGATTTTGGCATAGGATCAAACTTTTGACCCGCTATCATCTACCTATTCTGACGATAGAGCATCCTAACAAGCAGGCGCACATGATTTTGTATATGGCTAGAAGGGTTTGCATTAAGGTAGTTTTCATTGCGGAGGTGATGCGTGCCTTCTGCGAGTTTTGACGCATCGGTTCAGGCCTTTCGCAATGTCGACGAGAACCGGGTTGTTGGCTTGCTCGCCTGTGCGATCGCGGACACAGGTATAACCACCCAATACAGCCGACAAAACATTGTTTGGAAGGATCAAGTACTTGTATTAAAGAATTGCTTTAATCAATTGTCCACCGAATGCACTTTCGAAAATTGGCACATCGTATTAGAATACGAGGTTCCACGAAGACAAAAACGACTCGACGCCATCATACTTGCACATGATCGCATTCTGGTCATCGAATTCAAATTCGGAATGAAGCGCTATGATGCTGCTGCAAAATGGCAGGTGGGTGAGTATGCTCTCAACCTCCGCGACTTCCACGCCGCAAGTCAAGGTCGTTATATTGTTCCAATATTATGTGCAGCAGACGCTCCAGACAGCCCAGAGGTAGACTGCCAAAGCGACTGGCATCTGGTCGCCCAGACACATTGTGCGAATCACCAAACACTAGGGGCTGTCATACAGCATGCATGTACCAGCATTCTACCAACCCAGGCTCTTACCGATCCTATTAACCCTGTAACTTGGTTGGCATCCGCCTATCGCCCAACCCTCACTATTATCGAAGCGGCAGAACGTCTCTACGCCAAACACAGCGTACGGGAGATTTCTCACAACTATGCGGAAAACCTAGACAAAACAACAGATATGCTGCTAGGAGTCATCCATGATGCCAGAACAAACCAAAGACGAGTCATTTGCTTTATCACAGGCGTCCCTGGAGCCGGTAAAACTTTAACAGGCCTCAATATCGTGCATGACCCAGCCGTCCGATCCAAGCATGGACCGTCCGGTATCTTTCTTTCGGGGAACGGGCCTCTTGTTAAAGTTATGAGAGAGGCACTCGTCCTCAATCGGTTGGGAAAAAAGCGTAAAGAGGCCGAGCATGAAGTTTCGACCTTTATTCAAAACTTACACCAATTTTTGCGATATTACCGAGAAGACTCGAGCGCGGTCCCGCACGAACATGTCGTTGTCTTCGACGAAGCACAGAGGGCCTGGGACAGCAAGCAAATGCAGCGCAAGCAGGGCGTGGACCGTTCCGAATCGGACTTGCTTTTGGCGGTTATGGAACGACCCGCCGATTGGGCTGTCATCATAGCACTCGTGGGTGGGGGTCAAGAAATTTTCAGGGGTGAAGCAGGGCTTACAGCCTGGGGAGATGCTATCCAAAATGCCAATGCGACCTGGAAGGTTGTTGTGTCACCGGAAGTCCTTGGCGGAGGTCAAAGTGTTGCTGGACACAAACTATTTGCAAATGAACCTCCTAAGGACCTTGTTATCCAACTTGAACCATTGGCCCACCTCGCGGTAAGTGTTCGCAGTCATCGGGCCCAGCAGCTCACTGAATGGGTTAACATGCTTCTAGAGCTCAAGGTCCATTTAGCGATCGATCACGTTCCCGATACTCGTGAGTTTCCCCTGGTTGTGACCCGAGACCTTGCGGCGGCTCGCGAATGGTTGAGAACGATGACAGCACGAGATCCGATCAAGCGCTGCGGGCTCGTATGTGCATCGGGCGATCAACGCCTTCGTGCTCATGGATTGGAAAACGCTTCCTCCTTTCGTAGTGCCTACCCCTTTGATAAATGGTTCTTGGCCCCCTGCGGGGATGTACGCTCTAGCTATGCTTTAGAGGTGCCGGCTTCGGAGTTCGAGTGCCAAGGATTAGAACTTGACTGGGTCGGTCTCTGCTGGGGCGGCGATTTAACGCCGACCGATGACGGCGTGAACTGGGAGCATCGGAAGTTCATCGGCGAAGGCTGGCGGAAATGTCACAACGAGGTGGAACAGGCTTACTTACGCAATAGGTATAGAGTCTTGTTGACCCGTGCTCGAGCAGGCATGGTGATTTGGGTCCCGCCAGGCTCGCCGACGGATCCGACAAGAGACCCCGCTCGATTCGACCGCCTATATATGATCTTAAAGAATGCGGGCGTTCCCGACCTAAGCAAATGCAACGACCCATGAGGGTGAACAGGCTATTTTTGCTAGGCAAGGGACACTTCGAATCGCATCCCTAGTGTTATAGTGTGGCTGATCCTGACTTTCGAACGGTTCCCAGAGGAGACGCCATGAAACATCCCGTATTCAAGCGCTATATCGGCATTGATTACTCCGGTGCGAAGACAGCGGACAAAAGCTTGAAAGGGCTGCGCGTCTACCAGGCTGACCAAGACGCCGCGCCGAGGGAGGTCGAACCACCGCCCGGCCCACGCAAGTACTGGACCCGTCGCGGCCTCGCGAGCTGGCTGGCTGCCCGCTTGGCCGAGAAGGTACCAACCATCGTCGGCATCGACCATGGCTTCTCGTTTCCCAGGCACTATTTCGAGACCCATGGGTTGGCACACGATTGGACCGCCTTCCTCGAAGATTTCCATCACCACTGGCCAACCGAT
This sequence comes from uncultured Holophagae bacterium, assembly GCA_964423555.1. Lineage (GTDB taxonomy): Bacteria > Acidobacteriota > Holophagae > Acanthopleuribacterales > Acanthopleuribacteraceae > CAYRFM01. Next base: position 47,522 of record CAYRFM010000053.1, on the reverse strand, counting down.
GCTCCTGGCGCTAGGGTCGATACGTTTCGCAAAAAGGCGATGCACAGGTGAACACCGCGGCGGAAACACCCACTGGCGTCGCTTGACCGAGCTGCGGGCTGGCGGGGCCAAATCCGTTTTTCACTTCGATGTGCCCGGCTCGGTGGCCAAATCGACCCACGCGGGACTGTCCTGGCTGAGATGGCTGCGCCACCAGCTGGGCGAACGGGTCCATTTTTGGCCCTTCGAGGGGTGGACGATCCCAGACGGCAAGTCAGCCCTGGTCGAGGTCTATCCATCGCTCTGGAATGGAGAATACCCCCAAGAGGATCGCACCCCCGACCAGCATGACGCCTATGTGGTTACGATCTGGCTGCAGCACATGGATCGGGAGGGCCGACTTGGCATTTATCTCAACCCTAGCTTGGAGGCGGAAGAGCGGAAACAGGCCGAATACGAGGGCTGGATTCTCGGCGTGAGGTGAACCTGAAACGCCATTTGCGACAAAGGTCAGTTGCGCAAGGATGGCAAACCCTACCTTGACATTTTCGCTCCTGCCACGTAGTTTTGTTTGGTTTAGCACGGAACAAAGCCGTAAAATTCGCCATAGGCACGACCTCTTAGACGGTGATCGGGTCAATGCCACTCAGGCGAACAGGGAGAGTCAGGCATGATAAAACATCTGCGAATGGTCAATGTTGGCGCTGCTCCCCATATGGAACTCGATTTTGGCAAGAGGCTCAACCTATTAACCGGCGACAACGGTTTAGGGAAAAGCTTTTTGCTCGACATTGCCTGGTGGGCTATGACCCGCAGGTGGCCTGCGGAGCTGAATCCGCAATTGACCTATGGCAAGGTGGCCTTGCCAACGGAAAAGAAGCAGAAAGCAGAAATTGAGTTCTCTTTTTCCGCTGTTTCAATAACGAAGGGGCATACCAGCACTTTTGAACCTCGATTACAAAACTGGAAAGCGCCGCAGGGCCGGCCTGCGATACCCGGACTGGTTTTTTATGCCTTGGCCGACGGCAGCTTTGCTGTTTGGGACCCAGCCCGGAATTACTGGAAGTCGAGAAGTGAGCAGAATCGTGATCGTCCACCGGCTTATGTGTTTAGCCCTAAAGAGGTTTGGGATGGGCTTCAACGCGAAGACGGTACATGGTTGTGCAACGGATTGATTCGCGACTGGGCGGGATGGCAGAAGGAACATGGCCGGGCCTTTCAATCACTGGCATCGGTATTGGAGGTTTTGTCCCCTTCGGCGGATGAAAAGATCACGCCTGGTAGCTTGACGCGCATCAGCCTGGATGACGTGCGCGACATGCCGACTTTGAAAATGCCTTATGGACAAGAGGTTGCCGTCGTTCATGCCTCATCTGGCATGCGTCGCATTATATCTCTGGCATATTTTCTGGTCTGGTGTTGGGAAGAACATCTGAAGGCAACTGAGTTGTTGGGCGAGGCGCCAGAAGGCAAGACCGTCTTTTTGATCGATGAAGTCGAATCGCACCTGCATCCGAAATGGCAGCGAACGGTGATTCCTGCCCTGATGAGAGTGATGGATAGATTGGTGGACTCCTCCGATGTTCAAATCATCGCCGTGACTCATTCTCCCCTGATCATGGCCTCGGTTGAACCCATTTTCAACCCAGAACTCGATGCCTGGTTTGACCTGGACCTGATCGACCACCAAGTTCTGCTGACGAAGAGAGCCTTTACCCGGCGAGGAGATATTCGCGGCTGGCTGACCAGCGAGGCATTTGACATGAAGATAGAATCCTCGGCCTGAGGCGAGAGGCATCCAGACTTGCAAGAGGCTCATCGGGAGGAGCGCTCGGACGCCATGCCTGCAAACACTCAACACCAGCGACTCCCTTCCAGTATCTGGGCGCTTGGCCTGGTGAGCATGTTTATGGACATCTCGTCGGAGATGGTTCACAGTCTGCTGCCCCTCTTCCTCGTCGGCTCCTTGGGTGCCAGTGCCCTGACGCTCGGCCTGATCGAGGGTTTGGCCGAGTCGACGGCGCTGGTCGTGAAGCTGTTCTCCGGCACGCTCAGCGATGCGCTGGGCAAACGAAAGGTCCTGGCCGTGATCGGCTACGCCACCAGCGCCCTGACCAAGCCACTGTTCGCGCTGGCACCGTCGGCGGGCGTCGTCCTTTCGGCCCGCTTGCTCGATCGTGTGGGCAAGGGCTTGCGCGGCGCGCCCCGCGACGCTCTGGTGGCCGACCTGGCGCCGCCCGAGATGCGCGGCGCCGCATATGGCATGCGCCAGTCGCTCGACACCCTGGGCGCGGTCCTGGGCCCTCTCCTGGCGGTCGGTTTGATGCTCGCTTGGCATAACGACTTCCGCTGGGTCTTCAGACTGGCCTTCATTCCGGCCCTGCTTGCCGTCCTCATCCTCCTAATCGGCGTCCAAGAACCCGTGCGATCCACGGCCAAGAGCAAATCCCTGCTGATTCGTCGCGACAGCCTCAAACGCTTGACCCGCCCCTACTGGTGGGTCGTCGCCATCGGCGCCATCTTCTCCCTGGCCAGGTTCAGCGAGGCCTTCCTGATCCTGCGCGCCCAACAGGTAGGCGTCCCATTGGCCTATGTGCCCCTGATCATGGTCGTCATGAACCTGGTCTATGCCGGTTCAGCCTACCCCTTCGGCAAATGGTCAGACCGCATGGATCGACAGCTTCTGCTCGCGCTGGGTCTGGTCGTGCTGGTGGCGGCCGATCTGGTGTTGGCCTCGGGCGAGCAAATGTGGAACCTGATCCTTGGCGTGTCACTGTGGGGGCTCCACATGGGCGTCACCCAGGGACTGCTGGCGACCCTGGTGGCCGACACATGCCCGGTTGATTTGCGCGGCACCGCATTCGGCTTCTTCAACCTGGCCAGCGGCCTAGCTCTGTTGCTCGCCAGCGCCGTAGCCGGGCTCTTGTGGGATCGATTTGGCCCCTCCTTCACTTTTTATGCGGGCGCAGTTTTCGCCACGCTCACCTTGCTCAGTCTGGTCCTCAACCACAGGCGATCTTCACGGACATAAAACTCGCACCACTGGTGCGAGAAATCGGCTGGAGCCACAATCTGGCCATCCTGGAGCGCTGCAAGGAAGCCCATCGCGGTTAGCAGCTCTCGGACATCTTGAGGTATGATCGAGAGACCACGAACCTGAGCCTCGGAGGAAGGGATGTCCAAGTTTTTTGCAATCACGGGATTGATCGGCGGCCTGTTCGCGCTTCTGAGTGCCTTTGCCCACGCCTTTGCCGGCTGGCCGGCGATGGCCGCGCCCCTCGATCAGGCCCAGGTGGCGCCGGATATCGAGGGTGCGCTGATGGTGGGCTGGTGCTGGGGTTCCTTCACCCTGGCCGGAACCGGTCTGGTCGTGTTGGGCCAAGCCTGGAACGCGCTGCGAGGACAAAGGGTCGACCGCATCACGGTTGGCTTTGTCAGCATGACCTACATCGCCTTCGGGATCTGGGCGATGCTCATGCGCGACCTAAACCCGCACTTCCTGGGCTTTGTCCTCATCGGCCTGTTCAGCGCGGCGCTGCTCAAGCCCACACCTCCCTAGAACCGTCCCTCGTCGGAATTGGCATGATCCAGGCTATTTAGGAGAGTAAGATGCAGACAATAGACGGTGATTTTGAAGGGCGTTCACGCTTGTCCCGGGCGCGAGGCTGCCTCCTCGGCCAGCTCGCCGGAGACGCACTTGGCAGCTTGGTCGAGTTTCAGTCTCGGGAGGAAATTCGCCGCAGTTACCCGCACGGCGTGCGCGAATTGGCGGACGGCGGCACTTGGAACACCCTAGCTGGGCAACCGACGGATGACTCAGAAATGGCCTTGCTCCTGGCTCGCTCACTGGTCGAGCGCGGGACCTATGATGCAGATGCGGCCCTGAAGGCCTATCGGTTCTGGCTCGATTCTAGACCTTTCGATTGCGGAATGACCATCGAGGCAAGCTTAAATGGACGACCGAACTCGCAGAGCCAAGCGAATGGCGCCATGATGCGCATCAGTCCCTTGGGCATCTTCGGCGCGAACTATCCGTTGGCCTCGGTGCGCGATTGGGCCCAGCAGGATGCCGCCCTGACGCACCCTAACCCGCTGTGTCTGCAAGCCAACGCCCTGTTCACCATGGCGATCGCCGATGCCATTGCAAACGGCACGCAGCCCAGCGCGATATACCACTCGATCCAACAATGGGCACAAGAGATGTCGGTCGATCCAGCTCTGATGGACACGATCCTCATGGCGGCCCAGCGGCCGCCGTCCGATTATTGCCAGCATCAGGGTTGGGTGTTGATCGCGTTTCACAACGCCCTCTGGCAATTGCTCAAGGCTCCGAGCCTTGAGGCAGGCGTGGTCGACACCGTGATGCAGGGTGGCGACACAGACACAAACGCCGCCATCTGCGGGGCGCTCCTGGGGGCCTGTTACGGCCTAGAAGCCCTTCCTGCCCAATGGCTCGAGCGGGTTCTGAGCTGCCGCCCCATGGCAGGCGCACCCAGGGTTCGCCATCCGCGACCCGAATGTTTCTGGCCCGTGGATGCACTCGAGCTCGCCGAGCGCCTGATTGCCCCGCCCTGAATCCTGAGTGCGCCGATGCCACAAAGGTCTCAGTAAGTCGAGCCGTCCTTGTGGCGGAACTGCCAGGCACCGTTTTCGAAATGGGCTGACAGGTCGTCGTCCGGATAACTGGCGCCGTCGCCGGGCAGGCGATCGCCGATTTCCAGGTAGACCACATCCGCTTGGCTGCGGTTGACCAGGTGGTGGCCATTGCCGGTACCGGCTCTGAAGCCGGCGCACATGCCAGGCTCGAGCTCCGTCGCACCCTCGTCGGTGATCAGGGTCGGTCGGCCCTCGAGGATATAGACGAACTCGTCTTGGACGATATGGGCGTGGCGCAGCGCCGACATGGAGCCTGGCTGAAGCCGGGTCAGGTTGACGCCGAAGTTGGCCAGGCCAAAGACGTCGCCCAGCTGGCGCTTGATCCTGCCACTGACCATGGATGCGAACGGCTCGGGATAATTAGACGGTTTCGTGCGGGGTGGGACTTCTGCCGCCACCACCGCGACCGCTTTGGCTGTTTGAGACATCGCGACTGACCTCCTCGGTTTCACGAATGAGCCCGGCGCTGAGCCGTGCCCTTAGCGATTAAAATAGGTGAAGCCGCGCAGGCTCTCCATGAAGTTGTCCATCATGGCGGCCGACTCGCCGATCGTCAGGCGGCCAGCCTCGACGGCCTCCTCGATCTGGCCGCGCATCTTGGCGCTGAGCTTGGCGGTATCGTAGCTCATGTAGCCGATGACCTGCTCGATCGTGTCGCCGGTGATCAGGCCCGCCATGCGGTACTGGTTCTCGCCGCCGATCTCGATCAGGACGGCGTGAGGATCGCCGAACAGGTTGTGCAGCTCGCCCAGGGTTTCCTGGTAGGCGCCGATCAGGAACACGCCCAGGTAGTAGGGCTCTTCGTCGCGCAGCTCGTGGAGCGGCAGACTGGGCGAGTTGCCGTCCTCGGCGACGTAGCGGTCGATCAGGCCGTCGGAGTCGCAGGTCAGGTCGGCGATCAGGGCGTGCTTGGTGGGGCGCTCGTCGAGGCGGTGGATCGGCATGATCGGGAAGACCTGGTTGATCGCCCAGGCATCGGGCAGGGACTGGAAAACGCTGAAGTTGGTGAAGTAGGTATCGGCCAGCTGGCTGTCGAGCGGTTCCAGTTCGTCGGCCTTGAGCCCGACCTTCTTGGCCTGGGCCAGGACGCGGCGCATGATCTCCCAGAACTGGCCCTCCATCCAGGCGCGTTCCGGCAGGCTGAGGTGGCCGAGGTTGAACAGGTTTTGCGCCTCCTGCTTGTACTGCAACGCGTCGTGATAGCACTCGAGGATGTTGTGGTCGTTGAGGGTCTTGAGAATCTCGTTGAGCTCTTGCAGCGGACCGTAGCCGCGGGTGGGCTCGGGCAGAGCGGGCTGAGGGCCGGGTAGGCCACCGGAAGCGGAGACATTGGTGACCATCAGCGAGTAATGGGCGGAGATGTAGCGACCGGACTCGGAGAAGATATCCGGATGCGGGATCTGGTGCTCGTCGCAGAGCTGCTTGATGCGGTAGATGACGTCGTTGGCGTACTCGTTGGCGGTATAGTTGATGGCGCCACTGGCGGGCGCGCCGCCGGTATAGTCGACGCCCAGGCCGCCGCCGATGTCGATGTACTCCAGGCGCGCGCCCAGCTTGACCATTTCCACGTAGACGCGGGTGATCTCGAGGATCGCCTTCTTGACGACGCCGATGTGGCGGATCTGGCTGCCGAGGTTGAAGTGCAGCAGCTTGAGGTGATCCAACAGGCCCTCGCTCTCGAGCAGGCGGATGGCGCTCATGACCTCGGCCAGGCGCAGACCGAACTTGGAGGCGTCGCCGGCGGTCTTGCCCCAAGGGTTGCCCTTGGTGGTGAGCTTGATGCGCAGGCCGAGACGCGGCATAATGCCGGTCTTTTTATAGTGATCGACGAAGGAGCGCAGCTCGCTGTATTGCTCGATGACGGGGAAAATATTCTTGCCCATCTTGTGGGCCATGGCCACGAGCCGCACGAAGGCCTTGTCCTTGTAACCGTTGCAGATGATCGGGGTATCGGTCCATTGGGCCTGAGCCAGGACGATCAAGAGTTCGGCCTTGGAACCGGTCTGCAGGCCGACGCCGCATTCCTTGCCGTAGCGCAGGACCGAGGTAATGACGTCCTTCTCCTGGTTGACTTCGATGGGAAAGAGCGGCGTGTAGGCGCCCTGGTACTGGTTGTCCTCGATCGCCTTGTGGAAGCAGCGATTCAAGAGCTGCAAGCGGTCCTTGAGGATATCGGTGAAGCGGATCAGAATCGGGGGGTTGATCTTGCGCTCGCGGAGTTCGTCGACCAACTTTTTCAGATCGACCTTGACCGTCGAGTCAGGTGAAGGCTTGACGCAGACGTTGCCAAGCTCGTTGACCGTGAAATACCCCTGAGACCAATGATCGACGCGGTAGAGCTCCCGTCCCATATCCGTCGTCCAGTTCCCTTTTTTTGCCATCTTTTCCCTCATGCCTCAATCTCGGACATCGCAACATAACATACTTGAATCGGCGATGGCGAAGAAACTGAGTGAGGTGATCGCGAGGCGAACAGGGGGCAGAGCGCCCGAGTTTTCCATTGACGATCGCTCGGGTTCTTCCAATAACGGGGCTAATGTTTTTAGAGGTACGGCATGGCACATCTTCTTGGCGTCAGAATCCAGAGCTTCCGCTGTCTTGCGGATGTGAGCTTGGGACAGGTTGGTTACGACGCGGGCGAAGCGCTTCCCGCGGCCATGTGCTTTATTGGTGCAAATGGTTCCGGCAAATCTAGCCTGTTAGACGCATTCGCCTTCATGGCAGACTGTTTGGTCGAGGGCACCGAGGCAGCCTGCGACAAGCCTCACCGAGGCGGGTTCCGGACCTTGCGGACGCAGGGACGAAACGAGTCGATCAAGTTCGAGATTTACTATCGACAAGAGGCGAACCACCGGCCTATCTCCTACACATTCGAGATCAACGAGGTCAATGGCATCCCTGTCGTGACCAAAGAAACTCTGCGCCAGCGGCGTCTGGGCCAAAAACACGGGCGACCTTATCCCTTTGTCGACCTGACCATGGGCGAAGGCTTGGTTTGGAGTGGCCAGTCAACAAAGAGCGAGGAAGGAACCGAAAAACGCCCCGTTCGCCTCAACGACCTTGGACGCTTGGCGATCACCTCGCTTGGCCAATTTAAAGAACATGTGCGGGTACAGGGTTTGTGCGAATATATGGGGAACTGGTACCTGTCCTATTTTCTGCCCGACGCAGCACGCAGTCTGCCTCCCTCGGGTGCCCAGAAACATCTCAACCGAACGGGCGAGAACCTCGGCAATGTCATTCAGTATCTGGAACGAGGCCATCCGGAGCGCTTTCAGACTATTCGCCAGCAAATCGCGCAACGGATTCCAGGTGTCAGTTCCATTGACATCAAAAAGACCGAGGACAACCGGATTCTTTTACAATTTAACGAGCGTGGCTACACGGATCCATTTTTTCAACGCAGCATGTCCGACGGCACGCTAAAAATGTTCACCTACCTGCTGCTTCTGCACGACCCGGAACCCCACTCGTTCATCGGCATTGAGGAGCCTGAAAACGGTTTATATCTGAAGCTTTTAGAGCAATTGGCCCGCGAGTTTCGTGAACATGCTGAAGGATCTCAGGGCAAAGTACAGTTACTGATCACCACCCATTCCCCTTTCTTGATTGACGCGATGAATCCCGATCAGGTCTGGCTCTTAAAAAAGGGCGCGACTGGGCACACCATCGCCGTCAGAGCCGCCGATATCCCGACGATTCGGGAAATGGTGGCCGAAGGCATTCCCCTGGGCAACCTCTGGTACAGCAACCACTTCGGCGAGTGGGATGCCGTATGAAGCTCCATGTGCTTGTGGAGGGGGCCTCGGAGAAGGAATTTCTCGAGCCCTGGCTCCGTCGTTTCATCCCACAGCATAGCGCTTTCGCCAATTCTGCGCCGCCGTGCTTGACCTTGTCGGGGAACCTTTGACCTGAAGCTGGTCCTGAACGCGCATGGGGCGGAACAGGAGCTTGTACGGTCGTTTACGCAGGCGAGCATGCTTACTTTCGCCGCAGCCGTGTACTTCTGCCCTCTAAAAATGGATCTCTGCGAAAACCAATAGTCCCGGCATGTTCGAAATAGCCAAGAATACAATTTACTTTAAGATACGACTTGCTTACGCCGATGACTCCTTTGAAGGAATTAAAGCGCAAGGCATCGGGTCTTGGTCGAGACATGATGAAGCAAGCTGGTTACGAGATTCGCGATTGCCTCTACAAGGGTTCTCGCTCCAAGGTTTACCGTGCCCTCCGGCAGCAGGACCAGACAGAGGTCATCCTCAAGGTACACGCTCACGAGTTTCCGCGTCAGGCGGAGGTCGCCCGGTTCCGACGAGAATATGAGATTGGCCAACACTTTCAGCACGAGCACATCGTGCGCTACCTGGGGCTCGAGCAGCACCACCATGGTTTGGCCCTGGTCATTGAGGATTTTGGCGGCGTCAGCCTGCTCGAGGTGATTCCCGAGGCGGGGTTCGAACTGGCGACCTTTCTCGACATCGCCCTGGCGATTGTCAACGGCCTCCACCAGGTCCACCAGCAAGGCATCATTCACAAGGACATCAAGCCCGCCAACATCCTATTTCATCCCGACCTGCAGCAGGTCAAGCTGTCCGACTTCGGCATCTCCACCCACCTTGAGGAACCGGTCGTCCTAGAGCAGCACGGCGAGTTCCTCGAGGGTACGGTCGCCTATATCTCGCCGGAACAGACCGGCCGGATGAACCGCAAGGTCGACTACCGCAGCGATTTCTACAGTCTGGGCGTGACCTTCTATGAAATGCTCTGCGGCCATTTGCCCTTCAATGCGCTGGACACCTCGGAAATGATCCACTGCCACATCGCCCGCATGCCTGAACCCCTGTACCTGGTCAAACCCGATATCCCGCGGGTAATCTCCGATTTGGTCCAGCGCCTCATGGCCAAGTGCGCCGAGGACCGCTACCAGAGCAGCTTGGGCTTGAAGGCCGACCTCGAGCGCTGTCGCGACCAGCTGGGCTCAGGCTTCGCCGAGGGCTTCATCCTGGGCGAGCGCGACCTCAGCCAGCGCTTCGAGCTGAGTCAGAAGCTCTACGGCCGGCAGCACGAACTGGACGCCCTGAAGGGCGTGATCGAAAGGATCGAAGCCGGCGGTCGCGAGGCGGTCCTGGTCTGTGGCCCGATGGGCTCGGGCAAGTCGATGTTGCTGGGTGAAATTCAGAAAACGGTATTGGACAAACGCGGCTATTTCATCACTGGAAAATTCCACCACGAGAACCAGGACCAACCGTTCGGGGCAGTGATTGCCGCGATGCGCGACCTGCTGCGCCAGATCCTGGTCGAAAACGACGCACGCGTAACCTCTTGGCGGCACACGCTGCTGAGCGCGATCGGCGAAGCCGTCGGCACGCTGTTGGAGGCCCTGCCCGAACTGGGTCAGGTGATCGGCAACATGGCCCTGCCGATACCGCCTCCCAGCCAAGAGTCGGAGCTGCGTTTCAATCACGCGCTCCGCCAATTGGTGCATGTTTCGGCCTGTCGCCAATTGCCGATCGCCTTTCTTCTGGAAGACTTGCACCTGGCCGACGAGGCCTCCCTGAGGCTGATGACCCAGCTGCTCGAGGATAGTGACGTCAGTCATTTCGTGTTTCTGGGCACCTTCGCCGGCAGAGATATTCCCGAGGATCATCCGCTGGTGCGCAATCTCTCCGAACTGGCGCCCCTAGGCGTGCCGGTCACACGTCTGCAACTGGCGCCCCTCAACCACACCGAGATTGCCGAACTGATTGCCGAGACTTTGCACGCGTCGGATCACCGAGTGGTCCTGTTGGCCGATGTCGTCGCTCGCAAGACCAAGGGCAACCCCTACTTTGTCTGCGAATTCCTGAAGACGCTCAGCCACAAGGGCTTGCTGAGGTTCGACAGCGGTCGCAGCGAGTGGACGTGGGATTTGCGGGCCATCAACGACCTCGAGATGACGCCCAATGTCGTCAACCTCCTGGCCGCACAGATCTCGGCGATGCCCGGCGCGACCGTGCGCATGCTCTCGATGGCGGCGGCCTTGGGCCTCCAGTTCGACCTTAAAACCCTGGCCGACCTCACCGCGCGCAGCCCGGACGACTTGGTCAACGACCTTTGGCCAGCGCTGGAAAACGGCCTGCTGATCAGCCTGGGTCCGATCGAAATTGGCCATGCGGACCAAAGCCTGTCGTTCAAGTTCTCCCACGATCGCCTTCAGCAAGTCGTCTACGAGCGCCTCGACGAGCAACAGCTGCCGCACATCCACCTGACCATCGGGCGGCTGCTGCTGGCTCAACCCGGCGGCAGCGAGCGCCGCCTGTTCGAAATCATCAGTCATCTCAATCGCGGTCGGCCCTTGATCGAGGACATGGGCGAGTTGATCTACCTGATCAAGGCCGACCTGATGGCGGCCAAAAAAGCCCTGGCCGCCGGGTCTTACGAGGTCGCGGCCAAGAATCTGAGCATGGCCATGAAGTTCCTGCCTGCGGACGCCTGGGAGACGACCTACGAAACCGTCTTCGAGTTGTACGCCACCAACGCCCACTGCGCTTGGCTGGTGGCAGACAACCGCGAAGCGGAGCGCTGCTACAACACGCTGATCGAACGGGCTCGCCCCGGTCTCGACGCGGTGCGCGCCCATGTCTTCAAGGTCGATTTCTACCAGCAGTGCAATCGACCCGACAAGGCGGTGGCGTTTGGTTCGGTCGCCTTGACCCGCCTTGGCCAGGGCCTGACCGAAGTAGCTAAGCCACTCGCCTACTTGGAAACCCGCTGGCTCGTTGGGAAAATGCGCCGCATGGATCCAGCTAGGCTCTTGGAGCTCCCGCCCCTTCACGACCCCTATCGCGTCGCCTTGCTCGACCTGCTGCGCAGCACCTGCAATGCCTATTACCAAACCGGCGCACTGCGACTGTTCGCCTTTGCGACCGCACGTTTGCTCAAACTTACGCTCCAATGGGGCAACTGCCCAGCCAGTGCCTACGCCTATGTCTGTTACGGCATCCTCCTGCGACGGCGCGGCAAGCCCAATCTCCAAGCCCTGCGTTTTGGCCGCCTGGGCCTTGAGCTGATCAAGCGTTACCCCAAAAGCGAGGCCACCAGTCGCCTCTATTTCCTGTTCGGCACGTTTGTCGACCACTGGTACTTGCCCTTGCGTTCCTGCGAGAGCGTGCTGGAGGAGGGCCGCCGGATCGGTCTCGAGCGTGGCGACACGATCTACTCGGTCTGGAACGTGATCTGCAAGTGCATCATCGGTCTGACAGCAGGAAAGTTCCTCCGCAACCTCGACGAGGAGCTGATGCAGCTGGAGCGCTACCTGCACCAGAACGGCGCGCGTTTCGAGTTCCCCATGTTCACCTTGCTGCGCCAGTTGGTGCGCTACCACATGGGTCTGACAGCGAATCCCCAGACCTTGGACGAGGACGCCTTCCGCGTGGGTGGACTGCTGGAGAAAATGCAGCGGCGCAAGCAATTTACGGCCGTCGCCTTTTTCCATTTCGCCCGTATGCAAATCCACTTCAACCTCGGCGACTTCCCACAAGCACTGTCCGCCGCCGATGACTACGCCCGTTATGCCCAGGGCCTGGCCGCGACGCCGGTGGCGGTCGAGGGCGAGGTTTTGACCTGTCTGATCCGTTTCGCGTTGATGCGTCAACAGGGCCGGGCCACGCGGCGCGCCTGGCTGAAGTCGATCCGCGCGACGATCGCCTGCCTGGCCCGCCAGGGTCGCACCTGCCCAGAAAATTTCCGCCACAAGGAACTGTTGCTGCGGGCCGAGCTGGCCTACCACCTCGGCAAGGATGCCGCCGACCTCTACGACATGGCCCTGGAGGATGCCTACGACAACGGCTTCCCCCATATGGTGGCGCTGATCAGCGAACTGGCCGGCCGCTATTGGCTGGCGCGGGGCCGCCGCAAGATCGCCCGCAGTTATTTGACCGAGGCAATCGCCGGCTTCCAGAGTTGGGGGGCAGAGCGCAAGGTCACGGCCCTGCGCAAAGAGTTTCAGCCGTTTCTGTCGGTCAGCGAACAGCGTCGCCCGGTCGAGCTCTCGACGACCGATGATACCGGCAGCTCGCCCGAAAACCAGCTTCTCGACATCAGGGCGATCACCAAGGCGGTGCTCGCGCTTTCCTCGGAAATCGACTTCCGCAAGCTGGTCGGCACCATGCTTTCGATCATGATCGAAAACGCGGGGGCTGAACGGGGCTTTCTGATCCTGACCTCATCGGGCACACCGCTGATCCATGCTTATGGGGAAGGCGGCGAGATCGAGCTGTTACCCGGTCACACCATCCAGGAGCGCTCAAGCCTGGCGGCCTCGGTCGTGCGCTTCGTGATCCGCAGTGGCGAGTCCGTGGTGCTGGGCGACGCCACCGGCGAGAGCATGTTCTCCAAAGACCCCTACCTGGTCCAGCGCAAACCTCGTTCGCTGCTCTGCATCCCCATCCGCCAGAAGGACCGCATCGCCGGGGCCCTGTATCTGGAGAACAACCTGACGACCGAGGTATTCAATGAGGAGCGGGTCAAAACCTTGGGCATCCTCCTCGCTCAGGCGGCCTTTTGCCTGGAACACTCGCGTCTCTACACGGAGACACTGGCCTTGAACAAGGCGCTCAAGCGCGAAATTGACGAGCGCAAGGGTGCGGAAGAAGCCGTCCGGCAACTGAACGTCGATCTGGAGCGGAGGGTGCGAGAGCGCACCGATCAGCTCGAGCGCAGCCAGCAGGAGCTGCTGGAGCGCGCCCACGCGGCGGGTATGGCCGATATCGCCACCTCGGTCCTCCACAATGTCGGCAATATCCTCTCCTCGATCACGACCTCGAGCCAGTTGATTCGCTCCTCCGTGGAGGCCCCGACCCTAGCGGCGCTGGGCCGCGCCAACGGACTGTTGAGCGAGCACCTAGACGACCTCCCCGGTTTCATGGCACCGAGCGAGAAGGGACCAAAGCTGATGCAGTTCTATCTGGAACTGGAAAAATTGTTCCAGCGGGACTACGGCAAAATTCACGAGAACCTCGGCAGTTTGATGACCAAGGTCGACTCGATCAGGGACGTGATCATGGCTCAGCAAAGCTTCGCGGCGGCCGGGTTCCGCACGGAGCCGATGCTGTTGTCCAAGGTTGTCGACGACGCCATCAGCATTCTCGACAACTCCCTCAACCGCCACGAGATACAGTTGATCAAGATCTACGCGCCGGTGCCGCCGGTGACGGTCCAAAAGGCCAAGTTGACCCACGCGATCATCAACATTCTCAAGAATGCCAAGGAGGCGATGCTCAAAGTAGCCGCAGGCGAGAAGCGCATTACGATCGAGACCGATTGGGATGGCGACTGGGCCTTCTTGCGCATCTCCGACGTCGGCTGCGGGATCGCCGAGGAGCATCTCGGCAAAGTCTTCACCCATGGCTTCACCACCAAGAAGAACGGCCACGGCTTCGGCCTGCACTCTTGCGCCAACGCCATGACCGAGATGGGCGGTTGCCTGCGCGCCGAAAGCGCCGGACCAGGTCGCGGCGCCACCTTCATCCTGCAGTTCCCGATGACGGTCGAGCAGGAACTGGCCGGTGCTGGCCACTACAGCACCAGCAGCTGAGCTCAGGTGTTCAATTCCTTGAGGATCGGTCCCAACAGTTTTTTGCCAAAGGCGGCGACCCTCGGCCGCGCCACCTTGGTCAGATCGAAGCCCAAGCCAAAGCGATAAATTTCAGGCATATAGTATTCGCCATCGACTTCGGAGACAATGCCGTTATCCCGTAGAAAGGACCACTCTTCGAAGCTCAGTGCGTAATCGATGCGGCGAAAGGGCACACGCCTGATTTTGGCCTTCTCGAAAGATGCGCTGATGTTGGCCAATAGCGGAAACTCTTGCTTGGCTTCCTTGATTTTCTCGCGACTGCACTCGGGCAGAGCGCTCTTGATGTCGGACGGCGTCAGCATCCTGGTTCTGTCCTCATTCCTGGCCGACTCGGTGGCCATGGCGAGCAACCGCACAAGATCGCGTGCCTGGAGATTGCCATTGTAATCCACGAGCGCGAGATAAACCCAGACACTCGTCCGTGCCTCGCGTGATCCTGGCGCTCCCATGCGCATGCCCCAGATCGGGTGCAATAACTTGTCCAGGTCGGCATACCCTTTCTGAACCATTTCCTCGACGGTCGTAGACAAGACACCCGCCTTGATCGCCAGCCAGGCAATGAGCTGGAGCATCTCCTTGAAATCCCAGCGCAATTCGAAACGCCGATATTGGTGGGTGAATTGTCCGGCGTTCTGCTTGAAGGCAAGCGTAGCCAGATCTTTGCGAATGAAGATGACCATGCCGATGGCAACGTCGCGTATGTTTTTGAGTTTAGCAGGGAGCGAGAGCAACGTTCTCAAAGCGCGCTGAGGGGCCAGTTCGAGGGTAACCTCCTGGAGGGCGTCTTCCAGCCCATCGATCAAGATCACCACCCGGCCACATTGTCGCGCGACAGCTTCGTGTAACGCCAGGACCGACGATGTCGGACCCACGCCCAGAGCCCCGGCGAGTTCTTCCAGCCAGAATTTTTCCCAATCCAGTTCGGTCAGATTAAGATCCTTTTGTGCTCGTTCCTTGAGTCGATCGCCCAGCGACTCGATGTGCCAGCCAGGCTGGAATGCCTCGCGAGCTTTGCAGGTAATCTCTTTGGCGGTTCCGTCCAGATGAGCACCCTCGAGAAAGGGGAAAAACTTGGCCGATACCTGGGGTTCGGGCTGGCCACCCGCGAACCGGCAGTAGCGGTCCCAACTTTCCATAGCTGCCATTTGGATAAAGGTATAGGTTTTTCCTGCGCCCTTCGAACCCATGATGACGAGGTTTGGCAGAGCGTCCGTGTGTTCGAGCGCCATGGCCCGCAAGGACTGGGTAATCAAGAGGTGTTCAGTGCCCGCATACTCGGCGAAAATCAGGCGGTAGCAGATGTCGTGAAGCTGCTTGGCCATGCCATTCAGGCCGTGGGGCTGCGGATCGCGGGTGCGCTCCCTGGGCAACCACTGGCTCGCAATTGCGTGCATTTCCTTCTGGACATTCGTGCCAGGCAACCTTTCGAACAGATCCTGCCAATTTTTCACATGGAGCAGTTCCTGGGCGAACTCGGTGGTGACGATTTCGAGTTTCAGTTCCATAGAATCGGTCGTTTCTGGGTAGGCGCGGTGCAACGCTTCGATCGCCTCGTCATGATAGGCACTGTTCATGAATTCGCTGTGAACCATCGATAACAGGACTGTCGGGTCGGTGTAGTTCTGCTTGTCGAGGTCGACCTCGGGCGTGAACTTGCGCATCAGGCCGAGGATCAATTTGACGCCTTCCAGCGACTGCGTATTGAGGCTGGAGACCACGAAGCGCTCGATGCGGGCGTCCAGCATCAGCGCGCTTGACATCTCGCTGAGTCCAGCTCTCAGGTCGACGAGGACCAGATCGACCTCGAGCGCTACCGCCAATTGGCGGATACGCGACCCAAGGGACCAACTCCCCGCAGGGCTGCGCACCAAATGTTCGGGTTTGATCGGCCAATCCAGAAGTTGAAGCTCGCTGCTGAAAGCAGGCAATACATACCAAGACAAAAGACCGTGACTTTTTTCAGTCTTCTTTAGCTCCTTGGCGAAATAGGCGATACCCGCCTCGATCCCAGGCTCCTCGCTGGAGTGGATCATTTCCAAGAAGCTCACATAGGAAACCCGATCCTCGTCGAGGTCTTCCCAATAGGTGAATCCCGGTGCTTCGACGTCCCCGTCGATGAGTAATACCCTGAACGGCTTGTGGAGCTCCAGCGCGCGCAGCGCGGAAAGACAGGCGAGCATGTGGGTTGTACGACCGACGCCGCCCTTGAAGGAGAAGAACGCGGCCAGGCGCGGTTCCGGGGTTTCGAAGGGCGGCGGGGCATCGAACAGCTGCCCCGGAAGCGGGCTCGCAACCACCTGAGGCAGCAGGGCCGCATCCTGCCACAGGGGCAAGTAGTGTGGCTCCGAGACGTCGACCTCGTTTTCGTCGGTGAACACAATTGGCAGTTTCTCGCCGGTCGCCAACAGGAAGCACTCGTCCTCGATCCAATTGGGCGCCTGTTCCTTCAACCACTGCATGGCCTCGTCTTTTCTTTCGGATGCGATGACGACATCGACGCCACTCATGAAGAATTCCATTCTCCGAATAGGCGGCGGGTAGGCGAAACCTTCGGCTTGACGCTTTTGGTGTTCGAAGACCCGTCGAACATCCATCCAAGTGACGAGCCTCATGGGCGCGCTCCCTTCAGCCACCGAACCACATCCATGAGCCCTTCGTGAACTTCACGGAGGCTTCTTGGCTCTGTGACGGCGCCGTAACGGAATGCCTCGTGATAGCGCGAGGGGGAGACAGCACGCTTAGGCTCTCTGCAATCGAGGGACCTCAGTTTACCGAGAAGGGACTTGGAGGCACCGAGTTGCTCGAGCACTTTGCGTAGATCGTGTACAAACGACTGATCGGCGGTCGATTTGTAGTTGTTCCTAGAAAGGTATTGGTATTTCAGTCCGCATTCGACGGCGTAGCAAAGCAGGAGCATATACGATCCTTGCTTCTGGCAGTGCTCAGAAACACCCTCGATCACCTTCAGGTGCTTGTCAAAGGCGTTTTTCAACGCTTGGGGGGTCACGTGGACGGTGCTATTCGAGGTGTTGGACATTACCTTCTCTGGGAATGCCTTTTGAGGCGGAAACTTCGCTTGGCTCAGCCAATTATGCCGTGCCGGACCGGTCGAAGCAATGGGAAACAGTCACAGCACAGTGCCGCTGTAAACATTGAAGCGCTGGTCGCGCAGGAAACCTACCAAGGTGGTGCCGAATTCGCGGGCCAGGTCGACGGCCAGGCTCGAGGGCGGGCCGATGGCGGCGATATGGGGGATGCCGGCCAGGATCGCCTTTTGGACGAGCTCGAAACTGGCGCGGCCGGACAACAGCAGAATCGTGTCGCGCGCCGGCAGTGCGTCGTCCAGCAACAAGCGGCCGATCAACTTGTCCAGGGCATTATGGCGACCGACATCCTCGCGCAGGTGCAATAAGCGGCCCTCGAGATCGAATAAGGCGGAGGCGTGCAGGCCGCCCGTCTCGCGAAAGTTGCGCTGGTGGGTCGCCAGACGTTCGGGCAGGTGGCGGAGGCAGTCAGCCAACAGCGGCATGGCGGCTACTGGACCCGAAAACTGTGCGCGCACACGCTCGATCGTCTGCTTGCCGCAGATACCGCAACTGGAACTGGTGAAGACGTGGCGGCTGAGCTTGTCGGGATCGAAAGGCACGCCGACCTCGAGCGCGACACGGATGCGGTTACAGAGTGGCGCGCCCGCATCGTCGCGAGCATGGGCCACCTGACCCAGCCCTAGCCGACCTGCGATCACCTGTTCGGTGAAGAGGAAGCCAACGGCCAACTCCTCATCCTCGCCTGGGGTGCGCATCGTCACCGCGATCGGGTGGTGCAGCCAGATGCCGTCGTGCTCACAGGCTACCTGAATTTCGAGCGGTTCCTCAACCGCCAGAAAATCTTCCACGGACTCGGGCACCCGCTCCGTAAAACGGGTCAGGGTGCAGGTCCGCACATCCGCTCGCTGGTTCACCAATGCCATGGCCGCCTCCCGCTTGAAGCACTCACATCATACCATTATGCGAAAGAAAAGGGACTTGCCACAAAAACGCCCGTGCGGCGTGAATGGTGCACACATGGTCGAGCCTTTTGATTATGGATTGAATAAAGCGGCCTTGACTGAATGCGCCCGAATAAAGATGTGATGTTTGTCAAGTAAAGCCGGATAAGGGCGACTGAAACTCAAAAAAAGTAGATACTTGGCCGATTTCATGATAGTCTGGTGGGTGCAACCAATAAGGAGATCGAGGATCCTAGCCTTATTAGCGAACTTAAGGAGTTGCGGGATGCGTAAAGCGGTTCTTTTACTGTGCTTTTGTTCCTTGGGGGCGTTTGCCCAAATTACGGTCAGTTCAGGCCAAACCAGACAAGTGCTCTCGTCAGCAACCGGCAATGTGGGTTCGCCCCTGCTGGCTTTCCCCAACGCAAATATCGAAGGGTGGTCGATCGACTCGGAAACCAACCCGGTAGGTTATGGTACGGCCACGGCTAATGGTTTGTATTTCACGATCAACAATGCGGGCCAACTCTCGGTCTTGCAAAGTCTTACCGCGTTTTTTCCGGGGCCCACCAACCAGGCCGCGGTGACTTTGACCGTCCGCGCCTATGACGACATGGGCAACTCCGACACCGATACCGTCACCGTCACGATCATCGAGTCGACCCCTCCCGGACCGACCATTCCCGCCGGTCAATTCCGTCAGGTCCTGGTCACTGCAGATGTCAGTGCCAACGTGGGCGCAAGCTTGACGGCTGGCAATAGCCCGACCGGCTGGAGCATCACTGCAGAGGACAACTGGATTTCGGGCGTCGTGGACGGCGTGGCCCAGGACGAAGTTTTTTTCAGCATCAACAACAGCGGCCAGATTCAGGTGCTTCAGCGCCTTGACCGCTTTTTCGCGAGCCTGGTTGGCCGCGAGGAACAAGCCGTCGTGCGCTTGTCCGTGACCGCCTTCAATGACTCAGGCTCCGCCTCCGCTACTGTTGATGTCATCATCGTCGAAGGTACCCTACCAGGCATTGTCACGAGTCAGGTGCGCAATCTGAATTCGTCCGCCGACCCAGGCACTTTCGGCACCGTCGTGCTGGCGATTGGCAATCCCACCTTCTGGTCCATCCAAAGCGGGACGGCCCTGCCCGACGGCTCCGCCGCCACGGGTGTCTTTTCCGTTTCGCCGACCGGTCAATTGTCCCTCAATCACTACATCGACCAGATCGAATACCCCTCCAACCCGTTTGATGTCACACTGAACCTGGTTGCCAGCAATATTTACGGAGCCAGCAGCATCACCCCAGTGACCGTTCGCATCAGCGTCGTGGCCTCCAACCGCTGTGGCTACATCCCCGATACCCAGACGCGCTACGTCAGCTCGATCGCCGCCGCTGGCAGCTCGATCGGCCAGGTGATCGACTTCCATGGCCTCGACTCCATCTGGATCCAGGAGGTATGGTTGGATGGTGGCTTGCCCGACTCAGAACTGGCCTCCTACTTCACCATCGTCGCCACCGGCAGCTCAATGGGACTGCTCCAAGTAGCCCGCCCGCTTTCTGGGACGTTCGATCCCGAATTGATCACGAAGGTCCTCGTCCATGTGCGCGGTCACGTCAGTGGCGCCCAGTGCCCTGAATTCGCAGACCAGATCATCAACCTCTACGTCTTGCCCTCCGACGCCGACACCACGGGCGGCGGCGGCACCGGCTCGACCGGTCCCGATTTCTCGGGCTACATCGACGGCGCGAACCTGCTCGGCTGCATCCGCGAGCATCTCGGCCTGGCCCCCAGCGACGCGCTCACCGCCGCCGCCGTGCTCGGCCTCGACCATCTCGACTGTGCCTGCCGCAATGGCCAGGTCATCACCGACTTGGATGGCCTGCACCTGTTCACCGGACTCGAAGTGCTCAACCTCTCCAACAACATGATCACCGATATCCGCCCGCTCGCCACCCTCAACGAGCTGACCGAACTGCGCCTGGCCCACAACTCGATCACGGATATCACGTCCGCCAACCAGCTGGCCACCATGGTCAACCTGGTCTACCTGGACCTTTCCCACAACCACATCCGCAGCACCAACGCCTTCACGACCCTGACCAATCTGGACTTCCTCTCATTGGCCAGCAACGACATTTGCGACATCACCAGTCTGGTCTCCCTCGCCAATATCGGTGGCCTCTCCACAGGTGACGTGCTCAACCTCGAGAACGACGCATTGCCGGTGGCCTCGCCCGTGGGCTTCGAGAATCATGGCAACCACTTGGCCAGCGCCGCCGGTACAACCCAAATCAGCCAGATCGCCTCGCGCGGCGTGGTCGTCTTCTCCAACAACAACAACGGCACCTGTTCGACGATGCACAGCAACGTCAACTTCCCACTCTGGCCGGAAGTCACCATTGAGGAACTGACCGAGGAACTCAATCAGAACCGGGCGGGGTGTCCCCCCTGAGCCCTTACGTCTTCCATCTCGAAGGCCCCGCGCTGCGGGGCCTTTTCGCGTTTTAGGGCCACTCATGGCGAGGAGGTAGATCGTGAGAATCGATATGGACCGACTGATGGGTCGGCTCCAGCAACTCGGCGAAGTCGGAGGCCTACCCGATGGCGGATGTTGCCGCCTCGCCCTGACGGACGTGGACAAAGCCGGCCGTGATCTCGTCAGCAGCTGGATGCGCGAGCTCGGTCTCGAGCTCTTTGTCGACCAGATCGGCAACGTCATCGGCCTGGCCCCGCAGCGACGCGACTTGGCGCCAATCATGATCGGCAGCCATATCGATACGGTTGCCACTGGCGGAATCTACGATGGCAACTACGGCGTGCTCGCCGGCCTTGAGGTACTTTCAACACTGAGGGACCAGGGCGCCGCCACGGACCGCCCCCTGGCCGTCGCCTTTTTCACCAACGAGGAGGGCGTGCGCTTTCAACCCGACATGATGGGCAGCTTGGTCTACGGTGGCATGGCTCCCGTGGAACAGGCCTGGAGCTCGAAGGACGAAGCAGGGCTCAGCGTCAAAGAGGAGCTCGCGCGCATCGGCTATCTGGGGGAACTGAAGCCCGGCTGGTTGAAACCCCATGCTTATCTGGAACTTCATATCGAGCAAGGCCCCGTGCTGGAGCGTGAAGGCATCACACTTGGCTGCGTGACCGGCGTACAGGGTATTTCCTGGCAGGAAGTGACGATCAGAGGCACCAGCAACCATGCCGGCACCACGCCCATGGGCATGCGCCACGATGCCGGCTACGCGGCCGCGGCCATCATCACCGGCGTGCATGACCTAGTTCGCGACATGGGCGGGAATCAGGTGGGCACCTGCGGCATGGTGCACTTCGAACCGAACCTGATCAACGTCATCCCCAGGAAGGCCGTGCTCAGCATCGATCTGCGCAATACGGATGAGGCACTGCTTCGCGAAGCAGAGCACCGCTGTGTCGCGCTGATCGAAAGGGTCGCCCGCGAGGCAGAGGTCGTTGCCGAGCGCCGCAGCCTCGTCCGCCTCGAGCCCTCTCATTTCGCGCCCGAGCTGATCGACCTGATCGAACGCACTGCCACGAGCCTAGGCTACAGATCACGCCGCATGCCCAGCGGCGCCGGCCACGATGCCGGCCTGCTGTCGCGCTTCTGCCCAGTCGGCATGATCTTCACGCCCTCGGTCGGCGGCCTGAGCCACAACGTGCGCGAGTTCACCCACCCCGCCGACCTGGAAGCCGGCGCCAACACGCTGCTGCATACCGTGCTGGCCCTTGCCAAGCAAGCTTAATCCTCGCGCTTGGCCCTCAGCTTTGCCAACAGTTGGCGCGTCTCCTTATCCTGCTCCAGGCCCTCCAGCAAGTCCGGCCGGAAGCGCAAGGTCCGTTCCAGGGCGCGCTCGCGCCGCCATCGGCGGATGTTCTCATGGTGGCCGCTGAGCAGGACCTCGGGCACGACCTGACCGCGAAACTCTGGTGGCCGCGTGTAGTGGGGATAGTCGAGGATGCCGTTGAAAAAGCTGTCCTCCCTAAAACTTTCCTCTTTGCCGATGGCGCCGGGGATCAGACGCACAATCGCGTCGATTATGACCGCCACCGCCAGCTCGCCACCGCTGATCACATAATCGCCAATGCTGTACTCGCGATCCACATAGCGGTCGATGATGCGCTGATCGACGCCCTCGTAACGCGAGGCGATGAAGATCAGATGCTCGTGCCCTGCCAGTTCGACAATATCCGCCTGAGTCAGCCGCGGCGCAGCCGGCGAGGGATGGATCACCAAGGCGCCCGGCTTCACCACCGCGTCCAAGGCGGCGGACAGCGGCTCCGGTTTGAACACCATGCCGACACCACCGCCATAGGGGATGTCATCGGTCTTGTGGTGCTTGCCCTCGGCAAAGGCGCGGATATCGTGCTGGTCGATCCTCAGCAGCCCCCGCTCCTGAGCTTTCCCTGGGATGCTGTGGGCCAATGCGCCCGCGATGATCTCGGGAAAAATGGAAAGGCAATCAATGTGCATGGCCCGCTCCGGTCAGTCGGCGGTCTCCGCCTGGTTCAGTTCAATCAGGCCATCGGGCAGGTTGACTTCAACCATACGAGCCTCAAGGTCGACCCCTCCCACCAACGGCGCGACGAAAGGGATGTGAAAGACCCGCTCCTCGGCGGTAACGACTTCCAGGAGGTTCTGAGCCGGCATCTCGACGACATCGCGGACAACACCGATCACCTTGCCCGTCGAGACGACTTCCAGGCCGATCAGATCGGAGTTGTAGAAATAGTCTTCCTCGCTCGCCGCGGCCTCCTGCGCTTCGGCCTCGGTCACGAAGAGCCCGGTGCCGCGCAGCTCCTCGACGCGCGAGCGGTCGACGACCTCGGCGACCTGCACGACCATGCCGCCAGGTCCCGACTTCATGCCGCGCACGGTCCAGGGCGTCATTTCTCCGCCCACTTCGGCAAGCAGGCGTTTGCGACGACTGAGCCAGTCGGGGAAATCGCTTTCGAGATGGAGG
Organism: uncultured Holophagae bacterium; assembly: GCA_964423555.1. Classification (GTDB taxonomy): domain Bacteria; phylum Acidobacteriota; class Holophagae; order Acanthopleuribacterales; family Acanthopleuribacteraceae; genus CAYRFM01. The sequence goes on along the minus strand of CAYRFM010000053.1, from coordinate 24,316 downwards.
AAAAAGGCGCCACGAATACCGTGGGGCTTCGACAAGGTTCCTACTCTGCGATATTCCCCGCTGCCCACCCGGTTCAGTCCTGGACCTTCAGCACGTAACGGCGGCGGCGCTTGACGCCTGCCAGCGCGATCACGGAACCGATGGCCCGGGTCAGCCGGTTCTGTTTCCCGCCAAGCAGCGCCAGGTCTTCGGATGCCACCGTGAGGTGGAGCACGTCGACCAAGGCGCCCTCTTTGACGGACAGCGAGACCCGGTCAGGCTGGCTGACCAGGGATTTCGTATAAGTAACGATCCACTGCTGCATGACGTCTCCCGAGCCGGGCTCAGACCGCGATGCCCTGCTTCTTGAACAGACTGCGCACGGAATCGGAGGGCTGGGCGCCTTTGGCGATCCAGTAAGCAGCGCGCTCGGCGTCGATCTTGAGGGTTTTGTTGGCGGCGATGGGTTGGTAGTAGCCCAGTTCCTCCACCGCGCGGGCGCGGGGAACGCGGTCGTTTTCGGAAACGACGATGCGGTAGTAGGGACGGTGTTTGGCGCCCATGCGCTTCAGTCTGATCGCTAACATGTAGATGAAACTCCTATCTTCTTTTTCTGCCCTGTTTGCGTTTGGCTTTTTCTTTTTTGCGGTCCTTTTTGGGCCGGGAAAGGTTGGGTCCAGGCGCGCCGGCGCTGGGCTTGAGACCCAGCTGAGCCATGGCTTCCGGAGGAAGTTGACCGCCGTGAGCAGCGGCCAGTTTCTGCAATTCGTCGATGTCCACATTCTGTGGCAGCTCGGGCATCTTGGTGTTGCTGTTGGGCATCATGGCCTTGGCGAAGTCGCCCAGGCCGGCTTTGCTGAACATCTGCTTGAGGCGGCCCAGCTTGCCAGGACTGCCCATCATGCTCATCATTTTGCGCATCTGCATGAACTGATTGAGCATCTGGTTGAGCTCGTTGACGGTGGTGCCGGAGCCCTTGGCGATGCGGATCTTGCGCTTGTTGTTGAGGATCGCGTGATTGTGACGCTCCTCGCGGGTCATCGAGTTGATGATCGCCTGATAGCGGCGCATCTGCTTGCTTTCCGCCTGGACGTCCATCTGTTTCTTGATGGCGCCCATGCCGGGCAGCATGCCGAGCAGGCTGCCCATGTCGCCGAGGCGTCCGATCTGGCTGATGCTCTTGGAGAAGTCTTCCAGCGTGAACTGGTTCTTGAGCATGGCCTGTTGCAGGCGTTCAGCCTCTTCCTGGTCGACCTTTTCCTGGACCTTCTCGATCAGGCTGAGGACGTCGCCCATGCCGAGGATGCGGGAAGCGACGCGGCTGGGGTGGAAGCGCTCGAAGGCTTCCATGGACTCGCCAGTGCCGATGAACTTGATTGGGCGTTCGGTGATGCTCTTGATCGAGAGCGCCGCACCGCCGCGGGCATCGCCGTCCATCTTGGTGAGGACCACGCCGGTGATGTCCATGGCGTCGTGGAAGGCGCGAGCCGAGGTCACGGCATCCTGACCGGTCATGGCGTCGGCCACGAACAGGATCTCGTCGGGGTTGAGGATGCGCTTGAGATCTTTGAGCTCTTCCATCAGCGTGTCGTCGATGTGTAGGCGGCCGGCGGTGTCGATGATCAGTACGTCGCGACCGGTGTTCTTGGCTTCGCGCATCGCCTGCTTGACGATGTCCAGGGGTTTGGCGATGCCATGGGAGTCGAAGACCGGAATGCCGACCTGTTTGCCGACTGTCTGCAGCTGCAGGATGGCAGCGGGTCGAGCGACGTCACAGGGCACCAAATAGGGGCTCTTCTTGTAATTCTCGGAGAGTAACCGCGCCAGCTTGCCGCAAGAGGTGGTTTTACCACTGCCCTGCAGACCGACCATCATAATGATGTGGGGCGGGTGGCCTTTGATCGCGAGTTCCGCGCTATCGCCACCCAGCACTTCGACCAAACGATCGTTGACGATCTTGATCAGCTGCTGGCTAGGCTCCAGGCCCATGATGACTTCTGTGCCGAGCGCGTCCTGCGTGACCTCGTTGACGAACTTCTTGACGACCTTGAAGTTGACGTCGGCCTCGAGCAATGCCAGGCGGATCGCCTTCATCGCGTCGGCGATATTGTCCTCGGAAAGCTTGCCCTTGCCGGTGATGTTGCGAAATGCGTGTTGAAGTTTTTCGCTTAAGGAATCAAACATAAATCGAGTTTCCCGGATCCTGGTATCGACTGACCCGCGCTTTCGCGAAGGCGCAACCGTGGAAGATTAGCCCAACGGATAGGGAATGTCAAGTTCAAGCGTGTTAGAAAACCAGGCGCTCCCCTTCCCCTAGCGGACCGATGTCCGCCTGGCAATTTTACGACGATCTGCTAAGATGGGGCAACTGGCGTAGACGACCAAATCATCGTGAAGGGGAAGATCGGCCATGGGGTTTTTGAGTAAGCTGTTCAAGAAGGATCCGCAAGAGGAGTTGGCAAAGCTGGAGGCCATGCTCGGTCGCGGCGAAGATGCCGAAAAGGCACATCACTTAGCACTCAAACTGGTCGCGAGCGACCATGCGCAGGTGGCCGAACGCGCCCGTGCCCTAGCCGAAAAGCTGGGCGCGCAATTGGTTGTCAGCTACCGCGCCAGCGCCGAACGCAGTATTGCCGCCGGCAACTACCAGGACGCGCTGGATTGGCTGAGTTCGGCACTCGCGGTCGCTCCGCCTGACCTGCGCGGCGCGCTCGAGGAACAGATCGAGGGCCTAACCCTCAAGTCGGCCCTGACCGGCGACCTGCCTGCCATCGGCCAACAAGGCATCCAGGCCGCGGTGGGCGAGAGTGATGAACATGTGATGGACGACGAAATGCATTTCGAGATGCTGCTGGGCATGTTCCGGGAAGAGGTCGCGGACGCCTACCGCGCCCTGCCACCCGCGTTCCACCAAGCCTTCCTCGACTTCAACAACGGCCGGGTTGCCGAGGCCCTGGCCGGCTACCGCACGCTCGCCCCAGAGCTCAGCCCCTACCTGGGCTTCGAGTTGGGTCGCTGCCTGCTGCAGCTGGGCGAGTCGGCGGAAGCGGTCGATTGGCTCGAGCGGGTCCAGCAGGACTTGGGCGATGAGCCACTTGACGAAGCGGGCGCGCTATCGCTGCCCGTCGTCTGGGCGGAGGCCATGCTGCGCCTCGGCCAGACCGCGAAGGTCATCGAGCGGATCGAGCCGCTTGCCGATCCCCGCCACGGCGAAGAGGGCACGCTCTTCCTTTACGCGCGCGCGCTTCAGGCAGCAGACCGCCTCCAGGATGCCAAGCAATTCCTGGCACTTGCCTACAAAAGCCACGTCGCCAATCCCCGCTTCTGCGTGATGCTGGCCCAGGTCGTCGCCCTGATGGGGGACTGGGAGGCCGCGGTGGAGCTCCTGGAAAAGAGGGTCGACGCCGGTCGTCGCTATACCAGCGGCTCCGGTATCGCTGCCCACCCCGCGCCCGTCCGCGCCTTGGCCGCACTCTACCTCGAACACCCCAAAACCCTGCAGAAGGCAGGCGAGGCCATGCTGGAACTGGAGCAATTGCTGGAGGGCCGGCTTACCCGCGAGGATTGGCTGCTGACGGCACACTATTACGAGCTGATCGGCGACAAGGAAAACGCGACCTTCGCGAGCGAGGCTGCGGACCAGGCCGAAGCCGCGGATGCCCGCGCGAATTATGGCGCGATCCGCGGTGGCGATCAGGCAGTGCTCTGAGCCGTCTTCTCCCAACCGCCCATATATAATGTATGGATCGGGCGACCTCGAGGTGATGGGATACAGGCGCATTTGCTGATTTGGGTGTTCGGCTCTGCCGGGCAACGCCGGTTGTCCGTGCAGAACTTGCCTTGCAGGCAAGATTTTCCTATTGGCAGAACCGTCAAAGATATCTCTTAAACAATTAAAAACAAGTACTTTATGCTTTTGTACGCGATTGGCACCGGGCTTGCTCTTTAGGGACTGACAAGTGAATCTCGGAGCCTCGAGGTACAACATGGCCATCAGCGCGATTCAGCCCGGAACGGGCACCAATTCCAATAACCCCGTCGCCAACGGCGAGCTTTCCAAGGAAGCCTTCCTCAAACTGCTCACCGCCCAGCTCCAGCATCAAGACCCGCTCGAGCCGGCCTCGGACGTCGAGTTTATCCAGCAAATGGCGACTTTCGCCCAGCTGGAACAGCAACAGATCACCAACAGCAACCTGCAGCTGTTGGGCCTCTACGAGAGCTCGATCAACAACAGCAACGCGTTGAATCTGGTCGGCAAAGAAGTCAAGATCCAGGATCCGTCCGTCGAGCACGCCGAAGGTCAGGCCCACTCGTTCTTCTACGAGGGCGCCAACGAAGCCGCTAGGGTCCACATCAGCATCACCGATGAAAAGGGCCGCGAAGTTTACGCGCAAACCCAGGTCGGCAGCAGCGATGGCGAGCAGGAATTCATCTGGCACGGCGAAGGCAGCGATGGCGAACAAGTTGCCGAGGGCACCTACAAGGTCACGATCTCGCTCGAAGACAAGGACGGCAAGAAATTTTCTGCGCCGATCTTCCAGCACGAGAAGGTCAAGGGCATCTCCTACGAGAACGGCTCGATCCTGGCGCTGGTCGGCGACAAACGCATCCCCATCGAGAACATCGTCGAGGTTTACGGCGGCGCCGCTGGCGGCGGTAGCAGTGGCAGCGGCGACAGCAGCGATGACCCCGCGCCTTTCAAGAACGGTTTCGCCAAGGGCGGGTTCCACATGGGCCAGCTCATTCCCTTCCCTGGTAAGCTCAACCCCTACAATCCGCTTGGTCGGAACTTCGCTGGAGGTAACTGATTATGTTAACCGGATCATTCTACACCGGTCTCGCAGGGTTGCAGACCAATGCCGCGGCATTGAACGTGGTCGGCAACAACCTGGCCAACATCAACACCGCCGGCTTCAAGCGCGGTCAGGCGAATTTCGCCCAGATCATGAGCAACACGATTCTGGGGATCTCCGGCTCCGGCAATCCGATCCAGTCGGGGCTCGGCGTCAAGACCACCGAAATTGTGGCCAAATTCGAGCAGGGCTCGATTGCCACCACCGGCATCAAGACCCACCTGGCGATCCAAGGCGAGGGCTTCTTCATGGCCGACATCAACGGCACCACCGCCTTCACCCGCGCCGGTAACTTCGGCTTCAACGAGCAGGGCCAGCTGATCACCGCCAACGGCGGCGTGGTTCAGGGTTTCCTCGGCACCCAGGCCGACGGCACGCTCGACACCTCGCTCGGCATCCGCGACATCCAGATCGATTTGGGCCAAGCCAGCCCGCCGCGGGCTACGACCAGTGCGCGTTTTATCTCTAATCTCTCGGCCGAGGAAGAGGACGGCCAGGACTATGCCACCACCATCGAGGTCTACGACAGCAAGGGTGTCTCTCATCAATTGACCTTGACCTTCACCCGCAGTGAAGCCGGCGATGTCGCCGGCCCGCCCCCGCAGACGGCATGGACTTATGCCTTCGAATTCGACGGCGACAACGGCACTGGCGGCACGATCGGTATCGATGTCGTAGGCGGTACGGGTGCCAGCCTCGGGTCCAATGGCGGTCTCATCACCTTTGACGAGAATGGGGGCCTGGCCACCATCGACGGCGTCGTCGTGCAAGCCGCTACGCCTGCCTTAGACCCGAAAATTAACATTACCGGCATTCCCGGCGGGGCAGACGATCTGGAAATCGAATGGGACGTCGTCGAGACCAATTCGGACTTCGACGGCTCAAGTCAGTTCCACGGCTCCTACGTGACCAACTACGGCAACAAGAACAGCACCGGCACCTTGTCTCAAAACGGTTATGGCTCGGGCGTTCTCCAGGATGTCGACTTCGACCAGAACGGCACCATGATCGGCTTCTTCGACAATGGTCTGACCCTGGAACTGGCGCGTGTCGCCATCGCCACCTTCAACAACAAGAACGGCCTCAAGCAGATCGATGGCGGCTACTACCTGCCGACCGCGGCCTCTGGACCGTTCTCGGTCGACGGCGAGGGCACGGGCGGTCGCGGCTCGATCATCTCGAGCTCGCTGGAGAGCTCCAACGTCGACATCGCCGAGGAATTCACCGCCATGATCGTCTATCAGCGGGGTTACCAGTCGAACTCACGCACGATCACCACCGTCGATCAGCTCCTCCAAGAGGCGCTCAACCTCAAACGTTGATCACGCCGGCGGCCTGAGCGCCGCCACCCGCGCCGCCTAGGATGGCGGCGCAGCCCGAATCCCGGCTCGCAGCCCGAGCCGGTGCGGCTGGTCGGTCAGGACTGAGCGACCCGCCACCCGTGGCCCCAAAGGTCTAGCCAACCAGAGGTGCCGCATCCGTCCCGCGACCAGGCCTTGGCCGGCCGAAGCGCGGTGCCGGAAAGGCGCAAGAGCCTGCTCGAGCGCCTGTGTCGTTCGCGCGACGCAAGGGACTAGCCACCCAACCCGAGCGCGATCGGCACCTGGACGCCGCCCCTTCCTCCTCCCTGAGAACGGGCAAGTCCGATCACCTCCTCCACGGCCTCCGTGGAGAACCCGCTCCCGTGCCATTCATTTCCCAGCTTGGCGTGAGGGCGCCTTCTCGACTCGTCAGTGACGTCAGCTCCGAGTCGTGGAAAAGACTCCCGTTTCGTTGATCAAAAAACGGAGCGGGAGAACTTTTTTTCAAAAACTGCTTCCGTCTCTTCAGCCGCGACATTTGGGTGGATGGTTAAAGCACTGGAATACGTATATTTAGGGCGCTGATTCGCTGGTCTGGAATTTGCTAAAACCTGTTTTGAATGGTATGATGGTTGCACCTTTCAGTAGGGAGTGTCGCTATGGCTTGGGAAGAGGAAAGCATTGAATCCGGTGCCGATTTCGAGGAGGTCGGTGGCCGCAAGAAAAAGATTAAGATGATCCTGATTCTAGTGGTCGTGATCGGTTTGAGCGCCGCCGGTTGGATGTTCAAAGACAAAATTTTGGGCGGCGGCGACAAGGCCGAAGACAAGGACAAGAAGGAACAGCCTGCCGAGGCGGCCAAGCCCGCCGATGGGACCGAGGCATCCGCCCCGGCAGAGCCAGGCGCGGAGGGCGTTCCCGCCGCCAGCGGGTTCCAGGTCAAGCTGGAGAAATTCACGGTCAACCTCGCCAGCACTGGCAGCCCTCATTACATGGTGACCACGATCGTGCTTGAGGTCACGACCCAGATACTGCGCGATGAATACGTGGATGTCGAGGACAAGACCCTGGCGATGATCAAGACCCGCGATACGATCAATGAATTGCTTGGCAGCAAAACCGTCGAGGAAGCCCGCGACCCGGCAGCCCGCAAAGAGCTCGCCAAGGAGATCAAGTTCCGCCTCAACCGCTTCCTCAAGAGCGGCCAAGTCGCCAACGTCTACTTCAACGACGTCCTCGTCGACTAGGGGGCCGCATGTCGCGCAAGAAAGACCAGATCCAGGTTTCATTTGAAGAGGTCATCGGCGATCTGATCTTCTTCAAGGAGCTGGTCGTGCCGCTCTCGATCGAACTCGGTCGCACCAAGGTCACGATCGAGACCTTCCTCGACCTAGAGCCCGGCTCGATCATCGAGCTGCAAAAGTCAGCCGGTGAGACCCTCGACGTCTACGCCAATAACTACATGGTCATGCGCGCGGAGGTCACTGTCATTGAGGACAGTTTCGGCCTGCGCATCACCGAGATCACCAACCCCTGGAAGAGGATCTGACATGCGTCTACGCGCCTGCCTGCTGAGCCTGCTGTGGCTGACGTCCTGCCTGTCGGCCCTGGCCCAGGAAACCCCGGCCGCCGCGCCGGCCCAGGACGGGAGCCAGGCGACCGAGTTGCCAATCGAGCAGCGCCCCGTGCCGGACTACCAGCCCGAGGGTCAGAAGGGACCGGAAAAGGAGTTTAGGGGCTACAAGGGCCCCTCGCTGCTGTTCGACATGCTCGGCAAACTCCTGCTCGTGCTGGGCCTGATCATGTTGATGGCCTGGCTGGTCCAAAAGTACCTGCCCAAGCGGCTAGGTGTGCTGGGCGAAGGCAAACAGCTCAAACTGATCCAGAACCTGCCGCTTGGCCAGCGCCGCTTTGTCTCCCTGATCGAGGCCGACGGCAAGCGCTTCCTCCTCGGCGTGACCGACACCCAGATCTCGCTGATCAAAGCCTTGGACGAAATGCCCTTCGAGCAGGCGCTCGGCATCGACGAGCCCAAAACCGTGCGCGAGCTGTGGGAGGAAACCCCATGAAGCCACTCTTCAAAGGGCTCGTCTTCCTGGGCTTGGTCATGGGCATCAGCGCGCTGGCGCAGATCCAGACGCCGCCCAACAGCCCCATGATCAGCGTCAACATGGGCCCCAACACGCCCGAGGCCATCTCCAATACGATCCAGATCTTTCTGGTTTTGACGATTCTCTCACTGGCGCCCTCGATCCTGATCATGGTCACCAGTTTCACCCGCATCGCCATCGTCTTTCACTTCTTGCGCCAGGCCCTGGGCACCCAGAACGTGCCTTCCAACGCGATTCTCTCGGGCCTGGCCGTGATCATGACCTTCTTCATCATGGGCCCCACCTTCCGCCAGATCAAGACCGAGGCCTACGACCCCATGCGCCGCGGCGAACTCACCCTCGAGCAATCCCTCGACCGCGGCGTCGGCCCACTCAAGGTCTTCATGTTGCGCCACACCCGCGAGAAGGACCTGGGTCTGTTTGTCCACCTCAGCAAAATGCCCAAACCGGCCACGCGCATGGATGTGCCGTTCGAGGTCCTGCTGCCGGCCTTCCTCATCAGCGAACTCAAGACCGCCTTCGAGATCGGCTTCCTGATCTTCCTACCCTTCCTGATCGTCGACCTGGTCGTCGCCAGCATCCTGCTCGCCATGGGCATGATGATGCTACCGCCGGTCATGATCTCGATGCCGTTCAAGATCCTCCTGTTCGTCATGGTCGACGGCTGGTACCTGTTGGTCGGCTCGCTCGTCCAATCCTTTGCCTGACGGAGTGACCCCATGAATGAATTGCTGATTGTGGATCTAGCCTCCTCGGCCATACGCACCGCCTTCCTGGTGGCCGCGCCCGCCCTGGTCCTGGGCTTGATCGTCGGTTTAGCCGTCTCGCTGTTCCAGGCCGTGACCTCGATCCAGGATCCGACCCTCAGCTTTGTCCCCAAAATCCTGGCGATCATGCTGATCGTGCTGCTCGCCTTCCCCTGGATGATCTCGATCATGAAAGACTTCACCGAGAACATCTTCAACAATATCAACTACTACATCCGTTAGCGGCGGCTCATGGAACTCTTTGGCGTCCTGCACACTCAGGTCTACGATTTCATCCTGATTTTCGCACGCCTCAGTGCCATGATCGCTTTTGCGCCCGTCTTCGGCGCCACCAACGTCCCGACCGTCGCCAAGGCCGCCATTGCCTTCACCTTTGCCGTGATCTTCACTTCGATTCTACCGCCGCTCGATCCCAGCGCCGCAGTCGACGGCTGGGGTCTGGTCTTGCAGCTTGCGGGCGAAGCCACGATTGGCGCCGCGATCGGCTTCTGTGCCACCTTCATCTTCGAGGTCATCATCTTTGCCGGCTACATCATCGACTACATGATCGGCTTCGGCTTCATCAATGTCGTCGACCCGCAATCCGGGGCCTCGGTCTCGATCTTTGCTTTTTTCTACAGCTTCCTGACCCTGATCTTGTTCCTGCTCGTCGACGGCCACCATGTGCTGATCGAAGTCATGATGCGCAGTTACGAGCTGATCCCCGTTTTCGGCCTGAGCCTCAACGAATATACGCTGACCACCCTGACCCGCATGGTCGGCTCCGTCTTTTATGTCGGCTTCCAGATCGCTGCGCCGATCTTCATCATCATGTTCACCATCGACTTTTCCCTGGGCATGATCTCCAAGACCATCCCCCAGGTCCAGGTCCTTGTCGTCGGCTTCCCGATCAAGATCTCCGTGGGGCTGATCAGCTTGGGCGTGATCCTCAAACCGACTGTGATGTTCCTGATGCAGCTGCTTGAGCACTACCGCGAGAACCTGCTGTGGATCATCAAGTATCTGGGGGGAGGTAGTCCGTGAGCGCGGAAGACGAAGGCAGGACAGAGACAGCCACAGCCAAGAAACGCTCCAAGTTCCGAGAAGAGGGTTCCGTCGCCAAGTCGCAGGAATTGAGCGCCTTCTCTCAGTTCCTGCTGGGTTACATCGTGCTCTCTACGTTCGGCGGCACGATGGCGATCACCCTCTCCCACATCATGACCTATGGTCTGACCCATCTGCGCATGGACCTGGAAACGGACTTGATGTCCCTGGCGACAACCTACCTGACTCAAATGCTGCTGTTATTGGCGCCGCTGTTCACCGCTCTGGTCGTGGGTGCCATCGCCATTGCCCGCGTTCAGTTCGACTTCCATGTATCCTGGAAGGCGCTCGAACCCAAATGGACCAAGGTCAATCCCTTCGCCAACTTCAAGAAGGTGCTGATCTCCAAACAATCGCTGATGGAATTGGCCAAATCCCTGACCAAACTGGCCGCGCTCAGCTACATGACCTGGCTGGTGGTCGAACCGATGCTCGGCCAGTTCCTGGTGATGTACCAGTTCACGCCGATCCAGATCGGCATGAAGACCTGGGAAGTGGCCCTGGATATCTGGCTGCTGATCATCCTCTTCATGGGGGTGCTGGGCATTGGCGACCTGATCTTCCAAAAGCGCCAGCTGGAAGACAAGATGAAGATGACCAAGCAGGAGATCAAGGACGAGCACAAACAGCAGGAACCCGACCCCATGATCCGCGGCAAGCTCCTAGCGCGCGGCCGCCAGATCCTGCAGGGCCTGATGCAGCAGGCGACCGCCAAGGCCGATGTGGTCATCACCAACCCCACCCACTTCGCCGTGGCGCTGAGCTACAAGCACGGCTCGATGGGGGCGCCCAAGGTCGTGGCCAAGGGTGTGGACCACCTGGCCCTGAAGATGCGCCGCATGGCGCGCTCGAAAATGGTTCCAATCGTCGAAAATCGCGGTTTGGCCCGCGCGCTCTACTTTTCCACCGATGTCGGCAACGAAATACCGGACACACTGTTCAAACCGGTTGCGGAAATCCTGGCCTTCATCTATAAGCTGAAGAGGGAGAGGCCGTAGCCATGTTTGAAAATCTTTTCGCACGTTTGCAGTCCCTCAGCTCCCATCAGCACCTGCTGGCGCCGGTTCTGCTGCTGGTTGTGCTGTGCATGTTCCTCGTGCCCGTGCCCTCCTTCATTCTCGACGCCCTGCTCGCCGTCAACTTCAGCCTCAGCCTGACGATCCTGATGTCCGTGCTCTACATGACGAAGCCGACCAGCTTCTCCTCCTTCCCCTCCGTGCTGCTGTTGACGACGCTGTTCCGCCTGGCCCTCAACGTCTCCTCGACCCGCGTGATCCTGCTCCACGGCCACGAAGGCACCGCCGCGGCCGGCCACGTCATCGAAGCCTTCGGCCAATTCGTCGTCGGCGGCGAGTTCCTGATCGGCATCATCATCTTCATCGTCATGGTCATCATCCAGATGGTCGTCATCAACACCGGCTCCTCGCGGATCGCCGAGGTCACCGCCCGCTTCACCCTGGATTCCATGCCAGGCAAGCAGATGAGCATTGATGCCGACCTCAACTCGGGCCTAATCAGCGAGGAGGAGGCCAAGCGCAAGCGCAAGGATCTCCAGGAAGAGGCGGACTTCTTCGGCTCCATGGACGGCGCCATTAAGTTCGTCGCCAAGGACGCCATCGCCGGCCTGATCATTACCTCGATCAACATCCTCGGCGGCCTGACCTTCGGCGTCCTCCGCCACGATATGCCGGTCGCCGAGGCCGCCGAAACCTTCACGATCCTGACCATCGGCGATGGTCTGGTCAGCGCCCTGCCCTCGCTGTTCATCAGCGTCGCCGCTGGCATCCTGACCACGCGCGCGACGGCCAAGGAGAGCCTGGGCGAGGACGTCATCAACCAAATGCTGTTTGACAAGAAGCCGCTGGCCTTCGTCGGCTTCGCGCTTTGGGGTTTCGGCCTGTTCACGCCGCTGCCGATGATCCCCTTTCTGTCCATGGGCGGGATCCTGCTGGCGATCGCCTACATGCGCCACCAGCAGGACACCGGCAAACTGCCGCGCGGCCTGCCTGGCTCCGTGCTGGCCGGCGGACCCAAGGCCCTGCCCGAAGGCGCCAAGGCGCCGGCCCAGCTGGGCGCGCCGCAGAAGCCGGCCGAGGAGCCGGTGGAAAAGCTGCTCAAGGTCGACATGATGGGCCTGGAGGTGGGCTACGGCCTGATTGCCCTGGTCGACACCAAAAAAGGCGGCAACATTCTCGACCGCATCAAACAAATCCGCCGCCAGCTGGCGATGGAGTTGGGCGTGCTGGTACCGCCCATCCGCATCCGCGACAACTTGCAGCTACGGCCCAACCAGTACTCGATCCACCTCAAGGGCGTGCCGATCGCCAATGGCGAGCTGATGCTCAACCACCTGCTGGCAATGAATCCCGGCACCGCCATCGGCGAGATCGACGGCGTGCTCACCCGCGAGCCGGCCTTCGGCCTAGACGCCTACTGGATCGCCGAGGCCCAGCGCGAGGAGGCCCAGAACCTGGGCTACACGGTCGTCGACCTGCAAACCGTCGTTACCACCCACCTCAGCGAGATCATCAAGCGCCACGCCCACGAGTTGCTCGGCCGTCAGGAAACCCAGAAACTGCTGGACAACCTGGCCGAGTCGCACAACAAGATCGTCGAGGATCTGGTTCCCAACATCCTCCCCCTGGGCACGGTCCAAAGGGTCCTGCAGAACCTCCTGGCCGAACGGGTCAGCGTCCGCGACCTGCTCAGCATCCTGGAATCCTTGGCAGAGTACGGCATGGCCACCAAGGACCCCTCGATCCTCACCGAGCTGGCGCGCCAAAGCGTCGGCCGCACTATCGTCCAACCCTACTTGAGCGACCGCAACGAGCTGGCGATCATCGCCCTCAGCCCCGATCTGGAGCGCTATCTGACCGAATCGATCACCCATACCGATACGGGCAATTACGTGGTCATCGACCCCAACAAAGCCCAAATTTTCGTGGACCGCCTCCACCAGGCAATTGAAAGTTCCGCATTCGCAATGCAGCCTATTTTGATGGTAAATCCTTCTCTTCGCTTGCCTTTAAGGCGATTGATCGAGAAAATACTGCCCAACCTCGTGATTTTCAGCCAGGGCGAAGTCCCTGCCAATGTCACTCTGGTGACGGTCGGTGTAGTGAGTGATCTATGAAAATGAAAAAATTTGAAGCCGGAAGTATGAAAGAAGCGCTCGAGAAGGTCAAGGAGGAGATGGGGCCGGATGCCTTCATCCTCAACACCCGCCAGATCACCAAAAAGGGCCCGCTCGGCTTCGGCGACCGCAAGTTCCTCCAGGTCACCGCCGCAATCGAAGAGGAGGACTTGGCCAAGGACAAGAAGGCCAAAGCCGCCAAAGCAAACCCCGCCGCGCCCGCCGGCGGCGCCGGCATCGATATCCGCCAAGAGGGCGAGAGCGGTTTTACCCCGGTCGAGCCCGGCGATGGGCCGATCACCACCTACACGCCCAGCGGCCGCACCACGGTTTCCCAGCCAAGCAAGAGCTTCACCGACGGCTTCGAGACGGTCTTCGCCGCGGCTCGCTCCGGCCTCGACGAGAACGCCGCAGGCTCCCGCCGCAAACGCGCCGAGACGCCTGAAAGTGGCCGCCCGCTGCGCCAGGAACTGGACGAGCTCAAGACGATGGTCGCCGGATTGGGCGAAAAGGGCCCCGACCTGACGCCCCTGCAGCGCGAACTGGGCGAGCTCAAACACCTGCTCTACAACGTGATCCGCAGCCAGACGCCGATCTTCGGCAAGTCCCTCTCACCGACCTTACTCAGCCACTACCAGAAGCTCAAGGACAGCGGCATTGACGAGAGCGTCGCCGCCAAACTGATCCACCTCACCGACGACAAGCTGGAACCTGAGCACAAGGACAACGGCAAGAAGGTCTTGGCCTATCTGCGGGCACTGATCCGCAAGTCGATCGATGTGCGCGAGCGCGGCAAGGGTGCCAAGATCCAAGCCCTGGTCGGCCCGACCGGCGTCGGCAAGACCACGACCCTGGCCAAGCTGGCGGCCAACGCCGCCCTGCAGGACCACAAGAAGGTCGCCCTGATCACGCTCGACACGTTCCGCATCGCCGCCGTCGAGCAGCTCAAGACCTACGCCAAAATCATGGAGCTGCCCGTCCAGGTGGCGCTCAATCTCTCCGAACTGCGCCAAGCCATCCAGTTCCACCAGGACGCGGACCTGATCCTCGTCGACACGCCGGGCCACAGCCAAAAAGACCGGGCCGGCATGGAGACGCTCGAGGCCTTCCTGGCCGACCAGGCCGACATCGACGTGCACCTGGTCCTGTCCGCCACCACCAAATCCAGCGATCTGAGCGACATCGTCGAGCGTTTCGCGACCCTCAAACCCGGGTTTCTGATCTTCTCCAAGCTCGACGAGACCGCCAGCTACGGCCCGCTCTTCAACCAGATCGTCAAGACCCGCATGCCCGTCAGCTACATCACCACCGGCCAGAACGTGCCCGAGGACTTCGAGCCAGCCACGGCCGACACCTTGGCCGACCTGCTGATCGGCAAGAACCTGGAACTGCTAAAAGGGGGTGGTCCGTGACCGATCAGGCCGCGGCCCTTCGCCAACTCGTCTTCCGCAAGCGGGAGCCCCAGCCGACCGGCAGCAGTCGCTGCGAGATCATCGCCGTGACCTCCGGCAAGGGCGGGGTCGGCAAGTCGAATATCACCATGAACACCGCCCTGGCGCTCGCCGCCCGCGGTCGCAAGGTGCTGATCCTGGACGCCGATATCGGCACCGCCAACATCGACATCCTCGTCGGCCTGAGCCCGCGCAAACACCTGGGCCACGTCTTTGCCGGCCAGGCCGAACTGTTTGAAATCCTCACCAAGGTTGTGGAAAATCTCTATCTGATCCCCGGCGCATCGGGCATTTCCGAAATCTCCGAAATGCCTTTGGCCCAGCTCAATCGCTTTCGCGAAGAAATCCTCAAAGTTGAGGACATGTTCGACTACTTGTTCGTCGATACCTCTGCCGGCGTATCCAAACAGGTGATTAACCTGCTGCGCGGCGCCGACCGCATTCTGCTCGTCTGCAACGAGGAACCGACCTCGATTCTCGACGCTTACGCCCTCTGCAAGGTCCTTTTCCAGGTGGAATCCCACGCCGAGGTGGAATTTGTCGCCAATAATGTCGCGGGCGAGGTTGAAGCACGGGAAGTTTATGGTAAGCTTAGGGTTGCGATAAAACACTTTCTCGACAAGGACCTCGCCTATTTGGGGTATGTCGTGCACGACAAGGGGATTGCAGATGGCGTAATCAACCAGAAGCCCTTGATGATCCAAGATGCCCCGGGGCCAGCGGCTGCCAATTTCACGGAGTTGGCACATTTATTGATGCACCCAGATGGATGGGCGGTGGGAAAAGGCGTCCACCAACTCTTTAACCTGTTGGTGGAAAAGTGACAAAAGGAGAAACCCATATGGCTGGAGGAGCAGCATCGAAAGAGAGTTTGGAGTTCACACGCGATGATCTGATTGTCGAATATGTACCGCTCGTCAAATACCTGGCGCAACGCATTGCGCTCAAGCTGCCCAACCATGTCGAAATCGACGACCTGGTCAACTCGGGGATCATCGGCCTGATCGATGCGATCGAGAAGTTCGAGCCCAGCCGCGGCATCAAGTTCAAGACTTATGCCGAGTTCCGCATCCGCGGCGCGATCTTCGACGGTCTGCGCAGCCTCGACTGGGTACCCCGCAGCGTGCGCAAACAGAAGAAGCTGGTCGAGCAGTCCTATGCGCAGCTCGAGCAGCAGCTCGGTCGCCACGCCACGGACGAGGAGTTGTCCACGACCCTCGGCGTCGACCTCCAGGAGTTTTATAAGATCCTCGACAATCTCAAGGGCGTGACCCTGGGCAAGTTCGTCGAACTGAACAACAACGACAGTCAGAACCCCGACGGCGAGTCCGCCATCGCGTTCATTCCCGACGATTCGACCGACGACCCCTACCACAAGTTCCAAAAGCAGGAGCTGACCGAGATCCTGGCCGAGGCAATCCGCAACTTGCCCGACAAGGAACGCTACGTCGTCTCCCTCTACTATTTCGACGAGCTGACCATGAAGGAGATCGGCACGGTGCTCAACATCACCGAGTCGCGCGTCAGTCAGCTGCACACCAAGTCGATGTTGCGCCTGCGCGACACCCTGCGGAACTACGTGGAGTCCAAGGGCCGCGATTTCCGTCAGAAGTCGCTGAAGCGCTGAGTCCGGAGCCCAGATGGCCAAGATACTCACCCAAGAGGAAGTCGACGCCCTGCTATCCTCCGTTCAAGCCGGTGGAGATACCAAGCAGGAGGTCGCGTCGACCCTTGAGGAGACTTCTGCTTCGCCGATCGAGCGCAAGCGCTCCAAGCAGAAGCAATACAAGAAGATCCTGGTCTATAACTTCAAGCGACCGGACCGCGTCTCCAAGGAGCAGATGCGGTCGCTGCACTTCCTGCACGACCGTTTCGCGCGCAACTTCTCCTCCTCGCTCTCGGCCTACCTGCGGACCATTTCCGAGATCAACTTGGTCAGCGTCGAGCAGTTGACCTACTCGGAATTCCTGCTCTCGCTGCCGGACCCCACGTGCTTCACCTCGATCCAGATGCGCCCGCTGGAGGGCAACGCCGCCCTGGAGATCAACCCCTCGTTGGTCTTCCCGATCATCGACAAGATGCTCGGCGGACCGGGCGAACCGCTCTCCGAGATCCGCGCCATGACCGCGATCGAGCAGAACATTTTCGAGGCCATCATCCGCCTGATGCTCGACGACTTGATGGACGTCTGGAAGCAGATCGTCCATCTGGACATGCGCGTCCACGCCCAGGAGACCTCGCCGCAATTGGTGCAGGTCGTCGCCCCCAACGAGGTCGTCGTCCTGATCGTCTTCGAGGTCAAGTTCCAGGACGTCGTCGGCATGATGAACTTCTGTATCCCCTCGATCATTCTCGAGCCGATCGCCAAGGAGTTCGACCAGGAATGGTACACGGGCTACAAGAAGAGCGACTCCTTCGAGGAAGCCAAGATGCTGACCGAGCTGCTCAAGCGCGTCTACTTCGACGTCGGCGCCGAGATTCGCGGTTCGACGATCACGGTCCAGGACTTCCTCAGCCTCGAGGTCGGCGACGTCATTCAGCTGACCGCCAAACCCCACGATCCCTTGGTCATGAGCGTCAACGCCGTGCCCAAATACCAGGGCCAAGTGTTGATTGCCAACGAAATGCGCGCGTTCCAAGTTCAGGAACGCATCGAAGTACTCTAACGCGGGAAGGACTATGGCAGATCTGACGACCAACCAGGTTGAGACGCTTGGCATCACCTCCGAGGTGTTGGCCGACGCGGCCTTCACGGTTCTTTCCATGCTCTTGGGCCGCGAGATCGACCTGATCCCGCTGCGCACCGACTACCTCAGCAACGACGAGATCAGCCAGCAAAACTGGGACAAGACGATCATCGGCAAGGCCACCTTCTCCAAGGGCCTCGAGGGCACGATCTTCTTCATCCTCAACATCGAGGACGCGACCCGCATCATCGACCTGATGCTGGGCGGCGAGGGCGAGGCGGCCCAGGACCTGGACGAGGACTCCTCCGACGCGCTTTCAGAGACGATCAACCAGATCATGGGCGCCAGTTGCCAGACGTTCACCGAGAAGACCGGCCAGAGCATCTCGATCGGCCAGGTCGAGATCATCTGCGAGGCGGACGCCAGCTTCATCAAGGATCAGATCGGCGGCGCCAGTTTCCCAGGCATCGAGTTCAGCCTCGATCTGGACACCCTGATCAACTCCAAGATGTACGTCGGCCTCAACCGCACGCTATTGGACTCGATCGACCACGGCCTGCACCGCAAACCCGCCGACGAGCCACCCAAACAACAGACCAGCACGCCCCAACCCCAAGCGGCGGCCCCACAACCCCAGTCGCCGCCGCCGCCGATGGCGGCCATGCCGCCCCCCAGCGGCGGAACACCCTATGCCATGCCGCTGCAGATGCCGATGGCGCCGCCACCTCCGTCGATTGGTGGCAACATCGACCTGCTGATGGACATCGAGCTGCCGGTGATCGTGCGCATCGGCCGCACCGAGCTGCTGCTGCAGGACATCCTTAAGCTGACGCCTGGGGCGATCATCGAGCTCAACAAGGGCATGGACGACCCCATCGACATGCTGGTCAACAACAAGCTCGTGGCCCGCGGCGAGGTCGTCGTCGTCGACGGCAACTTCGCCTTCCGCATCACCGAGATCGTCTCCCAAGCCGCCCGCATCCGCTCGTTGGGCTCCTGATCCCCAGGCCAGGTCCACGGTCTTACTGAGGCGTGAAGTAGGTCACGCCGCGTAGGTCCTTTTGGAAGAAGGAGAGCAGGTCCTTGAGCGCGCCGGGGTCCTTCTCGAAATTGACGTGGTTGGCGTTGAGGATGATCAGCGGCGTGTCGTCGTAGTGGAAGAAGAAGCGGTTATAGGCCTCGACGATGTTCTCGACGTATTCCGGGGCGATATTGAAGCGGCGCGCCTCCTTGCGGCGCTTGAGGTTTTCCAGGATGCGCTCGGCCGACATCTGCAGATAGATCACCAGGTCGGGACGAACGCGATCGCGGGTCAGCAGTTCGTAGACCTTTTCGTAGATGCTCAGCTCGCTGTCGGACAGCGTCTGATAGGCGTAGATGCGGTCCTTCTCGAGGATGAAATTGGCGATCTTGACGTCGTGGAACAGATGGCCCTGCTTGACGTCGGCGAGAATCTGGTGGCGGTTGAGCAGGAAGAACATCTGCGATTGGAAGGCGGCGCCTTCCTTCATGCGATAAAAGTCCTCGAGAAAGGGATTGTCTGTGAGATCCTCGACCAGTTCGGCGTCCAGCGCCTTGGCGACAGCTCGCGCCAAGTCTCGTTGATCTCCGCCAATGGGCCCCTCGAAGGCGATATAAGAGTACCGCGATGAAACCATAGCCATCCACAACATGATGCGGTGAACCTGGTGGGTCCAGGTGTGCCAGTTCTCAAAATATACCATCAAGCGTGGCCAACGTCCTAATGGAAATCACCGTCGTCACGCATCCTGGCCACCGCCGCCACGCTGCCTTGCGGGTCTTTACCTTCTGTTCAAATTCTCATGGCTTCCGTGCTTTTTTCTTACCTACCGATGCCTGAAAGGGGTTACAATCCCTATCCGTATTGACGAAGGGTGCCTCTGTGCACTCGCAAAAACGTTAACCAGGAACACGAAATGACGACACAGACCCAAGATGCCTTGGCCACCGAGCGGCCGGAACACGATGAATTGGCAGGACGCCGCAGCGTCACCCGCCAATTGCCCAAAGACGAAGACTACGATGCCGATGCGGATGCAGCGGAAGACGATAACAACGAGGGCGATGAGGAAATGTCCGCCGAGGACTTCGAAGCCCTTCTCAACGAGTCCGAGGACCGCACCCGCATGCGCGTCTCCGTCGGCCAGCGCGTAGACGGCCGCGTGGTCGCTCTCTCCAGCCAAATGGTGTATGTCGATATCGGCATGCGCTCCGAAGCCGGACTGCCGGTCACCGAAGACCCCCGCTTTGCCGCTCTCGTGGAAGGCGACGTCATTTCGGTCTATGTCGCCAACCCCAACGGTCAGGTGGAAGTGAGCCTCGACCCGATTCTCGGCAAGGGCGATATCTCCCTGCTCGAGGCGGCTCACGCCAACAACGCCGAGATCGAGGGCAGAATCACCGCCCAGATCAACGGCGGCTTCGAAATCAACGTCAGCGGCGTGCGCTGCTTCTGCCCGCACTCCCAGATCTCCGGTCGCGGCGCCACTAACACCGCCGAGCTGGTCGGTCAGACCCTGGCCTTCAAAGTCATCGACCTCGACGTCCGCAAAAAGAACGTCGTGCTCTCCCGCCGTGCCATCCTCGATGCCGAGCGCAAGAAAGCCGCTGAAGCCACGCGCGACCGCCTCCAGGTCGGTGCCGTACTCGACGGCGTTGTCCGCGACATCCAGCGTTTCGGCGCTTTTGTCGACCTGGGCGGCGTCCAGGGCCTGCTGCACATCAGCCAGCTCTCCTACGAGAACGTCGACCGTGTCGAAACCGTGCTCGCCCTCGGCGACGAAGTCAAAGTCAAGGTCCTCGAGATCGCCACCGATGCCCGCGGCAAGGAACGCATCTCCCTCTCCATGAAAGCCCTCCAGGTCAACCCCTGGGAAGATCTTGGCTTCCATGAAGGTCAGACCATCAACGCCGTCGTTGCGCGCAAGAGCCAGTTCGGCGTCTTCATGAACCTGGCCCCCGCCGTCGACGGCCTGCTGCCCCGCCGCATGATGAAGCGGTCCGGCCAAAACATCGGTCTGGACCACTTCAATGAAGGCGATCAGGTCGAAGTCGTGGTCATCGAAATCAACCATGACGAGCGCAAGATCGCTCTGGCCCTGCCCGGTTGGGACGAGGAAGTCAAGAGCACCCTGCGCGAAGGCGATATCCTGCTGGCCGAAGTCATCAAGATCCTGCCCGTCGGCGTGCTCGTCAAGGGTGTCGAGGATCCGGCTCGCGGCCTGCTCCACAAGCGCCACCTCAAACAGGGCTCGCCCCGTCAGGTCGCCGAAGCCTTCCCGGTCGGTTCCCAGCATCAAGTGATGCTCCAGGAAATCGACGCCCAAGGCCGCTACAACTTCGTGTTGCCGCCCGCGCCCGAGGAAGTCGATCACCGCACCATCAGCGAGTTCTCCAGCAAGGAAGGCCTGGGCCACAGCCCGTTCGCCTCCTTCTTCAAAGACCGCGACTAAAACCTGCCCCGCCCGGTTCGCCGGGCGGGCATCTCCGGCCTCGGCCGTCTTCTGGAGTGAGCCACGATGCGCGTCCTCGTACCTGCCCTGCTGTGCTGTCTGTGCCTGAGCGGATGTCTCGATCTCGGTCTGAACGTCAAGATCGGCAAAGACTTGGGTGGCGATATGGCGCTCAAGCTCGAAGTCCTCGACCAGATGTACCAGTTGTTGCTGACCCAGGGCAAGCAGATGGGCGCCGACTTCTCGCTGCTGGAAGAGAGCAAGCTGCGCGCCATGGTCACCGAGAACGGCGGTCAGGTCAAGAAGTTCACCAGCAAGGTCGAGAACGGCATTCGCAAGATCGACATGCTGGCCTCCGTCAACAATCTCAAGGCTTTCATGGCCAAAGCCGGCGGTGGCCAAATCACCTTGGTCCAGGAAGGCGACACCTATACCCTGCGCCTGCTCGACAACGACAGCATGAAGAGTTTCACCGATATGCAGGACGAGCTGCTCGAACAACAGCTCAACATGCTCAAGCCGACCCTTGCCGGTCTCAAGGTCTCCTTCGATATCCAGGTGCCCCAGTTGGTCGAAACCAACCTCAATAAAGTGAATGGCACCACCGCCCGTTTTCAACTGAATTTCGACAAGGACATCGCCGCCAAGACCGGTCGCCCCGCAGCCCTCGCCTTCAAACAGCTGCTGGTGCCCAAGTACATCAAATTCAAGGTCAAGTAAGCGCGCCACAAAGCTCCGCCACAAGGAACACCCGGCGCGATGACAACAAATCGCACGCGCTCTCACCGTCGCTCACACAGCTTGTGTCTTGAGCCTTGTCGCTTGAATCATGCAATCTTTTTGCAAACTCTTTGAGCCAAATTGTGGCCAAGGGCTAGGCGACTGCGCAATAGTCCTCAGCCTGGGTGATATTCCCAGCCCGAGCCGCCAAAGCCCCTCGCCACTCCCATAATCTTGAGCCCGCCGCCTGGCACCGCTTTTGCTCCCTGCCCAGTGACACCCATCGATACATGGGGACATGGGCCCTGGGTGCCTCATGCTATTGCTTTGACAGCGATTTTGGCCTTATCATGGCAAAAACCCGTTCAAAGCTGCTCCAGGAGGAAGTCATGATCCGCTTACGCAACATCCGTCTCGTCTTGTTTATCGTGCTGGGTGTGGTTCTGGTTGGGGTGTCCGCTCAAACCATCAAACAACTCAGGTACACGCGTTTCGACAAGAACCGCTACCTCGATCAGAAAACGGTCGACTTCGTTCGCCCAGGTATCCACGTCGAGATCACCGACGTCACCGTCGAGGGCCAGCAAGTCAAAGTCGCCTTCGAACTGAAGGACGACCTGGGTGGTCCGTTGGACGTCAAGGGCATCGAATCGCCCGGACCCATCACCACCACCTTCCTCTTGGGTACGATCCCCGAGGGCAAAACCCAGTACACCTCTTATATCAACCGCACCGTGACCAGCTCGACGACCGGCGTGACCGCCGTCCAGCCCAGCACCGAGAGCGGGAACCTAACCGACCTCGGCGACGGCGCCTACATCCACACCTTCCGCGCCAAGTTGCCGGCTGACGTGGACGTCAACGCCACCCACACCGTCGGTCTCTACGTGCGCCGCGACCTGACCGCCTACGACGGCGAGCGCATCGTCGACAACACCGTGGCCCATTTCACCCCCGCCGGCGGCGAAGTGCCCTATGTCCACGACATCGTCCGCACCGAAACCTGTAACAAGTGCCACGACGAGCTGGCTGAACACGGCGGCAGCCGCAAGAATATCGAAATTTGCGTGATGTGCCATACCGAGGGCGTGATCGATCCCGACACCGGCAACAGCGTCGACTTCGATGTCATGATCCACAAGATCCACATGGGCGAGCACCTGCCTTCGGTCGAAGCCGGTCACCCCTACCAGATCATTGGCAACGCCAACAGCGTCCATGACTACTCGAAAGTCGTCTTCCCGCAGGACCTGCGCAACTGCGCCACCTGCCACGCCGAGGGCTCGGAACAGAGCTATGCGCACCTGCTCAACCCCTCGCGTGAATCGTGCGGCAGCTGCCACGACGACGTCAACTTCGCCACCGGCCTGAACCACGGCGACCTGCCCCAGGTCAGCGACAACCTCTGCGCCAACTGCCACATCCCGCAGGGCGAGCTCGAATTCGACGCCTCGATCCTCGGTGCCCACACCATCGAAGCCAAGAGCACCCAGCTGGCCGGCATCCACATCGCCGTCGACTCGATCACCCACACCACCCCAGGTGAACGCCCCGTCGTGCGCTTCAAACTGTTCAACAACGCACAGGAGCCGATCAGCCCCTCGACCCTGGCCAGCTTGACCTTCCTCATCGCCGGCCCCAACACCGACTTCTCGTTCCTGCAAACCGAGGCAGCTGCCCAAGCAGCGGTTCCCGATGGCGACTACTGGACCTACACCTTCACCAACGCCATTCCCGAAAACGCCGTCGGCTCGTTCACCCTGGGCGCCGAAGCCAACCGCAACGTGCTGCTGAACGCCGGCACCACCAGTGAAGTGACCTTCCGCGAGACCATGGACAACAATCCCTACATCGCCTTCGCGGTCACCGACGCCACCCCAATCCCGCGCCGCCACGTCGTCGAGGACGCCAAATGCGACGCCTGCCACGACAACCTCACCCTGCACGGCGGCAACCGCCACGACCCGAACTACTGCGTCATGTGCCATACCCCCGTCGGCGACGACGGCCGCTACCGCCCCGCAGCCGACCTGCCGGTGCGCTCGATCGACTTCAAATTCCTGGTCCACCGCATCCACCGCGGCGAAGAACTGGAACGCGACTACACCGTCGTCGGCTTCCGCGGCACGCCCCACAACTACAACGAGGTCCTCTATCCGGGGATCCTCAGCAACTGCGAAACCTGCCACGTTGGCAACAGCTACGACGTCCCCTCGGGTGGTCGTCTGAGCACCGCCGACGAGCGCGAGTACTACAGCCCCATGCCGCCTAACTCGGCCGCCTGTATCGGCTGCCACGACACCCTCGACGCAGCCGCGCACACTTGGCTGAACACCGCACCCTTTGGCGAATCCTGTGCCGTCTGCCACGGCGCCGGCGCGACCTTCGACGTCGCCCGCGTCCACGCCCGTTGACCCTGTCCACCTGTCCAAGCTCGAGAAGGGCCCGCCTCGGCGGGCCCTTTTTTTGTCTCACGCGAAGTCGCGAAGCCGCGAAGTAAGACGCGAACAAGCGTGGGGCCGCCATGCGAAATGGTCGCCACCGCGCCGTGCCTACGTAGCACAAGATGCAATCTTGTGCCAGGCGGAGGCAAGAATCGAAGCGAAAGAGAGCCGTTCTCGAGAGTGCCCCAAAGCGAGACTCCGTCCGCGGAGCCAGGAGAAGTCAGGTAAACCGGCTAGGTGCCCCCACCGCTTTGCCTTTGTCGCAGCTCCCAACCGCGATGGGGCATCACGGCACTTGCGGGAACTAACGCCAC
>CAYRFM010000052.1:0-56106 GCA_964423555.1 uncultured Holophagae bacterium | reverse complement strand
GGGCGGGGTGGGGCGACTAGGCCCCTGCGCTCGGCCCAGGCGACGTAGCGCGGATCCAGCTGGATGAAGTGTCCCTGAACCACATCCGCGGCAGGCGTCATGGCATTGGCCGCGCCGCCGTTGCGGCGGTCGACGGCGCAGGTCACGTGGACGCTGCCACAGCTGACCGGCACGTCCTTGGGGTCCAACCAGACCTCGACGGGCTCGGTGCAGTCTGCGGAGGCGCGGTCGCCAGCCAGTTGGCAGACCTGTACCGGCACGCTGCCCTCGGGTTGGGGAAAGCCGCGTTCGTCGATGCCGCGGACTTGGTCGGGCTGCAGCGCCATCAGGATCTCGCGGGCCAGTTTGGCGACCTCGAGGCCGCCGAGCTGGTTCATCGGCAAGGCGTCGGGGTGGCCGGTCCAGAGGCCGAGCAGGTATTCGTCGCTGTAGGCGACGGTCCAGGCATCGCGAAAGCCCTGGCTGGTACCGGTCTTGACGGCAACGGGGAAGGGGAAGCCGAGGTCGGGGAAGCTGGGTAGGCGGGCGGCGGGGTCGGCCAGGAACTGGGTCAGATGGCGCGCAACCTTTGCCGGGAAGATGCGCTGGCGGTCAGGGCCGCCGGGTTGGTCCACCAGCCAGCGGCTACGGTAGGCATAGCCGTCGTTGGCCAGACTGCCATAGGCCTGGACCAGATCGGTCAGGCGCACGTCCATGCCGCCGATGGCCAGGCTGAGGCCGTAGTGCTCGGCGCCTAGGTGCGGGTCGCCCAGGCCCAGCGCGTGCAGGCGCTCGAAGACCTTGCGCTGACCGACCTGGCGCAGCACGGAAAGAGCCGGGATGTTGCGGCTGTTGGCGAGGGCGTGGCTGTAGAGCATGGGGCCGAGGTAGGACTGGTCGTAGTTGAAGGCGGAGTAGTTGCCGGTGGCGTGGGTCAGGTAGAGCGGCAAGTCGTCGACGATCGAGGCGGCGGTATACTGGCCTGACTCCAGGCCGAGCGCGTAGATGAAGGGCTTGAGCGTGCTGCCGGCGCTGCGTGGGGTGCTGGCGAAGTCGATGCTGCCGGCGTACTTGGGGTCGCCGTAGAAGTCGGAGCCGACGTAGGCGAGGATATCGCCGTCCTTGCGCGACAGCAGGACCGCGGCGATGTTGCCGGAGCCGGCGCGGCGGTAAGTGCTCATGGCGGCGTAGCAGAAGCGGTCGAGCAGGTCCTGGAGCTCGAGGTCGAGGGTGGCGACGACGGGTCCGGAATAGCTGGCGGCGCGGGGCAGCTCCTCAAGGCGCAAGATGGCGTGGTAGGCGTTGAAGGGGCGCAGCTCCTTTTCGGGGCGGGGCAGGCTCACCAGTTCATCGAGCGCCAAGCGCTGCTCGGCGGCGCTGAGGCGGCCCTCATCGGTGAGGAGCTGCAGGATCAGGCGAGCGCGTTGCTGGGCCAGGTGCCAGCCGCCGGCGCGGTAGAGGTTCATGCGGCCGGGCGCCTTGGGCAGGGCGGCTAGCGTCGCGGCCTCGGCCCAGCTGAGGTCGCACAGCGGCTTGCGGAAGTAACGGCGGGCGGCGTAGGCCACCCCGTGCATGCGGTTGCCCTGGGGCACCAGTTTAAGATAGTGGCGCAAAACCGCGGGTCGGCCGTGGCGCAGGGTCATCAGCCAGGCGGTGGCGATCTCCTCTAGCTTCTGAGTGTAGCCGCGCTCGGCGCCAGGGGACTGCATGCGTGCCACCTGCATGGCCAAGGTGCTGGCGCCCTGGCGGGGCTTGCCCTCGAGGTTGTTGTCGAGCGCGCGGAGCAGGGCTTGGAC
This sequence comes from uncultured Holophagae bacterium, assembly GCA_964423555.1. Taxonomy (GTDB): domain Bacteria; phylum Acidobacteriota; class Holophagae; order Acanthopleuribacterales; family Acanthopleuribacteraceae; genus CAYRFM01. The sequence goes on along the minus strand of CAYRFM010000052.1, from coordinate 54,331 downwards.
GTCGACACCGCCGTGTTCGGCGAAGCGCTTGTCCTCGATTGCCAGCAGGGCTTGGCTGATGCGTTCGCCGCCCTCGGCGACGTCCCAGTAGCCCAGCTCGCCGGCGCCGGCTTCGGCCAAGTAGGTGCCGTGGCGGTCGACGAACAGCGCCGTCGCCGGCGGCGAGATCAGCGCGGACTTGGGCCACAGCCAAGCCAGAGCCAGCAGGGGCGGCAGCAGTGCGATCAGGGCTAACCAGCGGCGACGGAAGCGCCGCGGCGTGGGCGGGGTCGCCTGGCGCGGGCGGGCCAAGCGGGTGCGCAGTAGCTGGGTGTGAACCTGGTGGAACCGCGCGAGCCGGCTGCTTTTACGGGTTCTTGGTTTGTTGCGCGCTTGCTTCATCGTGACCCCTCGAGGTTCCATTTTACCTCAGACATCGATGCGCTGATGCCCTCGATCCAGATGATCGCGGGTGGGGGTGAAATCAGGATGAAGGGTATGAGAAATTCACGCGATTTTTGCCTCACGCGAAGCCGCGACGCCGCGAAGGAAGGGGCGGCAGAAGCGCTTGGTTCTTCGGTGGTAAGCCTGGCGAATCTAGTACGACCTTGTCAGTGGTGATCAAGGCAAAGGCGGACCCGCCGGGTCGCCGCTGCGGGGAACGCGTCTCTGATGCGCCAAGCGTCGCGCCCGACCTACGGGAGGGGGCGCGACGCTGCTGTAGGATCAAGGTGCCTTGGTGACCTTGACCCTGGCGCCGGCGCCGCGGCCGAAGACGGTTTGGCGGTACATCAGTTCGGCGCGGGCGGCCGGGTGGGTGAAGTCGCCCTCGATCGTGGCGCGGGTGCGGAAGTAGAAGTGGTAGGTGCCCTTGGGCAGCTCGTCATAGTAGAAGGTGACCTGGTCGTCGCGGTAGTCGGCGTAGGTCGGCTCCAGGGTGGTGGTGCCGCGGCTGCGGGCCTCTGCCGGGGCGTTGGCCAGGTTCGGGTTGAGCGGCTCCAGACCGGCGGCGAAGGGCACGCGGATGGCGACGTAGACCCGATCCTCGGGGTTGACCAGGCGCAGGTGCTCCTCGACGACGGTGCCGATGCTGAGGTCGACGACGGCGCCCTCGGCCAGCTCGGTGCGGGTCGGCGCACCGCCGTCCTTGGCGTAGAGCTCCAGCTCGCGGCTGAGGGCGAAGCCCTGGTTGAGCGGTTTGACGGTCGCGCCGCCGGACTCGGGCAGATAGCGCAGGCGCATCCAGGCCAGCGGCGCGGCGCCGGTCCCGCTCAGGTAGCGCAGGCTGCCGGGTCCGGGCTTGTCGCTGTCGCTGCGGACGACGACGGCGCTGGCGGTGTCGAGCTCGCTGGTGGCGTCGCCCTGAACCAGGCTGAAGCGCTGACCGGCGTCGCGAGGGGCGACGGTGACGACCTCGCCCAGGGCCAGCAGGGCCGCCGTGTTGCTGCTGGTATCGCCCCAGCCGTCGCCCTGGCCCAGGCCGACGAGCTCGTCGACGAGCAGGCGCACGCGCGGGTTGTCGGGCTCCTTGCGGTAGAGGGCGCGGGTCACGGACGCCAGCGTCTTGCTCTCCGAGCTGAGGATGCGGCCGCCGAAACTCTTGCTGCGGTACTGCAGGCCCTTGTAGACCTCCTTGCCACCGGCGAGTCCGTAAATCACGCTTTTGTGCAGGTCGTTCGCCAGGTCGGTTGCGATCTCGGCGCTGGTCAGGTTCTGCTTGAGCAGGGTGTGCAGGACCATGGCCTCGGCCGAGAGGCTCTGCATCTGGGCGCGGGCGGCCAGCTCGAAGGCGTAGGACTTGTCGAACTTGCCGGCCAGGGCCAGGGCGTGCAGGGCCAGGGCGCGTTCCTCGAACGACTGCTGGGGCAGGAAACCCTGGTAGTCGGAGCGCAGCGCGGCCTCCAGCGCCTTCAGCGCCTTGTCCAGCATGGCCGGCTTGACCTCGAAGCCGGCCTTCTGAGCCAGCACCAGGAACTCGGTGACGTAAGCGGTCAGACCCACATAGCCGGCGCCCTTACCGGGCCAGAAGCCGAACAGGCCATTGGCGCGCTGGACCTGGGCCAGGTACTCGAGGTTCTCCTTCATGGCCAGCTCGAGCTTGTCCTTCTTGGTGGCGCGGCCGACCTTGCCCAGCAGGTCGCGCAGGGCCAGTTGCGGCATGAGTTGGCTGACCCGCTGTTCGGTGCAGGCGTGGGGGTAGTTGGTGTTGAAGTCGAGCGCGGCCAGCATCTTGATCAGGGCGGGCTGGCTGGTCAGGAGCAGCTCGCGACTGAGCGTGCCGGCGCGGGCGGGCTCCGCGGGTTCCAGCAGGTTGAGGGGCTTCTGCTTGTCGGTCAGGCTGAACTGTTCGCGCGACTCCCAATCGCGGTCGGGGCGCACGGGCAGTTCCAGCTCGAAGGCGTCGGCTGCGCCATCGGCCTCGCGCTTGAGCGCGATCGCCACTTTGACGGTCTTGGCCGGCTCGCCGGGCGCGGCGGCCTGGGTGGCGACCACGAGCGGGAAGTAAATCTGTTGGGGCTGATTGAGGGCCAGGTTCAGGCTGCGCTTGCTCTCGCTCACGGCTTTCAAGCCCTCGACCTGGAGCTCGGCGCGGGCGGCGCCGCCGGCGCCATCGACGACCCGGCCCAGTCCGCCGGCCACGAACTGGTCGCCGGGCCGCACGAAGCGCGGCAGCGCCGGCTGGACGATCAGCGGCAGGCGGATCGAGACGACGGAGCGGGCATAGCCGAAACGCTCGATGCCGCTGGTGCAGACGGCGCGGATGGAGAAGTCGGTGAGGTTGTCGGGCAGGGGGATCTCGACGTGCAGCTTGCCGCCGCGGACGGGGAGGTTGGCCTTGTAGAAGGGCACGGTCTTGAAGTTGCGGCGCACGGTGGTTTCGCCGAACAGGCCGGCGGCCATCTTGGCCAGCGCGCCGTCACCGCCGGGGAAGAGCTCGTCGGGCAACTCGCCAAAGACGTCGTTGCGAGTGTCGCGCAGGCGGCAATAGGCCTGGTGATCGGGCAGGAACGTGGTCAGGGCATTGAGCGGACCCTCCGTGGCCAGGGCCATCACGGCGCGGTCGACCAGCCAGATCGTGGCCTCGCCGTCGAGGGGCGCGCCATCGGGGTCGGTCATGGTCAGGTCCAGTGGCATCGTGCTGCCGGGCATCATCGGCGAGGGGTGGACGACCGCGATCTTGGCGCGGAAGGCCTTGGGGTTGACCTTGAGGGTGGTGGAGGCCGACTTGGCGATCGGTTTACCGAGGTCGAGCAGGGCGTCGCGCTCGGCGGCGATGCGGCCGCGGATCAGCTGAACGTGGACGGGCAGGCTGGGCGTCATCGCGGCGCTGACGGGCAGGGCGAAGATGCCCTGGCCGCCCTTGACGTCGACCCAGGTGTACTGGTTGGCTTGGGGTGCCTCGACGATGACCAGCGCTCTGGCTTGCTGGAACGGGCTCTTGATGATCAGGTTGGCGGTCTGGCCGGGGTCGTAGGCATCCTTGTCCCAGACGACCTCGAAGATCTGCTCCTTGGGCTTTTGCCAGGAAACCGCCTCGTCGCCGGAGACGAAGGTGTCGGCCTTGACCTTCTGCAGGCGGCCGAGGGCGTCGCGGGAAAGGACCTCGACAATATAGACGCCGGCGCCGGGTGCGGTGAAACTGTAGGGCAGGGGTCCGGCGGTGGATTTGACGGTTTCGTCGGCCAGCGGCAGGTCGACGACGTCGGTGACGTACTTGGCCTTGCCGGTGGTGAAGTCGGACTCGACCAGGTAGGAGTGCCACTGGCGCTGGAAGACGCGGACCTGGAGTTCTTGGCCGGCCTTGGGCTTGCCGTCGATGCCGAGCACGAGCAGGTCGGCGCGGAGCTTGGGGTCCTGCTTGAACAGGCGCGGCAGGCGCAGGCCAAGGGTGAAGGGCGGCAGGGCGATGACGGCGCGGGTGTTGGAGACGGTCTGGGCATCGGCGCCGGTGACGGTGGCCTCAATGACATAGCGCAGGGGTCGGGCGTCGCGGGCCTTGGTCGGGTCGAGGGCCAGGGTGGCCGTGCCGCTGTCGTCGGTCTTGGCCTCGCTGGTGCGGCCCTGGTAGAGGTCGTCGCGGGGGCCGGTGGCGAAGCGCTCCTCGGAGGAGAACAGGAAGTCGCTGTAGCCCTCCATGACGGGCACGTAGGGCATGGTCGAGACCCTCCAGCTGACGTCCTGGCCGGAGACGGGGCCGCCGGCGTAGTAAGTGGCGCGCAGACGGACCTCGAACTTCTTGTCGAGTGCGACCCGGTCGGCGGTGTCCAGGTCGACCTCGAAGCGAGGGATGCGGTAGGCCTCCTTGCGGAAGCCGCAATAGCCCTGCCAGCCGTGGGAGGGCACGTCGACATAGACGCTGTACTCGCCGCTGGGCAGGTCTTTCTCATCGAACAGCTGGTAGAAGTTGCCGACTTGGTCGAGCTCGAGTGGGCGGGTCCACTGGCGACCGCCGGGTCCGTTGATCAGCAGGCGCGCGCCCTCCTCGAGCTCGGGCACAACGAGGCTACCGTCGACCCGTTCGCGCAGGTAGCCGCGCAGGTGGACGGGCTCCTCGGGTCGGTAGATGGGGCGTTCGGGGAATATGAAGCACAGCAGGTTGGCGTCGTGCTTGCTGGTCTGGGGCTCCTCGGTCAGCCAGTTCAGCCAGGTACCGCCGGCATAGGAGTTGTGGTTGTCGAAGAAGATCGGGGCCGGCTCTTCTGGATCGAGCACGAGGGTGTCGCCGTCCTTGGCGATGCGGATGCGCCAGGTGTCATTGGCGGAAGCCTGCTCATGGTCGTAGCGAAACAGGCCGGTGGCATCGGTGCGGCCCTCGATCAGCGTGGTCGGCTTGCCGTCCTCAATGCCTTCGACAAGGACCTGGGCACCGGCGATGGGCTGGCCATCGCGCAGGGAGGTGACGGCAAAGACGACGGCGGACTGTTCCTCGACCGTGGCCAGGCACAGGTCGGTGACCTGGACCCGGGCATAGTAGCGCTGCTTGGAGGTGCCCAACTCGCGGTAGCCGATCAGATAGGTGCCCGGTTGGTCCTTGCCAAAGGCCTGAGCCAGCAGAGGTTGGAGGTCAAAGCCAAAGCGTGCACCGCTGCTGGCTTTGCCGCCGAGGGCGAGGATACGGCTGACCAGGGGCGTGCCCAACTGGCGGATGTGCTCGACGATATAGTCGCGGCCAGGCTGGGGTTCCTCGCCAGGACCGGCGGGTCGCTCCTCCTCGTCGACGACGACGGGCTCGCTGGGGAAGGGCCAGAAGTTGGTGTCGGTGGGGTCGATCTTATAGATGCGCACGTCGAGATGCTGGGTGTCGCGGGCCTCCATGGGCAGCTGCTGGGGGCCATAGCGCTCGACGATGCCGCGGGCCTGGAGCCAGTGCACGAAGGCCGGCGCTCTACCGAAGAAGACATAGAACTCGGACGGCCCGAAGGCTTGCAGTTTGCGGCCGCTTTTGTCGTGCAGTTCGACGTGGGTCAGGCCGACCTGGTAGGTTTTCTCCCGCTCGGGGGTGAAGGCGAGTTTGAGTTCCTGGCCGCGCAGCTCGTGGCGCAGGTCGCGCACGGCGGGCTGGAAGTGGATCAGGGCTTTGACCTGTTCGAGAGTCAGGGCGGCGGGGCTGTCGCTGAAGCGGACGGTGATCGAGGCTTCGCCCTTGCCGCCGTCGATGGCCTGATCGCGGTTGTAGCGGCTACCTGCGGCGGTGACGGGCAGCAGCATGTTGCCGGAGCCGACGGCGTCGACCCTGAAGACGGGTCGGGTGGTGTAGCGGTAGGTCAGGCGGGCATCGGTGGCGGCGGGGTCTTGGCAGAGCTGGAGCTGCAGCAGGGCGACGTTGCCGAAGCCGATCGGATGGGCCAGGCGCAGCAGGTACTGGCTGGCGGCGTCGCCCTTGCCGCGCTCGAGCGCGGAGATGGTGAAGTCGCTGGGTCCGAGCGTGCGGGCGACCTCGTTCTCGGTACCGGGCTGGGGTCGCACGTCGATGCGGATCATCTTGGCCAGATCCTCGATCGCGATCGGCTGGGCGAAGGCCAGGATCCACTCGGCGATGCGGTCCAGGTCGCGGCTATCGGCGGCGGGCTGGGTGCTGGTGGGCCGGGCCATCAGGGTGGTCAGCTGGCGGGCGCCGTCGGCGGTTTTGACCTGGAAGCGGGCCAGCGCGGGCCAGGGGATGGTCGGCAGGAACTGCAGGGTGCGGGCGTCGAGCCAGCGGGCCTCGCCCGGATGCTTGGGCGAGATGTCGAGGAAGCCGCTGGGTTCGTCCAGGGGACCGCCCTTGGCGGGACCGCGGTCGGTAGCAAAGAAGACGGTGATCGGGTCATAGGCGCGCAGGAACTGTTCTGGCAGGATCTGGGTCTTGCCGTTCTCGGGCGGACGTGCCGTCTGAGCCAGAGCGGGCAGGGTCAGCAGCAACAGGAACAGGACGCGGAACGGCAGGGGTCGGGACGGGGCGATCGATGGATTCATGGCTCTTCCTCTCACGGGTGCTTGTGTTGCGGCTAACTCGCGTTGATTCGTGAAGCGGGCCCCTCATTTTACCTTAAAGAAAGGGCCCTACGGGGCGAGAAACCGAAGCATGGGTGCTCGGGCTGAAAGGATTGTCGCCAGTGCCCGTGAAAGGATGATGAAGCCTGCGCGAAATAGCGGTGAAAAAGTGAGGGCGGAGGGCGCTAGGTCGGGTGGGTTAGCCGGCCTGCCAGTGCAATTCTAGCTCTTTTCCCAAAAAGGCGATGCCGACGAGCCATAGGGGCTCAACCCCGCTCTGCTTTAATTCAACGGCATACTGTCTATTGCGGATCTGGTCGACCGCGGCCGCCGCGGTGGCGGCAAGGTCGTGATCATCGCCCTTTCTGAGACTTTTGAACTCGAAGATATAGCCGGGCAGCCCAGGGCTCCGCGGCTTGAGCTGAAGGTCGTAGCGACCGAGGCCCGCTTCGCGATTCGAGGTGATTTCATAGAGCTCACCCAGGCCGTAGGCGCAGAGACCCAGGACCAGGCCGTGGTAGAAGTTTTCGGGTTCGCTCCTGCCACCGGTGTCGTTGTGACCGACCAAACGGAGGATGTGATCGGTGAGGTACGCGCGAAAGGCCTCCAGTTTCCCTTCGACGATGAGCCCTTTCAAGGGTTCGGCAGGGGCGTAAGGACCCTCGATCCAACGACGGACAATGTGTTCGAAATAGTAGCGTACTTCGCGATTGGGTAGCTTCAGGACATAGCGTGTTTCGGATTCTTTCTCGACAAAGGTCACATAGCCACTGAACAGTAGAAGGCTCCAAATGGACTGGCCGTCGATTCGATTGAGGCTCACTGCCGGCCAGACTTCCTTGCTAAGGCCTTCACCCTTTAGAAGTCGGGTTAAATCTTCTAGGAAAATACAATGCTGTGTCGTGATCAGGGTCTCGAGCAACTTGTCTTGGGAGGTGTTGATCCAATAGCTTTCCAAGGCGTCAGGCTTTTTGGCGGCTACGGACAAAATCGACCAGGGGTTGAAGAGCGTCGACGTGCCGATTTTGTATCCGTTATACCAACTCCGGACTTCCGCTTGGCGGTGGCTCATACCAAAGTCGTCGAGGATTTGTTTGACCTCTGTATCGGTAAATCCAAAGTGTTGGGAGTAGCTCTGCTCGAGCACTGTCGCAACCTGGATGTTGTTAAGCCCTGAAAAAAGAGACTCCTGGGCGATGCGCAGGACGCCGCTCAGCACGCCCTTGCGAAGGTAGCGATTGTCTTTCAAGACGGATCCAAAAAAAACCCTGCAAAAGCCCACGATTTTGTCGTAGTAACCGAAGAAATGGCCATCCTGGATGGGGGCATCGTATTCGTCGATGAACAGGAAGACTTTTTTGCCAGTGCTTTGGTAGAGGAGCTCGGTCAGCATTTGAAGGGCTTCCTCAACTAATTCGATGGGTGCCTTGCGGTCGAGGAATTCTTGAATAAGGTTTTTCTGAGTCGCGTCCGGTTGAATCCGGTCCTTGTAGGCTCGGAACAGGTTGCTGACCAGGGACTTCAGTTTGATTTGGCAGCTCTCCCAGTTGTCGGCATGAAGGTTTTTGAAGGTCAGGAAAATGGTAGGATAGGCGCCGAAGTGCTGCATGGCCTGGGTGTCGGCGGCGATGGCGAGTCCATCGAAAAGCTGGCGCTTGGGTTCCTGATCGCTGAAAAAGGCCGCGCACATCTTGAGGTTGAGCGTTTTGCCAAAGCGTCTGGGGCGGGGAATCAGCACGACTTTGGAGGCGTCTTGCAGCAGGTCGCGAATCAGCAGCGATTTGTCGACATAGTAATAGCCTTCTTCGCGAATCTCCCTGAAATCCGAGTTGCCCATCCCGATTGGTAACATGCGTGCCCCCTGGATGCCACTATAGCATAGTTCGCAAGGGCCCCTGGCCAGCAGCTGTAGGGTCCTGGTTTCTGTGGGTCGAAAAACTGAAACGCGTCATCGGGTGTTGCTGATATCGCATTGGTCTCCACCCTGTGCGAAATCGAAAATGCACGTTGAACATCCGGGCGTACGCTCTTCCTCCTCGAACTTCCTGATTCACACTGAATGAAAACCCACCAGTGGATCGAAAAGTTGAAGACAGATTTTCGAAAAACCGGAGCTTACCGGGCGTGGCCGAGAGCGCAACGGGCACAAGGCAGTGGTGAATCGAAAAATCGCCTTTCGCCAAAGGGCGCACGCCTTTCATCATCGAAAATCCGAACCTGCACTGCACGTGGGGGATCCGGTCCATCGAAAAATTGAAATCCAATTTTCGAAACACCTGCCGGTATCGGGCGATGTTGAGAGCGCAACGACAAAAATCCTTTGGTTGGATTGGGAAGTCGAGATCAATTTTTCGAAACACCAGCGCGTATCGGCCGTTGCTATCCGCGCAATGACGACAATGCTGCGGTAGATCGTCCTTTTGAAGTCCTGCTCGAGACGCACGACCTTGGATTTAAGAAATCTGGAACCGCGCGGAAGGAAAGGGGCCCAGAGGATCAGAAAGTTGAATTCTGGATTTCTAAAAACCCAGTGCCTACCGGATCATCCTTATAGAGAAAGGGTAAATGGGCAGGGGCCACGTTGAACTTCTGCCGGAGAGGCCGACCGGCGGTCGGCCCCACTGGGTGATTCGGTTACTCCTGACCTTCGTCGTCGCCTTCGCTTTCCTCGTCGAAGGTGTCGTCTGGGCGGGGGTTTTCGTCATCCGCCTTGGTTGGGTTCAGGTAGGACTGGAGGACCTCTTCGGGGATGGCCTGGCCAGGTCCCTCGGCGCCCAGAAGCATGGGGCGGTAGCGCACGGGCGCGCCGTGGCCGCTGACGATGAGGACGTAGTCGCCGGGCGCCAGGTCGCCCAGGTAGAAGGGGCTGGTCGAGAGTAGGGTCCCTTTGTTGTCGTAGAGCGCGGCCTCCAAGCGGTCGGCGTCGCAGGCCAGACCCACGCCGACTTTGTTGGTCGTGGAGACGGTGAAGGTCCAGCCGTGGCTGTCGCCCTCGCCGATCAGGGTCCAGGGCGCTTCTTTGCCCAAGATTCGCAGGGCGGTGAGCTGGGCGGCCAGGCGCACGCCGGTCGTGCCGGCCAGGGGACGGGCGCTCAGCTGGTGCTGGCCCGCGGGCAGGTAGGCGGCGAAGGACAGCATGCCACCGGCGTGGCGTTCAAGGCCCGGCAGGGTGACGACCGCGGAGCGGGTCTGGATGCGGATCAGGGAAGGTGCGCTCAGCGCGAGCGTCCAGGTGCCGCCCTCGCCCAGGTCGAAGGGCTGATCTGGCAAGGGGCCGCGCGCGGGCTGGTCCGTCTGCCACAGAGTGCGCTGGTCTGAGGCGTCGAGGTAGGCGAGCTTGACGAGGCCTGGGCCGTGTTCCAGCTCCAGTTCGGCCGCGGTTGCGGGCAGGGTGGCCTGGTCCTCACCTTCGAAGTAGCGGCCATCGGCGGCACGCATGCGGAGGGTCAGGGCGTCGCCCAGCACCGCCAGGCGGCGACCAGGCTGGTCCTGCAAGCTGAAGCGCAGGTGGCCGGGCTGGTCAAAGAGGCGCTCGTAGCCCTCCACCCCAAGGGCCAAGGCCGGTTCCGCCACAGCGGCGGCAAGCTCGTAGATCTGGGTCGTTGCAGCGGTGTTGATCAGGGTCAGACTGCCGCCCTGTACGGGCAGTGTCTGGGCCAGGTGTCGGTCCATCGCGGCCAGGGTGGCCGCCACCGTCTCGCCGTTCTGGTAGACGGCGACCAGGCCTTGTCCTAGCAGCAGCTTGACTGCGGGCAGGCCGGTGTCAAGGGTCAGGCGCAGCGCCTTGCCGGCGTCCAGCGCGCCGGTTTCGGGTTGGTAGGCGCGGCTGGGCAGGAGCGGGTAGGTGCGCAGGTCCAGGCGCACGGTGCCGGGCTCGTGGGTCAGCGGCCACATGCGCAGCGTGGCGGTGCCCGAGCTGGGCAGGCCCAGAACGGTGCCGTGCTCGCTGGGCGTCATGGTCGACCAGGCGATCGGCAGGGCCGGCGCGCCGACGGATTTGACCTGGGCGGCCGGGTGGCTGGAGGCGCCGTCGAGCACGACCAGGGCGGCCTGGTCCGGCTTGGCTTGCAGTCGCAGAGTGAGCGGGTCGCGACCGAGTGGAAGCTCGAGTCTGCCGGTCTCGGCGACGACGGGGCGCAGCGCCAGGTCGCGGCCGATCAGCCAGGCCTCGCCGCTGAAGAGGTTGAGGGGTTGCTTGCCCAAGGGCAGGAAGGGTCGGTCAGGGGCCTCGGCGTAGAGCACGGGGCCGGGGCTGTCGACCCACCAGCTGCCAGCGGCGGCGTCGGTCAGGTGCCAGGTGCCTGCGCCGGTCAGCTTCTCGGCTTTGCCTAGCGCACGGTCGCGGGCGGTCAGCCGTTCGGCCTCGAGGTTGACTTGGCCGGGTCGCTCAGCCTCGGACCAGACGATCAGGCGGTAGTCGCCGCCGGCCTCGAGGACCAGCTGGCCCTCGCTGCCCTCGAGCAGCGACTGCTGGTCGCGCAACAGGGCGAAGTGGGCATTGCCCCTCGTGCGGAACTGGGCCAGTTGGCGCTCGGACACCCGAAGCGGGAGGACAGCGACCTTTTGGGCCAGCTGCAGCGCTTGGGCAAAGGGCAGTTTCTGCGGGGCTTGCGTTTCGCTGGGGTATTCCTCAAGGTCGATGCGCAGCGGGCCCGAGCCGGCACCGCGCTGGGTGATGTCGAGCAGGTAGTGACCCGGGGCCAGGTTGCGCATGATTTTGAAGTTCCAGTCGTCGGGGCTCTCGTCGGCGCTGGCGACGACGGTGCCGTCAAGGGTGCGCAGAACGCCCGCCACGTCGCGGGCGCCGAAGCTCTGGATGCGCACCAGGCCTTCGCCAGCGATGCTGACGGGGAGGGCGGTACCGGGCTCGGTCAGGACCCTAGGCACGCCGCTGCAGAGAGTGTTGGTGGTGACGGTCAGCGCATAGGGGAAGCGGTCGCCGGGGTCGAGGCGCTGGACGCTCAGGTGGAGCGGGCCAGGGGAGAACTTTTGCGAGAAGGGTTGACCCCCGATGGCGGTGGCCAGGGTCTGGCCGTCGCGGCTGAAGGTGGCGCGCATGTCCGCGCTGAGCTGCAGGCTCAGCTCCAGTTCGGCGGGCACCTGCAGGCGGTACTGGTCGGGCTCGCCCACGCGCCAGACGTGCTGGTAGGGCTGGTTGAAGCGCAGGTCGAAGGGACCCTTGCCGTCGAAGTCGCGGGGCGCGGGCTGTTCCTCGAACTGGAACAGGCGCCGGCTGGGGACGGCCTCGGGCAGTGAGATCATGCGGTAGTCGCCGGCCGGAAGCGCGAGAGCGAGCTCTCTGACCCGGCTGGGGCTGAGCATGGGGAAGCCGTGCTTGTCCTCGATGCGCAAGCCGAACTCATTCTCGAGGCCCAGGCCGCGGAAAATCCAGGTACTGTCGTGGTCCAGGGTGAAGGGGATCTGGACGGCTTCGTCCTCGCGCAAGCTGTGGCGGCGGATGGCGCCGACCTCGAGCGGCTCGCTCTGGATCAGCTCGGTGCGGCGCAAGTGAAGCCCGCAACGGCCGTTAGAGGCGCCCAAAGCACTGGCAGAGACCAGATACGTACCGGGGCGCAGGTATTGCTGGACCAGGGCATTGCGACCAACGCCACCGCCGTTGTCGCTGAACAGGTTGGTGTCGACGCGGCTGCGCAGGACGAGGGAGGTCTGGAGCCGGCCACTGGTCTCGAGGCGGTAGAGGCCGGGCTTGTCGACGGACAGCAGAAAGAAGGCCGGGGTCGCGGCGCTCAGGTCGAAGTAGCGAGGTTGCGCGGCCGTCATGGTCGCTGGCTGCTGGGCGGGGTTGAGCCAGGCTGCCAGCGGGAGCGGCTTCGCTGTTGGGACTTTGCGCACGGTCGAGAGCTGAAAGAAGCCGGTGCGGTCGCCGGTATTGCGCATGATGAAACGGTGGGTGCCGGGCGATACGAGGGTGTCGTTGGGGACGGTGGCGCCGTCGAGCGCCAGTTGTGCATTCTCGCCCTCGACCCGCAAGAGCGCGGGTTCCGTGAGCACGAAGCTGGAGGCAAAGGCCGCGCCTGGGGCCAGGGAGAAGGGCAGCGGTGCCCCCAGCTCGAGCGGTACCGGGCGCACTGTCCAGCCCATGGTTTGGCTGGCGTGGCCGACGACGAGCACCGATGCCGGTTCGTTGCTGTTGCTCAGGTCGAGATCCAACTGCACCGTTTGCGCGACCTTTTCTGGCGGTAGCGGCGTGCCGGCGGCATCGTTGCGAGCATGCAGCGAGAAGTTGAGGATGCCCTTGCCGCGGGGTTGCAGCTCAAACATATAGCGACCGGCGGCCAATTTGGCCGGTTCGTTGAGATCGCGGAACGACGGTGGCGTATAGTCGTCGTTGTGGAACAGCGGTTGGAAGCGGTACTCGGCGCGGGTGGTGCTGCTGGCAAGCGCCTCGACGAGGTATTCGCCGGTGTCGAGAACATCGAGGTAAAGTTCGAGGTTGGCGGTCAGCTGGGTCCGGCGCGCAAAGGGAATGCCGTTGCCCAGTCGGGCGAACTGGACGGCCATGCGACTGCCCTCGCCGCTGGTGTAGGCGAAGCCGGTGGGTTCGAGGCAGGACTCGCGGGCAAATGCGGCTTGGGTGGTGACCAGGCTGTGCTGGCGGGTCGGCGGGTTGTCCCGCTGCTTGGCGAAGTGCTGGAGCTCGATCTCGGAGCCGGGCGCGGTTTGGACGGTCAGCCAGTGGAGGTTGTCGTCTGTCCGCCAGGCATCCAGGCTGGCGATGGTATTGCTCGAGTCTTTGAAGAGGTAGGCCGAGCGGCCCCAGTAAGCTTCGAGCGTGTCCGAACGGGTCAGGACGGTATCCGCCTTGTCGGCGCGGCGGACCTCGAAATAATCGGCCTGGCCGGGGACGATCAGGCGCTCGCGACCAAACGGCGAGACGGTCATGCGGTAGCGACCCTGAACGCCGGCGACCCTGACGCCGCGGCGCAGATACAGCGGGTGGCTGTCGTCGCCGTCGGCCCAGGTCTGTGCGGGGCCGCCATAGCAGGTCAGCAGGTACTGGCCGGCGGGTAAGGGCTGGTTGAACTCGATCAGGTTCATGGGATGGCCGGAGACGGGCTCGAGCACGCTCTTCTGGGCGGGGGCCCCGGTAAGCCACATACCCGCCAGCCAGAGCTTGGCGTCGGCGAGGTTGCGACCGAGCAGCTCGAGCCGCAGGGTCTCCGGCTGGTCGAGCACGATCCAGTACTGGCGCTGTTGGAAGTCGTCAAGTTGGGTGTCGGCTAACACGAGATCCTCGAGCGGTTGCGGCTCACCGGCAGGGAGCTCGAAGGCGCGCGCGTGTAGGTTGACCTGGCCGCGGGCCTCGCTGGGACCCTCCAGCTGAATCTTGTAGGTCCCGGCGTCGAGAATCAGATCCAGGCGACCGTCGACGCGGCCCAGTTCGCCTCGGGCCGGCTGGGGGCCGGACATGGCGTCGACCATCGCCAAGGTCACGCCAAAGCCGCCGTCGACGGTAAAACTGTAACGGCCCAGGCGCTCGACCTGGAGCATGGTGGCGTGCTTGCCGGCGGCGGGGAAGCGGGTCTCGTCCAAACGGACCTGAGCGAATGCGCTCCAGGTCATTGTCAAAGCCAGGATGATAAAAAGATTGCGCATGGTGATCTACCTCTCGAGGGTCGTGCCCACCTATTGTACCGAAGAAAACGCGGACAACCCATATTGTCCAGCGCGCGCGTGAAGAATCGGTGAAACGGGTGAGAATTGGCGATGAAAACGGGTGTCGACCCTTTCGGATGGTCTCTCTCAAAGGTCGCACAATCATGGAATACAACGAATGAGAGCGCGAGGGCCCAGGGCATTGTGGGGTAACCATGGCCGCTGGTTGGCGGGCGGCGGCGGAGCGTCGAAGAAATCACCGCCGGGCGTGGGTCGAGGGTATTGAAAATCGTCCGATCGCTGTCGCTCGGAACGGGTCATGTCAATAATATTTAAGGTACCTTCCTTGATGCCGATGATCAGCCATGAGGGGAAATTGCACGCCCAAGAAAAAGGATGGCTCGATTTTTATTCCCCAGGGGGTACGGCCGTGGTGGTTGGGGGCCGACGATGAAATCCAGGACTTTGCTCATGGCCGGCTTGGCGATCGAGGTCGGCTCGATCCTGGCGACCCTGCTCAGCGCCTGGTTCCTCCATGTTTCCAGCGAGGAAAAGACGCGCCTCGCCTTCGAGCGGCAAGTTGATCGCGGCATGCAGGCCGCATCCGCGCGCATGTCGCAGTACAACCGCGCGCTGGATTCGCTGGCGGCGCTGATCTACTCCAGCAATGACGTGTCCTTGGAGGAGTGGCGCAGTTTTGTCGAGACGCTGCGCATTGATGAGTTCTATCCCGGTGTCAGTGGTTTTGGCCTGATTCGCCGGGTGGAATCCTCGGATTTGGAGCGTTATTTGGCCGAAGCGAAGGAAACCTATAAGGGCGCCTTCAAGCTCCAATACCTGAATGATCCCCAGAGTGATCTGCATTTCGTGATCGACAAGATAGAACCGTTGGCCCCCAACAGCCAGGCCTTGGGCCTAGATATCGCCTCGGAACGGCGCCGCCGCGAGGCCGCGTTGGAGGCCATGGATAGCGGCCAGGCGCGTGTCACCCACAGCATCTCGCTCGTGCAGGATCGCCAGCGCAAACCGAGTTTCCTGATGCTCTGCCCCGTTTACCTGGGCGGTGTCGTCCCTACCACGGTCGAGGAGCGCCGCGCCCGCCTAATCGCCTGGACCTACTCGCCATTCGTGGGCGAGCGGGTCATGGAGGGTATCGATAGCTTGGCAGGCCAGGGTCTGCGCTTCACCATTTACGATGGGCCCGCGATCGAGGACGCCATGATTTACGACGGCATCGGCAAGACGGTGGCGGCCCGCGAAAGCACGCGGGTGATGGAGGTGGCGGGTCGCGAGTGGCGCTTCCACTGGATCGCCGATCTCAACGCCGAGGAAGGGCTGCACAGCCCGGACAACATCGGCTGGGTGCTGTTATCCGGCATCTTCACCAGCACGGGCCTACTGTTGGTGATGTGGTTGCTGCACCTGGGTCACAACCGCGCGATCCGCTCGGCCAACGAGGCGCTCAAGGCCAAGCGCCAGTTCCTCTCGGTCATGAGCCACGAGATCCGCACGCCGATCAACGGCATCATCGGGCTCAGCGATCTGATCCTGCAAGAGCCGCTAGAGGGCAACACCTTGGAGCTGGCCCGGACGATTCGGGTCTGTGGCGACAGTTTGCTGGGTCTGGTCAACAATATCCTGGACCTGACCAAGATGCAGGAAAGCAGTCTGGTGTTGGAGTCGGTGGCCTTCGATGCGCGCCAGGCGATCACCAACGCGCTGCGCCTGCTGGGCAATGCCACCCGCAGTGCCGAGGTCGAGCCGCGCCTGAACCTGCCAGCCGGTCCGATTTGGGTCAAGGGCGATCCCCTGCGCTTTGGCCAGATCATTGTCAACCTGGTCAGCAACGCCTATAAATTCACGGAGCGCGGTTTTGTGGAAGTAGGCTTGAAACAGAACGCGCAGGGCTTGATCGTCTGGGTCGCGGACACGGGCATCGGCATGGACACAAAGACGCTGGAGAAGGTCTTCGACCCCTTCACCCAGGCGGATGCCTCGATCACGCGCAAATACGGCGGCTCAGGGCTGGGTCTGGCGATCGTCAAAGATTTGGTCCAGCTGATGAATGGGCACATCAAGGTCACCTCCGCGCCGGGCGAGGGCTGTCATTTCGAGATCGAACTGCCGCTGGCGCAGACCGAGCCAGCGTCCGGCGACAGCGCGACGGCATTTGAGGCCCTGGGCTTGAAGGTGCTTTTGGTCGAGGATAACGCGGTCAATCAGATGGTGGCGATGCGCATGTTGGAGCGCTTGGGCTGCAGCTTCCAGGTGGCGGCCGATGGCGGCGCAGGCCTGGATACCGCCAGCCGCGAGCGCTTCGACGTGATCCTGATGGACTGCCAGATGCCGGTCATGAGTGGCGTCGAGTGCTGCAAGCGCCTGCGCATGCGGGGGATCGACACGCCGATCATCGCCTTCACGGCCAACGTCGACGAGGCAGACGGCTGCCGCGAGGCCGGCATGAACGGCTTTCTGACCAAACCGGTGCGCCAGCGCGATTTGTACGCGGCATTGAAGATGTATCAACTGAAGTGAAGCAAGGCGCACAACTTTTTCTGACAAAATGGAATTATTCCGTTGACTGGGGGGGGGGATTGCCCATTATACTTCGATTCGACCTTGCGATGGTCAAATCAACAATATGGAGTATGAAATGAAAAAGATCGTTTTGCTCTGTGCGCTAGGACTATGTGCACTCGCATTCGCACGCAAAGGCATTTACGAGCCTGGCATCATATGGGGTTCAGGTCCCGAAGGACCCATCTGTGGCTGTGGCGTGCCCCCGGAAATTGCAAATTGTTCCTGCTTATGGTTGGAGTGAGGTGATTAAAATGAAAAAAGTCATTTGCCTTGTTTCTCTGTTGTTTGTCGTCGGTATCGGTGCGAACTTCGCCAGAAACACTGATAATCCATTAGTATCCGGAAATGCTTGGGGATCTGGGCCGTGGGGTCCAACTTGTGCATGTCCCAATCCTTTTCCTAATTGCTATTGCGGTGTGCTTTAATCAAATCTCGTAAAATGTTGGGGATGTCCGCGTGCGTATGCGGGCATCCTTCATGAGGTGTCTTCATGTGTCTTCTTTTGTTTCTTCTATCCTTCCAGTCGAAATTAGTAAAAATTAAAGAGGTAGATTACTCGAGACAGTGCTTTACTGGAATGCCCTTGGCGTTTACCGTGAACCATGAGGGAGACTTACTGGGTATGTTTCAGTCAGATCATCCCTTTATTGCCCGCCTTGATGGCAGTTATTCAACCATTAGACCCATCGGGAATGGACCGACAGATTTGAATAACTTAATGGGTGCCGATACCGTAGGCGACCTTCTCTACGTGATTGAATTCGGCGGCTCCCTTAAAACTTTCAAACGAAACCACGATGGATTTGAATTTGTATCGATTAGCAAGCTCAAGTCAGGGGCGCGGCCCGGGATAGAGCATGGCTTGGTTGTGATTGGTGACGATGTTTGGATTGGTGGTTATATTACCGAAAATCCCATGAAATGGACAGCAGAGACTGACGTATTCCCACTCCAGGTATTTACTAAAACAGGTGAACCCAAGAAAAAAATGGCACCTTTCAAGTTTAGTCAAAAGCGCAATCATGGAGATATGACCTTTTATTTCGGCGATCTAAACGGTGACATCCTCTGTGCGCGGGAGGACGATGTGAAGTTAAGGCGGTTTTCGTCTGCTGACTACAAGGAATTACCGTCAATTAAACTACCTCTACCTAAGTCTTACATGAGCATACCCGACGACTATTACCCATTCGACATGAAAAAGGATGGGAAATATGATATGGAGAAATTGCTTTCCTTCCGTCGTGGTTACTCAAGGATCTGCAATCTTGTGACAACTAGCCAAGGGGTATTCGTGCAGTTTCGCAATTACCGACCTACTGGCGGCATTTACACCGTGTTCTGGCTTGATCCCCGTACATTCGCAACAAGAGGAAGTTTTCTAACAAATGATCTTCTTTTGGCAGGAAATAGTAAACAACTTTATTTTCATAAGGGGGGAGATCCTTCGTTGGAAGAAGATCAATGCTTTGTCTTGATCATTTGCGAAGCCATACAATGAGATACTTGACAATGTGTCTTTTTTTGGTGTTAGTGCTCGTTCGGTGTGGCGACGCGGGCGAGAGCTTGTTAAAAGAAAGAGTAAGTGCTGATGGCACAGTTACTAGCCTCGAAGAGATACTAACCAATCAATCCGCCTACGTACTGTTTTTCGGCGAAGAAACGTGTAGCACATGCATTGAGAAGGGCCTTGTTAAGATGAATGGATTGCAAAAGGAGACCCAGGTCTATGTGTTTTGCTTTAAGGGTGGGCTGACGGATCATTGGCAAGAGCTTTATCCAAGTTTGGAATTTCTTTCAACCGAGTTCACTAGTATGTCGGATTATTTCGGAAAAACGTCTGACGCTGTGATCATTGAATACCGTCATTTATCACCCGTCAGAAAAATGCCTGTCGGTTTGTAGAGGGTTTGATGAAAAGAAAAATGATTTTTGGGTTGCTTGTGTTGATGATCTTGTTGGCCTATTTTGTGGTTCAAGGTATTGAACAAACGCCCACTGTTCATATTGACCGAATCAAAATAATTGACCCTGCAACAAGTGCCGTTGAAACCTTTGATACGTTACTAAGTGACGACGCGCAGTCCTTTGTTCTTGTCCTAGATTTACAAGGTTGTGACTATTGTAACGGAAAGAGCATGAGTCTGCTTGCTGTGAAATCGCAAATCGCTCCTGTTTCGGTTCTGGTCTGTGATGACTTTAATGAAAATGTTTTGGCATGGTCCGTTCATTATCCCGATATTCCCATTTTTAGAGGGGAAACAGGCAACTTCATTACGAACTCCTCGCTTACACGCTTCCCCTTGCTTTTAGAGTATCGGGGCCACAAACTGGTTTACTTTAAATCGATCGATGTCCGTGAATGATATTACCGGAGCAATAACGATAGGATCGTGAACCCACGGTTTTGTGGGTTTTGTGGTCAGATTGGGCGACGGATCGTAACAGGGATAGATCTATGCAGATTGGTGCCCACTAAATGCGCACCAAAGTCGTCACAATCTCGGCGGCGGAGCAGCAAGTGCCCCGCCGCCGCTTGTTTAGGGGCAGTCGCCGTAGAGCTCGAGTAGCTGGAGCATGTCCAGCAGGTCGATGTGGCCATTGCCGTTGAGGTCGCCGGTCGCATTGCTGGGCCAGGCTTCGATCACCAGCGAGAAGTCGACTTCATCGACACTGCCGTCGTCGTTGAGGTCGCCCTCGCACAGTACCAGGCTGCAGCCGCCCTGGCGGGAGGCAGTCCGTGCGCCACAGGCGCCGTAGCCGCTGAGGTCGGAGGCGATGAAATCGGCCGGGACGCCGCCGCCGCGGGAGAGGCCGGCCAGCGAGTCGGGCGTTTCCACGGTGAGCCAGCTCAAGTGGATCTCGCCGTTGTTGAAGAACTCCACCTGGAAGGTGTTGTTGTTGGTGGTTTGGAATTTCGGCACGTTGACCCAGGAGATCGCCAGGCGATCGCCGAGCTGGCGGTAGCTGACCGAGCCATTGGACGGGTTGAGGTCGTCGTAGACCAGGGCCACGCGGGGCACGGAGAAATGGGCGGAATAGGATTCGCCATTGCTCGAATCGCCACCGGAGAAGGTGATGAAGCCGTTGGAGCCGACGTGGATGGTGGTGTAGTGAATGCCGTAGAAGTCGACAGCTGCGCCCAGGGGCAGGGAGGAGTCGTCGGTCAGCGCCAGGGTCGTGCCGCCGCTGGGGTTGGTCGGCAGGGAGGCGATGGTGTCGCGACAGACAGAGTAGAAGTCGCCACCGCCGTTGGGCACGAAGCGCAGCCGGGTGTTGTTGAGGTCGGAGCCGGAGGTGAAGAGCTCGGAGTAGTAGTCCGGCTGTTCCTGGGTGGTGAAGCCGCCGGCCTGCCAGGCCGACTCGCCACAAGCATTGTTGGCGCGAACCCGCCAGTAGTAGCAGGTCAGCGAGTCCAGGTTGGCAGTCAGCGGATAGCTGTTTTCGGTCAGTTCGGCGCTGTCGAGGATGTCGCTGAAGGCGGCGTCGCTGGCCAGCTCGAAGCTGTAGCTATTGGCCTGGGCGACGGCGTTCCAAGTGAAGGTCGGCTTGGTGGCGACGTCGATGGCGCCGTTGGCGGGCGCGATGTTGCCCGGCCCGGTCGGCTGGGCGGTGTTGACGGTCAGCGCCAGGTAGAGGTCCTTGCTGAGCGAGGCCGCGTCGCCGGAGAGGTTGAGCAGGTAGTCACCAGCGGTCATGCCGGCGCTGTGGACGGTGACGTTGACGGTCGCCGGTGGCACGACGGGGTTGCTGGAGAAACTGACCGAACCGCCGGTCAAGCCACTGGCCGTGAGGGTCACGGCCTCGTTGAAGCCCAGCTGTTGGGTGAGCTCCAGGGGGAAGGTCAGGTCGGCGGGTGCACAGACCTCGAGGGCGCCGCTGTCGGCGATCATCGAGAAGCCGGGTCCGGAGATGGCGCCGGTGACGACCAGGGCGTAGTCGGCGTCCAGTTGGGGCGTCTCGACGTGGCTGTCCTGGTTGATCTCGGCGGCGATGACGTCGACGGTCCAGGCGCCGACTTCGGGGTTCTGGATGAAGACGCACTCGACGGTGTCGACGTCGTTGGCGCTGCCGCCCTCGGTCGACCAGTTGCCGACGGTCAGGCCGTTATTGCCCCAGTAGATTGTGCCGCTGGGCGAGGTCACGCGCAGGTTGAGGTTGTTGATGCGCTGCACGCTGCTGGCGGGGTTGCCGGGCGGATCGGCGAAGATCATGGTGACGTTGAGGGCCGGGGTGGCGGCCTGGACGTGGGCGGTGTAGGAGTTGGTGGCCAGCGGCTGGATGACGTCGGCCTCGTCGATGACGATCATGTTCTCGCGGCTCTCGTAGAGGCGTTGCAGGTCGGGCATGCCCCAGCCCTGGTGGACGCGGGTCAGGTCGTGATTGGCGCCGCTGAAGTCGTAGCGGTAGGCGGTGTTGATCATCAGCGCCTTGGCGGTGGTCATGTGGCAGCGGTTCTCGAAGACGGTGCCCTCGGGATCGACGAAGTTGCCGAAGATCCCCTCGGACCACATTTGGAAGACCAGGCCGGCGTGGCCGCAGATGATCGGAGTGGCGCCGCTGGTGCCGCCGAAACCGGGGGTGTAGGCAGTGTTGCTGCCGGTGGTGGTGGTGAAGATGTCGTCATAGAACGAGGCCAGGTCGGGCTTGATGCGGCCGTCGGTGGCCGGGCCGATCGAGGCGCCGCCGCACCAACAGTCGTCGGTGCGGGAGAGGGTGTTCTGGTGGTTGACGGCACCGCCGGAGAGCACGTTTTTGGCCCAGGCCTGGGGACGCGACATGCGGTCACCGGCGTTGGACTGGCTCTGGCAGTGGAGGATGTCGAAGTCGAAGAGGGCGGCGTCGGTGTCGGCGGAGATGGTGCCGTACTCGGTGGTGCGGTCGCTGCCGACGGAGGAGGTCTGGAAGACGGCGAAGTAAGGGGCCTGGGTCAGTTCGCCGGTGTGGTTGTAGCGCGGCGTGCCGACGCTGACGACATCCCAATCGGCGACGATGCCCTGGGCGTCGGGCATCATGCCGCGGCCCATGGGGTTGGCGGAGCCGTCGCCAAAGACGATGCCGGAGCAGGCGGCGCCATGGCTGTCGGAATTGACGGTGGTGTGCTGGATCAGCGGCCGGCTGGCGAAGTCGGCGTGGGTGAGGTTGAAGCCGAGGTCAATGACCTCGCCGCGCACGCCCTGGCCGGTGAAGCCCTCGACGCCCTCCAGGAAGTTGGCGCCGCCAATCTCGCGGGCCAGGTCCATGTCAGCGCCGCCGGCGCTCCAGTGGTCGATGAACAGGACCTCGTCCCAGCCGACGACCTGGAACAGCTGGTCGTAGGTCAGGGTCGCCTCGATCAGGTACTTGCCGGCATCGGCGCGGTCGACCTGACCGCCGAGCTTGCGGATGCGGTCGGCCAGGTTGTGCTTCACCGGCAGGCCGCTGTCGAAGGTCATGATGTTGTACTTTTGCAGCGGGTAGGCGCGTTCGGCGACGTCCGCGTTGGCCAGGTAGAACTCTTCCAGGCGGTAGGCCGGATGGAAGGGGCCGACCCAGCGCACGTAGGGTAGCTGGCGCACCTTCGCGGCCGTCTCGGGGGTCATGACGGCGATCTGGGCGTAGTTGGGCAAGAACCAGCGGCTCTGGGCACCTTGGGACTCGATGCCTTTGATGTAGCCGGGCAGGATCTGGGTGACGAACTGGACGATGTAGAGGTTCTGGGTCGGACCGGATGCCAGGCTTTGGAACAGCGGCGCGGGCACGCCATCGGCGGGGTTGAAGTTGCCGTGGCGCAGGTGGACCGTATAGTCGGCCTCCGCGGTCAAGGCGCGACCGTGGTCGTCGATGCGGTAAAACGAGCGAGTGCCGCGGGCGTCGGTCTCATCCCAGGTCGTGACCCGGGTCTGGGCATCGACTTGAAACTGGCGTTGGTTGGTGGGCGTGGCTGCCATAAGCAA
The DNA here is from genome assembly GCA_964423555.1 of uncultured Holophagae bacterium. GTDB lineage: Bacteria > Acidobacteriota > Holophagae > Acanthopleuribacterales > Acanthopleuribacteraceae > CAYRFM01. The sequence continues at coordinate 31,745 of CAYRFM010000052.1, read as the reverse complement.
AGGACAAGCGAGCGCCATAAACATGACGAGGATCGTTTTCATTTGTAGCTCCATTGAGTGGAACCGCTTGGCAGAGCGGTTCTAGTCATGTATTGACAAAGCGATGCGTGCGCACCGATTGCACCAGCCCCAGCAGGCCAAATGTGGTCAACATGCTGGAACCACCGTAGCTGATCAGGGGACAGGTGATCCCCGTGGTTGGCACCAAACCGATCAGCATGCCGGCATTGAATAGCGTTTGGACGAACAGCGTGCCCACCACAAGGGAAACAAGCGCCGCGCCGGTGGTATCCGAGGCCTCCAGGGCCGTGGCGAATCCTCGGAGGAACAAAAAGGCGAAGAGTGAAAAAATGAAAAGGATCCCGACGAAGCCCATCTCTTCGGCGGCGACCGCTAAAATGAAGTCATTGTGCTGCTCGGGCAGGAAGCCCATCTTGGTCTGCTTGCCCTTGCCCAAGCCGAAGCCAAACAGCCCTCCCTGACCAATCGAAATTTTCGATTGGTGGACCTGGTAGCCGGTGTTGGCGGTATCGCTGTCGGGGTAGACAAAGGCGGTGATGCGGTCCTTCTGGTACTCTTTGAGGAAGAACACCAGGTTGGGGCGGTGGACGACGCATAGGACCAGTGCGGCCACCAGGACAAGGCCCGTGGCGGCCACGTAAATGCTCTCCTTGTTGCCGATCAGGAAGTTCGGAATCAGGAAGAACGGCAGGTAGACCATGGCCGTGCCCAGGTCGGGCTGGGCCAGGATCAGGAAGAAAGGGATCGAGATCAGCACCGTGGAGGTGATGAACTCCCAGAAGCTGGAGTTGCGCTCGTGGAAGCGCGAGAAATACTTGGTGACCATCAGCACGGTGGCGATCTTGACGAACTCGGCGGGCTGCAGCGACATGCCGGGCAGTTTGAACCAGGCGTGGGCGCCCTTGATCGGCGGTGCGAACAGCACGGCGATGAGGCTGAGGATGCCGAGCAGGTAGAACCAGTTGGCGTGGTTGACGAGCATCTTGTAGTCCCAGCGACTCATCATGAAATAGAAGACCAGGCCGGCGCCGATGAAGGCGATTTGCTTGAGGTAGAGGAAATGCTCCTCGGTGCCCATGGTGGCCGAGTGGATCAGGATCACGCCCAGGGAAGCGAGCGTCAGGGTGACGGCCAGGGCTGCTTTGTCGAGGAGGTGGAAGCGGGTCACGAGGGGTTGACCTCCTCCTGATGCTTGGCGCGCCAGGCCTCCAGCAAGAGTTTGGCGATCGGCGCCGCGCGATGGCCGCCGTGGCCGGCCTGCTCGACCAGCACGATCAGGGCGACCCTGGGGTTCTCGCGGGGGGCGAAGCCGGCGAACCACGCGTTGAGCATCTTGTCGGCGGCCTTGCGCTCGTCTTTTTTGAAATTGGCCAGCTGGGCGGTGCCGGTCTTGCCGCAGACATCCATGCCGGGCACGCGGGCCGAGGCGCCGGTACCGGAGTCCTGGTTGACGACCCGCCACATGGCTTCCTTGATGACGTCGTAGTGTTCGGGCTGGATCGCGGGCACGGTACGGGTATGGACGACGGGTTTGACGAACTGGTTTTCCTTGCCGTGCTTGAGCATCAGGTGTGGGGTCGGCACGAGGCCGTTGTTGGCGATCGTCGACATCAGTACGACGAGCTGCATGGGCGTCGACTGCAGGGCGCCTTGACCGATGGCGACGGAGAGGGTTTCGCCGGGATACCAGCTCTCCTTGAAGCGGCGGCGCTTCCACTCGCGACTGGGCATCAGGCCAGAACTCTCACCGACGAGGTCGAGGCCGGTGGGTTTGCCGAAGCCGAAGTCGTTGGCGACTGCTGCCAAGTCGTCGATGTTCATGTCGCGGGCCAGCGTGTAGAAGTAGACATTGCAGGAGTACTGGATGGCCTGAATCAGGTTGACGCTGCCGTGGCCGCCCTCCTTGTGGCAGTGGGCCGTGTGGCCGCTGATCGTATAGCTGCCGCTGCAATAGGCCTCGGTGGCAGGCGTGAGCTTGCCCAGCTTGAGGCCGGCCAGGGCGGTCACGACCTTGAAGACGCTGCCCGGCGCGTAGGCGCCCTTGACCGGGCGGTTGAGGAACGGCGCGGAGGGCGCGCTGTTGAGCTCCTCCCATTTGCGGGTGGTCAGGCCCTCGGTGAAGAGGTTGAGGTCAAACGTCGGCGCGCTGAGGTAAACCAGGACTTCGCCGGTCTTGACATCCATCATCACCACGGAGCCGCCGCGGCCCTCCATCGACTGCAGGGCCAGGCTCTGCAGCTCGTGGTCGAGGGTCAGGTAGATGTCGTCGCCGGGGACGGGCAGGTTGGTCAGCTCCTCGCTGCGGTAGAGACCGCGGTTATCGATGTGGACCGTGCGCTCGCCGTCCTTGCCGGTGAGGATGTCGTCGTAGGCCAGCTCGATGCCGCTCTTGCCGATGATCTGGCCCATGTGGAGCTTGGCGTCGCGCGCCATTTCGGCCTTGGAGACCTCGCCGACGTAGCCCATCACGTGGGAGAACATGTCGCTGTAATTGTAGAAGCGCTTGCGTGTGGTCTCGATGTTGAGGCCGGCGAAGTGCAGCGCGTTGCGCTTGATCCGCAGGGTTTCGGCGTAGTTGAGGTTGGTTTTCAGCGGCACCGGCTTGGACAGCATGCCGGCGCCCTCGGCGTAGCGGGTCTGCAGCTCGCTCTCGGAAATACCGAGGAAGGCCGAGAGTTGGGGGCGCAGTGTCGTCCAACGGGTCTCCATCTCGTCGCGCTGCAGGACCAGGTTATAGGTCGGCATGTTCTGTGCCAGCAGCAGGCCGTTGCGGTCGTAAATATAGCCGCGGGTGGCGCGGATCGGCATGTTTTTGAGGCGGTAGCGCTCGCCCAGCTCCTCGTAGCGTTTGCGTTGGACGACCTGAAGCTTGAAATAGCCCACCGCAACGGCGATGAAACCGACCAGCATCAAGGCGCCGAGAAAAATGATGCGGCCGCGGAAGGCGAGGGGAGTAGGAGCCAGCTTCATGGTGTCGATTGACCTTTTGCCGCCCTGCGGATGTCGATCAGCAGCAGCAACCCGAAGAACGCAGTGTGGAAGAACGCGAGGAAGGCGAGTTGGATGAGGTTGATTTGGGGGTACTGAAAGGGGCTGCCAAGCATCTGGCTCAAGCCGATACACAGATAATAGTTGACGACGTAGAAAATGGCAAAGAAAGTCAGCAGAAAAAAGTCGTGAAAGGCCGGTACGACGTTCCTTTTTAGCTTCATGATCAGGTAGATCAGGAACAGCTGGCTGGCGGCAGAGACGCCCTTGATCAGACCGACTTGGAGGATCACGTCGAGCCCTAGAGAGAGCAGGAAGGTGAAAATCAGGGCGCGGGTCTCGGAGCTGCCCCGCAGGATGAAGAAGATCAGGAAGTAGGAGAACTCGATCGGCACCCAGTAGTTGGTGATCTGGCTCTTGGCGTAGGTCAGCAAGGTCACCAAAAGAAAGCCAAGCGCGAAGCGGTTCCAGCTCATGGCGTGTCCTCCGGGCACTCGCGCACCAGCACGACGACTTCCTCGAGGCGGCTGAAGTCGGTGGCGAAGCGGACCTGGACATCCTGGAACAGGTAGGACGAAGAATGGGCCGTGATCACCTGGCCGAGGTGCATGCCCTTGGGGAAGACCTCGTCCAGGCCGGAGGTCAGAATCAGGTCGCCGTCGTGGATGGTCTCGAAGTTGGGGAAATTCTCCAGGCGGCCGGTCAGCAGGTCGTTGCCGCTGACGTAGGATTCCTGGTAGCGCGAGTCCTGAATCATGGCGGCAATGACGGAGCCGGGGTTGTTGGCGGTGAGGATTTTGCTATAGCCGCCACTGACCTCCCAGACGACACCGACCACACCGCGCGCGCAGATCACGCCCATGTCCTCGCGGATGCCTGCGCGGCTGCCCCTGTTGATGGTGATCAGAAAATCGTTGTGGCGGTTGGCGCGGCCGACGACCTGGGCGGGAATCGCCTTCCACTCGGGCTCTGGCGGTAACTCGAGCAGCTGGGATAAGCGCGCGTTCTCGAGTTCGGCCTCTTCGAGCTGGGTGCGCAGCTGCTCGTAGCCCTCCAGTGTGGCGCGTAACTGGATGTTCTCCTTGTCCAGCTCGTCGCGCGTTTTCTTGCTGCGCAAGGCGTTGGAGAGTGAGCCCACCATATTGTGGGTCAGCTGCTGGACTGGGCCGAAAACCGTCAGCGTGGTCTTTTCAAGGACGTCGACCTTGCGCGAGACCTGCAGCTGATAGGCAACGAACAGCAACAACAACAGCTCGAGCGTGAGCAGTGTGGTCAGGGTGGGGAATTTTTTGATCAGGTTCAATCCGATCATCACAGATCACCCAAAACGTCAATGGCGCGGCGCCGCAGCGGTTAAAGGTCGAGGGCCCGGGCTCGCGGCCCGGGTGTCAAAGGTCTCAGAATTTGCGGCAAACGCGTTTGAGCAGTTCGGGGTCGGAGAGCATCTTGCCGACGCCCATGACGACGCTGAGCAGCGGCTCCTCGGCAATGGAGACGGGCAGGTTGGTTTCCTCGCGCAGGCGGTGGTCCAGGTTCTTCAGGAGGCTGCCACCGCCCGTGAGGATGATGCCCTTGTCGACGAGGTCGGCGGCCAGCTCGGGCGGCGTGCGCTCGAGGGCGATTTTGATGGTCTCGACAATGGCGTCGACCGTGTCGGCCAGCGCTTCGCGGATCTCGGTGTCGTTAATGACGAGTGTCTTGGGGATGCCGGTCTCGAGGCTGCGGCCCTTGATCTCCATCTCCATCGGCACTTCCAACTTGAAGGCGGAACCGATCTGGGTCTTGATGTTTTCCGCGGTGCGCTCGCCGATCAACAAGCGGTACTTGCGCTTGATGTACTGGACGATGTTCTCGTCCATGGCGTTGCCGGCGACTTTGAGGGTTTTGGAGTAGACGATCCCGGAGAGTGAGATGACCGCGACGTCGGTCGAACCACCGCCGATATCGACGATCATGTTGCCGGTCGGCTCGGTGACCGGCAAGCCGGCGCCGATGGCGGCGCTCATGGCTTCCTCGATCAGGTAGACGTTGGCGGCGCCGGCTTTCTTGGCGCTGTCCTTGACGGCGCGGCGCTCGACCTGGGTGATCTCGGCCGGCACGCCGATGACGACGTCCGTCTGGATCAGGTTGAACAGTGAGGACTTGCGTTGGGCTTTCTTGATGAAGTAGCTGAGCATCTGCTCGGCGACTTCGAAGTCGGCGATGACGCCGTCGCGCATGGGGCGAATGGCGACGATGTTGGAGGGGGTGCGGCCGAGCATTTCCTTGGCCTCGTTGCCAACCGCCTCGACCCGTCCCTCGTCCTTGTTGATGGCGACGATGGAGGGCTCGCGAACGACGATACCCAAGCCTTTGGCATAGACCAGGGTGTTGGCGGTGCCGAGATCGATGGCCAGATCTCGATTGAATGCGGAGAAAATATTAGAGAAGCTGAAACCCATCGTAATGTCCTGAACCCTTGCTGAAGAAGATCGAAGCGCTCATTGCCGGCCCCCGATGGAGGTCGCGCCGAGAACCCTTAAAATTAGCGCGGAATGGCATCGGGGAGCAAGCACAAGCTGCTTGCTGGTAGCATTCTTTAGATTAAGGGGTCCAGTCAGCTGCCTTGAACATCGTTTTGTGCGGGGGTCAAGGTGGAAAGCGTTGACAGTCATCGCCCGGCTTCTTAAATTAGAGCCTGTTCCAGAGAGAGAAAGCGGGTTCGGCGCGAGGAACGACCCTGCCAGGGGGCGTCATGGACAAGCTGAAGATGCATACCGCCAATCAGGCCCAGGCCCGTCTTGCCCAACTGCGCGCGCTTTTTCCCGCTTGCATCACCGAGGCCCGCGATGAGCGCGGACAGCCGCGCCTGGCCGTGGATTTCGACCTCCTGCGCCAGGAACTGGCCGAGCATCTGGTCGAGGGCGCAGCAGAGCGTTACCGCCTCGACTGGCCCGGCAAACGCGAGGCGCTGCTGGCGGCCAACACGCCCATCGCCAAGACCTTGCGACCCTGCCGAGGGGGTAGCGTCGATTTTGACCGCACTCGCAACCTATTTGTCGAAGGCGACAACCTCGATGCACTCAAGTTGTTACAAGAGACCTATCTGGGCCAGGTCAAGCTGATTTACATCGACCCGCCTTACAACACCGGCCATGACTTCATCTACCCCGACAATTTCACGCTGAGCCTGAGCGACTACCTGACCAAGACGAACCAGCGGGACGCGCAGGGTCGACGACTCGTCGCCAACCCCGAGACGAATGGGCGCTTCCACTCCGACTGGTTGTCGATGATCTACCCGCGCCTCAAGCTGGCGCGCAACCTCCTGCGTGAGGACGGGGTGCTCCTGATCAGCATCGACGACCACGAGGTCCACAACCTGACCCGGATCTGCATCGAGTTGTTCGGCGAAGAGAATTTCGTCGCTCAGTTGGCCGTCCAGCTCAACCCGCGCGGGCGCCATCTCGATCGTTTCGTGGCTAAGACCCATGAGTCGATCCTGGTCTTCGTCAAGGATGTCATGAACGAGGACGCCCTGCACGGCCTGGAAAAGCAGGGCCGCATGGTTGAGGACTACAACCGCGCGGACGACCGCGGTGCCTACCGCCTGCTCGGTCTGCGCAACCGCAACCAGGCCTTCAACCCGCTGACCCGGCCCAATCTCTACTACCCGCTCTACGTCGACCCGAGCAGCGGTGCGGTCGCCCTGGCCCGACAGGACGGCTTCAGCGAGGAAGTCTGGCCGGACGCGCCCGACGGCACCAAGACCTGCTGGACCTGGAGCCGCGACAAGGTCGAGCGGGAAATGTCGCAGCTGACCGCTGAGCGGCGTGGCGATGCCTGGCGCATCGCTCGCCGTGACTACCTGCACGACGCCGAGGGCCAGCTGGCCAGATCGCTGGTCAAGTCGCTCTGGACCGACAAGTCGTTCAGCAATGACATGGGCCGGAAAACCGTCATGGATCTGTTCGGCGCGCCCGTCATGGATTTTCCCAAATCGACCGAACTGCTGCGTACGCTCGTGCGCATCGGCACCCATGGCGACGATGACCTCGTGATGGACTTCTTCGCCGGCTCCGCCACTACCGCCCATGCCGTGCTGGCCCAAAACGCCGCCGATGGCGGTCGCCGTCGCTTCATCATGGTCCAACTGCCCGAGCCGTGTGCGGCGAGCACCACCGCGGCCAAGGCGGGGTTTGCCACGATCGCCGAGCTGGCTCAGGAGCGCATCCGCCGCGCTGGTCAGCGCCTGTTGGCGAGCTACCCTGATTGGCAGGGCGATGTTGGCTTTCGCCTGCTCAAGGTCGACAGCTCCAACCTGATCGACGCCTATTACTTGCCCGACGAGTTGGATCAGGCGCGGCTCTTCGACCTCTGTGATACGGTCAAGGCGGACCGCGGCGCCGAGGACCTGCTGTTCCAGGTGCTGCTGGACTGGGGCCTGGATCTGTCTTTGCCGATCCGCGCCGAGACGCTGCTGGGCAAGACCGTCTATTTCGTCGATCGACCGCCGTCCCAGCTGGTGGCCTGCTTCGACGAGGGCGTGGACGATGCGTTGGTCGAGGCCTTGGCCCGCTTGGCGCCGGCTCGCGCCGTATTCCGCGATGGCGGTTTCGCCTCCGCTGCGGTCAAGCTCAACGCCGCCCAGATTTTCAAGCGGCTTGCCCCAGCCAGCGAGGTCCGTGCGCTGTGACCAGCCTACACGCACTATCGGCCTGGATCGGATCGGTTACATGAAGCTGAAGTTCAAGCTCCAGCCCCATCAGAGCGCCGCGGTTGCCGCGGTTCTCGATTGTTTTGCTGGTCAGCTCCAGCCAGAGCAGCGCGGCCCGCGCAGGGCGCCCGACCCCGGCGCGGGCGATGGAGAGGCGCTCGGCCTCGCCAACGCCGCGCTGACCCTGAGCCCGGACCAGCTGCTGGCTAATATCCGCGCCGTGCAGCGCCGCAATCAGCTGGCGGAGTCCGAGTGCCTGGTCCCCAGCACAGCCTGTCCGCTCAATCTCGACGTCGAAATGGAAACCGGGACCGGCAAGACCTACTGTTACCTCAAGACCGTCTTTGAGCTCCACCAGCGCTACGGCTGGCGCAAGTTCATCGCCGTCGTGCCCAGCATCGCCATCCGCGAGGGCGTGCTGCAAGCGCTGGCCCTGACCGCCGAGCACTTCGCCGAGCGCTATGGGCGACGCCTGCGCTTCTTCGCCTACAGCTCCAAGCAGATGCACAAACTGGAGAACTTTGCCGCCGACGGCGGCATCAACCTGATGGTCATCAACATCCAGGCCTTCAACGCCGCCGGCAAAGACCAGCGGCGCATCTATGAGGCGTTGGACGACTTTCAGTCGCGTCGGCCGATCGACGTCCTCCGTGCCACGCGCCCGATCCTGATTCTTGACGAGCCCCAGAAAATGGAGGGTCACAAGACGCTTGCAGCGCTGGCCAGATTCGAGCCGCTGCTGATCTTGCGCTACTCGGCCACCCACCGAACCGAACACAACCTGGTGTTCCGCCTCGATGCGCTTGACGCTTACACCCAGAAGCTGGTCAAGAAGATTGCCGTGCGTGGGGTCACGTTCAGCGGCCAGGGCGCTTACCTATACCTTGAGTCGATCGAGTGGTCGCCGCATGCTCCGCTTGCGCGGCTCGAGCTGGAGGTGCGCCAGGGCGAGGCGGTCCAGCGCAGGACGAAACGGCTGGTACAGGGTCAGGACCTATTGGCCGTCAGCAACGGCCTGGAGGCTTACCACGGCTACGTCATCACCGAGATCGATGCCGACCAGGGCGCCGTCGCCTTTGCCAATGGTGTCGTCCTGCGCACGGGCGAGGCCGTCGCTGACGATTCGGAACTGACCTTGCGGCGCCTGCAGATCCGCGAGGCGATCAAGGCCCATCTCGAGCGCGAGCGGCTGCTGTTCGCCCGTGGCATCAAGGTATTGTCGTTGTTCTTTATCGACGGGGTCGTCAAGTATCGCGACTATGCTGCGCTGGATGAGCGCGGTGCCTATGCGCGCCTATTCGAGGACGAGTACGGTCGGCTGGTGGCCGAACGACTCGGCGAACTGACGGCGGACGAGACGGCCTACCACCGCTACCTGGCCGGGATCCAGGTCGGCCAGACCCATTGTGGCTACTTTGCCGTCGACCGCAAGAGCAAGCGGCTCAAGGACCCCAGCATCAAGACACGTGGTGGCGGTGCGGATCTTTCCGACGATGTCGATGCCTACCAATTGATCCTGCGGGACAAGCAGCGCCTGCTCTCGCTGGCGGAGCCGGTGCGTTTCCTCTTCTCCCACTCCGCCTTGCGGGAGGGTTGGGACAACCCCAATGTCTTCGTGCTGTGCATGCTCAAGCACAGTTTCAACACGACCACGCGCCGCCAGGAGGTGGGACGCGGCCTGCGGCTTTGCGTCGACCAGCGGGGCGAGCGCATGGACGATCCCGAGACGGCCCACCAACTCAACCTGCTGACCGTGGTCGCCAGCGAGAGTTACCGGGACTTCGTCACGGCCCTGCAACGGGAACTGAGCGCCGCGCTCGCGGATCGGAGACCGGGCCGACCGAGCCCGCGGCAGCTGCCGGAAGTGCTCGATGGCCGCATGACCCAGCCCGCGCCGGCGCGCGAGGTGTTGGCCGCGAGCCCTCCCCCGGCCAGGCTGCTCGGCACTGCGGAGGTGGCGCCGCTCCTCAATGCCTGCGTGAGCGCGCTCAATCGGGAACTGCGCGTGGCGCCGTTGCACTACACTGTCCAATCTAGCACGCAAGCCGTCTGGGGCAGCCGCAGCGACAGCCTCGAATCGGAAACAGTCGTTGAGCAGCCTGTGGTCGCCACCCTCCGCCACGACCTGCTGGGCCGCATCGCTGACGCCACCCAGCTCACCCGCAAGGCGGTGGCGGCCATCCTCTGCGCCATAGAGCCCGCGGTCTTCGACCAGTACCGGCACAACCCAGAGCGCTTCGTCGGCGAGTGCCAGCGGCTGATGCAGCGCCAGCTTGCGACCTTCCAATCGGCCTTAGAGGAGTAGACATGGTGGTTTGGCCTTACCAGAAATTCAACCTTGGTTACTGGCGCTCCGAGACCGCTGTGATGAGGGCGAGCTGCAAGCAGTGGTCATTTCCCACCATCCCGAATTCATCAACGTCCTTGCCGCGAACGCCGGTATCTTTTTCGAACGCCAGGCCAACGGACCGACGCGGGTCCGCCCCATTCGCGAGGAAGACACCCAAATTTCAGAGTTGGTAGCCCGTGGTTGGCTCTCATGAGCGCACGTTCTTTGTGAAGACTTGCCCCAGGAATATTTTCTGAGACCGCCGTCCCTGGCCCTGCTGATGCCCGAGCTGGCGCGGTTGCGGGCGTTTCTTCGCCTGTGATGGGGTACGAATCATCGTTGGGTGGGAGCTTGCGGCTGTGCTAAAATGCGGCGTGACGCAGCCGGTGTCGAGGCCCCCAACCCCTGTAAATCGAGACTTGGAGCCATACGGCGAAGGGCCGAGGGCTCGACGAGATCGGTGTCCGGGGCGGTGTCGACGACCGAGCGTCCAGCGCTTTGCACCGCAACCTTCACCCGGGAGGTCCTGACCGCCGATGCCCGAGCCCATGGATACGCCGCTCGCCCTCAACGGGACGCTGGACAGTTTTCTCCAGGGCCAGAACCGCTTCGTGGTCTTCACCCACAGTGCCCGCACGCGCATGATCATCGCCGGCCTGTTCCTCTCCTATGTGGCTTTCCTGACCCTGTTCCTGCGCTCGATGTACACCCGCGTCCACGAGATGCAGAACCTGCCGACGATTTTCGCCAACCTTGAGGCGACGCAGCACCAGAACCTGGTCACCTACGCTGTCATGGTGTTGGGCATCGTCCTCGCCTGTGTCTTCCTGTTCTACTTCCTCTGGGCCCTGGTCGATATCTGGGGCCTGCAAGTCTGCCTGAGCCCCCTCGAGCTGCGCATCGAAAACACCATCACCGGCAGCGTCATGGCCCGTCAAATGGGCGTCGGTCGCATCGCCATGCGCGACATCGAGACCCTGCGCGGCTCGAAGTTCTTCACTCACGTCAGGGGCAAGGGCCTTGAATTGCGCTTCTCGCCGGTCGACAACGTCGACAAGCTGATCGCCGGCATCCTCAGTTACGCACCCGACGCCAAGGTCGAGGACTAGGCTGGAGCCCACAGGTGACGACCCTACCGGCGCGTTTAATGGCCCTGCCCAAGTTTGGTGACGGCGTGGGCCTGCACCGCGTTCAGTACCTCCTCGACCAGGTTCATCGCGACTTTCCCGACTATGCGCCCGAGTTCATCAAGGTGACCGGTTCCAATGGCAAGGGCAGCACCTGCGCCATGATCAGCGCGATCCTGCGCTGCTTCGGGCTCTGCGAGGGCCTGTTCACTTCACCCCACCTGGTGCGCTTCAACGAGCGCATCGCCGTGGCGGGCCAGCACATCGACGACGAGGACTTGGCCGCCTGTTTCAAGTGGGTCCAGGCGGCGACCCGCCAGTACCAAGGCGGGGCCGAAACCTTCGGCGCCTTTGAGTGCTACACCGCCCTGGCCTACCGTCATTTTGCTGCGCTCGGGGTGCGCCATGGCTGTTTCGAGGCTGGTATCGGTGGGCGCTATGACTCGGTTCGCCCCCTGCCTGGCTCGGTCTGCGCCCTGACCTCGCTGGATCTGGAACACACCCAGCTACTCGGTGAGCGCTTGGAGCTGATCGGCTACGACAAGCTGGATCTGTGTCCGCCCGCCGGCACGATGGTGCTGTTCCCCGTCCAGGACCCCGACCTGCTCACGCGGCTGCACGCCTATGCGAACCTGCGCCAGATTCACCTGTTCGAAACCGCGACACGCTGTCGACTCAGCGACGTGCGCCCGCAACCGGGAGGCTTTCAATTCCGCGCGGAGATTGATGGGCTGGTAGTGGAGGATCTGACCCTGCCGCTCTTGGGCGAGCACCAGCTGGCCAACGCATTGGTTGCCATGGCGGCGGTCAAACGCTACCTGCAACGGCTCAGCAGCGACGTCAGCGACGAACGGCTGTGCGCCGCCTTTCGCACGGGCTTGGCCGAAGTGACCTGGCCAGGACGCGCCTCCTTCGTTCCAGGCCCTCCGCCGCTTTATTACGACGTCGGCCACACGCCCCAGGCGATCGAGGCTTTCGTCGCGACGGTCGCACCCCGATTGGCCGGGCAGCGGGTCCTGCTGGTGACGGGCGTCTCCCACAACAAAGCGGTGGCTGGGATCCTGACCGCACTGGTCGGGCTGGCCGATCATGTGATCTGCACCCGCGCCTGGCATATGGGCGCGCCGGTGGCCTTGATCGAAGAGACCGTCGCCGCGGTGCGCCCCGACCTGCCCCGCGAGTGTTGCGCGACGATCGAGGCGGCCATGGCCCGCGCCCGCCAGCTGGCGAGCGCCGAGAACGCCGCGATCGTCGTCGCAGGCGGGCTGTTCCTGGCCGTCGAGGCAATGCACGCCTACCAGGGTCACGACCCCCGCGCATTGCGCTTTTTCTAATACGATCGGACTGCTCGCGCCATGTACCCACCCAGAATCGCGTTCCCCGCAACAAGGGCGGCACGGCAGTTTACCAATTCTCACGGACCCAACGCCACCTACCCTTCGCCTTCCCTGCTACCGTTCTTGGGTCTTGCATCTTGTGTCTTGGTGCTTGAAAGGCACCGTTGGAAGGTCGCCTGACACAGGATTTCCAAAGTGTCGAAGGTTGGGATCGGGATCTCGGCTTCGGTCAGCACGAGCGGCAGCTCGGTGCAGCCCAGGATCACGCCTTCGGCTTGCGGATAGGCCTGGATCACTTGAAGCATCTCGCGCTTCGTGGCCGCACCGACGCTGCCGTCGCAGACCGCCATGATGATGCGGGTCAGAGCCGCCTGCTCGTCCTCGTTGGGGACGATGGCGGCCACGCCGAGGCGATTCAGGTAGGGCGGATAAAGGTTGTAGCCCAGCGTGCTGCGCGTGCCCAGGACCAGCACTTTTTTCATGCCGCGGGCCTGGACGACCTGGGCGGTCTCCTCGAGGATGTCCATGACCGGGATTGGCGAGGCCGCTTGGACTGCCTGGATATGCACATGCGCCGAGTTGCAGGGGATGGCGATGAAGTCCATGCCCGTCTGGGCCAGTAGGCGCATGGACGCCAGCATGTGCTCCAGCAACTCGTTGCCGACACCGGCCTCGACATTGTCGGGGGCCCGCACATTGTGGACGACCATCTCCGGAAACTCGAAGTTGTGACGCGCGCCGAGCTCTGTTTGAAACAGCTGAATGATACGTTTGTAAAATGCCGCCGAGGTTTCCGGGCCCATGCCGCCCATCACACCGATCTTGAGCAGTCGCCTCATGTTGGCCTCTCTGTAAGGAATACGAAGCTATGTGAGCATAGTCTACCATTAGCACGCGGATCAAGCGATGGGGAAAATTAAAGTCTGGTCTGCCGATGAGATCCTATATAAAATATTCAAGTACGAAAAAGTGTTCCTGTCTGGCATTGGCTGAATCGAGCGAGGCGGTATGAAGAGTGTAGCGATCTACTGTGGTTCCAGTTTCGGCGTCGATCCTGTCTACGAGGCGGTGGCGATACGGACGGGCGAGCTTTTGGCCGCACGCGGGTTGCGGTTGGTGTATGGCGGCGGCAACACGGGCCTGATGGGCGCGGCCGCGCGAGCCTGCATGAACGCAGGGGGCGTTGTCCACGGGGTGATTCCTCGGACACTCATGGAAGCGGAGCGCGCTTATTTCGAGATCACCGAGTTGGTCATTGTCGAGACCATGCACGAGCGCAAGGACGCGATGATGCGCGCCGCCGACGCCTTTATCGCGTTGCCCGGGGGCATCGGCACGCTCGAGGAATTGTTCGAGGTCTTTACCTGGAACCAGCTGGGGATGCATGAAAAACCTTGTGGCCTGCTCAACACCAGCGGTTTCTACGATACGCTGCTCGCGTTTCTCGACCACGCTGTCGGCCAGGGCTTTCTGCGCCAGGGCCACCTGGAGATCCTCCAGGTCGATGACACGATCGAAGGGCTTCTCGAAAAATTGCGAGACTACGAGCGCAAGCACCCCTCCAAGATCGCCATCTGAGGCAATGGCGGACTAGAGGGTTTGTGCATAACGCTGAAGTTGGCCGGTTGCGTTATCATACAGGAACAATTCGCCACGATTGTCAACCGCATAGGAGTGTATAACCACGGGCGCATCGAGTCTTAGGGCTTGTTGGTAAGTGATAGCCTTGCCAGTCACCTTGAACTGCAGAAAGTGAAAAGGGGATTTCAGATTTTTGACCAACAGATAGATTGTTTGGTCTCTAACCGCGATGGAGTCGATCAAAATAAACGTTGTATTGGCACGGCGTTCCGGATTGCGCTCGCGTAGCTCCTTCACCGCGTCAAGCCGTGGCTGTAGAAGTGGATGGGTTTCCAGGTTCGCGGTGTATTTCAGCACTCCGTCCAGCGTATAGGCTTCGATGAGGGGTTCTGACTCTGCAACAGCTATCAATAATGGCATCTCAGCGGTATCGACAATCGCCAAATGTCGGTAACTTCGATGGATGTTTTCGAGCTCTTCGCCTCCTTGGAAACGCTCGCCAAACTGATAAAGCGAAGTTCCCTCCATGTCGGCGACGGTGATGATCTTTTCTTTTTTAGGCGTCGACAGAAATAACATCTCGTCAAACACGGCAAATTGTGTGGCAAAATTACAATAGGGAACCGGGATGGCCGCGAGAAACGTGCCCTGAGTGTCGAATACCGATAACCCAGCCGTGCCTTCATTGTTCACGAACAGGCGATCACGGTAGCACACAAGGCGACCCGCCAAGGTGATTTCACCAGGGCCGGCGCCTGGTTTACCCACTTGGCGGGCTACGTTTAGATTACGCTCAAGCACCAGAATACGGCTTTGCTCGGAGTCAGAAAAGTACAAATACCCCTGCGACCATTCCATGCCATTAGAACCTGACAGCACACCAAAGGTACCAAAATCTTCTTTCTGCTGGATTAAGGTAAGTTTTGAGAAACCAGTTTTCTTTGCAACCGGCTGATTGGCATGATCGCAATGAAACAATAGGCTCAGCACTGCCAGGCTCAAGAGCGTTCGGAGGGCCTTAAAGGAATAGGTGCCAAAAGCTAGCAATCCGTCCTGCCTCCGTCACATATAACATACGTGAGACCGCGTTTGCAGTCATTGTTGACGCTGGTGCAACTTACGGACCCATTGGAACACTGGGTCGTCACAGTGCACGTCGTAGTCGTCCCGCCACCAGTGGAACCACCGGAGGTGCATCCCTGTGATGCGCTCCCTGGGATACAATTCTGCTCAATCGGAAACACGGGTGCCGAAATCACTGCAAGAAAAAATAAAAGCATCAAACATCTCATGACATTGCCTCCTGTAAGTAAGATTCAGGCTATCTTTATACCGCATCAGTGTGTGTTTTTCAACGGGAAATAATAGAATTCAGGCGATTTCGTGTTAACTCAGACACTTTGGACTAACCGTTATGGACGGGGTGTTTTCGGGTGTTTTCCTTCATGGATTGGCGCAGGGGGCCATCTCGGCTAGAATAGGGGGAAACACTGGAGGCACGCCATGCAAAAAGCCGGAAGCGTTTGGGATAGCGTGGGCAACACGCCCTTGATCGAGATTCGCTCGCTCTCGGCGATGACGGGTTGCCGGATATTCGGCAAAGCGGAGTTCCTCAACCCCGGTGGCAGCATCAAGGACCGCGCGGCCAAGGGCATCATCAGCGCGGCCGAGCAGTCGGGTGCCCTGGGCAGCGGCGGCGTGATCGTCGAGGGCACGGCCGGCAACACCGGCATCGGCCTGGCGACCTTGGCCGCTGAGCGCGGCTATCGCAGCGTGATCTTCATGCCCGACAACCAGGCCCGCGAGAAATTCCAAATGCTCGAAGCGCTGGGCGCCGAGATCTTCGCGGTGCCTCCCTGTGCGTTTGCCAACGAGGGGCACTTCTACCACCAGGCCCGTCGCTACGCGGCCGAGAAGGGCTATTTCTGGGCCGACCAGTTTGAAAATATTGCCAATGCCCAGTATCACTACCACACCACGGCCGCCGAGATTTGGGCGCAGCTGGACGGCGTGGTGCAGGTCATGGTGACCGCCTCCGGAACCGGCGGCACCATTGCCGGCTGTTCCAACTACCTCAAGGAATGCAACCCCGGCATCGAGGTCGTCGTCTGCGACCCCAGCGGCAGCGGCATCTACAACTTCATCAAGGAAGGCATCTTCAAGGGCGAGGGTAGTTCGGTTACCGAGGGCATTGGCATCATGCGCAAGACTGCCAACTTCGCCGAGGCCCGCATCGATGACGCGATCCAGGTCAGCGACGCCGAGATGATCGACATGATGTTCCACGTCGCCCAACACGACGGCCTGTTCGTCGGCACCTCCTCCGCGCTCAACCTCTACGGCGCCTACCAGATGGGCCTGCGTTACGAGGACAGCGGCCGCCACATCGTGACCTTCCTCTGTGACCACGGCTCGCGCTACGCCAGCAAGGTCCTCGATCCCAAATGGCGAGAGGAAAAAGGTCTGCAGCCCAAGCCGCTAGGCTGATGCACCCGGCCTAGTGCGACTTTTTCAGGTTGGTTGTCAAGGCAGAGCCTAGCCGAATAGGTCCCACAGGCGCTGTAGCTACTGTAGCGCAAGATGCAATCTTGCGCCGGGCGGCGGGTGTACAATACGCGTTCCCTGCGATCAAGGCAAAGCAGCGGGGGCAGCTAGGCGCCCCCGCCTAGCCGCTTTACCTCACTTTTCCTGGCTCCGCTAACTATATGCGTCCCCCGCAACTACGACCTGGCGGGTCCGCCTGGGTGCCAGACTCGGCCACCGGAATCAACCTAACAAAGTCGTACTAAAGCGCTGTGCCTCGGCCCTATATAGCACAAATGGCTCATTGGGCGGCGCCACAAGTGTGGCGAGCGGAGCCGTGCTGGCTGGCCTGAAGCCCAAGCGAGTTAATCCGCGGCGCTGCGGTCCCATTCCGCTAGAGCGGTCCCCCATTTGCGGAAGATTGGGCATTTTGCGGCGATACGTTTAACGCGACACGTCAGCAGCAACTCAGGCGTGTGCGTTGATTTTTTAAATTCTGCGTAAAGTGCCCAGGCGTTAATGAGCTCATCTGATAATTTATGGCGACAGGTCTGTCTTGCTTCGTCCCACTCGCTAAACGACTCGGGTGCAGCGAACAGGGAAGGAAAGGCTTTATGGAGGTGTTTCTTAACATCATGACTTTTCTCGCGAAATGCTCGGTGACTTCCAAAGCAGTGAGACCAATCCGCAATAAGCCATGATTCCAGTTCAGGTGCCGCGAAGGCCACGATCACCGCCGGTTTGTTGCGCAGGGTCGAGATGCTTTCTATTGCTTCAGAAACTACTACCGTTTCGCGCTCTGCCTCGCGACAGTCAAGATCGTCCATCGTGAAAATGACGTCGCAGCTATCACCTTGCTCCCCAGACCTGTTTAACCTTTTCTTCATTTCCTCAATCAGACTGGTGCCGGTGAGACCAAATTTCGACCTTTTGCCTGGCTCCCGGTCAATGGGAATCGATCCAGGCCGCTTGCGAAATTCACTTTTTGGCCGTTTTCCGGGACGAGCTGGCAGCTGGCGGTTGAAGTCCAGGTGAGGGAAGTTCCTTTTCAGGAACAGAATGAGACCGCGATACTCCGCTTCACCGCCGCCACTGTAGACCCAGACCCTTACCAAGGCCATGCCCCAAAGTCCGGATCGCCTGCACGGTAGAGGTCGCCTAGCTGCCAACCTTCACTCAATTGGGGCTCAATCATGCTGCGTTTGAGTGGTTCGATACACACACCCTCGCGCGTTGTTTTAAATCTAAGCACGTGCTCGACGTGATCCTCGGTGAACTCGTCGAGAAGATCGGGGCTATGGGTTGAAAGGAAGACCTGGGTACGCGTTGCCGCTTGTTTGATCCAGCCTGCCAAAATCGGCAACCAAGCGACGTGCAGGCCCATCTCCGGCTCGTCGAGAACCAGTAAACTCGGAAGTTTGGGCGACTTCAAGATCGTTGCCCAGAGCAGCATGCGCACCGTTCCATCGGACATCTCGTCCAGATACAGCTGCTCCTTAGCTTCGTTCACCCACCACTCCACGGACAGGTTGGCACGTCCGGTGACAGTGGCGCGGAGACGGCGCGTCTCTGGGAACAGCGTTTTCATGGTCTCTTGTAAATCTTCCTCGAAGTCTAGATCAGTTTGGCTGAGGTTGTGGATGACCAATGGAAGATTACTGCCGTCTTCCCTAAGGAATGTGTCGGAAGGACCGATTTTCGGTGTGGCCTCGCGAATGCTTTTAACATTCAAGTCATTGCCGTTGTAAAAGCGCCAGTCATCGAGATAGTCCAAGAGTGTTCTTCGAATCGCGAAGGCAGGAACAAGCTCGGGAGGATGGCTGCTATCCTCTAAAATTTTGGGTAAGACGGTTAGACCCAAATCCCCTGTGCTCAAGTTTTGTACCCGAGTGAATTTTGTTTTTCCGCGATCCTCACCCTTTACGGCGATCACACCCACGCCAGGACCCTGATCATGGAACCGGTAGTACCAATAGGGCTGAGGTTGGTCTTTATACGAACCAAGCGCTTCCTCATTGATTTGAATACCTCGATGCTCTGCACCGACATTTAAGGCTAAGCTGAGTACATGGCGCATGCCCTGGTGATTGAAGTTGTACTCAAATTGCACCAGATCAGGTCTCGCGAGGCGCTTATTCAGCAAAGCCGACCCACCCATGGTCAAAAGGGCGCGTTCAAGACCGCCAAGTCCGGAATCCGTGCCAGGTCGAGTGGCTTGATAGAGGAACCGCAGGCTCTGTACCAAATTGGATTTGCCAGAACCGTTAGGGCCTACCATGATGCTGAGATTCGTGAAGTCAGGAGCGATATTCACGAGGTTCTTGAAGTTTTTAATTGCCACTCGGTCAATGATCACGGACCCCCCCATGCGGACATTTTAGCACGGCTTGGACAGAGACGCGTTTGGCGTGCGGGAAGGCGTCACCATCGAAGTGGAAAATCGTTGGACTGCAAGCTTGACCTTATGCATTGCTTCCTTCTTCGCGCCTTCGCGACTTCGCGTGAGACTAAAGTGCCGCGAGTTTGGCGAGCAGGGCGTCGTTGGCGGGTGGAAAGTTGTAATCGACAAGCTGGCTGGGATGAACCCAGCGGACTTCGGCGACGGCGTCGAGGGGGCGGGCCTCGCCGGCCTGCCAGCCACAGGTGTAGAAGTGCAGGTGGACCTGGCGTTCGGGGTAGGTGAAGGCCGTCTCGTGGAACAGCTCGCCCACTGCGACCTCGAGGCCGACTTCCTCGCGCAGCTCGCGGGTCAGCGCCTGGGCATCGCTTTCCCCGGGTTCGCACTTGCCGCCGGGGAACTCCCAGAAGCCGGCCAGGTGGGTGTCGGCCGCGCGGCGGGCGAGCAAGAGCTGGTCGTCGCGCCAAACCAGGCCGCAGACGACGTACAGGGTCTTCATGGCAGGCTCCAAAAAAAAATCCGGTGCGCTTGTTGGCACACCGGATTCTCGAGAAAGGGGTCGGGGCCGGAACGGCCCGTCAGCGCTTGCTTAGGTGTCCAGCAGTTTCTTGAGCTCGTTGCCCATGATGTCGCCCATGGTGGCACCGCCCTTGTTGGCGTTGCGGGTGTACTCCATCACGGCTTGGCGCTCTTCGTTCTGCTCGATGCGGCGGATGCTGAGGTCGACCTTGCGGTCGCGGTGGGTGATGCGGGTGATCACCGCGGTCACTTCATCGCCGACATTGTAGCTGTTGGGCGTCGTGTTGACCTTGAGCTCGTTGGCGCGTACCAGACCCTCGACATGGGGTGCCAGCGTCAGGAACAGGCCGGCATCCGTCACCTTGGCGACCGGTGCGGTGACCTGACTGTTCGCGCGGTACTTGCGCGTGAACTCGATCCAGGGATCGTTCTCCAGCTGCTTGATACCCAAGGAGACCTTGTGGTTCTCGGTGTCCACGGCCAGCACCACGACTTCCACTTCCTGACCCTTCTTGACGTAGTCGCTGGGGGTGGCGTTGCGCTCGCCCCAGTGGAAGTCGGAGATGTGGACCAGACCGTCGACGCCGTCCTCGATCTCGACGAAGGCACCAAAATCGGTGATGTTGCGGACCTTGCCCGAAACCTTGCTGCCGACGGGGAAGCGCTGTGCCAAGGATTCCCAGGGGTTCTCCTCGGTCTGCTTGAGACTCAGTGAAACGCGGCGGTTCTCAGTGTCCAGGTCGAGCACGCGCACGTGCACTTCCTGGCCCTTGGAAAGGACCTGACCGGGGTTGCGCACTTTCTTGGTCCAGCTCAGCTCGGAGACGTGGATCATGCCCTCGACGCCGGCCTCCAGCTCGACAAAGGCGCCGTAGCTGGTGAGGTTGAGGACCTTGCCGACGGCGGCCTTGTTGGGCGGATACTTCTCAGCCACGGACAGCCAGGGGTCGGGCGTGCACTGCTTCAGGCCCAGGCTGACCTTTTCCTTGTCGGGATCGAAGCGCAGCACTTTGACGTTCAGCTTCTGGCCCAGCTCGACGAGGTCCTTGGGGTGGTTGACCCGGCCCCAGGACATGTCGGTGATGTGCAGCAGACCGTCCAAACCGCCGAGGTCGATGAACACGCCATAATCGGTGATGTTCTTGACGGCGCCCTCGAGCACGGAACCCTCTTTGAGCTTCTCGAACAGGCCCTGCTTCTTGGATTCGAACTCGACCTGGAGCAGATCGCGGCGGGAAAGAATGAGGTTGCCACGACGGCGTTGGATCTTGAGGATCGCGAACTCCATCTTCTTGCCGAGCAGATCCTGATAATCCTTCTGGGGCTTGAGCGTCGCCTGGGAGGTGGGCAGGAACGCGCGCACGCCGACGTCGACGATGAAACCGCCTTTGACTTTTTCGATAATCGTGCCCTGGATGGTCTTGTTGGCGGTGGCCAACTCCTCGATCTCATCCCAGACCTTGGAAACGCGGGCGCGCTCGAAGGAGAGCGGGATGTACTGGGCGTCGGGGTTGAAGCGGCAGACCATGACGGTAATGCGATCGCCGTCGGTGACGACGAAATTGCCGGCCTCGTCCTTGAGCTCGGTCGAGGGGATGGTGCCTTCAACGCGGGCGCTGATGTCGATCAGGACTTCCTGCTCGCCCAGGCTGACCACGGTGCCCTCGACAATATCGCCCGGACGGTAGGAGCGGAACTTGTCGTATTCGTCCAAAAGCTCCTCGAAGCTCTTGCCGGCCTGTTCCTCTTCGTCCTCCTCCTCTTCCTCTTCCTCTTCCTCTTCCTCGGTTGCTAAAGGGTTCTCTATCTCCATCGAGGCCATCGCCGCAACCTGCGTCTCTTCCCCAGCTTCCGCCTCAGCGGTATCCGCGGAAGTTTCGGCTTGGTGCTCTTCGGTTACTTGGGTACCTTCGGCTTCGGAATCGTCGATCTGGTTGTTGTTATTCATGGCTGAGTTGTTACCTCCGCGTTGTTTCTGGCTTTGAGGTGTCGGATTTGGATGTGAGTTATCAACGGCACGACCCCTAATCTAGCGCTAATCCATAATCCTAGCATAACAGCAAGGAAAATTTTCCAAAAACTTGGCGCTGCCGAAGGCCCAAAACGGTTTTGGGATCTTGGGTTGACGACCAGCGAAAGGGCGCGCCACCACTGGTTTCAGTGGCGCTCGTCGCTCAGAAAAGATAGGCCAGGGCGAAGCCTGCCTGAGCCCAGAACATCATCATGTACATGTGTTTCCAGGAGGGGTGGTTTTCCATGCGGCCAAGCGCTTCGGGGTCGCGCAGCATCAGGTAGGCGGTGTAGCTGCCCCAAACCAGCAGCGACAGCGCCAACAGCGCCAGCAGCAAGGGGTTGCCGGTCAGCAGCGGGCGGCCATCGATCTGTAGCACCAGGCCAACGGGAATCAACAGCCAAGGCAAAACGAAGGAGGGCGCCACGATATAGGCGGCGCGTCGCACGCCAAAGCGGTTGGGCAACGTCCGACAACCGCCGAGGCGATCGCCCTCCATGTCGCTGAAGTCCTTGGTGCTGGCCGCGCCGATGATGAAGGTGAAGAAGATCAGGCCGATGAACCAGGGCTCCCAGTGCCAGATCGAGGCCAGCACGCTCCAGCCGGCGACCTTGAGCCAGAGCCCGCGGGGGATGGCGATGGTCAGGTTGGCGCCGAAAGTCAGGCGCTTCGTACGGCCGAGCGCGGGCACGGAGTAGATCAGGGTGAAGACCGCGGCTAGGAAGTAGAACCAGATGCATTGGTGGGCCATCAACGGCGCGGTCAGCCGCGCGGTCCAGCCCTGATAGGTCGGGTCGGGTACGACGACCCAGGTCACGGCGACGCTGAGTACGTAAAGCACAGCCGTGAACCAGAGCGCTTGGGCAATCGTCAACGTGCCCGCCGGCAGCGGGCGCTCGGGCTTGTTGACCCGGTCGATGTCGAGGTCGTAGACCTGGTTGATGCCGTTGCTGGCAGCGTTGAGCAGCGCCGCGGCCAGGGCCGCGATCGCGATCAGCGCCACCTCCTCCCACCCGAAGTGGGTGCGCTGGCTGTGGCGACTGCCCCAGGCCGTCAGCGCCCCGGAGACGACGCCCAGCATGGGTGCGATCAGGGTGAAGGGACGGGCAAAGTGGAGATAGGTCTTGGCGTTGGACAAGGCGGAATCCTCGGATCTGCGGCGCGGCTCTTACTGGGGCACCATCAGGATCATGCGGATGGCGTCCAGGCGCAGCCTCGCGGTCTGGATGTAGTCGATGATGACGTTGAGGGTCTCCTCGATGTACTCCAGCTCCTCGACCCGGATCGAGGGGTTCTTGGCGCGCAGCGATTTCAGGCGGTCGTACTCGTCCTTGAGGCTCTGCATGGCGGCATCTTCGGCGTCGGCCAAATAGTCGTTGGCCTCTGCCTGAGCCTCGGCCTCGGCGACCTGCAGGAGGCTCTCGACGATCATCGTCAGGGCGTCGCGCTGGGCGTGCAGCTTGTTGACCGGGCCGCGGTCGAGTTTGGTGCCGACGATGCGCTCCAACAGGTCCGGGCGCGAGCGCTTGGTCTGGTCGACGACCAGGCGGATCGGCTTGGGCGGCAGGAAGCGCGAAAGACCCAGGTCGTGCTCGTCCGTGTGGCATTCCAACACGTACAGACACTCGATCGCCAGACCGGGCTCGGGCGCGCCCTTCCAGAGCGCGAAACTGGTTTCGCCGCGCTCCTGGTTGAGGACCATGTCGATCGTGCCGCTGACCATGGGGTGGTCGTAGCACAGGAACGCCAGCTCCTCGCGGGCCACGGCGGTGGCGCGGTCGTAGGTAATCTCCAGGCCCGTCTCGGGCAGGCCTGGGAAGGACTCGACAAACATCTGCGGGCTGGGCATCAGGATCTGCGTCTGCAGGTGCGCCTGGTCCTCGACGCCGACGCCGTAGAGTTCGAAGATCTGGTTCATGTAGTCCTCGAGCTCGGGGTCGTGTTCCGTGGCCTCGATCTCCTCGATCAGGCTCTGGGCGACCTCGGCATCGAAGGAATTGATCTCCAACAGGCGGTCGCGGCCCTTTTGCAGCGTCTCCCGCAACTCGGCCACGAAACTCTTCGTCTCGGCGATGAATGGCGCCATCAGCTCGGGCTGTTTGCAGGCATCGAAGATGGTGAAAATGCGGCTCTTGAGGTGTTCGTAGATGTAGTCGCCCTCGACGACGTGGTGCTCGAAGGCGTCCAGTCCCTCCTGGTACCAGCGGAACAGGTACTCGAGCGGCGTGCCCTTGGGGTAGGGCACGTAGATCTCGATGTCGTGGTGCTGGCCGATGCGGTCCAAGCGCCCGATGCGCTGCTCCAGCAACGCGGGGTTGAGGGGCAAGTCGAAGAGGATCAGCTTGTTGGCGAACTGGAAGTTGCGGCCCTCGCTGCCGATCTCGGAGCACAGCAGGACGCGGGCGCCGTCGGGCTTGGCGAAATAGGCGGCCTGGCGATCCCGTTCGAGCAGGCTGAGCTCCTCGTGGAAGACGGCGACCTCGATATCCTTGGCGTGCGCCAGCACTTCCTGCAGGGCCAGGGCGATCGATTTGCGCGAGGCGATCAGCAGGAACTTGTCGTCCGGGTTCTGGCGCAGGAACGGCAACAGCCACTGCATGCGCGGGTCCTGACGCCAGGCGCGCTCCAGCAGGCGCTTGTTTTCTGAGGCCTTGTTGGGCATCTCCAGCACGGCGAAGGCGGGCGGCCCGGCCAGCAGGCGCTGGGCGATGGCGGAATCGGCCAGCATCGCCAGTCCCTCGGTCACGAAGTCGTCGAAATAGGTGTTGCTGTCCAGGGCGACCGGAACGACCGTGCGCTTGGGAAAACCGGACAGGACCTTGCGGTGGTTGCGGAAGACCATGCGGCCGGTGCCGTGGCGGTCGATCAGCTGGTGGATGAACTCCTGAGCGCGGGCATCGGGTTCGCCGTCCTGATCGGGGGCGACGGCGATCAGCTCGGCGTCCTTGGGGAACAGCGCTGCAATTTCGGCGCGCACGCCCGCGCCGCGGCCCTCGAGCACCCGGTCGGCCAGCTCGGCGAACTGGGTGTAGCGCTCGCTCTCGTCGATGAACTTGGCGTAGCTGTCGAAACGGTCCGGATCCAGCAGCTGCAGGCGGCCGAAGTGGTTGTGCAGGCCCAGCTGGCGCGGTGTCGCGGTCAGCAGCAAGAGGCCGCCGCAAACCTTGGAGAGCTCGGCGACCAGCTGGTACTCGGGCGAGGGACCGTCCTCGCCCCAGTAGAGATGATGGGCCTCGTCGACGATGACCAGATCCCAGGGCGCCTCGATCATGTCCTGAAACAGCTGGGGCGACTCGACCACGCTCTCGATCGACTGCAGCACGGTCTGGTGGAGCTGGTAGGGATTGGTCTCTTCCTGGCCCTTGGTAATTTCGCGGGCGTGGCCCTCGCTCATGATGTTGAAGAGCACGTTGAACTTGCGGTACATCTCGGTCAGCCACTGACTGACCAGGGTGCCGGGCACCAGGCAGAGCACGCGGCGGACTTCGCCGGTGATCCACAGGCGGTGGAAGATCAGGCCGGCCTCGATCGTCTTGCCCAGACCGACCTCGTCGGAGAGCAGCACGCGGGGATGGCGGCGCTTGGCGACCTCGGCGGCGATGTAGAGTTGGTGGGGGACCAGTTCGATGCGCGCGCCCACGAAGCCGCGACTGGCGTGGGCCAGGCTGCGGTGCTTCAGCTCCCAGGTCTTGCAGCGCAGCGCGAATTCCTTGGGCTTGTTGATGTATCCGGCCAGCAGCTTCTGGTGGGGCTTGTTGTAGACGATCGTGTGGTCCAGCTCGGTTTCCGGCAATAACTTGTCGCCTGGCCCGAAATAGAACAGCAGGTGGTTCTGCTCGCGGATCTCGGTGACGACGAAGGCGTGGCCGTCGTTGTCCTGGATCTCGTCGCCGACCTCGAAGCGGACTCGGCGCAGCGGCGCGTTCAAGCGCGAATAGGTGCGCTCGCTATTGGTTGCCGGAAACGCCACGTGAATATTGCGGGGTGTGACCTCCCGGATGATGCCCAGACCCAGTGCCAACTCACCCACGCTGGCACAGCGTTGGCCAACAACCCATGTGGATTCAGACATGCCTGCTCCTCTTTCGCTTGCGTGCGCCGCCTGGCTCGAGGGCGGCCGGGGCGCAAGGCAGCATTATGACACAAGCGACAAGTCAGGGGGAGTGCAAGAATGTGTCAAGGCTGGGCTAGATTTGGGTGAGGGTTTCAGGTGCGCGTATGGACGGGACCGAGTTCGTCGGCGAGGCTGTCTTCGTCGACGACTTCCTCGATCGCCTCCTCGGGCGCCGGCGGGTGGCTGCGGCGCAACCCGTGCAGCACGGCCCTGCCGATCATGGCGATCAGGTAGTGGCAGCTGAGGACTACGGCGAAGACGGGGAAGGAGATCGTCATCGTCGCCAGAGTGGCCAGCAGAATCGCATAGGCGACGCCGCGGTGGCGGTAGCGGTGGATGAAGAAGGTGCCGGGTGTGTCGAAACGCCAGGTCGAGATCATCGAAAGCGAGAGGATGATGATGACCGCGATCGAGGCCTGGAAGAAGTTTTCCTTGATCAGGTAGGGCGTCCAACCCCAGGCGGCGAAGCGCGGGTAGTGGGAGGCCCATTCGTAGAGCAGGGGCCCGCTGACGAGCATGAAGGCCGCGGCCGGGATTGGCAGGCCGGTGAAGTGGCTCTTGCCGTAGATCGAGGCGGTGACATTGAATCGGGCCAGGCGCACGGCGCCGCAGGTCAGGTACATCATCGGCAGTAAATAAAAGACTTGGTCGGTGACCTGGCCGTGCAGGTAGAAACGGAAGTAGATCATGCAGGGCGCCACGCCAAAGGCGACGACGTCGGCCAGGGAGTCGTACTGGATGCCGAACTCGCTGGCGGTATTGGTGTAGCGCGCGACCTTGCCGTCCAGACCGTCCATGACGATCGAGACCATGACCAAATAGCAGGCGTAAGTGAACTTGCCCTCCGCCGCCATCAGCATCGAGACGAAGCCGAACACCATGGAAAAGGTCGTGATCATGCTCGGAAAAATGATCATGACATTGCGCTTGCGCCGATGATTCGCCGGACCAGCCATTTACCCCTCTCCCATCGCACTCGGAACCGACATGACTTTATCACCACTAGGGATTTGTGAAAAGGGTCAAATGGTGAGACCTGGGCCCATCCCTCCGGCATGATTTCCGACGCGCTCGAGCGTCTCTCCAGCCAGGAGCGTGGCCAAGTCGCGAGGTGCCAATTCCCGTGTTGCCAAGTCCCGGATCAATTCCAGGTCAGAGGCGTTGGTCCAATAGTCCGCCAGCGGCTTGTGGGGCAAGCGCAGGACGTTGACGGAGGACCGATCTGGGGGTTTGCCAGAAAACGATTTGCATGCCAGCCGTTTTTCCATTAGATTGAAGACAACGTTTCGTCGGGTCGTATCGCCCCGCCCTGCGTGGGGCAATCTGTCCGGAGAGGTCATTCCCATGCTGCAGGAATTGGAACATCTGCGCAGGCGTCACGCCTGCACCGTCGACCCTCAATTGGATGCTCTGGCTCTGCTCGGGTGGTTGGAGGCTAGCCGCAAGCGCTTGCGCGGCAAAGTCGGTGGCCCGATTCACGACCCCTTTTGGATCACCCCGGTGAACCCATTCCGCTACGGTTCCTGACGAGGTCGCCGGCGTGCTGAAGGTCCGTTTCATCGCTCAGGATGAACTGCCCCTATTGGCACGTGGGTTGGAGCGCAGTTACCCCGAGGAGGCTCAGGCTCACGAGCTTGTGCTGGCTGGGTTGCGCCGCGACGTGACCGAACTGGACGTGTGGTGGGGCGGCTGCCTGGTGGCGCTCGACGAACAGGAGCCGATCGGCGTGCTCGTCGGCGCGCGCCGCGACAAATCGGCGCTGATCCAGCGCATGGGCTTGGCCGCGCCATACAAGGGCAAGGGTCTGCAGGCGCGCATGCTGGCGATGCTGGCCGACCGCATGCGCGGCCACGGTGTCGAGCGCCTGATCGCCGAGGTGCCCCTGGGCGATATGGAGCAGGTCTTCGATCTGCGCGGCTTCGAGCCCCATGCCCAGTACCAGGACCTGGAGCGGACCCGGATCCGCGAAACGCTGTTGGCGCCCTCGGCGGTCCAGGAATACACCGTCGAGGAACTGTTGGCCTACCCAGGCCTGTGGGGTGGTGAGAGCCATGCCTGGACGCGCAGTTACCGCACCCTGCATGCCCGTCGCGAGCGCTTGCAGGGTGCGGGCCTGAGCACCGGCGGCAGGTTGATCGCGGCCCTGATCCACGGCCGTGATGACTGTTCCACACACCATAACTTTTGGCGTTTCGGCCGTCTCTCCGGCGACCACGGGTTGGCCTCGCTCAGCCTCCTCGTCCGCGCTGTCCTCGCCGGACTCGATGGACCCGTGCGCATTCCTCGCATGTACAGTGGCGAAGTGCCGCCCGAGCTCGTCAGCGGCTGGGGTTTCGCGCCGGTGCGGACCTTTTTGCGCTATCGTCAGTACCTCAAGCCGCCCCCAGGAGCCGAACCATGACCGCCGCCTTCAAGGACCATTTCTCTGGACATGCCGCCGATTACACGCGCTTTCGGCCGACCTACCCGCCGGCGCTGTTCGCCCATTTTGCCGAGCGCGCGCCGCGCCGCCAGCTGGCCTGGGACTGCGCCACCGGCGGCGGCCAGGCGGCCGTCCTCCTGGCCGAGCACTTCGACCGTGTGCAGGCCACCGACGCCAGCGCCCAACAGCTGGCATCGGCGCACGCCCACCCCAAGGTGACCTATTCCGTCGCCACCGCCGAGCACTGCGGTCTGGCCGACGGCTCCGTCGACTTCATCAGCGTCGCCCAGGCCGCCCACTGGTTCGACCTGCCTGCCTTCTACGCCGAAGCCGCGCGCGTGGCCGCGCCAGGCTGCCTGCTCGCGCTTTATTGCTATGGCCTGTTCACCGCCAGTCCCGCCATCGACGCCATCGTCAACCACGCCTACCACGAGCTCGGACCCTGGTGGCCCGAGGAGCGCGCCCAGATCGAGACCGGTTACCGCGACCTGTTCTTCCCTTTCGCGGATCTGGAGCTGCCCCAGTTCGACATGCAGATCGACTGGCACCTGGAGCACATGCTCGGCTACTTGGGCACCTGGTCGGCGACCCGTCGCTATCTGAAGGAACGGGGCGATGACCCGATTGCGCCGCTGGCCGAGTCGCTGGCGGCCGCCTGGCCGGTCGCCACGGACCGCGCCATCACCGTGCGCTGGCCCATGTCCTGTCGCCTTGCCCGTGTCGCCTAGCTCCAACCGATGCGGCTACTGTAGCGCAAGCTGCAATCTTGTGCCGGGCGGTGCGGTGCGGCTACTGTAGCGCAAGATGCAATCTTGCGCCGGGCGGTGCGGAATGTAGCAGAAGCAATCTTGCGCCGGGCGGTGCGGAATGTAGCAGAAGCAATCTTGCGCCGGGCGGTGCAGCTACTGTAGCGCAAGATGCAATCTTGCGCCGGGCGGCGGATGAAAGTTAAAGTGAAGTTGCAAATAGAGCGCAATCCTGTGAGCGCCCCTACGCGGATATTTTTCGAGCGAAGTTGTGCCACGTCGCCCATGTAATGCAATTGACA
The DNA here is from genome assembly GCA_964423555.1 of uncultured Holophagae bacterium. Taxonomy (GTDB): domain Bacteria; phylum Acidobacteriota; class Holophagae; order Acanthopleuribacterales; family Acanthopleuribacteraceae; genus CAYRFM01. The sequence goes on along the minus strand of CAYRFM010000052.1, from coordinate 2,631 downwards.
ACTTCGGCGCGCTGGCCGGCTGCCACGCATAAGGTTTTTAAAAATAGCCATATGCGCTGCTTCGATAAAACATTTTGACGTCTGTTTTGCCCAGGTGCATGAGACTTTCTGCGTTGTGGAACTTCGTTTGTGCAAATTGTTTTTATTCGCGTTACGACAGGAAAAGTGTTCGTGCACGTTTCATACGGGGTCCGATGCGGCGTCAAGGGCCTCAAACACATTGTTTTTATTCGCGCCGAGGAGCGCGGTGCGCTGCTCCACTTTGCTCACGCGTATCATTTTGACGGAAGAGGCCGAAAACTAGGTGATTTTGCAGGTTAAATGAGCGTCAAGGCATGGGTTTTCGCTTGCATAAGCGACCTAGCGTGCCGCCATCTGTTCTAGCAATGCGGCGTGGTTGTGTTATGGTTTGTAAAAAGTGTCGATGAAAAGTGTTTTAGGACTTTTCCCTTCGTGCCAAGACCATGTGCACGTTGCTCGAGAGCTCTGCCGCCTACCGGGAGGGCAGGTACATTTGTACCGAGGTCCTTTCCCATGCCTCCCCGGATCGTTTCAATGTGTGCCGATCGCCGTGACGAGGGTCAGAAGCCGTAGACAGTTTGCACCTGAGCTTGTGACAGGTCTAAAAGGGCTTGTGCACCTGTGACGAACATCTGGACCATCGGCTGCCAGGTTAGCACGCGCGTCTTATTCACCAAGTCGACAACTCTGCCAGGCAAGCAAGGATGCCTCTCACCCGCTCTGCGCCCATACATATATATGATGAGAAGCCATCTTGATGGGGGGCGCCAGTGTCAATGCTGTTAAGTTTAGCGAAACCCGTGAAAGAAGGTATCTGTTGGCACCAAAGGAATGGTCCGCAAGGGAAGACAGAGCCTAGCCGAATAGGTCCCGCAGGCGCTGTAGCTGCTGTAGCGCAAGATGCAATCTTGCGCCGGGCGGCGGGTGTTCAATACGCCTTGCCTGCGACCTACGGTCTCCGCAGGGTCGTCAAGACGACCCTGCTCCAATTCGCGACCCATTTCGTCAGTGCGCAGTGCGCCCTGGCATTATTCGTGACCAATATCGTCAGTGCGCAGTGCGCCCTGGCATTATTCGCGACCGATTTCGTCAGTGCGCAGTGCGCTCTGGCATTATTCGTGACCCATTTCGTCAGTGCGCAGTGCGCCCTGGCATTATTCGAGACCAATATCGTCAGTGCGCAGTGCGCCCTGGCATTATTCGAGACCCATTTCGTCAGTGCGCAGTGCGCTCTGCCATTATCCTCAGTCCTTACACGCCGTGGCAAGCGCGGATCTTTCAATCACCCGCGCCATCCCGGTCGTTGCATTGGCCACTACCCTACCTGTTATGTACGCTTTTGAGGGGGGATGGGGGTTTTTGCAGGTCGAACGTGAACGGTGACCTTCCCAAGCTTTAACGCGATGATCTATAATGTACGTGTGACGAATCATTTCACTGCCGGCGTTTGCTATAAGTTTGGTCGGCACTTCCTCGTTCCAAGGGATTGCACGATGGGTCAGGGTGTTGATGTAAGAACAACTGCTGGATGTTGCCATCGCCCCAGTGTATTGGGGGTATAGATGATCCCCCTGCGCTATGTCGCGATCGCTCCTGAGTTGCTGAAGGTCCCTGAGAAGTTGGGGAACCGGATGCCGCTTGAGCGCGCCATGGCGATCGTGATGCTGGATCCGGATACCTTTTACCTGCCGATCAATATTGCCCACTTCTGCTACCAGCATTTTCAGGAGCTGGACAAGGAGGAGCGCAAACGCCTGGTCGGCAACGCCCGCCACAGCTATGCGGAGCTGGCACGCCTGAGGCTGAACCGCTCCAATCCCAATCTTACGGGTAGGGAGTGGGTGACCCTGCTACAGGGCAATATTCACGCCGTGGCCGCCAAGATGGCGGAGCTGCACCTGCTGATGCGGGCCCAACCTGGCGTTGCGTTCGCGCTCGATGGCGAGGAGCTGATCATTGCGCCATTTCAGGCTCCAGCCCTCGATCTCCCACCTACACGGTCCCATCCCCGCACGCGGCGGCGCCGGCGCGCGGCACCGCCCGGCGCTGCTCTGCCGGTCAGGCTCCCCCAGCCAGTACTCCCGCCTGCGCCTGGGGTGCCCCAAGCCTTGGAACGCCTGGATTCGCCCCCAAGCGTCCACCGGCGCAAGCGCTTCTCTGGCGTCCTGGTGTTCGCGTTCGCCCTGGTGCTGTTGGGTCTCCCCAGTGCTTATGCCATCTATTATTTTAATCTACCCCGGGTCGACTTGGCCGACATTACCGAGATGGGGGCACCCGACGAAGAGGCGCCCTCAATGGTCGCCAAGGGCAGGCGCTTCGCGGTCGGCGATCGCCTGGTGTTCGAGGGTAGAGTGGGCACCATCAAGGCCATCGATCGCATGGGCATCCAGTTTGGCGATGAGGCGTTTCCTGCGCCAGACCTGCTTTTCTTTGGCAAAAAAATGAATGTTGAAGGCAATTATGTGGTCTATCCAAGTTCACCGCGCCCCACTGCGGGGAATTTCTGGTTGCCCAAGACCAAAACCCTCGACGAGGCGAAGCCTGGGCACCTGTCCCAATGCTGTTAAGTTAAGAAATTGAACCCGTGAAAACATGACCAGGCGCATGCTT
>CAYRFM010000051.1:0-58105 GCA_964423555.1 uncultured Holophagae bacterium | reverse complement strand
AAGGGGACAGGGGCGCAGGCGTCGGAGCCCAATTCCGTGTTCCCTTCCGTGTGTTACACCGCTCTTGCTTGCAATGTCTTAGTGGTTGAGCGGGATTCTCTGCGAGTTGGCTTGACATCTTCGCTGCGGTCACTATATTGGTCGTGGAGCAAGAGGATGAAGGCAGAGGAGGTCCTGTGCGGGGACAGGTACTTACTTTATGTGTGCTGTTGGCCTGTGGTGGACTACTTTGGATGGTCTACCACCGCAAGCTCGAGCGCGAGCGCGTGTATTTCGTGCGCAATCCCTACCTCGAAAAGGCGGCGCTCCAAATGTTCGACGGCGCCCAGCGCTTTGATGCCACGGAAGTCCGCGCGCTTGTCGACCATGCCGCGGAACAGGGCGACCAGCGCGCGCAGTTGTGGCAAAAGTTCTTCTTTGCCAAGGGGATGTTTCATTGCTACGGCGAACCCTTGGAGCGTCTCCTGGTCGACTTCGAGCAACTGCGCGAGTACACCAGGCCTGAGGACTTGAGCACCCGCTTCCTGATTGCGCTCTGCCTCATCGATGGAATTGGCACCAAGGCGTCCAAGGAAGGCCTCCAACTCCTTGAGGACTTGGCCAAGGGCGGCATGCCCATTGCCCAGGTCACTTTGGCAAAAGGGTACGAGGCGAAGGGCCCTTCCCATGGCCAGGCCGCCCTCAAGTATTTTAAATTGGCGGCGGATCAGGGCTATGCCGATGGCCAGTTCATGGTGGGCTCCGTTTACGACGCCGGGGTTCTCGTGCCGCGCGATCAGAAGGCCGCGGCGAAATGGTACCTCTTGGCGGCCAAGCAAGGCCATGGCCAGGCCCAGGCCCAGCTGGGGCGCTTGTATGAGCTTGGCCTCGGGGTCGCACGCAATGACGTGGAGGCCGTGCGCTGGTATCGGGCGGCGGCCGAACAAAGGTTGAGCATGGCGCAGCTGGCCTTGGCCAAAATGACGGCCACGGGCCGCGGTCTCGATCGGGATCTGAAGCAGGCAGCGGTATGGTTTCGACTTGCGGCCGAGCTGGGCGAGGCAGAGGCCCAGTTCGAATTGGGCAAGCTGTACCGCGCTGGCACGGGGGTACCGGAGCATCTCGATGCCGCGCTTACCTGGATCACCGCGGCCGCCATGAACCAGTACGAACCGGCCTGCCTCGAGCTCGGCGCCATGTATGAGACCGGCCAAGGCGTCCCGCACGAGCCGGCCGATGCGGCGGAGTGGTACGCCTACGCCAGTCATTTTGGCGGCAAGATGGCCCATGCGCGGCTGCGCAAGCTGGGCAAAAGCTTGGTGGCCAGCGCCACGGCGGTGCCTCAAGGGGACGAGGATGCCGCTCTCGCGCAGGCCTTGGCCTGGCACTGGGGCAGCGCCGGCACCGTGGACGTGGTCAAAGCCAAGCTCCTCCTAGATCGGGTCGCCGCCACCGGCCATCCCCGCGCCTTGCTCTGGCAAGCCCTTTTCCTGGCCGAGGGGGCAGCTGGCTATCCCCAACAGCGCGCGAAGGGCAAGGCCTTGGCCCTGGCCAGCTTCGATCAGGTTTACAACGACATTGCCCAAGCGGATCAGCCCACGCGATTTCTTGTCGCCTCCTGTATGGCCCTTCAATTGGGTGGTGAGCGCGGCTCCGCTGAGGGCTTCCGGCGCTTGAATGCCCTAGCCCAGGAGGGCATGGCCGCCGCCAAAGATCAACTGGGCTACATGTGCGAGTACGGCATGTATATCGAGCGGGATCAGAAGCAGGCGGCTAAGTGGTACCAGGCCGCAGTAGATCAGGGGTTCCTGCCCGCAGCGGCACATTTGGCCCAGCTTTACGACGTGCAAGAAGATGCTGAGCAGGCCCTGCCACTCGCCAAAGTGGCCGCGGAGGGCGGTGTGGCCGCGGCCCAGTTCATCATGGGTCAATACAGTGAAGAGGGCAATCAACTGCCCGAGGATCCGCAGGTCGGGCTCAGCTGGTACCGGCTTGCAGCCGGCCAGGACCATGTCCCGAGCCTGACCATATTGGGCCAAAAATACGAGGAGGGCAGTGGCGTGGGCAGGGATGAGACCGTGGCCCTCTCCTACTTCCTACGTGCGGCCAAGCTGGGTGTGGCCGCCTGTAGCGTAATCATCGGGGATAGATACCAACAGCGCAATCAACCCTACGCCGCAGCAGACTTCTACCGCCACGCCGCCTTGCGTGGCTCTGCCGATGGCGCCTATCAATTGGGCCTGCTGTACCTGTCCAAAGCCCCAGGTTACGACGATCCCGAGGCGGCAGTGCGCTGGTTCCACCTGGCTTATATCTGCGGGTCGACCGAAGCCCGCAATGCGATTGGGCAGGCCTACCTGGGTGGTCTGGGCGTGGTCAAGGACCCCGATGAGGCGATGAAATGGTTCCTGCTGGCCGCCGATGCGGGCGACGTTGACGCTCAGTTTCGTCTGGGCGAAATGTTTGAACAAGGCCAAGGCAAGATCTATGACCTGATTTTAGCCAAGGCCTGGTACAAGCGCGCAGCCCGGGAAGGCCATCAGTTCGCCCAGGAGGGCTTAACTCGCCTGGCCCGCGTCAGGTGACGAGGAGTCCCCGCTGCTCACCGCCGCCGCAGCACCAGTAGGCCATGATCGCCGCAGTGCCTGAGCAGTGGCAGACGGCCCAAGCAGCGGTCCAGCCAGGCCAGCGCTGCGGCGCCTCGACCGCGCCAGCGCAGGTACGGCGGCGGCAGGACGACGCCCAGGCCGTGCACTTCTTCCAGCCGGAAATCAGCGCGGCAATACGCAAAGAATTGATTGGGATGATAGTAGCGGGTCGGCACCAAGGCGGCGCCGACCTTGAGCTCGGCCACGCCGCCGCCGCGCAGGCGGCGCGCCAAATGACGACCGGTGATCAGGCCGAGCAACAGCTCGGGAAGTGGCAGGCGCGTCATCAGGTTGACGAACAAGAGCCCGCCTGGGCGGACCAGGCGCGCCAGCTGCGCCGCGCAGGCACCGGGTTCGAGCAGCGTGTTGAGCCCGCCGAAATTGGCGACCACCGCGTCATACCTTCCCTGTAATTGATCGAGTTGGGCCAAGTCCAGCTGCACCAGCTCGGCCTCTGGTGCTTGTTCACGGGCCACCGCCAGCATGCCGGCGCTCTCGTCGAGACCGCTGAACGTCAAACCCAATTCCTGCCAAAGCGGGAAGTCCGGACCGGGACCGCAACAGAGGTCGAGCAGGCGCATGCCGGGACGCAGGTGGCGCCGGAAACAGGCGTGGGTTGTCGCCCGCATGATGCGGGCGCTGGGGTGCTCGCAGAAACGGCAGAGGTAGTCGGTTGCCTCGTGGTCGAAGCCGCGGGCGCGCGGACTGCTTGATTCGTGGGGGGCGGCTTGCCACTGCACTTCGGCGCTCCTTCGCGCGTAAACTGGTGCTATGCTAACCCAGTCCCGAGAAAGCGTCAAAGAAAGGTGGTCGCCCGCTTTGCCAGCCGCGCGGAAAGTCCGGAAAAGAGTGCTTGTCCTGCTGCAGAGCGGTCTGCGCCAAGTGGGCGTGCCGTTGCTGAGCTTGGCGGTCTCCAGTTATGCCTTGCGCGCCGGCTCGCTGGCGATCTGGGGCCAGTTTGCCAGCATCTACCTGTGGATTGCCCTTGCCGAGCAAGTCACGTCCTGGGGTGGGCAGGGCTTGCTGATGCAGCGGGTGGCCGCCCAGCCCGCGCGCTTGGAGCGGCTGTGGTGGCGTTGGTTGGCCGCGCGCCTGCCGCTGCTGGGCCTGTGTCTCTTCGCCTTCGCGCTCTTGCCCGTTGCTCGCGGTCAAGTCCCGGCGGTGCTGTTATGGCTCATCGCCGCCTACCTCTACCGTTCCTTCGAATTCTTGGTCAGCTGGCGCAAGGCCTTTGGTTTCACCCTCGTCGCCGAGGCTCTTGGCTGCGCCCTGGTGCTGCTGGGTCTACGCGCTCTCGGGCCGCTCGACGCTGCGCTCTTGATCCGCCTGTTCGCCGCCGCGACCGCGCTCAAGGCGCTCTGTGGCCTGCTCTGGTTTCGACCCTTCCCACTCCGCTGGGACGGCGAGGCGCACGGCCTCTTGCGGGCGGGCTTCTGGTTCTTCGTTCCCGGCATCTTGGGCCTGGTTCACGCACGCATCGATCTTTACGCCGTGGCGCTGCTGCTCGACGTCGAGAAGTTGGGCTTCTACCAGCTGCTCAGCAACCTGCTGATTCAAGGGCAGACCGCGGCGGTAGCCCTGGTGGCCCCGTTTCTGCGCGCCTTCTTTCGCGCCGATCGCCAATTGGTCGCGGCTTACCGCCACAGCGCCTGGCGCTGGGGCCTGGCCTGTGCGCCGCTACTGACCGCGCTGATCGCGGCGATCATGGCCTGGGCCTACCGCGCGCCGCTCGCCCCCTTGCTGTTGCCTTTGGTAGCGCTGCAGCTGTTCCCGTTCTTCGTTTATCTGCTCGATATCCAGCAGCTGATGCGCCAAGGCCGTACGCGGAGGGTGGCACTGGTCGGCGGGCTGGGCGCGCTCTGGCATTTGGGCTTGAACCTGTGGGCGATTCCCCGCTGGGGCGTGGCGGGCGCGCTGTTTTCGGCCACGGTCAGCCAATACCTGATCTGGCTGGCCTACGCCCGCTCGCTGCGGACAGGGGAGGGCCATCATGGGTGAGACGTCGGTCAGCGTCATCATTCTGACCCGCGACCGCGCCGCCTGGACGGAGCGCGCGGTGCAGAGCGTGCTGGGCCAAACCCACACTGCGCTGGAGCTGATCGTGATCGACGACGGCTCCCAGGATGACACCGTCAGCAGGCTTCGTCGCCTCGACGATCCGCGCCTGCGACTGGTGGCCCAAGCCGCCAGCGGGCATATCGCGGCCCTGCGCCAGCAAGGCCTCGTTCTTGCGCACCACCCCTTGGTGGCTTTTCTGGATTCCGACGACTGGTGGGCGCCCGATCATCTCGAGCGCCTGCTGGCGGCGCTGATCCTCTTCCCCCAGGCTGTCTTGGCGTTCGCCGATGTCCAGCTGGAATCGCCCCAGGGTACAAGCCTCAGACGCGGTGCATACCCCGGCCTGACCGCCGGCTGTTATCACCTGTTCGCCTCCCTGGCCACGGGGAAGCTGGCGATCTACTCCTCCTCCGCCTGTCTCTTTCGCCTGCCGCCGGACCTGAGCTACGACCCACGTTTCGAAGTGGGCGACCACGACTTCCTGGTGCGTCTGTCCAGCCGCGGACCCTGCGCCTACAGCGACGCCGCCAGTGTCCACATCTGCCGCCACGACGACCACCTCTCCGATCGCATGGGGGCGCGCACCTTTGCCGAGCAGCGCCGCACCCTGCGCTGGTGTCGACGGGCGGGCCATTTTGGCCGCTGGCAGACCTATCTGTACGAAGCCGAGGCCGCCTATCGCCAGGGCCTGGGCCTGCGCGCGGCTGGCAGACCATGGGCGGCGGCGCGCTGCTTTTTGTTTGCGGCCTGGCATCCGCGCCTTGCGCTCAAAGCCTGGGTTCGCTTGGCCCAAGCGGTACTCGCGCCAAGGCGCGAAGGCGTGAAACATGTTCTCACGCGAAGGCGCGAAGGCGCGAAGAAAGGCTGATAAGAGGTAATGGTCGCAACCGGCTTCTCCCTTCGCAACCACCGATTTGAAGGTGGGTGTTTGCTCTGAGGGGGTCATCCTGCCGAGCATGGCTCAGATTGGGCTGTTTAATCCTTTTTGAGCAAGCGATGGATATCTTCTATATCCTCCCTCAAGGGCGATACCAACGTGAGGTACGCCTGCTCGGAAAGCAATCCATCCCGATAGCACCTCTCGTAGCGCTCCATCAGCTGGGCCAGCAGTGCTTCGCTCTTCGCGAAGCCCATCGCCTCGCCCATCGCCTCGCCCTTAGCGAAAATGGACTTGTAGGCGGGTGTTTCCTCTAAAGGCGTCATGCTTAGGATCATGACTGTCTTTTCTCCTCTGTCAAAGCATGGAGCTGCATGAGCAGAGCGCTGGGCTGTTTATCCCTTTTTGAGCATGCGTCGGATGTCGTCTAAGTCTTTCTGCAAGGGTGGTACCAAATCGAGGTACGCCTGCTCGGAAAGCAATCCATCCCGATAGCTCCTCTCTAAGCGCTCAATCTGCCGGACCAGCTGTGCGGATTCGCCCTTCGCGAAAATGGACCGGAAGGCGGGTGTTTCCTCTAAGGGGGTCATCATTCCGATCATGGCTGTCATTTCCTCCTCTGTTGAAGCATGGAGCTGCATGAGCCAATACATCAGTAGTTTAACATAGACCTGCTTCTCTTCGCGCGGGGTGCGGGCTATCACGGACCTAGTGTGTTGCTTGTCACAGAATCTGGGTAAAAACCCCCGAATTGTGTTTGAATTTGCGGTCTTTTGAACCTTTTAGTCGCGGCTGGGTACCTTCCTGTAACGCTTCCCAATCGGGACGTCTCAGTGCCAGCGCTCCGTTGCGCCTGGCCCTCATCTGCCTCATAGGAGAATGGTCTACATGAAAGTTCCATCTGTAAACCGCAGTGCCTTGCTTCGCTCGCTCTGCCTCACCGTGCTCTGCTCCTACTTGCTGGTCTTTGCCGGAGAACCCGCAAAACCTGCTCAAAATGCTGCCGACCCCAATGCTCAAGCCGCCGCACTGCCTGCCGAGAGTGCTGGGATGAAGGGCTACATCGACCCCAAAACCCGCGAGATCATCCAACCCACGCCCGCGTTGCAAACCGTCGAGAGCGTGCCGGTCGAAAACATGCTCAGCACTTCCGCCGAAGGTCTGAAGGAAGTTCGCAGCGAAGGCCGCGCCGGCGGCTACCGCATGGACCTGAAAGGCCGCTTCCGCTCGGCCATGGTCGTGACCGTCGACGCCCAGGGCAATCAGGTCGTCACCTGCGACGAAGCACCGGTTGTGCCGCCGGCCGAGGAGCAGTAACATGCGCAAGCTACAGCAACTCCTGGTCCTCGTCTTGTTCGTTGCCGGCAGCCTGCCGCTGCTGGCCTCCGCCCACATCACCATCATCAACAACGACGGCCCAGGTGAAGGCTTCAACGATCCCACGCCCTTCGTGCCGGTCGGCGGCAACCCTGCCCAGACTGTCGGCGATGCCCGCTTGATCGCGTTCGAATTCGCCGCCAACCTCTGGGGCAGCGTCCTGGAGAGCTCGGTCGAGATTAAGGTCCGCGGCCAGTGGGATCCCCTGACCTGTACGCCGGTTTCGGGTGTGCTGGGTGCCGCCGGCACCCTCAGCGTGCTGCGCAACTTCGCAGGGGCCCCACAGGTCAACACCTGGTACCCCATGGCTCTGGCCAACTCGCTGTCGGGCGTCGACAACGATCCAGCCAATCCCGACATTGAGGCCACCTTCAATAGCGACCTCGGCACACCCGGCTGTCTGACCGCCAGCGGCTGGTACTACGGCCTCGACGGCAATCCGCCCGCAGGCAACTTCGACTTCGTCAGCGTTCTGCTGCACGAGCTCTGCCATGGCCTAGGCTTCCAGACCTTCATGGCCCAGAACGGCACCAAACTGGGCGGCTTCAACGACACCTACCTGCTCAACCTGATTCACCCCCCGACGGTACCGCCCAACTATCCGGCCATGACGAACGCCCAGCGCCAGGCCTGTAACCTGGCCGATCCCAACGTCTTCTGGACCGGTCCCAACGTCGTCGCCGCCAACGGTGGCAACATCCGCGTCCACGCTCCCAACCCCTACCAGCCCGGCTCCTCGATTTCCCACTTCTCCACCGCTGTTACCCCCAACGAGCTGATGGAGCCCTCCTATACGGCGCCCAACCACGATGTCGGCCTGGCCCTGCCGCTGATGGAAGACATCGGCTGGAATCTCGACACCTCGGCCGGCACCGACGTCGTCTTCATCATGGACGTCACCGGCTCGACCGGCGCGCTGCTGCCGCAGTGGGTCGCTCAGATCCCCACCGTCGCTCAGTCCTGGCTCGACTTTGATCCGAACGCCCGCTTCGCCGTCGTCAGTCACGTCGACTTCCCGTTTGCACCCTACGGCGCCGCCGGCGAGTGGCCCTACAGGGTCGAACAGGACTTCTCCAACAGTGTCGCCACCCTCACAGCCACGCTCTCCGGCATGACCAACGCCTGGGGCAACGATTCGCCCGAATCCCAATACGAGGCGCTCTATCAGGTTCTGACTGGCGCCGGCTTGCAGTTCACGCTGCCCAACTACACCGATCCCGGTGAAATTGCTCCCGGTGGCCTGACCCGTCTCAATCCCACGGTCATCTACCACTTCACCTGGCCCGAAATGTTCCACGATCCCAATTCCGAGCCCAACTATCCCACCGTCGCCACCAACGCACTCTGCCACGGACTGTCCGATGTCCAGACCGAGATCGCCACTCAAGCCGGCAACAGCATGTTCTTTGGCCTGACCTACATCTCCGGTACGCCCAAGGCCGGTTGGTCCAGCCTCAAGTACGGCAACGAGCCGATCCAGCCGATCATCGAAGCCGGCAAACTGCCCTACGCCATCAGCAAAACCAGCAGTCCCATGAACGACCTGGCCACGCTGACCGGTGGCGCCGTCTTTGACCTGATCAGCGGCCTGTCGGGCCTGCCCGCCGCCGTCGACGAGTCGATCGAGATCTGGGGCGGTGGCAAACAGGCCGGCAAATACGACGCCGACCGCGATGGTGCCATCGACAAGATCGACAACTGCCCGGACCTCTACAACCCCAACCAGAAAGACGCCGACGATGACCGGGTAGGCGACGCCTGCGACAACTGCCGCACCGTCTACAACCCCAACCAGGAAGACAAGGACCGCAACGGCATCGGCGACGCCTGCCAGCCCGTGATCAAGTGGCGCCCCGTGACCCTGCGCCTTGACGAGCGCGGCATCGCGACCTTGGATTGGAAGGATGTCGACGCCGGCTCCTACGATCCCAAGGGCGAGATCGTCGCCCACGAACTGGCCCGCACGGTCTTCACCAAGGCCGATGGTCGCCGCACCACGGTCGCCTACACCATCACCACCGACAAGGGCGTCTCGATGACTGCCTATCCCGAAATCACGATCGAGTAATCACTCCGGAACTGGGCGCTGCCCAGGCTCCTCCCAAGCGGGGGCTCGAGGCGACTCGGGCCCCCTTTTTTTTAGCGCTTGCGACCGGGCAGGGTGACTTCGGCGATCTGGAACTCGCCGTCCTCGTCGATCAGGAAGGCGACTGCGTGACCGTTGTTGTAGATCACCTGCGAGTCCTCCGGCAGTCGGTAGCGGCCCATGCCGGTGCTTTTGCCGGATGCGAAGTCGATCAATTGGTAGGTGGCGATGTTGTAGCCCTTGACGATGTCGTTGCCGGCGATTGGCGTGGAGACCGCATAGAGCACGCCGTCGCGCAGCGTGAAGTTAGTGTAAAGTGACTTGGCATAGTCGAATTTGAAGGTCATGCCAGGCATCTCTTTGAGCGTGCCGACACCGCCGCCGGGTAGCGACAGGCGCATGTTCAGCACGTCGGCGATCTCTTCCTCGGTGGGTTTGGCCATCGTCACCTTGAGGCGCTTCTCCTCGACGATCTTGCCCTTGCTGTCGAGACGGTAGAGCTTGTCCTCATCGGAGAAGCCGAACCAGATGTTGCCGGCCTTGTCCGAACTGATGTCGGCTTCGGGGCCATAGCCCTTGTACGGGCCCTGGTTGTCGCCCTTGTTGGAGCCCAGGAACAGGCTGCTGACGATTTTCTTGAGGTTGGCGACCTTGTTGCCCTTGTCGTCGATCAGGTCGAACGACATATAGGGATGTCCGTCGCGAACCTGGTGGACGACCAGCAGCAGGTTGGGGTTGACGACCGCGAATCGGCGGATCGCCTCGACGGGCGAGAAGAACGAGCGCTTGAAGGTGCCCTCGCGGTCGTAGATGCAGAACCGGCTATCGCCGCGGTTGAAGATCCAGACCTCGTCCTTGGTGACATGGAGCAGCTCGGGCCGCGTCAGCTCACCAGGTCCCTGGCCCTTGACACCAAAGGCGCCGAGGAACTTGCCGTCCTTGGACCAATGCAGAATGCGGCAGGCGTTGCGATCGGTGATGTAGAGTTGGCCTTCCGGTCCGAAGTCCATGTAGTGGGGATCATTCAAGATTTCGCCAGTGGGCGCTTGGAAGCGCTGAAGGATGGTCAGGTCACCCAGTCCGGGTAAGGGGGCCAAGAAGGCGATCATCAACAGAGCGTGCATGGTTCTCTCCAACTGTAAATGGCGCGGGCCTGCCGCGTGCAGCAGGACAACGTTCGGGCTGACGGATGGGTTTAGTTCAGTGAATGGCACAGGTTATCAATCGGCCTGGGTATCGTCGGACATAAGGCATCGCCCTCAGGCCCGCGCGCTCGCTGTTGGCGTAACCCGCAGCTGGCCAGGATCTTGCTCCATTTTGGGATTCAGTGGCGCCGTAGTTCCCTTTCTATTCCTCTTATTTCGGCGTCGAACCCGGTTCCGCCCATTAAAGGAGTTTGCCATGAGGTTACCCATAGTGCTTTTCAGCTTGTGCCTGGCGCCCCTGGCGCTGGCAGGCGAATTTTTGGCGATCCCTCACATCGCCAGCGACCTCAATAGTTTCCAGACCAACCTGGTGCTCGAGAATCGCTCCGCCTCCCAGCAGACCGTGCTCTTGCAAGCGTATGCGGGCCATAATCTTCTCGATCCACAGGTGATTGTGTTGCCGCCAGGCGCGCGCCTTGTTCAAAGCCTGGCCGCGCTCTATCCTGAGCACCATCTGACCCATATGTTCATGGATCGCTATGACGACTTGTTCGCCGGTGTCGAATACGTGCCCGTTGCCCATCCCGAGAACCGCACCTATGTCGAGGCCCTGCGGGACTTCTCGCAGCGCTGGCGCATCCACCCGAGTAACTGGCAGAGCACCTTTGACGGCGTGGCGCTCGTCAATCCCGGCTGCTATTCAATCGAGGTGAGTATCATCCAGCGCTCTGCCGACGGCAGTTTTGTCGCCGCGCTGCCTCTGCCGGACGGCGGGTTGGGCGGCTTCAGCAAGCTGGTCTACAGCCTCAGCCAGGCCTTTCAGGAGATCGACGGCAGTTACATTGAAATCACTGCCACTCACCCGATTGCCGTGATGGGCCTCAAGGGTTCCACCAACCTCACTTCCGACTTCAGTTTCCTGGTCGGCAACCAGGCCGAACCCTATCCCGTCTTCGAGAATCTGCTGCGCGAGCTGGAGACCCATCGTCAGCAGTGGCTGGCCAGTGGCCTGTCGCAAAACTACGGTTTCGAGCTGCAAGGCGGCTGTTTCTGCCCGCAACGGCGGGCGGCCCGGGTCACCGTCAGCAACGGCCAGCTGAGCCGGCTGATCTTTGCCGATGACGGCACCGATGTCAGCCTGGCCGAATCCCGTAACTACCAGACGGTCGCCGAGTTGTTTGACCTGATTGCGGCCGTGATCGATCAGGGTGCCGACGATGTGCGGGTCGAGTGGAACGACCAATACGGCTATCCCGCCAGCATCACGATCGACTGGCTCAGCTGTGCGCAGGATGAGGAGCAGCTCTATTTGGTCTCCAGCCTCGCCGCCAACGACCCCTGACGCATGCGATCGATGGCGCGGCCGCCCTTTTGCCGGACGCGCCATCCGCTCGCCCGTGGTATAGTCAAGCGGCTGTGCGCCCCAATCCCGAGTCGCGGGGGATCCCATTGGGATGAAGATCCTGTTTTCCCATTCGTTTTTCATGGCCTTCGACGACAAGCAACGACTCGGTGGCCAGGCCTACCCGCCGTTGGGGACCTTGATCGCCGCGGCCATGGCACGCGAGGCCGGTCATCAGGTGGCCCTGTTCGATGCCATGGTGGCGACCGGGGTCGAGGCCTTTGTCTCTCTACTCGACGACAGCATCCAGGCGGTGGTCTTTTTCGAGGACAATTTCAACTGGCTCTCCAAGATGTGCCTGGGCCGCATGCGTCAGGCCTGTCTGCGCATGATCGCCGCCGCCAAGGCGCGCGGCCTGCTGGTGGTCGTGGCCGGCTCGGACGCCTCCGACTATCCCGAGGTCTTCCTGGAAGCCGGCGCGGACTACGTCATCAAGGGCGAGGCCGAGTTCCGCCTGGTCGAGCTGCTCGACCACCACGCCGCGCGTGCCACGGCCTTCGCGGGTCCCGGCGTGTACCGCTTGGAGCAAGGCCAACTCCAGGGTCAGGTGGCCGTGCGCGGCGAGCGCGACCTGGCCCGCTTCCCAGCGCCGGCCTGGGACCTGGTCGCCCTCGAACCCTACCGCCAGCTGTGGCGCCGCGCGACCGGTGTGCTCTCGCTCAACGTCATGACCACGCGCGGCTGCCCTTACCGCTGTAACTGGTGCGCCAAGCCGATCCACGGCCGCCGCTACGACGTGCGCTCGCCCGAGGCCGTGGCCGACGAGCTGGCCCTGCTCAAGCACCGCCATGGCGCGGGCCATATCTGGTTCACCGACGATATCTTCGCGCTCAAGCCAGGCTGGCTCGCCCGCTTCGCCGACGCGGTCGAGGCCCGCGACGCGATCCTGCCTTACATGATCCAGGCCCGCGCCGATCTCGTCGACGAGGCATTTGCCCGAGACCTGCGCCGCTCCGGTTGCCGCACGGTCTGGATGGGCGTCGAGTCCGGTGCTCAGAAGGTGCTCGACGCCATGGACAAGGACCTGCGCCTGGAGGACGTCGACCGCGCCGTCGCCTGCCTGCGCGGAGAGGGCATCGAGCTCGGCTTCTTCCTGCAGTTCGGCTACCCCGGCGAAGGCGGCGAGGAGATTGCCGCGACCTGGAACCTGGTCGCCCGCCACAAGCCCGAACAAATCGGCATCAGCGTCGCCTACCCGCTGCCTGGCACGCCCTTCCACGCCAGGGTGTCCGATCAATTGGGCGCCGATGACCACTGGGACCACAGCCACCACATGCGGCCCATCCACCGCGCCAGTTTCCCAGCGGGCTTCTACCCCGTGCTCTACGACTATTTCCACCTGCGCTTCCGCGCCCTCCACGGTCGCGGTCGCCGCGGCCTACGCGGGCTCAAGGACCGCCTTCAGCGCTGGCGCAGCGAGCGCCAACTGCGCGCCTTCGGCCTCGATCAGGTGCCCTTCCCATGAAGATCCTGCTCGTTCACGCCTACCAGCTGGCCGCCGATCCCGGCGAGCTGCGGGTCATGAAACCCTACCCGCCGCTGGGCGTGCTCTACCTGAGTGCCTACCTCAAACGCGTCGGTCACGAGGTCCAGATTTACGATGGCACCTTCCGCGAGGATCGCGAGCTGACGGAACAGGTTGCCCGCTTCGCGCCGGCTGTTGTCGGCTTCTACGCCAACATGATGACGCGCCACCGCGTCGTCGCCCTGCGTCAGGCCTTGGCGAGTCACCGTGCGCTCTACCTGGTCGGCGGGCCGGACCCGCCCCAATACGCCGATGCCTACCTGGCCCAAGGATTCGACGCCGTCGTCGTCGGCGAGGGCGAGCAAACCTTTGCCGAGCTATTGGCGGGCGGCGATTGGTCGACCATTCCTGGCCTGGTCTTCCGTCGTGACGACCTGCTCGTGCGGACGCCCGCGCGCAACCCAGATCTCGACCTCGACGCGCTGCCGTTCCCCGACCGTGCCGCCATCGATCTGAATGCCTATCTCGGCTGTTGGGAGCGCTATCACAGCATGCGTCCGATCAGCCTGATCACCAGCCGCGGCTGCCCCTACCAGTGCACCTGGTGCGCCCACAACGTTTACGGCCACAGCCTGCGCAAGCGCTCGCCCGAACATGTCGTCGCCGAGATGGCGGAGCTGCACCGCAGCTACCGCTTCGACCACTACTGGTTCGCCGACGACGTCTTCAACATCCAGCCCAAATGGCTGCTGCGCTGGCGCGATGCCCTCGCACAACAGCCCGAGCTGCGCAGGCCCTTCGAGTGCATTGCCCGCGCCGACCGCTGCGATCGCGAACAGGTCCAGCTGCTCGCCGAGCTGGGCTGCAGTCGCTGCTGGATCGGGGCCGAAAGCGGCTCCCAGCGCCTGCTGGATGCCATGAAGCGCGGCGTCAAACGCGAGCGCGTGGCCGAGGTCGTGAACCAGATGCGTCAGGCCGGCATCCGCACCGGGATGTTCTTCATGTGGGGCTTCCAGGGCGAGGAACTGCTCGACGTGCTCGAAACCGTCGACCTGGCCCAGGTCTGTTTGCCCGATGTGGCGCTCACCACGATCGCCTATCCCATCAAGGGCACCGTCTTTCATCAGGCGCTCGAACGCGAGGCGCGCCTGGGCTCCGAACCCGATTTCCTGGCCGGCACCGATCGGGATATCCCGATCCTCGGTCAGCAGCCGCGGCCCGTCTATGCCCTGGCCGACGCACTGCTGCATTCCCGCATGCAGGTCCGGCGCCTGCGCGGCGGCTCTGCCAAAGCTCGCCTCAAGGCCCTGGTCCACCTACTTCGCGCCTTCTGGCTACAACGGCGCTTGTGCCGACAATGGCGTTCAACACTCGCTTGAATTCCACGGTAGTGGCGCACTCTATTGACTTTCCTGGACCAGGACATTGTGGGCTTGGCGCTTTTTCAAGAAATCGCCAAAGCATTCTTGTTTTCCTGGCTTGAGGTATTTGGATACAGTGTGATGCCAGTCGCGAAGTCTGGTACAATGAAAAGGGATATTTTGTTTAAACCATGGCTTTGAAAAGCTTTTCCTGGGTTTGGTGCTCCGGTGGGTCCAGTAGATTGAATTCCCGTGAATAAGGCAGTTTGGAGATCTTGATGAACCCGTATACCGTGCTGGAGATCCGGCTATCCAGGAACGACGCGACCTCCTACGGTGTCTGCCTGGTCTTCCATCGCGGCGACAGTGATACCGAGGTGCGCTTGACCCGTGGCCAAGCGCTGTTCAAGGTCGACTATGCCGAACTGGACCTGGTCCGCCA
Source organism: uncultured Holophagae bacterium (assembly GCA_964423555.1). Taxonomy (GTDB): domain Bacteria; phylum Acidobacteriota; class Holophagae; order Acanthopleuribacterales; family Acanthopleuribacteraceae; genus CAYRFM01. The sequence continues at coordinate 43,265 of CAYRFM010000051.1, read as the reverse complement.
TGACGCGGAGGCCTATGCCGAGGCCCTGACCCATTTCTTCTTCGAGGACCCGCGGGTGCGCTCCGGCTTCGCCGCGGGCCGCGCCAAGGCCTGGGCGCTGGAATTGCCGCTGCACGTGCGCCTCCACATCGAGCCCGAGGTCGCCGAGCTGCACAGCCTCTTCTGGGAGACGCTGTGGGACCCGGAGGATGAGAAGCCGCTGTTTCGCGGCGAGCGCGTCAGTTTCTCCCGCTACCTCTCCGGCTTTGACTGGCGACCCGTTACGCCCAAGGACGAGCGCGACTACCGCGCCCTGGTTCTGGTTGCCTCGCCCAGCAACCTCGCCGAATACGGTCTGGAACCGCTCGATCTTGCCGCCGAGCGCGTGCGGGCCGAAAAGGGCTTCGAAGGGATTCAGACGCGGATGCTGTTGTCTGGTGGCACGGCCCGGCTCGATAACTTGATCACGGAGTTGCGCGAGGGCTACGAAATCCTCTACCTGGTCTCGCACGGCCTGGTCAAGCGCGGCGAATCCTGGCTCTGGTTGGAGGCAGCCGATGGACGCACCGCCAGGGTCAATGGCAGCGATCTGGTCGCCTGTTTTTCGGAACTGCAGCACATCCCGCGGCTGGTGATTCTGATCAGCTGCGAGAGCGCCGGATCGGATGCGCGCAGCGACTTCTTTTCGGCGCTTGGACCGCGTTTGGCCGAGGCCGGTGTGCCGGCGGTGCTGGCGATGCAGGGCAAGGTCAGTTTTCAGACCATGGCGCGTTTCCTGCCTGTCTTCTTCCACGAGTTGCGGCGCGAGGGCCACTTGGGTCGGGCCATGGCGATCGCCCGGGGTCACGTGCGCGACAGGGCCGACTGGTGGATGCCGGTACTGTTCACGCGGCTCAAGAGCGGGCGCCTGTGGGGCCCAGGCGCGCTGACGCAGCCGGTTGCCGTCGAAACGACCGCACTCCACGGTCAGGGCCTCGACCGCATCCAAACACCGGAGCCAGCACCTCCCGTCGTGGCGCCGGCCGTCCTTGAGCCGGCCGCGCCGAGCTTGGTCGAGGCCGAGACGCCCAGGCGTGCCCCCATCAACGACCTGGTCAACCCAATCCTTGGCTCGGTCATTTCCGTCTTCCAGAAATTCCTCAACATCAACGTCATCCGCAAGAGCGCCTCGCTCCAAACGCTCTCCGACTCGGTCTACGACATGACCGCCGAAGTCACCTTTCGCGGCGAGCGCTTCGAGGGCAGCCTGTTCCTGTGTTTCCGCGAGGGCACCCTTTTCCCCCTATTCGAGAAGGTTTTGGGCGTACGCCTGACCGAGATCACCCGCGACGCCAAGGACATGGTGGGCGAGATCGCCAACATGATCATCGGCAATGCCAAGGCCAACCTGCCGCCGACCCATCACTTCAAACTGTCGACGCCGACCTTCATCAATGCGCGCGAACATACGGTTTCCGCCTTCTCCCGCTACACCATGCTGCGCATCAGTTTCGATTCGGTGATTGGTCCGTTTGACGTCAACCTCTACGTAGACGGTATCCAACAACGGTTGGACCGCGATCCGGCACCACCCACGCCCTTCGTCTTCGAACCGCAACTGGTCGAGCCAATCCTCAGCTCCTGTGAACGCCTCTTTCGCGACTTCCTGGGCCTGGAGGTGCGCCGCCGCGGCATCAATAAGAAGGAGGTCATGGCGCCCAAGTTCGAGTTATCGGCGCTACTCAATGTCTTCACCACTCAGGTCCGCGGCAAGATCCTGCTGAACCTCTCCAAGTCCCTGGCCCTCGAGGTCCATCGCCGCCTACTGGGCGAGACGCTCTTGACGATCGACGACTCCGTGCAGGATACCGTCTGCGAGCTGGTCAACATCATCACCGGCAACGCCAAGGCCGAATACGCCAAACACGGCCTGACCTACAAACTCTCCGTGCCCTACGCCATCAACGGCAGCAACCAGGTCATCTCGTCATCGGGCAAGAACCCCTTTCTGACCACTATGTACTGGACCAACTTGGGTATGTTCGAACTTTGCGCCAACTTCCAAAGCTCGGCCGAGTAACGATGCGGCGGCTCAGGCTCGCGAGTCATCCTAAGCCGGCAGGCGCTGTAGCTGCTGTAGCGCAAGATGCAATCTTGCGCCGGGCGGCGGTTAGTTCCCGAAAGAGCCGTGAGTTTCTTCTTCGCGCCTTCGCGTGAGTTTTTTCCCCGGCTTAGTGGCTTGGCGTGAGCTTCAGATTGCATTCGACCCACTGACCAGGCGATTCGGCCAGGGTCAGTTCGAGGTGACGCAGTTGTGGCGCGACCTGGCGCAGGCGCGTGGCCAGGGCCTCCGCGAACAGCTGGGCGAGGCGCTCACAGCTGATGTTGTCGGTGTCCAGCAGGAGGACGTCTTCTTTTGGGAAGCTGTAGTGTTTTTCCAGCAGCGGCGTTTTCAAGTGGAATTCGATCTGCTCACCCCGTTGCTCACACACCGCCCAGGGGCAACGGGCGGGGAGCAGGACGTATTCGTCCCAGGCTTGGCAGAGTTGGTTGACTTCGCGTTTGAGGTCGTGGAACGGGGCCAGCAGGCCGAGGCGCAGTTCGTCACCGCTACAGGCGACCTTGACCTGGTAGTTGTGGCCGTGGAGCCGTTCGGCGCTGCCGTCCTCGAAGAGCGTGAAGTGCGCCGCCGAGAACTTCTGGCGATCCTTGAAGAAGACAGCCTTCACAGCGGTTTCCGATAACCGGTGCGGTAGATCGGGCGCCCTTCCTTGAGGTACTTCATCTCGTAGTTGGTCAGGCCATCGGCGCCCTGCGGTGTTTCGGGCAGCTGCTCGCAGCGCTCCAGCAGGGTCTGGTTGCCCAGCACCTCGCACATGTGCTCCCAGTAGCCCAGGTGATCGGTGGCGATCAGCAGCAGGCCGCCGGGTACCAGGCGCTCGTGGACCAGGCGCAGGAACTCGGGCGAGAACAGGCGGCGCTTGTGGTGGCGCTTCTTGGGCCAGGGATCGGGAAAGTAGATGTGCAGCGTGTGCAGGCTGCCTGGGGTCAGGTGCTGTTCAATGAAGTTGAAGGCCTCACCGCAGACCAGACGAACGTTTGCCAGGGGTCGCTTTTCGATGCGTTCGAGGGCTTGCTTGAGGTACTTGCGGGCGATTTCGATGCCGATGTAATTGCGGTCCGGGTTGGAGCTGGCCGCGTGCTGAATGAAGTAGCCCTTGCCGATGCCGATTTCCAGTTCGAGCGGCTGGTTGTTGCCAAACAGGGCCTCGAGATTCAGCGGGCCTTCCAGGCCCTCCAGCGACAGTTCGCGCGAAACCCGCGCCTCCTTGGGAATGATCTGCTCCAAAGCGAAAACCTACCGTCAAATGAGTTCGAGCCGGGACGCTGCTGGCGTAACCCGGCTCAAAGATACTCGATCCGGGGCGGGTGATTCAAGCGCAACCCGCGCCCGGTGTGGATTTAGTTCTGGTTTTGAACCGTGATGGCATCCCAGACATCGGCTAGGCCCTTGACCTGATTTGAGGTGTCCAGGTACTGAACCTTGTTGGTAATGCGGTGGGTCAGATAGGAGATTGAGGCGGTGGGCACGAGCTCGAGGATGATGGCGGTTTCGGCAGCGACGATCGGCGAGGACATCGAGGTCCCGCTGCGGGCGACATAGGTGCCGCCCGGCATGGCGGAAACGATGCGTTCGCCCGGTGCGGCGACATCGACCTTTTTGCCGTAGTTGGAGAAGCTGGAGCGCATGCGGGTCGGGCCGACAGAGGCGACAGACACGACTTCCGTTTCGGTTGCGGGATACTGGAGCTGGCTGCTGCCCTCGTTGCCGGCGGAGGTCACGACGACGATTCCGGCGGCGCGGGCGTGGTTGATGGCGTCCATCAACAGCTGCGAGGGCTCGGCGATGCTCATCGACATGTTGAGGACATTGGCGCCATGGCTGATGGCCCATTCGATGCCGGCGATGATATTGGCCAGATCGGCCTGACCATCGCTGTCGGCGACGCGGATCGGCATGATCATGGCGTTGGGGGCGATGGTTTTGACGATACCGGCGACGTGTGTACCATGGCCGTAGCCTTCGTCCAGCTTGCCGTTTTCATTGGTGTCGAGATTGGCGCGCGGCTCATCGGGATTGTTGTCGTTGTCGACGAAGTCAAAGCCGGCCACGAGGTTGCGCACCAGGAACGGGTGGTCGACGTCGACACCCGTATCCAGAACGGCCACAGTCTGGCCAGCGCCGGTGGCATAGTCCCAGGCTTTGTAGGCGTTGACTTCGGTCATGTGGTACTGGCCGAAAAGAGGTGCGTATTCGGCCTCCGAGCCGTCGATGATGAAGATCACGCGCGAGTTGATGATGCCCTGTTGGGACGAGGTGTAGATGGCCTCGTCATCGACGTCGTCGATAATGAAGATCACGCGCGAGTCGAGATTGACGGCGGCTTCGAGGGTGTCCAGGGTCGTGTGCTGGTTTTCTTCAGCGTACTGAACGTTGGTCCGCGTGTAGAGTTCGTCCATCAACTGACTTCGGTCCAAGCTCGTGTTGACATTGAGCCGATAGACGGGCGAACTGCCCAGTTGGCGCCAACTGGTAATGGTCAAGCCGGGGAAAGCAATCGTCGGATCCTGCGGGCGATCGAGCTTGACAATCACCCCACGGTCGGCAGCATAAGCCATGGATATACTGAATAGAAGTGTAGCGAAAAATTTCATCCTCTTCTCCCACTGTAGGTCTTCGAACTATGGCGAAAATCAACCCCACACTATTAAGTGTACTCGGGTGCCTCATTGGATACATGACATTTGTCAAAGATCTGGAAAAAACGTGAAAATGACATGGTCTATCGACCTGTGGTCGTCAGTCAGGTCTGGCCGAGCAGGCTGAACGCGGCCCACAGGTAGGGATTGGCGTCGCGCGCGCGCATCGTCAGGCAGGCTTGACGGTAGGCCTGGGCCAGCCCTTGGTCCAGGTGTGCATAAAAGAGTTCCATCCACGCGCCAGTCGCTGTATCGTCTACTTCCCAAAGGCCGGCCAGGAGGCTGTTAGCACCGGCTGCAAACGAGCCAATCACGAAACCGTGGTGCTCGTTGCCGGCGCTGAGCACCATCCAGCCGCTCTGGCAGGCGGCGAGATTGATGAAGGGCCGGGCCTCAAAGCCGAGCAGGGCGAAATGGGCCAGGGAAATGCGCGCCCCGCCCAGTTGAAGGAAGGAATTGTCGGGGTTGCGGCGGTCGAAAACGCAGTGGCCGGCGAAGTGGATGAAGTCGCTGTGCTTGAGCGCGTCCGCCAAGCGCGGGTCGTCGAGTCGGTCGATGACCGTCGCCTCGGGGTATTTGTGTTGTAGGAATTGGCGTTCCGGCGCCTTGGGATCCTCTGGGTGACCCGAAAAGCAAAAGACGGGCCGGGTCCTGCTGGAGGTGTGCTCGCGCTGGGTGAAGTAGAAGACGGGGAGGTTGGGACATTGGTTGAGCGTGTGGCTCTCGAGCAGCAGGCGACCGTCGCGGCAGCGCAGCAACGCCAGCGGAAAACGTTGCAGTCCCTTGTGCATGATGAAGGTGACGTGCTGGCAGCGCTCGAGCTGTTCCGGCAACAGGATCGTCGAGAACTGGTCGGCCAGCGCCAGTGCCTGGGCCATTTTGGGCTCAATGCGATTGGCGAGGATGTTCAGCATCTGATTGAAGTCGCGCAGGAAGTGCTCGGGAAGAGGGTGCTGATAGGTGCGCAGGCTGTCGCGGTCCAGCTCGATGCGGTAGATCGTCTTCTTGCCGAGGTAATAGAGCACCAGCAACTGGCCCGGTTGCAGGTGTTGGCGGATATCCTCGGGGCGGAACTCGAGCGGGTAGAACAGGCTCAGCCGTTTTTCGCGGCGCATCGACTTGCGCACACGGATGATTTCTGATCGGGTCTCGGCGATCGAGACCATCAGCGTGTCGCGCTCGGCCTTGGAGCTCTCCGCGTCGCTTGCCAGATGCTCGAGTTTGCGATTGAGCTGCTTGATGCGCAGATCCAGCCGGTGCAGGGCCAGAAGCAGGGGATCGTTGCGGTTGATCACCGGTGGCAGTGCCTCGCGGCGGCTTAGCACCTCCATCATTTGGCGGCTGCGCGACAGCTCCATCGCCCGGAACACCTGGTCCGAGGCGGCTGGGTTCTTCCACTCCAACAGCCGTTCGATGAGCAGCTCGTAGAGTTCCGTCTTGTCCTCGAAGAAGCTAGTGCGCAGCGCCTGGTTGGTGATCGTCGCCCGAGACTCCTCGACGATGTTGGCGGCCTCGAACAGGTTGCCGACGCTGCGCTTGATTTGACCGCGCAGCTGCCAGTAATCGCTGAGCAGAATTAGGCCCTGGCTGCGCATGGTCGGCGATAGCGGCTGCTTGAGCAGCGCCCGCACTCTGCGGAATCCGAACTCGTCGTCGGCCTTGTTGCGGATGCGGTGGGCGTAGATCAGGCAAGCCATCTCCAGCTCGCTGATCCCGGTCTGCTCAAAGGCTTGGCGCGCTTCGAGGATTTTGGCCAGACCGCTATTGGGGCGGCCCCCGTGCCACAGCAAGACACCCTCAAGCATGCGACAGTTGGCCTCATAGTGACGGTTGCGTTCCTTGCGAAAGATGCGGCTAGCGCGGCGCAGATACTCGCCCGCAAGGGCGTATTCGCGCACCGCGATGGCCGGCACCACACCGTTGTAATAGATCAGCGCCAGCTCGGGCGAACGGCCCTGCTTGCGAAAGGTGTCGAGCAGCGCGGGCAGGCGTTCCAGGACCCGTTCGTAGCGGTTGAGCCGGGTGTCGAGCCGGATCAGCTCCAGATCGCAGAGCGTGGCCCCGGTACTGTCGCCACCGGCGATGTATGCTTCCCGCGCTTCCTTGAGTTTGGACTCGGCCTGGTAGTACTGGCCGAGAATCGTGTAGAGTAGCCCGAAGCTCTGGAGGGTGTGGGCGTGGTAGAGTGTCTGGTGAAAATCGCGAAAGAGCTGGCTGGCCTCGGCGAAGTTCTGTTCGGCCTCGGCAAACTTGTTGAGACAGACGTAGAGCAGGCCGAGATTGTAGAGCAGCACCGCTTGGTTCTGGGCAGTGGTTTCCTCATGCAGCTGGACGGCGCGGGTATACTGTTCCAGGGCGGTGGCGTAGTCGTGGAGGCGATAGGCCAAGCCGCCGAGATTGGCGTGGATCTTGACCCGTTCCGCGTTGGAGAGCTGAGGATCGGCGAGGGCTTGATCGGCGTAGAAATTGGCGCGATCGTAGCGTCCCAAATGAGCGTAACTGGCGAACAACTGGCGCAGACACTGGTGGCGGCTTGCGCCAGCCTCGGCGGGCAAGGAGGACAGGGCGCGCGTCGTCCAGTGAATGGCCTGACGATGGTTGCTGCGGGCTTCGTAGAAGCGGCCGATCAGGCGCAGTTTGAGCGCGTGCTCATCGGCAGTCAAAGGCAGTTTGCGGCGCTTGAGGCCCTCTGCCAAAAGTCCGGCCATCTCGATATTGGAAGTGACAAAGCCCAGAAATAGCTGCTCGAAATGCGTGAAGGAAAACCGTCTCGACCGGAGCTCCTCAAGGAGGAGAGCCGCTTGATCTTTAGTGCTTAGGTCAGGTCGAGATCCCTTATCCAAAAGTCTTCCCCTTCAGAGGTGAAGGCCAGGTGGTAGCAACCCTTGGGTAGGGCGCGAAGCTCAAAACCACCTGCTTCGACTTTCGTTTCAAAAACGCACTCCTGACCATACAGCACGACCGGTAGTTCGTCGAATCCATGCACAAATCCAGACAGGTTGACGCCTTCTTCATCCCAGCTTTTTTCCAATTGTACTATATGTTGCTCACCAAGCTGGTAGAAAAATTTGTGGTCGGCATCGGCACGGCGCACAGCTCCGGTGAAAGCCGGACGCAGCGCGAAGATGCGCGTCATCAAGCTCATGCGCTCGGGGGGTTGGAACAGTTGCAAGGCGCGATCAAGGGTCGCAGCTGGAACTTCCACATGATCGTCCAGGGCTGCAATGCGTTTCAGTTTCGTCCAGAATTCGGATTCTCTCATGTTCATAGCATCGACTCACAACTGACCGTATTTCGTCCGACACCCATAAAGTACCTAGGCAAGCCATTTGGATACACTTTTTTTCGTGACGCCCATGTCTTCGAGCACTTTCTTGAATCTGGCCAGGCAGCGGTGGCGCAGCGGGCCGATACTGCCGCGCGAGAGATTGAGCTCCTGGGCAATCTGGTCGTAATCCGCCGATTCGTACTTGTAGAACAGCGTCGTCAGCAGATTGCGGCATTTCTCGTTGAGGCTGGCGAGTGCCTTGCGCACCCGGTGCTGTTCGAGCTTGAGCGCCACCAAGTCCTCGGGCACTAGGTCGGGGTCGGGGACGTCGTAGGCTTCGGGGAACTCGTCCTCGTAGCGGCGGCGCTGGCGGTTGACGATGCGCCAGGTCGTGCGCTTGGCGACCGTCGCCACCCACTGGTCGAGTGCCTCGACCTCCTTCAACTTCTCGAGTCCGCGGTACAACGAAAGATAGGTTTCCTGGAAGACTTCATCGGCGTCTTCCGCCTTCAAACCGGCGCTGGTGGGGAAGTGGTAGACCAGGTTTTTGTAGCGCTTGACCAGGCATTCCCAGGCCGGCGCATGGCCCTCAATGCACAGCTCGATCAGCCTGTGATCCGTTTGTTTCCAGAGTGATGTGAACAGCTTGCCACCTCGAGTCCGGCACCCTTGCATTCCCGTCATTGTGACGTCAAGTGAAATTGCTGTCAATCGCTGTGATGATCGTTGACCAGCGGCGGGGGTCTTGGCTAATATAACCCACAGCGCCGACGTAAAGGAGCGAAATTGAAAAAATTCATACCATGGCTCGCTTTGTTGGCCGTTCTGGGTTGCCGTTCACCCGAGTCAGTCCCGCAGGTCCAAACCCTGCGCATCGGCACGCGCTCTGCGCCCGACAGCCTTCATCCCTACGTCACCACCAGCCTCGAGGGCGAGACCATCGCCGCCAGGCTCTATCCCACGCTTTTTCGTGAACTTCCGGAAATGGAGGATGGTGTTCCCAAACTCGAACCGGCCCTCGTCGCCAACTACGCCTTCTACGAGCGCGGTCGCCGCGTGCGCCTCCAGCTCAAATCCGGGCTGCGCTGGAGCGATGGCCGCCTGCTGACCGCCGCCGATGTGGCCTACACCTTCAAGGTCCAGAAGGACCCGGCCGTCGGTTGGCTGGGCGCCGACCGCAAGCAGGACATCGAGTCCGTCGTCGCTTCCAACGACAGCACCCTGATGGTGCGTTTTCGCAAAATTTCGCCGTTCAACTTACTCGACCTCAACGAGGGCTTCATCATCCCCAAACACGTCTTCGAACCGCTGCCGCCCGAGCAGTGGAAGCAGGCTTGGGATGCGAACATGGTCGTTTTTGGACCCTACAAGGTCGGAGCCACCGCCACCGAGGAGAAGCTGCTGCTCGAGCCGTTGGTGCCTGGCCTGCCACGCCTGGGCTTTGCCTTCATTCGCGAACGTGAAACGCTTTTCCAAATGCTGGTCCGCGGCGAGCTCGACTACGCCTGGCCCCTGCCTCCGGAACGCATTCCCGACCTGGCGGCGATTCGCGCGGCCGTCTACAACGATCTCGGCTTCGCCTTCCTCGGCTTCAATCCCATCGCTCCGTCCGCGCTCGCGAAGGCCGATCTAACGCAGCGCGAGACGCTCGAGCGGCTCCGGGCCGAAGCACCCCACCCGATCTTTGGCGATCCGCGCGTGCGCAAGGCCATGGTCATGGCCGTTCACCGCGAGGAACTGGCCAAGCGCTTCTTGGGCGAGTACGGCGTGGTCCCCGCGGACCCCTGGCAGACGGGTATGAACTGGTACCCCGAGCGTGGCGAGGCCGAGCCCTTCAACCTCGACCGCGCGGGCGCCCTGCTCGACGCCGCCGGCTGGAGCTTGGTCGACAACGTCCGCATGCGGGACGGAGTTCCCCTGTCCTTCAAGGTGTTGTGCAACGCCAGCAAGGGCCTGCGCGAGCAGTACCTGCTCTCCATCCAACAGGACCTGAAGGCACTGGGCGTGCGCATGGAGATCGAGCTCGAGGAGAACGAGCGCTACGCGGACCGCTGCCGGTTGCGCCTCTTCGACGCCTGCTTTGCCGAGTATAAGATCGGGACCCGCCCCGACCGCGGCGATCTGCTCTACAGCACCTCGCCGTTTAATTTCACCTCCTGGACCGACGCCGACGAGGCGATCGACATCGTCCGCGACGCCACGGATACGACAACCATGGAAGCCGGGATTGCCCGCCTTCAGGAGCTCTTTCACGCCCAGATGCCGTTCATGATGCTCTACAGTCGCGTGATGGTGGCAGGTTCCGCGCGCAAGCTCGAGGGCCAGGGCAATTACCTGGATCCGCTCTACGACGTTCAGACCTGGAAGCGCGCACCCTAGGTGCGGGCCATTTCCGGAGGGTTCATGCCGGCCTCGTTCAAGCGCCTGTTGCAGTTTGTCGCGCTGCTTTGGCTGTGCTTGACCCTCGTCTTTGTCGCGCTCGTGGCCATGCGCGGCAATCCCGTCAGTCTCTACCTTGACCCGCGTCTCAGCCCCGCCGAGCAGGCCAGCCTGGCCCATCAGTACGGCTACGACTTGCCACCGCTCCAGCAATACGGACGCTACTGCCTGGCCTTGCTGCGCGGCGACCTGGGCATCTCCTTCCTCATGAAACGACCCGTGGCCGAGGTGCTGCCGGCGCGACTGGCGACCTCGACCCTGCTGGGCGCGACCGCGCTGCTGGCGGGTCTGGTGCTGGCCTTCCTGCTCCTGCTCCTGCTTCATCACCCGCGCCTGGGCCGCCTGGCGGGCTTGGGCCAAGGCCTGCTGACCATGATGCTCAGCCTGCCGCCGTTCGTGCTGGCCAGCCTGGCCATGGCGCTGCTGGCCGTGCGCTGGCGGCTGTTCCCGGTTGCCGGCACCGAGTCGCTGTTCGCGGAACATCTCAGCCCGATCGCCCGTCTCCTCGATCGCGGCCGTCACTTGGTGCTGCCCGCCTTGAGTCTGGCTCTACCCCTGGCCGCGCAATTCACCGCCTACCTGCACGAGCGCCTGCGCCTGCTCGAAGACGCGCCCTTCGTGATTGGCGCCCGCGGTCGCGGTGTCGCTGACGCCCGCATCTTCTGGAACCATAAGTTGCGCGTGCTGCTGCCCGCGCTCGTCCAGCTATTGGGCCTCTACTTGCCAGCGCTGGTGGCCGGCACGCTCGTGATTGAGTCGATCTTCGGTTGGTCGGGCATGGGCCTGCTGTTACTTGACGCCATGTTGGCCCGTGACTACCCGCTGCTGTTGGGGGCCTCACTGCTGGTCATGACGTTTAGCCTCTGCTGCTACCAATTGGCGGACGGCCTGCGCGAGGCCCTGGCGCGCAAAGGTTACGCGCTGTGAGGCCGCTGGCGACCGCGCTGACCGCCCTTTTTGGCCTGCTGGCGCTGGCTCTGCGCCACCGCCCCGACCAGCTGCTGGCGCTGCTCTGCCTGTGGACGAGCTTGGGCCTGCTCCTGCCGCGCGCCGGTGGGGGCCGGCGCTTCTGGCGGCCGGATCTGGCGCTGGCGCTGCTGCTGATGCTGGTCGCCACGGTCGTGTTCGCGCCGGCACTGGCGCCGTTCGACCCCGCCGCGCGCTTGAGCCAGGGCGATCTGCTGGGCCTCGATCGCCTGGGTCGCGACCAGTTCTCGCGGTTGCTGTGGGGCAGCCGCGGCTCGGTGTTGATCGCCCTGGGCGGAAGTCTACTGGCGCTGGCCTTGGGCACGGCCATGGCCGGCCTGCTGGCGCTGGCCCCACAGCTCGTGCAGCTACCCGCGCGCCTGGTCTGCCAGACCTGGCTGGCGCTGCCGGCGATGTTGTTCTTCTGTCTAGGCATCGCGCTGGTCGATCAGGCGGGGGTCGGTACCCTGGTTGTGCTGCTGGGCCTGACGCTTTGGCTGGAGCCTGCGCGCATGCTCGAGGCGCGCATCGTCGAGCTGCGCGGCAGTCCCTTCGTGGCCGTGGCGCGCATGGCGGGCAAGCGCGAGAGCCATGTGTTCTTGCGCGAAATCCTGCCGAACCTGCGTCCGGTTTTTGTTGTCAACCTGCTGCTGACCTTCCACGCGGCGCTGCTATTGGAGTCTGCGCTCGGTTTCCTCGGCCTGGGCCGCGCATTGGGCTCACCCAGTCTCGGCGCCCTGATCGAACAGAGCGTCCGTGAGGTGGAGCGTGCTCCTGCGACCTTTGTGGCGGCGATCGCGCTGCTGATGGCCTGGCTTGCTGCGCTGCGCGGTGTCGCGGGCAGTTTTGGCGCGTCTGGGTCCGTCAAGCTGCGCCAGCAGGCGCCAGCGACAGGTGACGGCTTGCACAACCCAGTGGATTGGGCGGTTCGTGACTGATCAGGAGCACGGCGGTCTGGCGCTCGCGGCGCTGGCGTGCCAGCAGCTCCAGCACGGCTTGGCGCACGCCCAGGTCCATGGCCGCCAGGAGTTCGTCGGCGATCAGCAGAGCCGGTTCCTGGGCCAGCGCCCGCAATAGGTTGAAGCGCTGGATCTCGCCCATCGAGAAGGCGCCGGGTCCGCGTTCGAGGTCCAGGTGCTCGAGCCGCAGCTGGCGCAGCAGGTCGAGGCGGGTCGCAGTCGCGGGCAGGGCCTCGGCCAACTGAGCGGCCACGCTGCGGGCCGGGTTGTGGGAAAGGGTCCCGTGTTGGAACAAGTACTGGATGCGAGGCCGCAGCGCGCGTGGGCGATCGGCCAGCAGCGGCGCCAGTGGCGCGCCGGCAAAGTCCAAGGCGACCCGATCGGCGCGGCTCAGGCCGGCCAGGATCTTGGCCAGGGTCGTCTTGCCACTGCCGGACGGTCCGTTCAGCCACAACAGCTCACCGCGTCGCAGGGTCAGACTGAAATTCTGGAACAGGCTGCGCCCCGCGAACCCATGACAGAGCTCACGGACCTGGAGTAGCGGCGCTGAGTCATGGGCTGGTTCCGGCGCCGGCGACGTGTCCTGGCCGCGGTACTGCTCCAGCAAGGTGCTGTGCCAGGACGTGGCGGGTTGTTCGAAAAAGGTCTGGGTCGTGCCGTGAAAGGCGAGTTTGCCACTTTCGAGCAGCAGCACCTCGTCGGCGTAGCGTTCGATCAGCGACAGGCGATGGGTGACGATGATCGCCGTCAGACCGGTTTGCTCGCGCAGCGGCAAGAGCAGTTCCCAGAGACGTGCCTCGCTGGCGGGGTCCAGGCTGGCGACCGGTTCGTCGCAGACCAGCACACGCGGGTTCTGGATCAGGAGCAGGGCCAGCATCAGGCGTTGGCGCTCGCCGCCCGAGAACCGTTGGAGCGGGCGGGTCAGCAGGTCGTCTCCCTCTAGACCGAGCCGGGCCAGGAGCGGGAGCAGCTCGGCGCGTCGCGAGGCCGGGCAGACCTCGGCGAAATGGCCGGCCAGGCTTAGACCGGGCGTCAGCCCTTGGCTCGGGTCCTGGACCAGCAGGAAAGCGCCCGCACGGGTCGAGAGCGCGGGCGTCACGCCGCTGGCGCTCCAGCCAAACAGGCTGCGCAGCCACAGGCTCTTGCCAGCGCCGGAGGGACCCGTCACGGCCAGGATCCGTCCCGGCGCGAGCGTCAATGGCGGCGTTTCGAGCAGGCAGCGGTCGAGGTGCGCGAGCCGATAGGCGGGGAGGGCAATGGGTTCCAGTTGGGCCTCCGCATCGGTGCGAGCAGGGCGGCGCAGGCCGCCCGCCCATCAATCCTCGTCGGAGGTCTTGCCGAACAGGCCGTACTGCTTGACCCGATAGCGCATCTGGTCACGGGTGAACTGCAGCAGGCGACCGGCCTTGGCCTGGTTGCCGTTAGCGCGCTCGAGCGCCTGGAGCACGAGTGAGCGCTCCAGCGCCTCGAAGTCTAGACCCTCGGGCGGCAACACGAACATGTGGTGCTGACTGCCGTCGGGACCGAGGAACAGCTCCATGGGGAAGTCGGACTTGCCCAGGCGTTTTTCGCGGGCGAAAATCATGGCCCGTTCGAGCATGTTTTTCAGTTCGCGGATATTGCCTGGCCATGGGTATTTGACCATCGCCTGGCGGACCTGGTCGTTGACGCCCTCGACTTCCTTGTTGAGCTTGCGGTTGAGGTCCTGAATGAAGTGGTCGACCAGGAGCGGCACGTCCTCGGGCCGGTTGCGCAGGGGTGGCAACTCGATGCGCGAGACGTTGAGGCGGTAGAACAGGTCCTCGCGGAAGTTTTTGAGCTTGATCTCTTCCTTGAGGTTGCGGTTCGTGGCCGCGACAATGCGCAGGTTGACCTTGATATCCGTCGTGCCGCCGATGCGGCGGAACGTCTGGGATTCGATGAAGCCCAGCAACTTGGCTTGGAGGGGCAGGGGAATATCGCCGATCTCGTCGAGGAACAGCGTGCCGCCGTCGGCGATCTCGCACAGACCCTTCTTCATGTTCTTGGCATCCGTGAACGCGCCCCGTTCGAAGCCGAACAGTTCGGACTCGATCAGCTCGCCGGGCATGGCGGTACAGGTGACCGTCACGAACGGGCGGCTGGAGCGCGGGCTGTGGTTGTGGATGGCCTCGGCGATGAGGTTCTTGCCGGTACCGCTCTCGCCCAGGAGCAGCACGTTGGCCATGTCGGTCTTGGCGACCATGTCGATCATTTCCAGCACGCGAGCAATGGCCGAACTCTTGCCGACAATGGCCTCGAAGCCGGCATTTTTGCGCACTTGCTTGCGCAAGTTCTGAACTTCCTGCTTGAGCGAGGACAGCTCCAGGGCGCGTTTGATCAGGTGCGTCAATTCTTCGAGGTTACAGGGCTTGGAAATAAAGTCGAACGCGCCCAGTTTGAGCGCCTCCACTGCGGAAGTGACACTGCCAAACGCGGTCATCATGATGACGGGCAGGTCGGGGAACGCTTCCTTGATCTGTTTGAGGACGTCGACACCGCTGCCGTCGGGGAGTTTCAGGTCGAGAATGACCAGATCCACGTCGCCCCGAGTGGCTTCACGCACACCCACCGCGCAGGTTTCCGCTTCGACTACCTGGAATCCTTCCTTGGTCAGCCACTTCTTCAGCGGCCAGCGCACACCTTCTTCATCGTCGATGAGGAGAATCTTTTCTTTGCTCATGGTTCCATCTATGCAGCAGAGTTGAGGACATCTACTTCATGTACCTCTAATGCTTTCAACTATAAGCCGGATCGCGCTGCAAGACAAGGAATTTTACGAGGATATAGGCTTTGAATGGGTGAAATCACCCGCTTCCACGCCCTCCGAATTTTGCGGGTTTTCACCTTTGGCCACATGGTGTATCTTCCAGGCACGTTGCGTGCAAGGAGCTACCCATGAACCTGTGTCTGTTGTTGTTTTGTGTGTTGGCCGCCGATCCCAGCGGACCCTATCTTCAGGTCTTGGGCATTGCCCAGGATGCTGGCTACCCCCAGGCGGGTTGTGCCCGCACTTGCTGTGAAAAGGTCCATCGAGGCGAAGCGCAGACACGCATGCCGACCTGCTTAGCCCTGATCGAGCCGCGCCGCCAGCAGGCCTGGCTGTTCGAAGCAACGCCGCGTTTCCCCGAGCAATTGCACCAGCTGTCGCTGAACGCGCCCACAGCGAAGCTCAAGGGCCTCTTTCTGACTCATGGCCATATCGGTCATTACGCCGGACTGATGTACTTGGGTCGCGAAGCCATGGGCGCGGCGGCTCTGCCGGTCTACGCCATGCCGCGCATGGCCGAGTTCCTGCGACACAACGGCCCCTGGGACCAGCTGGTGCGCCTGAACAACATCGCCATCCGGCCGCTCGCCGCCGATACGGCGACGCGCTTGAGCGAGGATCTGCGGGTTACACCGTTCCTGGTGCCCCATCGCGACGAGTATACCGAAACCGTCGGCTACCTGATCGAGGGGCCGCAGCGAAAAGTCGTCTTCATTCCCGACATCGACAAGTGGGAGCGCTGGTCGCGACCGATTGAGGAGCTGGTTGCTGAGGTCGATCGCCTCTACCTGGACGGCACCTTCTTCGATGGCGCCGAGCTGCCCGGTCGGGACATGGCCGAGATCCCCCATCCCTTCATCAGCGAGAGCATGAAACGCTTCGCCGCCCTACCTGCCGAGGCGCGGGCCAAGATCATTTTCATCCACTTCAACCACACCAATGCCGCGCTTTTGCCCGAGTCCCAAACGAGCGCGCAGGTCCTGGCCGCCGGCTTCGGCCTGGCCCGCGAAGGCGACCAACTGGCGCTGTAACGTGAGGCTGGCGTTGCCGATTTTGTCGTCGCAGGTTGCCGTGTGAAGGCTTTTGCAGACTGGGCGTCTTCGTAATTTTTCCCGATTCGTTTAAGCAAACCCAGGGGGAAGTCCGATGTAGTTTGTGACAAAGCCTCTGCGATGGTCGTTGCCCCCAGCGATCGTCACGCGCGAATTGATCGTTGCGTTCGACCCCCCGTCAGGATGACATGGACTCGGTCGACCGAGGTTGCGACATGGATGTCGCAAACAACCAACACGGAGGTTCCCTTTGAGTGCTCGCTCTCTCACCCTACAGGAAGTGCAACACCTCATTTCACACAAACCCCTGGCTCTGACGAACCTGGAACACTCAGACCACAACAAGAAGATCATCGCAAAGGCGCTGGCGCAACTGTGGACCTCGCCTGCGGGAACCGCCACCTTTCGCACGCTGCAGGCGTTTTTGGCGGATGTCGCGCCTAAGTACCGATTGTCACCCAGTCAGGATGGCGTACGCCAATATTTGCTCCGCGAGCTGAAGCGCATTTCGGATGTCTCCGAGGATAAAGGCACCATGGACAAGCTGCGTGACAGCTTCCAGAGCGCCAAGCGTCAGCTCCTGGACTCCGGTCGCTCCAAGTCGGTCGTCTCTCTGACCTCCTGGTTGACCTGAGCCCAACGATTGTCCCTCGATGTCACTCCCTGGATCACGCCGCAGGTGCCCGCCACCTGCGGCTGATTCACGGCACAATGGCAATCTCTTGCGCTGTAGCTGCTGTAGCGCAAGATGCAATCTTGCGCCGGGCGGCGGGTGTACCATACGCGTTCCCTGCGGCCAAGGCAAAGCGGGGGGAGCCGAATAGGTCGCGCAGGCGCTGTAGCTGCTGTAGCGCAAGATGCAATCTTGCGCCGGGCGGCGGGTGTTTCCCTGCGGCCAAGGCAAAGCGGCGGGGGCGTCGAGCCGCTTCAAATCCGTCCTGTGGATGGCGACTAGGTGGCCCTTGTGGTAAGCTTGTCGTGCGGTGCCTTCTAGTGCGCATTTGTTGAAATGCCCTCGCTCGGAGACAAGCCTTAAGTGAAGCCCATGCTGCACATTCTGGTCATCGACGATGAAGCCAATATCCGAAAGATGCTTGCCGTCTGTCTCGAATCGCGTGGCCACACGGTCAGCACCGTGAGTAACGGCAATGACGCTAAAGCGGAGGTTCACCGCCAAGTCTTCGACCTTGTCTTTCTCGACCTACGGTTGGGAACCGAGCAGGGCCTCGATTTGATCCCTTGTCTGCTAGACAGGTGTCCCTGGCTTCAGATCGTTGTCATTACGGCTCATGCATCTATCGATTCAGCCGTAGAAGCCATGCGACGGGGCGCACACGATTATCTTTCCAAACCCTTCACCCCCAATCAGGTTCAGCTGGTTGCCGAACGCGCGGCGACGATTCGGGGAATGGAACAGCGCATTGCAAATCTGAAGGAGGACCTGGAGCGGCTTCATCCTGAGGTGCAATTTTCCTCCAGTCATCCAGAGATGCAGCGGGCCATTGAACTTGCGCGGCAGGTGGCGAACTCAGAAGCGGTTATATTACTGCGAGGACCCAGTGGAACGGGCAAGACCGTCTTGGCGCGTGCCATTCATGGCTGGAGTCACCGCGCGGACAAACCCTTCGCTACCCTTTCCTGCCCCTCGCTCAGTGCCGATCTACTTGAAAGCGAGCTATTTGGTCATGTGAAGGGCGCCTTCACCGGCGCCTTCCGCGATCAGCCTGGACGTATCGCCAGGTGTGAGCGAGGTACGCTGTTCCTAGATGAACTCGGTGAAATGCCGCTGAGTCTTCAACCCAAGCTCCTGCGCTTCATTCAAGATCGCGAATATGAGCGCGTTGGCGACTATCGGACACTGAGAGCGGATGTTCGAATCATTACAGCGACAAACACCGACCTCGACAAAGCGGTCAGAGAAGGGCGATTTCGCGAGGACCTCTATTACCGGCTCAATGTGATTCAGATCGACCTGCCTGCTCTTGCCGCTCGCCCAGATGATGTCGTTTTCATAGCGGAGAGCATGCTCGCCTTCTTCGGCGCTCAAAATCACAAGCACCTGACGGGTTTCAGTGACGAGGCGATCTCTGCATTGCGCAGCTATCATTGGCCGGGCAACATCCGTGAACTGAGGAACGCGGTAGAGCGTGCCGCCATCCTGTGCAACCGCGATACAGTTCAATGCGAGCATCTGCCCGCAGCCGTCGTGCCTCATCCAACGCCCCTTCAATTAGGGGATCATGTTTCCCTGAAACTGATTGAGGAACAGCATATTCGCCGGGTCGTTGCCACCTCCAAAACCTTGCAGGATGCCGCCCAGACCCTCGGCATCGACCAAGCGACCCTGTGGTACAAGCGCAAGCAATTCGGAATCTGAACCTAAAATCCCGCGAGCGTCCCGTTGGCATGACATTATTTTCTGCTCCAGCTTGGTCAGCCGGATCGACGGAGTGCGTCGCCAGAATCGCATCCCACGCATCCGAGTCTGCGCTGACCCGCTTTCCTTGTAATTTTCAAGACCTGAGCTGGCCAATCCTTGTGCATTTCAAAGATCAGGATCGGTTCGCTTTTGTTAATGCGTTGAAAAATAGAGGTTTATGTGGGTGGCATGCTTGCTGCTATTTAATTGGCTGCCGCTTGCCGGCTGAGCAACAGGATGGGGAAACGCAGATGATCGAATTACGACAGAAGTTGATGCTTGGATTTGGCGGCATGCTCGCGCTCGTTGTTCTAGTCAGTTCTCTTGCGATGGTGTTGATCGGTGAACTCGGTGTCTCCATCGACTTGATTCTGAAAGAGAATTATCGAAGCGTGGTCGCCTGCCAAGACATGAAAGAAGCGCTAGAGCGCATGGACAGTGGCACGCTCTTCACCCTGGTCGGCAACGTGAATGAGGGAAACCAATTGATCGCGGCCTCTTCCGCCAGGTTCAAGCAGGCATTGAAGATCGAGCTAGGCAATATCACCCTGCCTGGGGAGCAGGAAAAGGCTCAGCGTCTGCACACTTTGTTTGAGCGCTATGTAGCCAGCTTGCCAGGGGTGACCGCGGCGGAACGTCCAGTCGCGGAGCGCAAGGCTGAGTATTTTGCCCGCATGCTGCCCTTGTTCATGGAGATCAAAGAGGTTGCACAGGACATATCCCTGATGAATCAAAACAATATGAACGAGGCAAACGATGCGGCACGTCAGCGAGTGAGTGACGCGCATCGCCTGATGCTAGCGGCGATCCTGATTGCCACACTGATCGCATTGCTGTTCAGCTACCTCGCTCACCGTTGGATTCTGGGCCCCGTTAACCGACTGATCGAGTCTGCCAATGAAATTCGCGAGGGAAACCTCGACCTCGTGGTAGAGGAACCCTCCAGCGGTGAACTTGGCAGGCTTTCGGAGTCCTTTAATCAAATGGCGGCCGCGCTCAGGCATGTGCGCAATGAAGATCACGTCAACCTGACAAGAACGCGACGCGCGACCGAAGCGGTCTTCAAGGCGCTTCCCAGTGCCATTGCCGTCCTGGATCTCGATCAAAGGGTGGAGATGTCGACCGAGACGGCGGAGCAGCACTTCGGTCTCAAACCAGGTGTGCGGATCCAAGACCTTGATTTTGATTGGCTGCAGCCACTGATCCGGAAGGCGTTGAATGACTCGCAATACACGGAAGCCGATCCTAAAACCGTCCAGCAATTCATTGAAAACCGCGAATATTTCTTTCAACCTGTGGCCGTTCCGATCCCGGTGGGACCGGGTCATTTGGAGCCGACCGGCGTGGCCGTGATCCTCAAGGACGTCACTCAGGTTCACGAACACCAGGAGTTGAAGCGGGATCTCGTCTCTACCGTCTCCCATCAACTTAAAACGCCGATGACCTCGATTCGCATGACCCTCCACCTTCTCCTTGAGGGTCGAGTCGGCCCGCTCACCGAGAAACAGCTCGAGCTGTTGCTTGCAGCCAGGGAAGACAGTGAACGAATGGTCGGCATTCTCGACGATTTACTGGATATCAACCGCATCGCTTCAGGCAAATCGCACCTTTTTGTCAAGCCTGTGCCAGCGCACGTCTTGGTCCGCGACGCTGTCGAACCGGCGCTCATGGATGCGATGGATCGGGGCATTGCCCTAATCAACACCGTCGCGGCAGAGCTCCCCGAAGTCATGGCTGACAGGGAGCGGATTCGACACGTGTTTGCCAATCTCCTCTCCAATGCGCTGCGCTTCACCAACGCCGGAGGATCGGTGACCATTGATGCTCAAGTGCACGGCGATAAGCTGCGGTTTCAGGTTGAGGATACCGGAAAAGGTATTCCCGAGTCTGAAATTGGCAAGCTGTTCCAGAAATTCTACCGAGTTCCAGGTCAGGATGAAAAGACAGGCGTGGGCCTGGGCTTGGCGATCGTCAAGGAGATTATCAGCGCCCACGGTGGTGAGGTGGGCGTCCAAAGTCGACTTGGCGAGGGCTCAACCTTTTCCTTTAGCTTGCCCTTGTGCCCACCCGCACAAGGCAAATCATCACGGCGATCTGAAGGGTCTTCAGGGCTCTGAGGCGCGAAAGCCATGCCGCGCTCCGCCTTGGCGTTTCCGCGGCATCATTCATGGAGGACTTCTACATGCTTTACCTGGCCGCAATCGGATTGATTCTGAGCATGGCCTATCTGGTCTGGGCCATTCTCGATCCAGAACGTTTTTGAGGGAGAATTGACATGACCCTGCAAATGATCCTATTCCTGGGCACAGCCATGCTGCTTTCATGGCCGTTGGGCAAAGCGCTGGCTTGGGCGATGAATCCTGGCAACCAGCTGGATCCTGTCCATGGCGCCCTTGAAAAATGCTTCGAAGGCATCGTCGGGCGAGAAATCGCCGGACCGCAGAATTGGCGTGGCTATGTGGGCGCCATGCTGCTGTTTAACGCGGTAATGTTTTTGGGCGTCTTCGCCCTCCTGGCATTGCAGCAGATCCTTCCCCTCAACCCGGATGGCAAGGGCGCACTCGAACTCAGTTTGATTTTCCATACGGCCTCATCCTTCACGACCAACACCAACCTGCAACACTATTCGGGCGAGGCGGCGCTTAGCTACTTCTCCCAGACTTTCGGTTTGATGTGGTTGCAATTCGTGTCGGCTGCCACCGGTTTGGCCGCCCTTTGCGCGCTGGCCAGAGGCCTTTCAGGCAACCCGGTGCTCGGAAACTTTTACCGGGATCTGCTGAGGGCGACCTTGCTGGTGCTCCTACCACTGGCGCTCGTCGTGGCGGTCCTCTTGGTGCTCGGCGGAGTACCCATGACCCTGGAGGGCGCACTTACCGCCAAAACGATCGAGGGACCGCTGCAAACGATTGCGCGCGGACCGGTTGCGGCGTTCGTTGCGATCAAGCAATTGGGTACCAATGGGGGCGGCTTTTTTGGTCCCAACTCGGCCCATCCCTTCGAGAATCCCACCTATCTGACCAATGTGATCGAATGCATGTGCATCCTGTTGCTGCCGATGGCAGCGGTCTGGCTGTTTGGCCGCATCACCGGTCGGATGCGCGATGCGGCGGTCATTTTCGCGGTCATGAGCCTGCTGCTGATCGCCAAACTGGGCCTCGCCGTGGTGTTCGAGAGCGAGCCGACTGCGGCCTTCGCCCATTTGCCGATAGAGGCGAGCGCCAACCTGGAGGGCAAGGAACTTCGCTTTGGATCCGCGGCCAATCCGCTGTGGGCCACGCTCACGACCGCAACCAGCAATGGCTCGGTCAACTGCATGCACGACAGCTTGAACCCCTTGACGGGGCTGGTGCCTCTTGCCGGGATGTGGATGAACGTGGTCTTCGGTGGTGTCGGCGTCGGGCTCATCAACATGTTCCTGTATATCGTCGTAGGTGTGTTCATCTGCGGCATGATGGTCGGCCGAACACCGGAATATTTCGGCCGGAAGGTTGAGACGAACGAGATGAAACTCGCGCTCTTGGCGCTGCTGATTCACCCCTTGTTCATTCTCGGCGGCGTGGCCCTGTTCGCGGTTGCCCCATGGGGAAGCGCGACGGTTCTCAATCCAGGTGCTCATGGGTTCACAGAAATACTGTACGAATTCAGTTCGGCGGCAGCCAACAACGGTTCGGGTTTCGAAGGCTTGGGGGACAACACGCTGGCGTGGAATCTGGCCACCGGCATCATCATGCTGCTGGCTCGCTTCCTGCCGATTGTGCTGCCCTTGGCCATCGCCGGCTCACTGGCCGCCAAAAAACCGACACCGGCGACGCCAGGCACGCTGCGAACGGATAGCGCCTTGTTCGGCATCGTGATCTTGGGCAGTGTGGTCTTTATCGGCGCGCTACTGTTTCTGCCGGTCGCGGTGTTGGGCCCAATCGCCGAGTACATGGCGATAGGTCGATAGGCCAGTTCACGAATACAGGAGGAATCATCGATGTCTGCGAATCCCGATTTAAGCATTCAAGCCAAGATGGATCGGCGCAAGGCGCGCGGTGCGCCACTTTTTGATGGGCGCTTGATCCGAGCCGCTGGCCGTCAGGCGGTGGTGATGTTGAAGCCCTGGGTCATGGCCCGTAACCCGGTCATGTTCGTTACCGAGCTGGGGGCTATTCTGACGACGCTCGTTCTGGTAGATGATCTCGTTCAGGGTCATCCTTCGTTGGCCTATACCTTCGCGGTGACAAGCATCCTCTGGTTAACCGTGTTGTTCGCCAACTTCGCTGAAGCATTGGCGGAAGCTCGGGGCAAAGCGCAGGCGGATACACTGAAACGCACCCGAACGGGAACCATGGCCCGAAGATGGTCCGACGGGGTCGAAGAACGCGTTAGTGCCGACCAGCTCCGTCCGGGCGATCTCGTAGAGGTCGTCGCCGGCGAGCTCATTCCCAATGATGGCGAAGTCGTCGACGGTGCCGCGAACGTGGATGAGTCGGCGATCACGGGCGAGTCCGCGCCGGTCCTGCGCGAGGCTGGCGGCGATCGATCCGGTGTCACCGGCGGTACGCGGGTGCTCTCGGATCGACTCCTGATCAAAATCACTGCGGGCGCGGGTGAGTCCTTTCTGGATCGGATGATTGCCTTGGTTGAAGGCGCAGCGAGGCAGAAGACACCCAATGAGCTTGCCCTGACGGTCACCTTGGCTGGCTTGACGCTAGCCTTCCTGATGGTTACCGGTTCGCTTTGGCCGATCGGCCGATACTTCGGAATCGATCTTCCGATCCCGACCTTAATCGCGCTGCTGGTGTGTCTGATTCCGACGACGATCGGCGCGTTGCTCGCAGCCATTGGGCTTGCCGGTATGGACCGCGCACTCTCTGCCAACGTTCTCGCCAAAAGCGGCAAGGCAGTAGAGTTGGCTGGAGATATCGACACCCTGTTGCTCGATAAAACGGGTACCATCACCATGGGCAACCGTCGCGCTACCGAGTTTCGCCCCTTGCCGGGCATACCGCGGGAGCGATTGGTCGAAGTCGCTATGTATGCCTCCGCGGGAGATCTCACGCCCGAAGGAAAATCGATTTTGAGCTTGGGGGAAGAGCTACTGGGCCGGAACATGTCCCTCGCGCTGACGGATGCCGAGCTCATACCCTTCACGGCACACACGCGCTTGAGCGGACTCGTCACGGCGGATGGGCGCAGTTATCGGAAGGGTGCGGCAGACGCGATCGGGGCCTACGTCCGTGACCAAGGCGCTCAGGTGCCCGCGGACACACAACAGATCGTCGCCGAGGTCGCGCGCAACGGCAGTACCCCGATCCTCGTTGCCGAAGGCCCACAGGTGTTGGGTGTCGTAGCGCTTTCGGACGTGCTCAAACCCGGTATCCGGGACCGATTCGAACGACTGCGTGCGATGGGGCTTAGGGTCGTCATGGTGACGGGCGACAATCCCCTGACGGCTGCCGCGATTGCTGGTCAAGCCGGGGTCGACGACTATATTGCCGAGGCCCGACCCGAGGACAAACTCGCCTATATCCGCCAGGAGCAGCGTGCCGGCAGATTGATCGCGATGATGGGCGACGGTACCAACGACGCGCCGGCTCTGGCTCAGGCGGATATTGGCGTAGCCATGAACTCGGGCACCCAGGCCGCCAAGGAAGCCGGTAATATGGTGGACCTGGACAGCGATCCGACAAAACTGATTGAGATTATCGAGATCGGCAAGCAATTGCTTATGACCCGCGGTGCGCTCACCACCTTTTCCATCGCCAACGATGTCGCGAAATATTTCGCGATCATTCCTGCCATGTTCATGTTGGCACTCCCCCAACTTGCCGACCTCGATATCATGGGGCTGTCTAGCCCACAAAGCGCCATTCTTTCGGCCCTGATCTTCAATGCCCTCGTCATTCCGCTCTTGATCCCGATCGCCCTCAAAGGAGTCCGCTACCGACCCATGGGCGCGGACACGATTCTGAGGCGGAACCTGTTGGTGTACGGTGTCGGTGGCGTCATCGTTCCGTTCATAGGCATCAAAGCGATCGACCTGGTGTTGCGTTCGTGTGGTTGGTTTTAGGAGGTACAAAGATGATGCGATCTAACTATGGGCGCCACCTCGTGGCCGCCATCAAAATTGTCTGCATTACCCTGGTCTTCTGTAGCGGGCTTTATCCTGCTTTGATTTTAGGCTTGGGCTGGATGGTGGTCCCTGAATCGGCCCAGGGCTCACCCATACGGGACGATCAGGGCACCGTGATCGGTAGTCGTCTGATTGCCCAGGGTTTCAGCCAGCCACGTTACCTCTGGCCACGACCCTCGGCTGTGGGTTACAATGCCGCCGCGTCGGGCGGAAGCAACCTGTCGCCAACCAATCCACTGCTCAGCGAGCGCGCGAAATCACTGCTGGAGCTGTATGGCGCAAGCCCGCAAAATCCGCTGCCCGCCGAGCTGGTAACAGCCTCTGGCAGCGGCCTCGACCCCGAGATAAGCTTGGCCGCGGCCAAATACCAGTCCGCCAGGATTGCCGCTGCGCGAGGACTGCCCTTACAGACCGTCGATCAACTGCTCGTCGACCAGGCGTATCGCCCAAGCGGCCTGTGGACGCAACCGCCCTTGGTCAACGTGTTGATGGTGAACACAGCGCTCGATCGCCTGGACCCGTGACATGGACGAACGAAAAGCAGACAATTTCTTACGGCTGATTCGCCGCGCCCAGCGTGGCAAATTAAAGATTTATCTCGGGTATGCCGCAGGTGTTGGGAAAACCTACCAGATGCTGCTCGAAGGGCACCGCATCGTGGATGATGGGATCGATCTGGTCGTTGGCGTTGTCGAGACCCATGGGCGCACCGGTACGGAGAGTTTGCTGGCCGGACTTCCGATCATGGCCCGGCGCAATCTCGCCTATCGGGGCATCGTCATCGAGGAAATGGACCTCGAAGCGATCTTGGCCAGACATCCTAGTGTGGTTCTGGTGGACGAGCTGGCCCATACCAACGTGCCTGGAAGTAAAAATGCCAAACGCTATCAGGATGTCGAAGAATTGCTCGCCGCTGGCATTCACGTCATATCGACGCTCAACGTTCAGCACATCGAGAGTTTGTATGAAACCGTGGAGCAGGCAACATCCGTAAGAGTCCGCGAGCGGATCCCCGATCGAATCGTTGGTGAGGCCGATCAGATCGTCAATGTCGATATCACCATTGAGGATCTGAGGCGCCGCCTTCGCGAAGGCAAGGTATACACCCAGGAGCGGATCGAGGCGGCCCTCGACCACTTTTTCAAGCCCTCCAACCTCGAGCAGCTCCGCGAACTGACCCTGCGCGAGTTGGCTGCTCAGATCGATGCCCGCAGGCGCGATCCCCTGAGTGAAGAAAGTCCCCCAAGCCCGGATCAGGTCATGGTCGCCCTGAGTTCGCGGGGACCTAACAGTGCGGCCCTGTTGCGCTACGCGTCACGGCTGGCGGGACGCCTCAACCGCAACTGGTATGCGGTGTATGTTCAGACGGCGCGGGAGCGCCCGCTGGCGATTGATGCGACGACCCAGCGCCGACTTGCCGATACCTTGGCCCTAGCCCAGCAGTTGGGGGCGGTCGTTTTCACTTACAAGGGGGAGGATGTCGTCAAGGCCTTGCTCCAATTCGCCAAGGAATACCGTGTCGGCCATTTGGTCATTGGGAGCCCAGGTACCAAACCGACCTTCTGGAACCGGCTTTGGAAAGAAAGCAGCGTCGTCGAGCGATTGATCAGTGCCCGGACGGGGCTTACCATCGTTGTCCTGGATACCGCGGCGATCCAGGAAAATAGTGGCTATGTCCAACAGCGAGAGGCGAAAGAAGAGCCAACGACCCGTCCACAACAGCGGCAGCAAGGCCAGATCAGAGGGACCGTGTTTTCGGATCTGCGTGCGGCAGTCTGGCACCAGTCCATCGGCAAAGAGGCGGCAATTGCGAGCCTGCTCGAAGTCATCTCAGGCCTAGATGCCGATTTGAGACAGCGAGCCTGGACCTCGATCCTGGAACGGGAACGGCAGGGCGGAACCCATGTGAGCAGTGATGTGGCTGTCCCTCATGCCCGAGTAGCGGGACTGATTCAACCAAGGGTAGCCATCGGTGTGTGCGGCTCGGGCATCGAGGATCATGAGACGGCACAAAGCTCAAAAATTGTCATCCTCCTGCTGTCGCCCACTGAGCCACCTGAAAAGCATCTGGAAGCACTTGGCTTAATCGCCAAAATAGCCAGGGACGACGCCTGGCGCAAGCGCATCCTCGAGGCAGACAAAGCAAGCGAGGTCAAGCAGGTAACCTTGGCTTGGATCAGCACGAATGGTCCCAAATCATAAACCCTCCGCCCGGCTCAAGATTGCATCTTGCTCCGGGCGGCGAGAGTGGCGTAAGTGCCTGGCACCGGTGCGCATTGGGCGCTCTGCTTGACAGTCCCCTGGCCGCATGCTAAAAAAGCAGCGGTTCCCAGAGTTGTCGTGAAGCGCTCTATTCTGCCAGGGATTCACTCATTTCCGCGATCGTGCATTCTAGCATTCGCTCGGTCTCACTGTTCCAATGCGGCAAGTCTTGAGCCAAAAGGAACCTAGCGCTATTGTCCCAATTCGTCCGCTTACCAAGGATTACCTATGGAAAACGCACCTAAATCCAGACGCAAGACCCTGATACAGTTCGCAGTGTTGCTTTTGTTTCTTATCGGCCTGCGCATGTCATTGAAAAGTTACATCGTCCAAGGTCCCGTACTCGAGCCCCAGCTCCTCAATGGCGATCGTGTGCTGGTCGAAATGATCACGCCTCGTTTCGGCAAGATTGACGCCGGCGATATCGTGCTCTGCACCTTGCCCGGCGTGCCGGGCGCCAATCACCTCAACCGCGTCGTCGGCGTGCCCGGCGATGTGGTCGAGGTCTACGACCACCAGGTTTGGATCAACGGCACCGCCATCCCCAACTCCTTTACCGAGGAGCCGGATCGCGAGCAGGCCGAGGTCATTCCCGAAGGCAAATATTTCATGCTGGAATCCGGCGCGGCCTCCAAGTCAGACCAGGACCGCCAGCCCCGCCATGGACTGGTCAGCCAGGACGACGTGCGCGGCCGCACGATCTGGCGCTTCTGGCCGCTGTCCCGCTAACCCTCAAGCGACCTCTGCTCCCCGGGGCAGCGGCAGACGCACCAAGACGCGGGTCCCGCTGCCGCGGTGGCTTTCGAGCATCAGCTCCCCGCCCAGGTCCTGGGTGACGATTTCGTAGCAAAGCGTCAGACCCAAGCCAATGTGGTGCTCGTCTGGGGACTTGCTGGTGACAAAGGGCTCAAAGGCCCTGGCCTGCTGCTCGGGCGTCATGCCACAGCCGTTGTCCGCAACCGCGTACGTGACGGTGCCGTCCGCGATGGTGGAACTGAGCCCCAGCCGCGGTGGCTGGCTCTGGCGCTCGTCCATGGCCTCGATCGCATTGCGCACGAGATTGGCGAAGACGCGGCTCATCTCGCGGGTGTTGCACTCCAACTCGGGCTCGCCGTCGGCCCAGGCGATGGCGAACTCGACCACCGGGCAGAGTCCCTTGCGGCGCATGTCGCGGTACACCAACTGGGCCTGGTTCTCGAGTAGCGGGCTGAGGCGCTGGCGGGTGCGCGCGCCGCCACCGCCGCGCGAAAGCGTCATCATCGTCTCGACAATCGCGTTGGCGCGACGGCCGTGCTTGAGAATGACCTCGAGGTTGCGGCGCAGGTCGCCGACAATTTCGCGGCACTGTTCGTCGCCTCCAGGCGCGCTGGCGCCCTGGCCGAGCAGCTGCTCCAGCTCGTCGAACAGCTCCACCGAAGCCAGGGCCAGGCCGTGCACGAAATTGAGCGGGTTGCGAATTTCATGTGCCACACCGGACGCCAGCGCACCGATGTTGGCCATTTTCTCCTGGGTAATCAACTGTTTCTGGGTGCGGATGATCTCGGCGTTCTTCTGCTCCAACTCTGCCGTGCGGGCGGCGATGCGCGCCTCCAGGTGACGGTGACTGGCCAGGAGCTCCAACTGGACATTGACCCGTCGCAGCAGCTCGCCCTTGGTGATCGGCTTGGTGATGTAGTCGTTGGCGCCGCAGTCGAAACCCTGGTTCAGATCGTTGGCCAGGTTGCGCGCGGAGAGGAAAATGACAGGTAGTTCGGCGGCGCTGTGCTGCGCACGAATGCGTCGGCAGACCTCGTAACCGGACAGGCGCGGCATCATGATGTCCAGGAGAACCAGGTCAAAAGCCTCCTGTGCCAGCAGCTCGAGGCAGCGTTCGCCGTCGTGGGCAGTGGTCACGTGGTGTCGCAGCAGGTGGCTCTCGAGGATCGTGCAATTGATCGGCTCATCGTCGACCACGAGGATCCTGAAGGCGGCGCGTTCGACGCCCGCGGCCACGGCCGCACTTTCACCGAGGTGGGGGCTGGGCTCGAGCCGCGCTGCTGGGCTTGGCGCGGGCTCGCCGGTCGTGGGCGCGCTCTCGCCAAGCGTGCGCGGCAGGCTGAAACTGAAGATGCTGCCCTTGCCAACCTCGGATGACAACCACATGCGGCCGCCATGGAGCTGGACCAGCTCCCGTGTGATCGCCAGGCCCAGGCCCGTGCCGCCGTACTCCCGCGCGATGTCCTCGTCCGCCTGACGGAAGGACTGGAAGATCAGATCCTGCTTGCCCGGCGGGATGCCGATGCCCGTATCGCGCACGTGGACGATGACCTCCTGGTCTTGGGTCTCGGATTTGACCTCGACCTCGCCTCGATGGGTGAACTTGACGGCATTGGCGATGAGGTTGTGGAGAATTTGCAGGAGCCGACCCTCGTCAGCGTGGACATGGGCGCAGTCGCGGGCAATGCCGTTGATCAGGCGCAGCGATTTGCCGCCGAGGCTGGCCTGGGTCAGCGTCAACACGACCTCGACTAGAGCGTGCAGGTCGACCTCTTGCTTGACCAGCACCAGGTTGCGGGTGCGCAGCTGGGAGAAGTCGAGGATGTCATTGACCAACGCCGACAGCCGCTGGCTGATCGAGATGATCAGTTCGAGGCTTTCGCGCGTGGCCCCTGGAACGGGCTCGGGTCCGTCGCGCAAGGCCTCGGCTAGGCCAATGATGCCGTTGAGCGGCGTGCGCAGTTCATGGCTGGTGTTGGCCAGGAAGTCGTCGCGCAATTTGTCGACCTGGCGCAGACGGTCGACGACGTCGCGCTCGCGGCGCAGTTTGCGGCGCTGGTGGCGCAGATACCACAGGATCAGGCCGATCGAGGCGCTGGCGTAGAGCAGGTAGGCCGGCCATGACTGCCAGGGCGCCGCGACCTTGCGGATCGCTAGGCTGATGCCCTGCGGGTCCCAAACGCCCTTGCCGTCGTTGCCCTTGACGCGGAACACGTAGTCGCGCGGCGGCAGATTGGTGTAGGTCGCCGAGTGGCGACCCTGCTCGAGCTGGATCCAGTCGTCGTCGAAGCCCTCCAATTTATAGGCAAAGTAGTGCTTGCGGGCGCCGTACGCCGACTGCAGGGCAAAATCCAACGCAAACACGTTCTGGCGATGGTCCAGCAGCAGCTGTGAGACTTTGTGGATGGGTAGCGGTCCTTTGGGGGTGGGTGCGAGGCGCAGCTCCACGCCGTTGAGGCGGAAGCCGGTCAGCATCGTGCGCGGCAGCGGGCAGGGAAGCATAAGCTTTTCGGGGAAAAAGCGGTTCAGGCCGTTGGGGCCCGCTACCAACAGTGCGCCATCGGCGGCCTCGAAATAGGCGCCGGAATTGTGGTCGAAGCTCTGCGCCCCGTCGGAGGTGTCGAAAATGCGCATCTCGCCGCTCTCGCTGTTGTAGCGGACCAGACCGTGGTCGGTCGCCAACCAGAGCAGCGGATCCTTGCCGACAATGCCGTAGATCAGGTTGCTGGGCAGGCCGTCAGCGACGGTCAGATAGCGGACCTCGCCCTGCTCCTGGTCAAAAAAGACCAGGCCCTGGTCGTGGGAGCCCAGCCAAAGCGCCTCGCCGGGTCCGGCGTGGATGCACATCAACTCATGGCGGTCGCGGCCCGTCTTGCCCTTGGCAGCGAAAAACGACTGGATGCGGCTGCGGGTTGCGTCCAAGGACAGCAGGCCGTCTTTGGTGCCGACCCACAGTGTGTCGCGATTGTCCGCGTACAGACTGCGAACCCGCGCGGACGCCAGCGCCTGCTCGCCAGCTCCGGAGCCGAAATGGCGCAGCACCTGGCCCCGATCGTCGAGTTGGTAGAGGCCGTCGACGTAGCTGCCGGCCCAGATCACGCCCGCGCGGTCGCGGAGCATGGCGCGTACTTGGCGGGGCGCGGGCAGGCTGGGGTTGGCGGGGGCGTCCTGGTAGCGCTCGCTGGCCAGATCGAAGCGCATGATGCCCTCGTGACCGCCGAGTAAAAGGTGGTTCGCGAGCGGCAGAATTGTGCGCACCCTGTTGGCCAGAATTTCAGTCGGCGCATCGGGCTTGGGTCGCCACAGCCGGAAGCGGCCGGACGCCAGCTCCCAGCGGATCAGACCTTGGTCCGAGCCGATCCAAAGGTCGTGTTCGCCCGCGCTGGCGAAGGCCCAAAGGTCCTTCATGGGCAAGCTGTAGGGGTTGGTGGGGTCGTTGCGATACTGGCCCAGGTCGAGTGAGCGCGGCAGGAACACGCATAGCCCGCTACTCATGGTACCTACCCAGACGCTGCCGTCGCGATCCTCGTGAAAATGGGTCAGCTGGTTGGCGGCCAGGCTGTAGCGATCGCCCTGGCTGTAAACGTAATTGCTAAAGGGCTGGCCCTCACCCTCGCGCAGATAGAGGCCGTTGTAGTCGGTCGCCACCCAGAGCCGGCCGCTCTGGTCCAGCAGCACGTCCATCACGCCGCGCCCGCTGAAGCCATGGTCGGTCGCCTCATCGGCGACGAACGAGGTCAGGCCGCCGTCGCCCAGTCTGAGATGGCGCAGGCCATTGCCCGTGCCGATCCACAGGCCACCGGCGCGGTCGTCGCAGATGGCCGTGACCAGGCCCTGTTCCGAACGACCGGTGTTGATGGGGTTGACCTCGATGTAGTCGAAATCGCGGGTTTCCGGGCGGTAGCGATAGAGGCCGCGGGTGGTGCCAACCCACAGGTGGCCGCGACTGTCCTCCTGCAAGCAGAGCACATTGGACGACCGCAATTGATTGGGCCGACCATCGGCGGTCCAGCTCTCGAGCAGGCGGCCGGACCTGGGATCGATCATCGCCAAGCCACGCTGGGTGCCGACCCAGAGGCGGTCGTCGCTGTCGCGTAGCAAGCTGAAGACCTGGCCCTGAACGGGGCCCAGGGACACCGGGGTGAAGCGCTCGTCGTCCTCGTCGTAACGGACCAGGCCCGCCACGGTGCCGGCCCAGATGCGCTGCAGGCCGTCTTCCGCCAGGACATTGACGTGGCTGTCGATCAGGCTGCCCTCGTTGGCCTGCTCCCAGTGCCATTTGCGGAAGCTGTAGCCGTCGAAGCGGTTGAGGCCGTTGGTCGTGGCGATCCACAGGAAGCCCTTGTGGTCCTGGAGGATGTCGGTGACAAAGTAGCTGCTGAGCCCGTCCTCCTCGTTGAGCTGTTCGAAACGCAGGTATTTCCTCTGGCCCAGCGCCGGACACAGGCACAGGGCCGCCAGCGCAATCAGTGAAAAAGCTGCGATCTTGGAACGGGCGATAGTCATGGTGATCCGGAATACAGGATATTGGCGAGGACCTATCTCATTATTGCAGAAAAAGCGCGAGGAAGAGAAATTTTGTCCACCGCTCGGCCTCGTTGGCGTGCTGGCGAAACTGAGGGCTGGACCGGTTGCGGCGCTGCCGCTAGAATGGAGCCACTCGAGAGGGGCGCAGCATGGCATTTTACTACATCGTGGACGAGTCACAACTCGGCGAGCTGAGCGCCCTTGAGGGCGTCCAGGTGATTGGGGTGGACACCGAGACCGCCGGCGCCAACAGCCTCAACCCGTTCCAGAGCCGGGTCCGCCTGATCCAGTTGGCCTCCCTGGCCGACACCTTTGTGATCGACCTGGACAGGGTCGACCCCTGGCCCCGATTGCGGCCGCTGCTGACCGCGCCAGACGTCTTGAAGGTCCTACACAACGCCAAGTTCGACGTCAAGTTCCTGCTCCACCACTACGGCGTCGAGGTCGCGCCGCTGTTCTGCACCTACCTGGCCGCCAAGCTCTTGGCCATGGGCGGTCGCCACCGTTACGGCCTGGCCGACCTGGCTCGCCGCTACCTGGACCGCGAGCTGGACAAGAGCGCGCAGCTCTCCGACTTCGGCGGCCGCCTGACCGAGGAACAGATCCGCTATGCCGGCCTGGACGCCGAGATCCTGCCACCGCTCCACGACGCCATGGCCGGCCTCTTGCAGCGCAACAAGCTGGTCAAGGCCAGCCAGCTGGAGTTCCGCACGGTGGTGCCCGTAGCCGCCATGGAGCTGCGCGGCATCGCCATCGACCGCGCCTTGACCCTGCAGGTCGAACAGGAGCTCGAGCGCCGCGCCCGCGCGCTGGAGGACGAGTTGCTCGAGATCCTGCGCTCGCCCGGCGACCTGCCCGGCATGAACACGCTCAACCTCAACGCACCCGAACAGGTCAAGGAGGCCCTGGCCGCCCAGGGCATCGCCGTCGAGGACACCGCCGACAGCACCCTGCGGCCCTTGATCGAGCAGCATCCGTTCCTCGAGCGCTTCCTCGAGTACCGCCACATCGGCAAGATCGGCAGTTCGACGATCCGGCCGCTGATCGAGGCCATCGAACCCAGCACCGGACGCATTCACGCCTCGTACCACCAGATTGCCTCGGCCTCCGGTCGCTTCGCCTGCAGCGACCCCAACATCCAACAGATCCCGCGGGAAAAGTCGGTCCGCGCCTGTTTCCGACCAGAGCCGGGTTACCTGTACGTGATCGCCGACTACAGCCAGGTCGAGCTGCGGGTCGCCGCCGGCCTGAGCAAGGACCCGATCATGACCGCGGCCTACGCCCGCGGCGAGGACCTGCACCGGCTGACCGCGGCGCTGACCATGGACAAGCCGATCGACCAGGTCAGCCGCGAGGAGCGCCAGGCCGCCAAGGCCATCAACTTCGGGCTGATCTACGCCATGGGCGCGCGCGGGCTGCAGGCCTCGGCCAAGAGCTCCTACGGCGTCGACCTGAGCCTGGAGCAGGCGACCGCCTTTCGCGATCGCTACTTCCACAACTACCGCGGCATCGCCGAATGGCAGCGCGAGACCGAGCGGGTCGGTCGCAGCCGCGGCTTCGTGCGCACCGCCGGCGGTCGCATCCGCGCCTACCGCGACGAGGAGATGCGGGTCACCGAGCTGCTCAACATCCCCGTCCAGGGCACGGCGGCGGAGGGCCTCAAGTGCGCCATGTTCCTTTTCCGCCAGAAAGTCCAGGAGGACGGCCTGGACGCCGCGATCGTGGCGATCATCCACGACGAGATCATCGTCGAGGTGCGCGAGGGCCAGGCCGAATGGGCGCGCCAGCTGCTGGAGACGAGCATGGTGCGGGGCATCGAGTGGCTGGTCCCCGGCATCGTCTTCGAGGCCGAGGCAGTCATCGCCACCAGCTGGGCCGACAAGGGCTAATCAAGAAACAAGTTACAAGGTGCAAGACCCATGAACATGGTGGATAGAAATCTGTGAGATTTTTCCCCAGTCTGTGCTCGCAGGGTTACAACCCTTGGCCTCCGGGCCACAGCGCGCTATAATGACGCATCGTTCAATCTAAACCACCCAAGGGAGGCTGACCTTGATTCAGTTCACCGTCAACGGCAAGCAACAATCGCTCGACGTCGATCCCGAGATGCCCCTGTTGTGGGCGCTGCGCGATCATTTGGGACTGACCGGCACCAAGTACGGCTGCGGCATGGGCCAGTGCGGCGCCTGCACGGTCCATCTCAACGGCACGCCCGTGCGCGCCTGCAGCCTCCCGCTCGCGGGTGTGGCTGGCGCCGAAATTACCACCATCGAGGCCGTCGCCAGCAGCGGCGGCAAGGCCCTCCAGGACGCCTGGGTCGAAATGGACGTGCCCCAGTGCGGCTACTGCCAGAGCGGCCAGATCATGTCGGCCCTGGCCCTGTTGCGCACCGCGCCCAAGCCAACCGATGCCCAGATCGACGAGGCCATGAGCGGCAACATCTGCCGTTGCGGCACCTACCAACGCATCCGCGCCGCCATCCACTTGGCCGCCAAGCGCGGGGAGGTGAAGTGATGAGCAGTCGCCGCGACTTCCTCAAAACCGTCGCCGTCGGCGGTGGCGGCTTGGCCCTGGCCGTCAGCCTGCCTGTCGGCAACCGCTTCGCCCAGGCCCCGACGCCCGCCGAATTTGCCCCCAACGCCTTTTTGCGCATCCATCCCGACAACCGCATCACCGTCGTCGTCAAACATGCCGAGATGGGCCAGGGCGTCTCGACCAGCCTGCCGATGATCGTAGCCGAGGAACTGGACGCCGACTGGCGCACGATCGGCTTCGAGGCCGCACCCGCCGGCAAGCCTTACTACCACACCGCCTTTGGCGCTCAGGTCACCGGCGGCAGCACCTCGGTGGCCAGCGCTTATGCGCAGATGCGCCAGGCCGGGGCCACCGCGCGCGCCATGCTGATCGGCGCGGCCGCGGCCAGCTGGGGCGTCGAGCCCGCCAGCTGCAGCACCGAGGCCGGCTTCGTAATCCACACCGCCAGCGGTCGCAAGGCCGCCTACGGCGAGCTGTCCGGCGCCGCCGCCAAGCTGCCCGTGCCCGAAAACGTCCCGCTCAAGGAGCCCGCCAAGTTCCGCATCGTCGGTCAACCGACCAAGCGCCTGGACAGCCGCGAGAAGTCCGATGGCACCTCAATGTTCGGGCTCGACGTGCGCTTGCCGGGCATGCTGACCGCCGTCGTCGCCCGGCCACCGGTCTTCGGCGCGCGCCTGAAAAGCGTCGACAGCAAGGAGGCCGAGGCCGTCAAGGGCGTTGTCAAGGTCGTCACCATCCGCTCCGGCGTGGCCGTTGTCGCCACGGATTTCTGGACCGCCAAGAAGGCGCGCGACCTGCTCAAACCGATCTGGGAGGATGGCCCCGAGAAAAGCGACTCTGCCGCGCTGACGGCGCAGTACCAGGCGCTGATGGACAAGCCCGGCGCGATCGCCCGCAGCGACGGCGACGTCGAAGTCGCCCTGGGCGCGGCCAAGGCCACGCTGGACGCGACCTTCACCTTTCCCTACTTGGCCCACGCGCCGATGGAGCCGCTCAACTGCGTGGCCCATGTCCACGACGGCATGTGCGAGCTCTGGACCGGCACCCAGTTCCAGACCGGCGACCAAATGGCCGGCGCCGCCATCCTCGGCATTCCGCCCGACAAGATCGTCATACACAACATGATGCTGGGCGGTGGCTTCGGCCGCCGCGCCAATAAGGACGCCGACTTCACCGCCGAAGCCATGCAGATCGCCGCGGCCCTGGCGCCGACACCGGTGCGCACGGTTTGGACCCGCGAGGACGACACCCGCGGCGGCTACTACCGCCCACTGACCGTCCACCGCGTCCGGGCCGGCATCGACGCCGACGGCAAGCCGGTCGCCTGGCACCAGCGCATCGCCAGCCAATCGATCCTCGCCGGCACGCCCTTCGAGCAGTTCATGGTCAAGGACGGCGTCGACGAGACGACTGTCGAAGGCGCCAAGGACATGCCCTACAACATCCCCAACCAGAAGGTCGAGTGCCACCTCACCAAAACGGCCGTGCCCGTTTTGTGGTGGCGCTCCGTGGGCCACACCCACACGGCCTTTGTCAAGGAGACAATGATCGACAGGCTGGCCGAGCTGGCCAAGCTGGATCCGGTCACCTATCGCCTCAACGTGCTGGCCCGCGACCCGCGCCACCGCGGCGTGCTCGAGCTGGTCGCCGACCGCGCCAGCTGGCTCCAGCCCCTGGCCAAGAAGCCCGGCATGCGCCGTGGCCGTGGGGTCGCGCTGCACGAGTCGTTTGGCAGCGTCGTCGCCGAGGTCGCCGAGATCAGCATCGACCAGGCCGGCAAGCTGACGGTCGACCGCATCGTTTGCGCGGTCGATTGCGGCCAGGTCATCAACCCGCTGACGATCGAGGCCCAGCTCCAGAGCGCCGTCGTCTTCGGTCTCTCGGCGGCGCTCTACGGCCGCATCACCCTCAAGGACGGCGCGACCTTGGAGTCCAACTTCCACGACTACCAGGTGCTGCGCATCAACGAGATGCCCAAGATCGAGGTCCACATCCACGAGAGCAAGGCCGCCCCCAGCGGAATCGGCGAACCGGGCACGCCGCCCGTCGCGCCCGCGCTCTGCAATGCCATCTACGCTGCGATCGGCAAACGCGTCGTCAACCTGCCGATCGACCTGAGCAGCTAAGGCCGAGGGGCGCCCCGGCCAAACCGGAGGCGCCTTTCAAGAACCAAGCGGCAAGACGCAAGACACAAGGGCGTTGTACCAAAATGGTCGCTCGGGGCGCGGGTCGAGTAGGCGATTGTAGCGCAAATTTCAAATTTGCGCAGTCAGGTCGACCAAGGGTTTGTAGCGCAAATTCCAAATTTGCGAGGTGGCAGTCAGGAAACTGCTGTATTCGGGGACCAAGATCGAACAAGACGATGTGGCGCAACTTCCAAAGTTGCGCTGGTGGCAGTCACCGCGCCCTGTTTGGCGGACTGGGCCTGACTGCCACTGCGCAAATTTGGAATTTGCGCCACATTGCCTTTTCGCCTAGATGGTCGGGCTGGAGAACTGCCACCAGCGCAATAGCGTAAGGCCAACCTGACAGTCAACCCAGCTTTGAGGACGTTTTACGCCAAGGCTTTCGGGCCAAATACGGCTTCGCACTCGGCATGAAGCTTGCTCCTATGACTGCGGAGGTTCCCCATGCACAACCCATTCGCCATCACGCTTTTGGCCTTCATCACCCTCGCCGCCGCGGCCCAGGACCTGCCCGGCCGCCGCCTCGACTACCCGGACTTCCGCGCCGACCAGGCCAAGCATCCGGCCGAGCGACCCGCCCTGCCCAGCGATTTGGTGCGCCTGGCCGACGCACCCAGTCGCGACCACCGCGCCAGCCGCCGCGAGGCCGCCCAGGACGCCCTTGAACGCGACGCCGCTCAGGCCGCCCGCGCCGCCGCCCAGGAGCTGGTCGAGAGCTTCGCCTACCGCGAGTACTACAAAGTTGGCTTCTACGAGGGCATGCACCGCCAGATTCGCGAACCCCGGCCTGGCCAGGGCCTGTTCGAAACCGGCATGAACCTCGCTGCCGGCCACGCCAGTTTTCGCCGCGAGGGTTTCGACCTGGGCGCCGCCGCCGCCGAACAGGACGCACCGCGCCAAGCCGAACAAGCCGTTGCCGCCCAGTTCCACGACCTCGACCGCCAGCCGGCTAGCAACCCGGCAGCCGTGCGCCCAGTGCCACTGCCCTTCAGCGCCGCCGTCAGCTATCCGCCACCGCCGCTGGAGGAGGTCATGGCGACCGTCGCCCGTTCCGGCTTCCGCTCGCGCGACTTCTACGAGGGCTGGCGCCTTGAACCCTGGCCGCTGTACCGCAATGCCGGCTACCGCGACTGCTTCGACGACCGCTGGCAGAACGCCGACTACGCGTTCAAGCGCTTTAGCAGCGATCGCCGGGCCGCGGCCGCCTATCAGCGCCTCGCCAAACCCGAGCGCGAACGCTTCGCCCATGCGTTCCGACAAGCCTACCCTGGCCATTTGGCGCAGCTGCTGGATCGCGTCCAGGACCGCGCCTTCGGCGAGGGCTGGCGCGAGGGCTACGACTTCGGCTGGGACGTGCGCAGCCACTGGGAACTGTGCAGCGGCTACGCCTTCGGCGCCGAGCGCGAGGTCCGCGAAAACGCCCGCCGCGCCTATGCCGACACCTTTGCATCGGCCTACGACCAGGCCTACCGCCGCGCCTATGACCACTGGCGCGACAGCGTCGTGCCCGAACTGCGCGAGCTGACCGTCAACGACGACAACGGCGACGGCGTGCTCCAGCCCGGCGAGTTCTTCCAACTGGACTACACGGCCGTCAACTACGGCGGCCGCGCCGGCAGCGCCGAGCTGGAACTGACCAGCCCTGCACTGGAACAGCCAATCCGCCTGACGCTGGACCTGCCCGCCCGCGACCGGCTCCAGCGCCTGCCCCGCCTGGAGGCGCGCATCGACGGCCGCACCGAAGCCTGGCGCACCTACCCGCTCTGGGTGAGCCTGGGCGAGGACCAGCAACAGCTGGAACTGCGGGTCCGCAACCCACTGAACCTGAGCGGCGTGACCGTAGCCGCCCGCGACAACCTCAACGGCACCCTGACGCTGCTGGTCCAGGTCGAGAACCTGAGCCGCCGCCCCGTCGCCGAGACCACCCTGCGCTGGCCTGGCGCTACCAAGGAACTGGACGAGGTCCCCGCACAGGCGCGGCGGGAGCAGCGGGTCAACCTCAGCGGCCTGGACCCGCTTGACCTGATCGCCGGCCAGCCCGGGGCGACGTTCGAATTGCTGGCCGAGGACCGCCTCTGGAGCAGCCTGGCCCCGACCCTACCTGAACAGGTCTCGGACCTGAGATGCGACGACCTCTTACAGGTGTTGTTGACCCTGGCCCACGCCGCCAACCCCGAACCGGCACGGGTGCGCAAGGCTCAGGCCCTGTGGCTGCAGCGCATGGAAAGCGACTGGAACGCGGTTGTCGCCACTGACGGCAACCCCTACAAGGACGACGCCCGCGAGACCGGCGCCCGCACCCAGCTAGGCCGTCTGGTCCAGGCCTACCGCTCCGGCCGCAACACCATGGCCCACCCCGAGGTCCTGGCCGACATGCGCGAGGACCTGCTGGCCCTGGGCGAGCGCCTCCCCGGCACCCACCCCTTCCTGCGCAAGCAATACCGCCGCTTGGCGGAACAACTCTAGCCAATGCGTGGCAGCCGCCAGGCTGGCCATCAACCCGTGGGGCCAGGAGTTACGCCCTATTTACCAGACCTCTTTAACATTCACCCGCCACCCGGCGCAAGATTGCATCTTGCGCTACAGCAGCTACAGTGCCTGAGGGACCTTTTCGGCTAGGCTCTATCTAAAATGCCTCGTTCAAGATATGCCTCCGTCCGGCACAAGATTGCATCTTGTGCTACATCTTAGTCACCGCTATTAAGGTCGCGGCTTACCGCTGATGGATACCGCACACTTCTCGGTCACGGCTCTAGCTCTCTTTTTTCGAAGGTCAGTTTCGTTCCGGCTAGATCAACCGACATCCGGTACCCGCGATAGGTCGACGCCTCAAGAAACAGTCTCAGACAGGAAGTAGGTGTGACCAGTTCCCTCTGAAAAAATTCTCCTTTCCAAGCAAGCGGCGTTTCGCTCACGTCGTAGCCCATACGCTTACCCAGATAGGTATGCACCAGATCATAGAGGTCACCTTCGATCAGTTGATCGGGAGCGAGATCCCAATAAAGGATAAATTTTCCTTGAGCCCCATAACCGGTATTCTTTCCGGCAACATCTTCGGGCTCTTCGGCACCAAAAATCCGCGGCATCAATTGGTGTGGATCGTTGCTGTAGACCAAACCCCGCAGGACAGGATCGCCGTCAGAAATAATGAGAATAGGGTCTTTGAGTTGGATCGAAAGGGCCTTGGCAATCTCGCGAACAGGTGCATCGAACAAAAGGAAACTTCCCAGGTTACGCCGCGCAAGATCTTTATATGGGTGGGACTGAAAACTCAGGGCCATGCTTCGCTTGGATTTTTGGGACGCCATACCTATTGATTCAGATGAAATACTGGTAATGATCCAATCATTGTTGATCAAATCACCTTCGACAAAGGGCAGTCCCCCATAGATGACAAACGAGGTACGACGAGACACATAGAGTGCTTGAGGACGACTCAAATCATACACTTCAGCTTGGTCGATCCCGCCATTTTTTAACCGAAATGCCCGGCGCTTTCCATGGCGTTCCAACACCTCTTGAGTTTCTCGATCGTAGAGTCTGAACCGCTCGATAATGCCCAAACTCTTTCCCTGAAGGACCAGGACACCTAGAACAAGTAACATCCAATAGGGGAATTTAAAACGCCTCACTACTTTGCCAGAAATCTGCTCGAACGCATTGAAGAAAGGCTTGATATCAAGTTCCTTAGACTCAACCAATACGCGGTTGGCCAGCCGGCGAAATGCACGGTCCTCGTTGCCGAGCAGGCGATCTACCCAGAGCGCGATCAGGAACACGTCGGTCTGAAGGGGTAGTGCTTGGATTTCGTTCAGGATCAGGCGATCGTGGAAGGGTGTGATCCAGCCGGCGGCGCCGTAGATGTCCAAGCCACTCCAGTCGAGCACGACCACCTCCTCCGTTCTAGGATCGTAGTGGACATTGCCTGGATGCAGGTCCCCATGGACCTGGGGCGGCACCTGCTCGTGGGCCTCAATGATGACTTTCATCAGATTGCGGACGATGGTGATTCGCTGCGCTAAACTCAAAGGAATCGTCAACGATTGCAGGTAGGGACGGCCTTCGTAGTCGATGACCCACTCGTCCCGCCCCAGCTCGTGCGCAGCGCTTTCCAACGCCCTGGTTTTCGTCAGGTGGCACCCCTTCGATAGCTGCATCACCAGCACGCCGACCAGTTCAGCAGCGCCCTCGGCCGAATGAAACACCTGGCCTTCACTGAACAAGGGCGCCAACAGGGCCCGTACTTCCTCGAGCGGCGCCTCAAAGTAACCGTACAGCTTGTTGACGCCGCGATTGCTGTCGAGCAGGATCAGGCGCCGTACCTCCTGCTGGGCCTGGGCCACGCTCCAGACGAATTTGAGGGCCACTGGGCGATCGTGGTTGAACGTGTTGTACGCCGCCAGATGAATGGCGGAAAAGACGACCGAGATGCCACCGACACCGACCAAGTCAAGAGCACCGAATTCTTTCAATCGATGGCGCGTCGTTTCCACCATTGCCAACCCTCAATCAGGCAATTTGACAAACACTCACGTCGGTTGGGAAAGCTCCTTGACCGGTTCTCCCTTGATCCGTTACGTATAATACCGCGTCCCTGATTCTGGTGGTGGGTTCATATGCCCCTCAACTCAGATCCACACCACTGCCACCAACGCGCGATCGCATCCCAGAGTGCGCCGGGGGCGGCCTGAAGCCTGGCTCCATGGCTTTTTTTCCACCAAACACTCTTCCATGACCTACAATGGAAAACCTTGGAGGCATGTATGGCGATCTGGCACTGCGGTAGTTTCCGACTCGACCTGACTCAGCGTCCCCTGATCATGGGTATTCTCAACGTCAGCCCCGACAGTTTCTCGGATGGCTACCCCACCGTCGACGCGGCCGTGCGCCAGGCCGAGCTGTTGGTCCAGGAGGGCGCCGACATCATCGACGTCGGCGGCGAGAGCACCCGCCCCGGCTCCCAGGGCATCGACGCCGAGGAAGAGCTGGGCCGGGTCCTGCCCGTCGTCGAGCGCCTGGCCCAGCGGCTCAACGTGCCGATCTCCGTCGACACCCAGAAGGCCGCCGTCGCCCAGCGGGTTCTGCATGCCGGCGCCAGCATCGTCAACCACGTCTCCGCCTCACTAGACCACACCGAGATGATCGAGGTCCTGGCTGGCTCCAAGGCCGGCTACGTCGCCATGCACATGCGCGACCGGCCCAGGACGATGCAGGAAAAACCCAGTTACGAGAACGTCGTCCGCGAGATCGGCCAGAGCCTGAATGCGGTCATGCAGAATCTGGCCGAAGCCGGTATCGCCCGCGAGCGCATCCTGCCGGACCCCGGCATCGGTTTCGGCAAAACGCTCGACCACAATCTCGCGCTGCTGCAGGCGCTGGCGCCGCTCAGCCGGACCTGGGGACGGCCCCTGCTGATGGGCATCAGCCGAAAAAGCTGGCTGACCCACCTCCTCGGCACGGAGCGCGACAATCTGGCCGAACTGGATGCCGCCACCGCCCTGGCCAGCACGGTCATGCCCTTCCCCGAGGTCGCCGTCCATCGCGTCCACAATGTCGGGTTGCTGCAGCGCGCCTTCAAGCTGACCCACGCCATGCGGGGCTAGGCCATGGCCGCCGCCGAACTGCTCGGCAGCTGGCGCCTCCTCAGCGCCGAGGCGCTCAATGCCGAGGGTCGGGTCGTGGGACCGCTGTTTGGGGCCGCGCCCAGCGGCCACCTAGATTACGCCGCGGACGGCACTATGACCGTCAACCTGATTGCTCAAGGCGCAGGCGCCGGGCTCACCCCCTGGGGCGAGCCCGCCCCGCTCGAGTACACCTACGCGGGCAGCTACAGCGTCGACGGGGACCAGGTCCGCCACCATGTGACGACCGCCTCAGATGCCTCACTCCCTGGCCAGACCTTGCGCCGCCACTTTGCAACCACCGGCGACCAGCTGACCCTCTGGTGGCGACTCCCCCACCAGCTTCAAGGCCAACTGCGCTGGGTCAAGCACCTGGGTTTGTAGCGCAAATTCCAAATTTGCGCGGTGGCAGTCAGGCCCAGTCCGCCAAACAGGGTGCAAGTCGCATCAGGGATTGTGGCCCAAATTCCAAATTTGCGCGGTGGCAGTCAGGAAGCAGCATGCCAAACGGGGTGCAAGTCGCGCCAGGGATTGTAGCGCAAATTCCAAATTTGCGCTGGTCGCAGTCAGGAAGCAGCTGTAATTGGGGAGGCCAAGGCAAGCCGGCGGCTTACCGCACTTTTCTCTGCTCCGCCCAGCATTCATGTTCC
>CAYRFM010000050.1:0-58983 GCA_964423555.1 uncultured Holophagae bacterium | reverse complement strand
TTTTAACGGACGGGCTGTTCAGGTGAACTTGGCCTCGCGATTTTTTTCGGACGGGTTGCTCAGGTGAACTTGGCCTCGCGATTTTTTTCGGACGGGTTGCTCAGGTGAACTTGGCCTCGCGATTTTTTTCGGACGGGTTGCTCAGGTGAGCCTGGCCTCGCCTTGGGCATGAGGCGATGGGTCCAGCGCCTTTTTGGGAAGATCGCCAAAATCTGCAAACCTCGGCGTAGGTTCGCACGTAAAATTTAGACTGACCGGTCTATTGATACATAGTGACCGGAACCTTTCTCTGTGTTCCCTTGGAG
Organism: uncultured Holophagae bacterium; assembly: GCA_964423555.1. Lineage (GTDB taxonomy): Bacteria > Acidobacteriota > Holophagae > Acanthopleuribacterales > Acanthopleuribacteraceae > CAYRFM01. The sequence continues at coordinate 58,678 of CAYRFM010000050.1, read as the reverse complement.
GTCTCGTGAAGATCCTGGCTACCGCTTTGTCTCTTTTCGCCGTCCTACCCGCCCATTCCCAACGCCTGCTACCCTCTCCCCCGCGCTTGAACGAGGCCAGTTCTTCGTTCATGGACGCCATGGAGGTGGTCGGTGGCTACGGTGAAGGTACCGATAACTTCCGCCTCGCCGCCGACTGGTCCTTCCTGGCCCGCTCCGTGGCCGCCGGCACCTGGTCCATGACCGGCTCGCTGACCGCCAACTACTCCGGTTTCCAGGGCAGTCAGCAGGACGAAAGGGTTCACGACGTCGGTCTCACCCCCGTCTGGCGCTTTTCCCCCAATCGCGCCGACGGCCAACTGTTCCGTCCGTTCATCGAGTTCGCCGTCGGCCTGCACTACCTCAGCGAGAAGCAACTGCCGACCAAGCAATTCTCTACCCGCTTCCAGTTCGGCGACCACATCGGCTTCGGCGTAACCTTCGGCGAGGCCTATCGCTGCCGCTTGACCTACCAGTTCCAGCACCTCTCCAACGGCGGTATCGACGCGCCCAACCCCGGCATCAACTTCCACCTGGTCTCGATGGGCTACCGCCTGCGCGGCCCCCGTTGAGACCGATCGGAACAGGCCCAGCTGCTCCGGCTCCTTCTACCTCCGCCGAAATGGTCCCGCAGGCCGGACGGAGGGTGGGCACAGGCCGATCAGAACAGGCCCAGTTGCTCAGGCTCCTCCAGTTTGGAGAGTTTCTTGCCGGACAGGCCGAGGATCAGGTCGGCGACCGGCTCCAGCTGCTTGGTCAGGTAGTGCTCGTAGTCCAGGTCGGCGGGCTTGAGCTCGACCGGCTCGGGCCCGCGCTTGGTGTAGACGTAGCGCACCTCGCGGCCGGGCTTCTGCAGCAGGCGCGCCGCGCGGATATGGGGCGGCGGCGTCTTGCCGTATTCGTCCAGGTCCTTGAGGATCTTCTTGCGGTAGACTAGACTCTGGTCGAACGCGCCGTGCTTCAAGCGCTCGATCTGCTTGCGCAGCCAGGGCTCGAGCTCATCGGCATCGGCGAACTGGGTATGGATCAGCTCCTCGCAGAAATTGCGCGCCAGTTCGGTCCAGTCGGAAAGCAGCGAGTCCAGGCCCTCGAGCACCAGCTCGGGCTCGCCATCGACGATCTTTTGGGCCGCGTAGCGGCGCACGGGCTCGCCCTCGCCGCGGGTTTTGGGCGGGATCAGCAGGTGCTCGTAATGGCAGCGGTAGGCGACCTCAATGCTGCTCAGACCGTACTCGGCCTTGAGTTTGCGCTGCCAGAACTCGTTGAGCGTCTGAGCGGCGCGGTGCCCGCCGCCAAGGGTCGAGCCGGCGGCCAGGTGGACCAGCAGGACCTCGCGGTCGGCAAAGACGACGTCGTAGCCTGAATTCTCCAGATGCTCGACCGAATGGCGCACCAGCCAGGACTCGGCCGCGGCCAGAGCCAGCAGCAGCTCGGGTTCGTAGAAGCGGCAGTTCTTGTGGGCCAGGCCGGCGCAGACCTGGTTCATGGTCAGTCCACAGGCCGCCGCGCGGGTCAGGTCGCCCTGGGCCTTGGCCTGGGCCTGCTGCTGCATCAGGGCCTCGAACAGTTCGGGCAACAGGTGCTCGGTCGCGGAGAAGCGCTGGCCGGAGGGTGAGGTCTGGGGTTGGATGTCGGCCTTGGCGCGAGCCAGCGGGTCGATCTTGAAGACCCTCACCAGCGAGGGCAGGACGTTGACGAAGTCCAGGCGGGCGGCATGGCGGTAGATGCCGGGTTTGGGCTCCTGGCTGCGGTCGGTCGGCGGCGTGATCGGTGTGATCTCGCCGCGCTGGGCGGGCGCGACCAGGCCGCGGCGATGCAGCTTGGGCAGGGTGTAGTGGTCGAGCGCGGCGGTGGGTAGGCCCAGCTGGCCCAGCAGCTGGCCGCTGGTGAGCGTGCGCGCCAGCATCAAGGGGATGAGATCGACCTTCTCGAAGATGTCCGTGACCAGCACGCAGTCCTCGAGGTTGTAGCGGGCCAGAGACTCCTTGTCCTCGCGGAACTGGCGCTCGATCTCGCTGACCTTGTTGTGGTCGGATGCGATCAGCTTGCCGGTGTGGAGCAGCGAGCGCGCCACGGTTTCCAGCTTGAAGTTGGGGAAGCTGAAGCCGCAGCCGCGCAGCGCGGGGATGCCGTCCAGCACGACCCGGCCCGAGATCTCGGCGAAGGCGCCGCTGGGCCGCTCGACCAGGGTCACGCGGCCCTCAGCGCGGGCGATGTCCAGCTTGAGCGAGAGCTCCTTGCAGCGCCGCTCCAGGTAGAGCAGGTCAAAGCCGACGACGTGCCAGCCGATGATCAGGTCTGGGTCCTTGTCCTCGATCCAGGCGAAAAAGGCCTTGAGCAGTTCGCCCTGGCTCGGGAAGAAGCTGAGCGTCTCGTTGACCTGACGGGCGCGGTCGGCCAACATGTAGACGCATTTCTCCTCGACGGCGCCGCGCTTGTAGTGCAGGCCGATGGAGTAGAGCTTGTCCTCGGTCACGCCGGTCTCGATGTCTAAGGAGACCAGGCCGAGCTCGGGGACGGGCGCAGCGCTGGCCTTGATCTTGGGGTTGTCGAAGACGGCCAGCTTGCCGACCTGGCGGTGGTCGCCGGCGACTCTGGCCATGCCGTTGATGAAGCGCTCCATCAAGAAGCGCTCGGGCGGGCGCACGTCGGCCTCGAAGTGGCGCACGCCGGTAGCGCGGAAGCGCTCGTCGGCGGCGCGCTGGTCGGCGGCGCTGGCGAAGTACAGACCCTCGACCGGTCGGCCAGCGAAGGTCGCCAGCTGCAGCGGTTTGCGCTCGAGCTCGAACTCGAGGGCCGGCAACTTCTCCTCGGCGTCGACAAAGAACACGGGTTTGTGCTGGTCGAAACACAACAGCACTGGGCCGAGGGTCGCGCTGCGACCGTAGAAGCGCAGCTCGTGTTTGCCGTCCTCGTCCCTGACCTCAGCGGTCAAAATGAATACATCATAGGCTTCCAAGGCACTTCCCCCAGTGTATGGTGCAGTGACCATAGCACGATCACAGGGCGGATGGTAGCCTCAAAACGGCGGGCGCCGCCTCAGAAAAAGATCAGGTAGACAAGCCCGATCATGAGGCCGTATTTGAGGGTGTAATAGAAGGTGCGGTTCCAGTTCTTGACCCGCTTGGCGAATTGCTGGAAGGCGAAGAAGCCGCCGTAGAGGCGGTTGAGGATGCCGACCCGATCGCCGTCCATGTTCTCGGTGGCGGTGGCGCGGCCAAGCACATGGCTGACGACCCTGTTGACCAGACGCATCACCGGGGTGTGCAGCGGCCGCGCCATGTCGCAGAAGAGGATGATGCGGTTCTGATCGGTGTCGTTGTAGGCCTCGTGGATGTAGGTCTCGTCAAAAAGGATGTGCTCGCCATCCTTCCAGTAATACTCCTGGCCATCGACGAGGATTCTGCATTTGGGCGAATTGGGCGTGGCCAGGCCAAGGTGGTAGCGCAGGCTGCCGGCAAACGGGTCGCGATGGCGACGCAGGTCGGTGCCGGGCGAGAGCTGGGTCAACATCGCCGCATTCAGGCCGGGCACCTGGGAGAGCAGAGCGATGGTCTTGGGGCAGCGGTCGACGGCGGAGGGGAACCAGGGCCCGTACCACTTGAAGTAGAAGCGCTTCCAACCCTTTTTGAAGAAGGAGTTGAAAGCCAGGTCGTTGCGCTTGTCCGAGGGCTTGATGTGGCCCTCATCGCTGAGGCTGAGCGCCTCCTCGCGGATCGTCTGCCAGTTGCTGCGCAATAGTTCGAGACCGGGCATGCTGGCCGGATCCAAGTACGGGTCGCGCGGCACCTTGGAGAACAGGTAGATCAGGGCGTTGATCGGCGCCAGCAGGGTCGAGTGGTCAGTCAGTTGACGCAACAGGCGAAAGCGAATGCGGCCGCGCAGGTGAATGAAAAAGAAAGAACCGATCAGCACCGCGGCCACGGCGATTTTGACGTAGAGCAACATGGCATTCCTCCTCGGGTCAGCTCCTCCCGCTTGCCCTCACTCCAGCCAAGCGCACTATAACAAAAGTGCGGGGAGCGGCGCAAGACCGCGGGCGCGGCTGGGGTAGCTCAGAGCTCGCGCATGACGGGCAAGGTCAGGGTAAAAACACTGCCTTGGCCAAGGACGCTGCTCGCGGCGAGCGTGCCGCCGTGCTCGTGAACGATTTGCCAGGCGGTGTAGAGACCCAAACCGGCGGCACGACCGCCGACTTTAGTGGTATAAAAGGCCTCGAACAGGTGGCGGCCCTGCTCCTCGCTGAAGCCATCGCCGGTATCCTCGAAACGCATTTCGGCGCGCTCGCTGAAGCGCTCGGCGTCGATCCGCAGCCGCGCAGGCGCGCCTGGCATGGTGCAGCGCCGGCGCACGATGGCCTCGCAGGCATTGAGCACGAGGTTGAGGAAGACCTGGTTGAGCTCGCCGGGCCGGACCAGGCAGTACAGCTCGCGCTCGCCACTGATTTCGAACAGGACCTCTGGATACTGGGAGCGCACCAGGGTGATGGTCGACTCCAGACCCTCGATCAGGTTGACCCGCGTCAGCGCCTCGCCCTTGCGCACGAACTGCTCCATATGGGTGACGACGTCGCGGATCCGGCTCGAACCGCGGAACACCAATTCCAGCTGCTCGCCCATGTCCTCGAGGTACTCCCACAGCTGGGCCATCTCGGGATCGCCGGCTTCGTAGCCCCACTTGCTGCCGATCAGGCCCTTGAGGTCGTTGAGCAGCATCTCCAGGTTCTGTGAACCGCCAAAGACGAAGTTATTGGGGTTGTTGAGCTCGTGGGCGACGCCGGAGGAGAGCATGCCGAGGGTGGCCATCTTCTCCTGGGTGATCAGCGCGCTGGTCCGTTCCTTGACCTGCTGTTCCAAGCGGATGGCGGTGGCGCGGTCCTTCTCGGCCATCAATTGGGCCTGTTCTTTGAGCTTGCGTTCCTGCTCGGCGATCAGACGCTGGCGGCGCAGCCGTCCGTGCTGGAGATTGCCGTAGATGACGACCAGAAAGATGCCAATCAGCAGGTAGATGACCTTGGCCCAGGGCCGCAACCACAGAGGCGCCAGCACGGTCAAGCGAAGCTGCAGCTCGTCGGGATTCCAGAAGCCATCGGCGTTGGTGGCCTTGACCCGGAACAGGTAGTCGCCGGGCGATAGATTGGTATAAGTCGCACGGGTATTGTCGGAGCCGGTGGCGACCCAATCCTTGTCGAGCCCATTCATGCGGTACTCATAGCGGCACTGCCAGGGCGCGGTGAACTCGAGACAGGAGAAGTCGAAGCCGACCATGCGCTGGTCCTGGTTGAGCACGATCGAGCTGACATGCCCGATGGCCGCATCGAGCGGCGAGTCGGGATCGATTTCACGGGTGTTCACGACCTTGTTGCCGACCAGGAAATCGCTGAAGACGATCGGCGTCGGTGTCGTATTGGCGGTAAAATCGCGGGGAAAGAAGGAGACCACCCCCTCGATGCTGCCAAACAGCATGCGCTCATCGCGCGTCTTGGCGCAGGCCAGGGCGTTGAACTCGTTGCTGGGCAGGCCGTCGCGCACGTCGAAACCGCGGAAGCGCTCGTTCTTGGGGTCGAAGACGGCCAGTCCGCGGTTGCAGGACAGCCAGATCAGGCCGCGGATATCCTGGCTGAGGGCGTAGATGTAATCGTTGGGCAGGCCCTGGCGGGTCTTCCAGACCCGACAGCTGCCGCTGCTCTTGTCGAGCAAGCCCAGTCCACCGGCGGTACCCAGCCAAAGCAGGTTCTGGTCGCGGCGGTCGCCGACCATGACCACCACGTGGTCGTGGGGCAAGCTGTCCGGTTTTTCGGGCAGGTGGCGGTAATGGGTAAAGCCGGACAAGCCGTCGAAGCGGTTCAGGCCACCGCCCTGGGTCCCGATCCAGAGCACGCCAGCGTTGTCCTCGACAACCAGGCGCGCCTTGTCGTTGCTGAGGCTGTTGCTGACCTGGGGATTGTGGTTGAAGACGGTGAAGTGTCCGTTCGGGTCGAGCCGACAAAGGCCGTCGTTGGTGGTCGAAGCCCAGATATTGCCACGCCCGTCCTCGAAGACATTGAGCACCTGATTGGATGAAAGCCCATTACTGCCATCGGTTGGCTGGGTGTAGAGCGTGATCTTGTGGGTGCTGGGGTCATGCACGGCCAAGCCCGATTCGGTCCCCATCCACAAGCGCTTGTCGCGGGCCAGAAACAGCGACCAGACCGTTGTGCGCGGCAAGCCGCCACGTTTGTCGGGCCCGCCAAAGGCCTCCTTGGCGCCACTGGCGGGATCGTAGTGGAAGAGCCCATTCTCGGCGCCGATCCACAGGGTCTGGGCATCGTCCTCGGCGATGGCCCAGACCTTCTCGCCGCCGGTGACCTCCTTGTCGAGAATCGAGAAGGAGACATTGTTCTTCTTGTAGCGGTTGGCGCCGCCAATGAAGGTGCCGACCCAGAGCGCGCCCTCCTTGTCCTCGAACAGAGACTGGACCGAGTCGTTGGAAAGACTGCCAATGTGGTCCTCGCGATGGACGAAACGCACGAAGCCGCCGCGCAGGGGGTCGAAGCGGTTGAGGCCGCCGCTGGATGTGCCGATCCAAAGCGATCCGGAGCTGTCCTCGAGGATGCGCACGACGTGGTCGTCGCCGAGGCTGTTGGTGTCGGCGGGGTCGTGACGATAGTGGGTGATCTGGCCGCTGCGGCTGTCGAAGCGGCTCAGACCACTCTCCATGCTGCCGATCCAGAGGTCGCCGTGGCGGTCGCAGATCAGAGAGGTGATGGCTTCGCCGAAGGGTTCCGCCTCGCCCTCGAAGGAAACATGGTTGAGGCGCCGGCCCTCGCGGTCGACGCGAAACAGGCCACCACCCCAACTGCCGACCCAGAGCTGGCCGCGGCTGTCTTCGACCAGGCTGAGCAGTGGGTAGGGCTTGCCAGAGGCGGTAGTGGCGCCAAAGCCGAAACGCTGAAAGCTGTCGCTCTTGGCGTCGTAGCGGCACAGACCCGAATCGGTGGCGACCCACATCACACCGGCGCGATCGCGGTAGAGCTCCCAAATCTGGTCGTTGTCCAGCGTTTGCGGCTTGCCCTGCTGGTGCAGGTAGCGAATGAAGATGCCGCGGCGGCGGTCGAAGCGGTTGAGGCCGTGGTTGGTGCCGACCCAGAGCTGGTGATCGCCCTCCGCCAGGAGGCTTGTGACGCTGTTGTCGGAGATGGTCAGAGGGTTGTTCGAGTCGGTGGTGAAGACTTTGAAATGGCGGCCGTCGTAGCGGTTGAGGCCGTCGAAGGTGCCGATCCAGATGAAGCCCTCGCTGTCCTGGAGGAAGCACAGAGCGGACGATTGCGAGAGGCCATCGCGGATGCCGATGTGGCGAAAACTTACGGTTTCTTCCAGCAGGCCCGCCGCGAGCTGGCAGGTGAGGATCAGGCTCAGGTAGCGTGGGAGGACTTTCAATATGGAAACGACGCCTCTTTGTCCACGAACCATGGAGTGCCCCAAACGAGAAAGTTCCCCCATTATGCCACAGTTTGTGGAGGAGGGCGCTCAAAGCGCGCGGCCCCTAAGGGTGCCGCATCGCGATCAGAGACCAACGAGGTGCAGATGGTCCTGGAGGTAGGCGTAGCGGTCGGTAAGCTTGCCGCGGTAGACGATGGTTGCCTCCTGCAGCAAGCGGCCCACGCCGCAGCTCTCCAAGGGTTTGGAGAGGTCCATCACCGCGATTTCGGGCAGGTATTGCTTGAGGATGCGGGAGAAGTGGTTGGAGGCGTCGACGGCGAGCTCGCAGGGCAGATGGTCGATGGCCATGACCGCGGGCCCGTCCCAGGAGACGGTGTCGAGGATCTCGTGGCGCTCGGGCACGTAGGTATAGGCCGGATCGTCGATGGTCGAGGCACGCAGCGTGCAGGCCAGGGACCCTTCGATGTCGCAAGAGATATCGCCGATCACGTGCGGCAACTGGTCGCGGAAGGCGATCATGGTCTCGCGCGGCAGCTGGTAGGGATACTTTGGGCTCCACATCGGCGTCTGTAGGAGAATGTCGAACTTGCCGAGGAAACGGGTGAAGTCGCTCTCGTAGCGCTCGGCGCCGAATTGCCGGAACTCCTGCTTGTCGTAGGGACCTCCGTTCTTGGCGCGGACGGTGTCGCAGGTCTGCAGCACGGCGTACCAACTGCCCGCGGGTGGGTCGTTGAGCACTTGCTCCGGCGTGATCTCGGGGAAGCCCATCCACTGGCAGACTTCCTCACAACCGCGGCCGACGTTGCCGGTGCCGACGATCAGCACGCGGATCGGGGTTTCCTCGCCCAGGCGGATGTGGGACAGCGCTTCCCGCAACTTGGCGATGGAGCCGTAGCGCCAGGTCTGTTCGATATGGGCCAGGGGTCCGAGCGGCTGGCGCTCGGCATACTTGCGACCGGCCACGTAGAAGGTGTCGACGGCGCCGGCGATGCCCGCGTAGCGGCCGAAGGCGATGACCCGCACGCCCTGTTCGTCGCGCATGGTCTCGTAATCGATCAGGGTACAGCCCCGGTCCATGAAGGTCCGCAACATCTTCATGTTGTAGGCCTGGCCCTTGAAGGTGTGGGAGAAACAGAGGTGGATCTGGCCCTGGCGGATGATGTCCAACGGGGGTTCCTTGATGCCCAGCACGATCCGCGCATCGCCGTGATCGACCAGCTGGGCGCCGGTGGAGAGGTACTCCTCATCCTTGAACACGCGCGTGTCGCTGCGCTCCACCTGGATCGACATGCTCTCTGCGAGCTCGCGTACGGCATCGGGCGTCAGGGGCGTGCGCCCCTCCCAACGGCCCTTGTATTCCTTGCGAATGCAGGCTTGATGAATCAACGCTTTACCCCCGAACGAATTTTCTGCGACTCCTCATCGCGCGACATCTGCGCTGCGATATGCACTGAATCAAAACGGAAAAGGGAGCCGGAACCGGCTCCCTCTGTCAACGCTGAAAGGCGTCACTCGGCCAGGGTCAGGATCAGTTCCTTGGCTTCCGTGTACTCCTCGCTGTTCTTGGCGGCGTACTTCATGCAGCTCTGGGCCTGGACCTTGGCGGCGTCGAACTCGCCTTCGCGCACCTTGATCTTGGCCATTTCCAGGTAGGCCTTGGCGTCCTTGGGATTATCGGCGATGATCGCTTGCAGGACCTTGGCCAACTTGGTGTCGTCCTTTGCGTTCATGGCCGCGTAAGCCTCATCCCAGGGATCGACAGTCGGTCCGGCGCCCAGTGCTTTCAACTTGGCGTTATAGGCTTTGACCTTTTCCTTGTTCTTGAGGTTCTCAGCGGCCGTGGCGGCGATCGTCAGCATGTTGACGTCGTTGGGCAAGCTGGTCAGAACCTGTTCGACATAGAGCAGGGTTTCCTTCCAGTCCTGCAGTTTGAGGTTGGAGAAAACCAGCAGCTTCTGAGATTCGAGCTGAGCAGGGTTGAGTTCCAACGCTTTCTTAGCCAACTCCTCCGCCTGGGCATATCCGCCCTGTTGGTAGGGCTCGACGGCGAGGTTGTAGAGATCGGCCGCTTGCTCCTCGGGCGTGGGCGCTTCCTCGCCAGGCGGTGTCTGGCCCATTTCGGCGTAGGCTTCCTCGATCGTCTTCAAGATGAAGTGCGTCGGCGCGGTCAGATCGATGGGATCGCCTTGCACTCGAATTTTGACGATCTGGTCGCGGAAGCCGTTGAGGGAACCGCGCAGCTGGTTCTCGTTGTTCTTGAATCCGCGGATGGTGTAGGTGCCCGATTCGTCGGAAACGGCTTCGGCCTTGAACGGCGTGCCATCGACGGAACAGGTGACCTTGACACCGGCCAAAGCCGTGCCCTTGGTATCGAAGATCTTGCCGACGATCTCGATCGAGTTCTCCGCGGTGGCGGCGCTCTCACCTTCCTTGAACAAAACAAGGTCTTGTCTCACGCGGATCTTGTCCTCGGTGGTACGGTACTGGATCTCGCGGTCGAGATAGCCATCAAGGTGGAATTTGAGGATGATGTCGCCGGGGCGGTGATCGTTGATGCCGAAGCGTCCTTTGCTGTCGGTCTTGGAGGATTTTTTATCCAACGGATACTGAGTCGTTTCAAGCTGAACCGAAACGCCCTCAAGGGGATTGCCCGCGGCGTCCGTGACGACGCCAAAGACGGCGCGCTGTTGCGCAAAACAGGTGGCGCTAAGCAATAGCGACAGAGTGAAAAGCTTCAATTTCATACTTCGATTCCTCCCAGTACGCGTCCCGCCATATCGTAATCGAACGTCTCTTCGATGGTGACGGGGATGATATCGCCGGGCTGATAAGTACCTTCGGTGATGAAGACTTCGCCATCGACGTCGGGTGCCTGGCCTTGGTGGCGGCCACGCAGTAGTAGTTCGGTTTCGGGGTGAACGCCTTCGATCATGACATCGAAGGTCTTGCCGAGCTTTTCGCTCAATTTGGCTTGCGAAATGCCCCGTTGAAGGTCGAGCAACCGGGCCTTGCGCTCTTCCTTGACCTCTTCGGGCACCAGGTCGCCTAGCGGATAGGCCGAGGTCCCTTCTTCATGACTATACGTGAAGACGCCCAGATAGTCGAATTTCATAGTGGTAACGAAATCGCAAAGCTCTTGAAAGTCGGCCTCTTCCTCGCCGGGGAAACCGACGATGAAGGAGCTGCGCAGGTTGGCGCCGGGCACGCCGTCGCGGATGCGCTGAAGGAATTTCTCCAGCTGAGGCCGGCCGCTGCCGCGCTTCATGGCCGCCAACATCTTTTGGCTGCAATGCTGCAGGGGCATGTCCAAGTACTTGCAGATCTTGGGGTAACTGGCCATGACCTGGAGCAGGCGATCGGTGACCTGATAAGGATACATGTAGTGGACCCGCACCCAGGCGATACCCGAGATCTGGGCGAGCGTCTCCAGCAGCTGGGCCAAGCCGTCCTTGAGGCCGAGGTCGCGCCCGTAGTAGGTGGAGTCCTGAGCCACGAGGTTGACCTCGCGCACGCCGCGGGCGGCCAGTTGCTCGACCTCGCGGGCAATGTCGGCGACGGTGCGGCTGCGGTGCTTGCCGCGCAGCTGGGGAATGATGCAGAACGAGCAGACGTGATCGCAGCCCTCGGAAATCTTGACGTAGGCCGAGTGGCTGGGCGTGGTCAGCACCCGCGGGCTGTCGGCACTGTAGAGGTACTCCGGGTTCCAGGCCGCGGTCGCGTCCTTGTCGACTCTAATGCCGCGCACGAAGTCCTGGACGGTGCCGATGTGGTTCGTGCCGAGGAAGAGATCGACCTCGGGCAGCTCGGCCTTCATCTCGTCGTGGTAGCGCTGCGACAGGCAGCCAGAGACGATCAGCTTGCTGAGCCGGCCCTCTTTCTTGAGGTTGGCCATCTCGAGGATGGCCTCAATGCTTTCTTCCTTGGCCTTGTCGATGAAGCCGCAGGTGTTGACGATGACAATGTCGGCATCCCGCGCCTCGCTGGTGAAGGTATAACCTTCGCGTTGCAGTTCACCCAACATCACTTCGGAATCCACCAGGTTTTTGGCGCATCCCAGGGACAACATCCCAACCGTCTTGGCTTGAGTCACATCGGCTCCTTAAGGGGTCTTGCGGTAGAGCATGCGCGGGTAGGGAATGGTCTCGCGCACATGCGGAAGTTTGCAGATCCAGGCTACGGCACGCTCGACGCCCATGCCAAAGCCGGCGTGGGGGCAGGAGCCGTAGCGGCGGACGTCCAGGTACCACTCGTAGTCGGCTTGATTGAGTTCGTGTTTCTTGATTTGGTCGATCAGGAAGTCGACCGAGCTGGCGCGTTCGCCGCCGCCGATGACCTCGCCGTAGCCCTCGGGTGCGAGCACGTCCATGCCCAGCGCGAGTTTGTCGTTCTCGGGATCGGGTTCCATGTAGAAGGCTTTGAACACGCGGGGGAAACGGTGGACGATGATCGGGCGATCATAGGCCTGGGTGAGGATGGTCTCGTCGTCGCCGCCGAAATCGGTGCCCCACTCGATGTCGCTGCCCAGCTCGCGCAGTTTGGCGACGGCTTCGTCGTAGGTCATACGGATAAACGGCTGCAGGCTGGCCTCGAGCGGCGCCAAGTCGCGCTCCAGCTCGACCAGTTCTGCCTTGTTGGCCTCGAGCACACGGCGCACGATGAACTGCAGAAAGTCTTGGGCCAGGTCCATGATGTCGGCCAGATGGGCGAAGGCGATTTCGGGCTCGACCATCCAGAACTCGGTGAGGTGGCGGCGGGTCTTGGACTTTTCGGCGCGGAAGGTGGGGCCGAAGCAGTAGACCTTGCCGAAGGCGGCCAGCGCCGGCTCGAGGTAGAGCTGGCCGGTCTGGGAGAGATAGGCCTCTTCCTCGAAATAGTCGACCTTGAACAGCGAGGAGGAGCCCTCGGCACAGGTCGGCGTCAGGATCGGCGAGTCGATCAGGGTGTAGTCGCGCTGGTCGAAGAAGTCACGGATCGCCTTGACGATCGTGTGGCGGATGCGCAGGATCGCCCATTGGCGCTTGGAGCGGAACCACAGGTGGCGGTTGTCCATGAGGAACTCGACGCCGTGCTCCTTCTTGCCGATCGGGAAGGGTTCGGAGATGTGGACCACTTCGAGGGCATTGACCTGCAGCTCGTAGGACTGGTTGTTGGGATTCTGAGTGACCAAGCCGCCGATGATCAGCGAACTCTCGGCCGTCAGGGACTTGGCGTCCTCCCAAATCTTTTCGCTGACTTCCTCGCGAACGACAACCGCTTGGCAGAAGCCGATGCCGTCGCGAAGGACGATGAATTGAATCTTGCCGCTCTTGCGGTGATGGCGAACCCAGCCGCGCAACTGCACGTGTTGACCGAGGTGAGCGCCCATTTCTTTAATAGTGATGATGTCCAAAAACAAACCCCCCATCTAAACAGAGCAATGCATTCTACAGTTTTCCATGTGTTTTCTCAAGGTCTTTACCATGACGACAAACGCCGTTCATCCCAGACATCGCACATTGGCAGAGATGATAAACGCGGTCAGCCGACCCGGGGCTGCCGCGGCGCGGCCCACGCCACAGCGGCGACACAACGGCAAGACGCCTTGACAACACAAGCGCTCTACCCTATTCTGGAGGCGGGGTAAAGGTAAGCGGCATCAGGATGCGGTAAGGTGCACCTATGTCTAACCTGTCCTATTGCCAAGAACCAGCGGACGATGACTGTGAAGCCATTTTCGCGCGCCTGCGCGAGGTTATCGCCGCAACCCAGCTGGATCTGGTCAGCTTCGCCGAACAGTCGGGGATCCCCTACCCCAGCCTGCGCGATTATGCTTCCGGGCGCCGCAAGCCCGGCCTGGCTGCAACCGTGGCGATGTTGCGCTTCACTGGAGTATCGGCCGACTGGCTGTTGCTGGGACAGGGCGAGCGCGGGCAACGCCCAGAGGCGCAGGCCCCCATGGGGCAGCGTTGGCACAGTCAGGTCGACCGCGCTCTCCTTCACCACTACCAGGCCATGGAGGATTGCTACTTGGAATTCGAGGAGTGCGTTCGGCCCGCTTACGGCAGTTGGACGGCCTTTGCCCTGTGCGTCTACGAGCGCCTGGCCGTGTGGGAGCTCCAGGCGCGCAACACGCTCGCGTTGCTCAGCGCCGGCAATCCGATCGCGGTGAGCCGGATCCTGCCCTCGTTCGCCTCGACCCACTGCTGAAACCAATCTCGAGCGAATGCGACGTGCGCTTTGACCGGTCATAGGGGAGCTTTCACGGGTCCTGGTCTAAAACAAAAAAGGGAGCGTCGCGACGCTCCCTTTTTTGTTGTTGCGGGTGGCGATCAGAGCAGCGGGATCTCGTTCTGGGCGGAGATCTTCTCTTGGCTGGACTTGATGATGTTGTCCAGCGAGAACTCCTCTTCGAGGTCCTCGTCCTGCTTGGCGATCGATTCGTCGGCCTCTAGCTCGACATCGCGGTAGACGTCCATACCGGTACCGGCAGGGATCAGTTTACCCATGATGACGTTTTCCTTGAGACCGCGCAGGAAGTCGACCTTGCCCTCAATGGCGGCTTCGGTCAGAACCCTCGTGGTCTCCTGGAAGGAGGCGGCGGAGATGAAGGAGTCGGTCGACAGCGAAGCCTTGGTGATACCGACCAGCAAGGGGTGACCCTTAGCCGGCAGACCGCCCTCGGCGATGACCCGTTCGTTTTCCTTTTGGAAGCGGAACTTGTCGACACGCTCACCGACGATGAAGATGGAATCGCCGACATCGTCGACTTCCATCCAGCGCATCATCTGGCGGATGATGATCTCGATGTGCTTGTCGTTGATGTTAACGCCCTGCAGACGGTAAACCTCTTGGATCTCGTCGACCAGGAACTTCTGCAGCTCCTTTTCACCCAAGACGTTGAGGATGTCGTGGGGCGAACGAGCGCCGTCGATGAGCTGCTCACCGGCGCGGATCGTCTCGGCTTCCTTGAAGTGGATGTACTTGCCTTTGGGTACCGAGTACTCGCGCTTGACGCCGTACTCGTTCTCCACGTAGATCTTCTGCTGGCCGCGGCTGATGTTGCCATAGTGCACGGTGCCGTCGATCTCGGAGATGACCGCCGGTTCTTTGGGCTTGCGGCCCTCGAACAGTTCGACGATCCTGGGCAGACCACCGGTGATGTCCATCTGACGGGTGGTGTCTTTGGGGATTTTGGCAAGCACGTGACCGGCGTGGATGTGGGCGTCGCGCTCGACCATGATCAGTGCGTCGTTGGGCAGGGGGTAGCGACCCAGGATCTTGCCCTCGTCGTCCTTGATCAGAATCGTCGGGTTGAGCTTCTCGTCGGCCGAGGAGATTACCTTGTTGCGGCTGAAGGAGGTTGCCTCCTCCACTTCCTCGATCATGGTCTCGTTGAGGATCAGGTCTTTGTAGTCGACCGAACCCGCTTTCTCCGAGACGATAACGAACGAGTAGGGATCCCACTCGACCAGGACCTTGCCGCGCTCGATCTGTTGGCCCTCGTGGACCTTGAGCTTGGCGCCGATGACGGTGGCGTAGTGCTCCTCGCGGCCTTCCTCGTCGATAACGATGATCGAGCCGTTGCGGGACAGTGCGACTTCGTCGCCGTCTTGGTTGGTCACGGTCTTCATGTTCTTGTAGACGACTTTGCCACCGCGTTTGGAAACGTGGGTGGACTGCTCGTCAACCGCGGATGCGGTACCACCGATGTGGAAGGTACGCATCGTCAGCTGGGTGCCAGGCTCGCCGATGGACTGGGCGGCGATGACGCCGACCGCCTCGCCGATCTCGACCAACTGACCCGTGGCCAGGTTCTTGCCGTAGCAAAGACGGCAAACACCGTACTCGGATTCGCAGGTGAGCACCGAGCGCATGTTGACTTCCTGGATGCCGGCGTCCTCGATCTCCTGGGCGACTTTACCCGTGATCAAGCCGTTGGCTTCCAGAATCAGCTCGTCGTGGTGGGGGTGATAGATGTCGTCAAGGGCCACGCGACCGGTGATGCGGTCGGACAGGCTCTCGATGACCTCGCCCTGCTCGATGATGGCGTGGGCGGCGATGCCGTCCAGGGTCCCGCAATCCTCTTCGTTGATGATCACGTCCTGGGCAACGTCGACCAGACGGCGGGTCAGGTAACCCGAGTCCGCGGTCTTCAGTGCCGTGTCGGCCAGACCCTTACGAGCGCCGTGGGTGGAGATGAAGTACTGCAGAACCGTCAGACCTTCTTTGAAGTTGGCGGTGATCGGCGTCTCGATGATCTCGCCGGAGGGCTTGGCCATCAGGCCGCGCATACCGGCCAGCTGACGAATCTGCTGTTTGGAACCGCGAGCACCGGAGTCGGCCATGACGAAGATCGGGTTGAGCGATTTTTCCTCGTTGGCTTTGCTGTCCATGTGTTGGAACATTTCCAGCGCGATGTCCTCGGTAACCTCGGACCAGACCTGAACGACTTTGTTGTAGCGCTCGGCGTTGGTCAGCAGACCTTCCTTATACTGTTCTTCCACCTCAATGACCTTGGCTTTGGCCTGGTCCAGCAAGCGGACCTTGGAGGGCGGGATGACCATGTCGTCGATGCCGAAGCTGATGCCGGCGAAGGTGGCGTTGTTGAAGCCCTGCTCTTTGAGGACGTCGAGGTTGCGAACCGTGACTTCACGGCCGAACTCGTTGTTCCAGAAGTAGACCAGGCTGGTCAGGCCGCCCTTCTTGAGCAGGCCGTTGATGTAGGGCATGTCGCGCGTGAAGGCCATGTTGAAGATCACGCGACCAACGGTCGTATCGATGATCTTACGGTGAATGGTGTCCATCATGGCGCCGTTGAGGTACTGGGGCGAGCCCATCGACTCGAGGTCGATGATGCGGCCGGAGTAGCGCAGGCGGATGCGTGTGTGGGTTTCCACCAGACCTGCATCCTTGGCGGCGCGAACCTCTTCCATCGAGCAGAAAACCTTGCCCTCGCCCTTACAGCCGTTGCGGGCCAGGGTCAGGTAGTAGGCGCCGAGCACGATGTCCTGGGTGGGCACGGTGATCGGGTGACCGTGGGCGGGGCTGAGGATGTTGCGCGAGGACAACATCAGCAGCTGGGCCTCGATCACGGCGGTCGGGCTCAGGGGCACGTGCACGGCCATTTGGTCGCCGTCGAAGTCCGCGTTGAAGGCCGTACAAACGAGCGGGTGCAGGCGAATGGCCTTACCTTCGACCAGGACCGGATAGAAGGCCTGGATGCCGAGGCGGTGCAGCGTCGGTGCGCGGTTGAGCAGAACCGGGTGGTCCTTGACAGCTTCCTCGAGCACTTCCCACACCACGGGATGGCGGGCTTCCACCAGTTCCTTGGCGGTCTTGACGGTCGAGGCGTGGCCGTATTTCTCCAGCAGGTTGTAGATGAACGGCTTGAACAGCTCCAGCGCCATCATCTTGGGCAGTCCGCACTGGTCGAGTGCCAGCTCGGGGCCGACGACGATCACGGTACGACCGGAGTAGTCGACGCGCTTACCCAGCAGGTTCTGACGGAAGCGGCCCTGCTTGCCCTTGAGGGTGTCGGAGAGCGATTTCAGCGGGCGGTTGTTGCCGCCCTTGAGCACGCGACCGCGGCGGCCATTGTCGAACAGCGCGTCGACGGCTTCCTGCAGCATGCGTTTCTCGTTGCGGATGATGACGTCGGGAGCGCGCAGTTCCAGCAGCTTTTTCAGGCGGTTGTTGCGGTTGATGACGCGGCGGTAGAGATCGTTGAGGTCCGAAGTGGCGAAGCGGCCGCCGTCCAGGGGGACCAGGGGACGCAGTTCCGGCGGAATCACGGGGATCACGTCCATGATCATCCACTCCGGCTTGTTGCCGGATTTCAGGAACGCTTCGACGACCTTGAGCCGCTTAGCCAGCTTGCTGCGCTTCTGGGCCGAGGTCTCGTGGCGCATGTTGTAGCGCAGCTCGACCGCCAGTTCGGGCAGTTCGAGCGTGCGCAGCAGCTCCTTGATCGCTTCGGCGCCCATCTTCGCGGTGAAGACGGGGCCGTACTCCTCGCGCAGCTGGCGATAGCGATCCTCGGTCAGCAGTTCGCGCGTCTGGATCGCGGAGATACCGCCTGGGTCGATGACGACATAGGCCTCGAAGTAGAGCACGCGCTCGAGGTCCTTGAGCGCCATGTCCAGCAGATAGCCAATGCGGCTGGGCAGCCCCTTGAAGAACCACACGTGGGAGACGGGTGCCGCCAACTCGACGTGGCCCATGCGCTCGCGCCGCACCTTGGAGAGGGTGACTTCGACGCCGCATTTGTCACAGATGATGTTGCGGTACTTCATGCGCTTGTACTTGCCGCACAAGCACTCCCAGTCTACGACCGGTCCGAAGATGCGGGCGCAGAACAGGCCGTCCTTCTCCGGTTTGAAGGTACGGTAGTTGATCGTCTCCGGTTTGGTGACCTCACCGTAACTCCAGGAGCGAATCGTTTCCGGCGAGGCAAGACTGATGCGGATTGCCTCGAAATCGTTGATGGCCGGTTGGCGATTGTAAAATCCATGTCGTTGCATGATCGCTGCTCCTTTTCGTCTATCCCAGTTCTACGTTTTCTTCCTGACCAGCTCGCAGGTTCTTGACGTCTTCGTGCTTGTAGAGCTGAACGTCGAGCGCAAGGCTCTGCAGCTCTTTGACAAGCACGTTGAACGACTCCGGAATGCCCGGTTCGCAAGCGGGTTCGCCCTTGACAATCGCCTCGTAGATGCGGGTACGACCCTGAACATCGTCGGATTTGACCGTCAACAGCTCTTGCAGGATGTGGGCTGCGCCGTAGGCCTCCAGAGCCCAAACTTCCATCTCACCGAAGCGCTGACCACCGAACTGGGCTTTACCGCCGAGGGGCTGTTGCGTAATGAGAGAGTAGGGCCCGATCGAACGGGAGTGGATCTTGTTGTCGACCAGGTGGTGCAGTTTGATGATGTACAGAACCCCAACGGTGACCGGCTGTTCAAAGGGCACACCGGTCTTGCCGTCGTAGAGGACGGTCTTGCCGGAGATGCTGACGCCAGCTTCCTGGAGCAGTTCCTTGATGTCGGCTTCACGGGCGCCGTCGAAAACGGGCGTCGCGTAGAAGCGGTCGAGTGCCTTGGCGGCCATGCCGAGGTGGGTCTCGAGGATCTGGCCGATGTTCATACGAGACGGCACGCCGAGAGGGTTGAGCACGACTTCGACGGCGGTGCCATCGGGCATGAAGGGCATGTCCTCTTCGGGCAGGATCAGGGAGACGACGCCTTTGTTACCGTGGCGACCGGCCATCTTGTCACCGACCTGCAGCTTGCGCTTGACGGCGACATAGACCTTGACGAGCTTGATCACGCCCGGGGGCAGTTCGTCCCCGCGCTTGAGTTTCTCGACCTCTTCCTCAAAGACCTGACGGGCAACTTCGATCTGCTGGTTGGTCTTGGAGGCGATGTTCGCAATCTCCAGCTGGACGTTGGGATCGGAGACGTCAATGCGCTTGAGATCGTTGAGGCGGAAACCTTTCAGTTTCTCGGAGGCAATCGCCGATCCGGCGGCTAGCACGGTCTCGCCCGTGATCGGGTGGATCACGTCGTCGAGCAGTTCCTTGCCGCGCAGCAGGCGCAAGATGTTCTTGACGGCCTGGTTGGCGATGATCGTTTCCTGGTCCTCGAGGGTCTGCTTGAGCTTGAGGGTTTGCTCCTCTTCGATCTGCAAGCTGCGGGATTCCTTCTCGACGCCCTTGCGGGAGAAGATCTTGACATCGACGACCGTGCCGTGGATGCCAGGCGGCGTGTAGAGCGAGGCGTCGCGAACGTCGCCGGCCTTTTCGCCGAAAATCGCGCGCAGCAGTTTCTCTTCCGGCGTCAGCTGGGTTTCACCTTTGGGGGTGACCTTGCCGACCAGAATCGATCCCGGCTTGATGGTCGCGCCCAGACGGATGATGCCGGCGTCGTCGAGGTCCTTTAGGAACTCTTCGGACAGGTTGGGGATGTCGCGGGTGACCTCTTCAGGTCCCAGCTTGGTGTCCCGTGCTTCGATCTCGAATTCCTCAATGTGGATCGAGGTATAGACGTCTTCCTTGACCACTCGTTCGGAGATCAGGATCGCGTCCTCGAAGTTGTAACCACGCCAGGGCATGAAGGCGACCAGAACGTTTTTGCCCAGTGCCAGTTCGCCACGGTCCGTACAGGCGCCGTCGGCGATGACCTGGCCCTTGTGGACGAAGTCGCCCTTGCGCACCAGCGGCTTCTGGTTGAAGCAGGTGTTCTGGTTGGAGCGTCTGAACTTGGACAGCGTGTAGATATCCACGCCGAAGTCCGGCGTCTCGGTGCGGTGCTCGTCGTTGGCGGCCTCGAGGCGGATGACGATGTGCTCGGCATCGACCGTTTCGACCCAGCCGGAGTTGCGGCAGATCATGGTCGCACCCGAGTCGCGGGCTGCGATCGCTTCCATGCCGGTACCGACCCTCGGCGCCTGCGTCTGCAGCAGAGGCACAGCCTGGCGCTGCATGTTGGAACCCATCAGCGCGCGGTTGGCGTCGTCGTTCTCGAGGAATGGGATCAGCGAGGCGGCGACGGAGACGACCTGCTTGGGCGACACGTCGATGTAGGCGATCTGATCGCGCGGGAACAGCTTGAACTCACCGCCGCAGCGGGAGTTGACCTGTTCCTGGGAAATCATGCCGCTTTCGTCCATCGGCGAGTTGGCCTGGGCGATGACGTAGCGGTCCTCTTCCCATGCACTCAGGTAGTGGGCGAACGGTTCGCAGGTGCATTCGGACTTGCCCTGCTCCGCTAGGGCGGCGTTCAGCTTGGCGACGTCCTCATAAGGCAGGATCTCGCCCTTCGTGTAGCCGGAATCGCCAGGGCTGACGATGCTGACTTCGCGAATGACTTTGCCGTTCTCGACCCGATAGTAGGGCGACTCGATGAAGCCGAACTCGTTGATGCGCGCATAGCAGGAGAGCGAAGAGATCAGACCGATGTTCGGACCCTCAGGGGTCTCGATCGGACAGATGCGACCGTAGTGGGAGGTGTGAACGTCGCGGACTTCGAAGCCGGCGCGCTCACGGGACAAACCACCGGGACCCAATGCCGAAAGACGGCGCTTGTGGGTGATTTCGCTGAGCGGATTGGTCTGGTCCATGAACTGGGAGAGCTGGCTGGAGCCGAAGAACTCCTTGACCGAGGCCATAACCGGCTTGGCGTTGATGAGCTCGTGGGGCATGATCGTGTTGAGATCATTGTAGAGGCTCATCTTTTCCTTGATGGCGCGCTGCATGCGCACCAAACCGACGCGCAGTTGGTTTTCCAACAGCTCGCCAACCGAGCGCACGCGGCGGTTGCCCAGGTGATCGATATCGTCGACGGCGCCAATGTTGCGGTGCAGTTTCAGCAGATAGCTGATCGTGGCGTGGAAGTCCTCGGGCGAAAGAATGCGCTGTTTCAGATCTTTCTCGAGACCCAGTTTGGTGCAGAACTTGAGGCGACCAACGCGCGAGAAGTCATAGCGCTGCGGGTCGAAGAACATTTGCACGAACAGCTTGCGCGAGCTGTCGACCGTGGGCGGATCGCCGGGACGCATCTTGCGGTAGATCTCCACCAGCGCCTCTTCAGGGTTGCGGATGTTGTCCGCGCCGAGGGTGTTGATGATCATCGAACCACAGTCGTCCGTTTCCGGGAAGACGACGCTGAGGCGGTCCACACCCTCGTCCTGTAGGCGCGTGATCAGATCGGCAACCAGCTCGGTGTTGGCCTCGCAAAGAATCTCGCCCGTCTCTTCATTGATCACGTCGGAGGCAACGACGATACGGGGACCGCCGTCCAACAGGACCGGGAACCAGTCAATGTTGGAGCGTTTCATATTGCGCAGGCTGGACTTGGTGATCTTGCGACCGTGGCCGAGGATGACTTCGCCCTTCTCGCTGAGAAT
The DNA here is from genome assembly GCA_964423555.1 of uncultured Holophagae bacterium. GTDB lineage: Bacteria > Acidobacteriota > Holophagae > Acanthopleuribacterales > Acanthopleuribacteraceae > CAYRFM01. Next base: position 37,361 of record CAYRFM010000050.1, on the reverse strand, counting down.
GTCTTCAGCCAGTTTGACGCCGACGGCGGCATTGTAGTGGCCAAACCAGATCTTGCGGTCATTGAGACGGAGCTCGCAGACGTCCATATACTTGCGCAGGACGGTCTCGTTGGAATGGACCGTCGGGTCCATGCAACCCAAGGCGCGGATGAAGGTCGTGCCAAGGAACTTGCGCTTGCGGTCGATGCGCACGTAGAGCATGTCCTTGGTGTCGGTCTCAAACTCGATCCAGGAGCCGCGATAGGGAATGATCTGCGAGTGGAACGTGCCCTTTTCTTCACCCGGGCTGAAGAAGACGCCCGGCGAGCGGTGCATCTGGGAAACGATAACCCGCTCCGTACCATTGATAATAAAGGTACCCTGTTCGGTCATCAGCGGGATGTCGCCGAAATAGACTTCCTGTTCCTTGATGTCCCTGGGCAGGTTGGTGGGTTCGCCGGACTCTTCATCCTTGTCCCAGACAACCAGCCGAACGGTGACCTTGAGCGGCGCGTCGTAAGTCAGGCCGCGCTCTTTGCACTCGTTGACGGAGTATTTGACCTTGAGTTTGACGGAGGTACCGCAGACATCGCAGATGGCCTTTTGATTGTCATTGACCAGACCGCAGGAGGGGCAGGTCAGCTCGTGGCTGGAATACTGATCGGAAATGATCATATGGCCACAGCCGCGGCAGGGCGTGCGGTTGTGATGCAACCCCTGCAATTTGCCACAGCGACATTCCCAGTTCCCAATCGTGTAGTCGACGAATTCAAGAGAGCAGGTCTTCTTGAAATCGGCGATGGGGAAAAGCGATTCAAAAACGGCTTTCAGACCAAAATCCCCGCGTTCCTCGGGCAGCTTATCCATCTGCAGGAACAAATCATAGGATCTTTTCTGAACGTCGATAAGATTCGGGACGGGAATCGATGTATGAATCTTGGCGAAACTAAATCGCTCACGATGCGTGAGGTCCTCTCTGCCCTTCATTGACAATCCTCCCAGGAACGGTGTACCGCCTCAGACTTGGCCCAAGACGCAAAAAGACCGGTAACATCCAGTCGGATGGCCGGCTTGTAAAAACTGTTCTACAAAATTTTTTAGCGGAAAATCGCTCAAAAGGAAAGAGCCTCTTAGGAGGGGTGGCGATGCCGGAGCACCGCCACCTTCCAGAAGTATGCTTACTTCAGTTTGACGGTAGCGCCAGCTTCGACGAGTTCGGCTTTCAGCTTCTCGGCATCGGCTTTGCTCATCTGTTCTTTGACGGTGCTGGGAGCGCCATCGACCAGGTCTTTGGCTTCTTTCAGGCCCAGGCCGGTAACGGCACGGACGACTTTGATAACGTTGATTTTCTTGTCGCCAGCGTTCTCCAGGATCACGTCGAATTCGGTTTGTTCTTCGACGGGAGCGGCGGCTTCAGCGGGCGCGGCGGGCGCGGCGGCAACCGTAGCTGCGGCAGCGGAAACGCCAAAGGTTTCTTCCAGAGCTTTGACCAGCTCGGCCAGGTCCATGACGTTCATGGACTTGATGTGTTCGATCAGATCTTCTTTGGTGAGGGTAGCCATCTTCACTGTACTCCTTAAACCTTAATTTTGTTCCTTTTGTTTTCTGATCTGGTCCAGGACAACCACAAGGTTGCGGGAAATGCCCGAGAGCGCGGTTGCCAGACCCTGAACCGGGTAGTTGAGCATGTACATCAGTTTGGACACGAGCACTTCTTTGGGTGGCATGCTTGCCAGAGCATCGAGTCCGGAGACATCGATAACTCGTCCTTCCACCACACCAGCCTTGAATTTGAAGGCTTCGTGCTCTTTGGCCATGTCGCGAATGAGTTTCGCCAGGCCGACCACGTCGGTGCGATTGAAGGCAAGCGCGGTGTTGCCTTTGAGGTGATCGTCGACCTGATCCAGGTCGGTGCCACTGAATGCCAGCTTCAACAGCGAGTTCTTAACGACCGTATAAGAGGAGCCGGACTCGCGCAAACGTTTGCGCACAACCGTGTCCTTCTCAACAGTCAATCCCTTGAAGTCGCAAAGAAAAACCGTGGTAATGCCATCGAGTTCTTCTTTGAGCTGGGAAACGATTTCCTGTTTGGTATTGCGATCCATCTTGATCAACCTCCACTTAGCTCGAAACCAGGGAATTGGCGTCTAGCTCAATCCCTGGGCCCATGGTAGAGGAAAGGAAGACAGATTTGATGTACTTGCCTTTCGCGCCAGGCGGTTTGGCTCTGATGACGCTCTGGATCAACGACGCGGCGTTGTCCAAGAGTTTGCTAGCATCAAAGGATTTTTTACCCACCGGTCCGTGAACGATACCGGTCTTGTCAACTTTGAAGTTGACCTTACCAGCTTTGATCTCGTTCACTGCATTGGCCACATCCAGCGTGACCGTGCCGGTTCTGGGGTTGGGCATCAAACCGCGGGGACCCAGTACCTTACCAAGGCGTCCGACCACTCGCATCATGGAAGGCGTGGCGATGACGGCATCGAAGTCGAGGAAACCCCCGAGGATTCGATTGACGATTTCTTCGCCGGCGACGATGTCCGCGCCAGCGTTTTCCGCCTGCTTCATTGCCTCGCCATCCGCAATCACCAGAACACGTTTCGTCTTACCGGTGCCGTGAGGGAGCTGGACCGTGCCGCGAACCATTTGGTCCGCATGGCGGGGATCCACACCCAGCCTCATAGCCACTTCAACGGTTTCGTCGAATTTAGCCGTGTCTAAGGATTTCAGAAGTTGGATGGCTTCTTCCAACTGATAGAGTCGAGTTTCAACCTTGGAGGTGGCGTTGCGAAGTTTCTTACCTTTCTTTGCCATGATACCCCCGTCGTGAATTGTCTCTCCCACCGTGATTTGTTTTTATGCGTGCGTGGTGGTTCCGCCCGCGTTCCCGAGAATCAGGCGCGTTCGACTTCCACACCCATGGAGCGTGCGGTGCCCATGATCATGGTGCGAGCGGCTTCCAAAGAACCGGCGTTGAGGTCCGGCGTTTTGGTTTTGGCGATTTCGGTAACTTGATCCTGAGTCAGCTTGGCGACCTTGTTTTTGTTCGGTTCGGCACTGCCTTTTTCGAGACCCAGGGTATTCTTGATGAGGATCGCCGCAGGCGGCGTTTTTACCTCAAAGGTAAAGGAACGATCGGAATAGACCGTCAACACGACCGGCACGATCAGACCAGGATTGGCCGCAGTTCGCGCGTTGAAGCCCTTGACGAACTCCATGATGTTGACACCGTGCTGACCCAGTGCGGGACCGACCGGAGGAGCGGGCGTTGCCTTGCCGCTCGGCAGCTGCAATTTAATGTAACCTGTTATCTTCTTGGCCATGTTCTTCCTCTATCTCAGATCTTTTCAACTTCGTGGAACCCGAGCTCCACGGGTGTGGAACGGCCGAAAATGGTCACCATAACCTTCAGCGTGCCCTTATCTTCGTTCACTTCGTCTACGCTGCCGATGAAATTGGCAAACGGGCCGTCGATAATCTTGATCTTTTCGCCGTTCTCGAACAGGAACTTAGGCTTGGGTTTTTCCTGAGCCATATGGACTTGGTTAAGAATGGCATTGATTTCGTCTTCGGAAAGCGGCGCGGGATTGCGACCACCCACGAAGCCAGTCACCCGAGGCGTATTCTTGACCAGGTGCCAGCCTTCGTCGGTCAAGCTCATGCGGATATAGATGTAGCCTGGGAAAAGCTTTTTGGTGGTGACCACCTTTTTCCCGTTCTTCATCTCCAGCACATTTTCGGTGGGAATCAAGACCTCACCGAGAAGCTCGTTATTGGTAATACCGGCAAAACGCTGCTCGATCGCTTCCTTGACCTTGTTCTCGTAACCGGAATAGGTGTGGATGATATACCACTTCATTTCCGCATCATCAGCCATTGGTTCAGAGCTCCCCAAAAGTACAGCCTTTCATTCTACCGCTTAACGGTAGAAAAGCTGACGAAAAAGTTCCGAAAACAGCAAATCGTAGCCGTAAATGACGACCGCGAACACCGCTGCACAGCCGAGGACGACTGCCGTGGTCTCGAGGGTTTTGCTGCGATCGGGCCAGCTAACCTTGGCGAGTTCCTGTTTGGCCTCTTTGAAGTAGGTGATTGCTTTACTCAACTGGGTTCTCCAAGGGAGCAGGGGCAGTAGGATTTGAACCCACGACCTTCGGTTTTGGAGACCGACGCACTACCGACTGTGCTATACCCCTATCTTGCTTGTATCGGACAGACCCACAAACAACAAGAAACCCCAACCTCGGCAAAGAGGCTGGGGCTGACTTGTGTCAGGTGTCTTACTTGGTGATTTCGGAAACGGTGCCGGCACCTACCGTTCTGCCACCCTCACGGATTGCAAAGCGGAGACCTTTGACCATTGCGATGGGCGTGATCAACTCGACGTTGATCTGCAGGTTATCGCCGGGCATAACCATTTCGACGCTTTCGGGCAGTTGAACCACACCGGTCACGTCGGTCGTACGGAAGTAGAACTGAGGACGGTAGCCCTTGAAGAAAGGCGTGTGACGACCACCCTCTTCTTTGGACAGGATGTAGACCTCGCCCACGAAGTTAGTGTGGGGCGTGATCGACTTCGGCTTGGCCAGAACCTGACCGCGCTCTACGTCTTTCTTGTCAACACCGCGGAGCAGCAGACCGACGTTGTCGCCAGCCTCACCACGGTCCAGAAGTTTACGGAACATCTCAACGCCGGTCACAACCTTGCTCTGAGTGTCTCTGATGCCGACGATCTCGATGGTGTCGCCAACGTTGACAACGCCCGTTTCGATACGACCGGTCACAACGGTACCGCGACCGGTGATCGAGAAGATGTCTTCGATGGGCATCAGGAAAGGTTTGTCGACTTCGCGAGCGGGGGTCGGGATGTAGCTGTCAACGGCATCCATCAGTTTCATGATGTTAGCGCGGTGCGTTGCATCGCCTTCCAGGGCGCGCAGAGCGGAACCCATGACGACGGGGATATCGTCGCCGGGGAAGTCGTAGCTGGAGAGCAGCTCGCGTACTTCCATTTCAACCAGTTCGAGCAACTCAGCGTCGTCGACTTGGTCGGTTTTGTTCATGAAGACAACGATCGAGGGCACCTGTACCTGGCGAGCCAACAGGATGTGCTCGCGGGTTTGGGGCATGGGACCGTCAGCAGCGGAAACTACGAGGATCGCGCCGTCCATCTGGGCCGCACCGGTGATCATGTTCTTGACATAGTCAGCGTGGCCGGGGCAGTCAACGTGTGCGTAGTGACGGTTTACCGTCTGATACTCTACGTGTGCCGTGTTGATCGTGATGCCGCGCTCGCGCTCTTCCGGTGCGTTGTCGATCTGGTCGTAAGCTCTCTTCTCGGCCAGGCCCAAATCAGCCAGCGTCATGGTAATCGCCGCGGTAAGTGTGGTTTTGCCATGGTCAACGTGACCGATGGTGCCGATGTTAACGTGCGGCTTTGTACGCTCAAACTTTTCCTTAGCCATTACGCTATTCTCCTAAATTATCCGCCGCTGCGCCGTGGCAGCTTGCCGAACAAAGATGATCTGTCGGGTATCTCAACCACCTCATCACGTTAACTGGAGCCCTTAATCGGAATTGAACCGATGACCTCATCCTTACCAAGGATGCGCTCTACCCCTGAGCTATAAGGGCCTGGTTAGTTCGTGTCAAGCTGGAGCGGGAAACGGGATTCGAACCCGCGACCCTTAGCTTGGAAGGCTAATGCTCTAGCCAGCTGAGCTATTCCCGCTTAGTTTGTGTCGCAGATCTGGTGGGGAAAGGCGGATTCGAACCACCGAAGGCTTACGCCAGCAGATTTACAGTCTGCCCCATTTGGCCACTCTGGAATTTCCCCATCGGAGTCCACAGACACCGCGACATCGCTTCATCGGCAGTGCCGCGCAACGAGTTTGAATTTATATCAAAATCCTTCCGGGCTCGCAACAAGAAAATTTTATTTTTTTTGAATTAGGCTTTGGGCAGCATTCGCGCCACCTTCGCGAACTGCGCGGCCCCCCAAATGACCTACTCTGACCACGAGCACGCAGGTCGCCATGACGCCCAGACACAGCAGCCAGCGAGGTACGGTGAGGCCACGCTTGGCGAATCGACTGTGTACATAGGCCAAAATCAGAAGTCCCATGGGCCACGGCAACTGATTGCCCAGATCCCGATGGCGGGCCAACAGATCACTGACCTGATCAGTATTCTGAATCGCTTGTTGCCCGCTGAGCACGGCCGCAATCGCCGACACACAGGCACAGCTCAACAGGAACCAGCTCACTTGCCACCAGCTCTCGCGCCGCGTGGCCACGCCTGCCAACATCACCGCACTGCCTAGCAGCCAGCAAGCAATCGGGAAATGAACGAGAAACGAATGAATCGGCATTGGCCCTCCCCGCTCTATTTCACCACAGATCACCGTCCGCCCCAAGTATTTGCAGGTGATCTGGGGTGCCGCCCGCGAAGCCCCTCCCCGATTGGCGGGTTAGGCTATATAATGACCCGCCACCCTCGCGGGCGGAATCAGGCCAAACGAGGTTGTCATGCTGGTCGAAGTCGATGCGCTCAATCAAGTGATCCTGCTCTTGGATGGAGAGCTTCAGGTGCGCGACGCTTTTCTCGCCCGTGGCATTACCCAGCACGAGTCGCCCTACCCCGTGCGCTTCTACACCTATCGCAGCTTTCTGACGCCGGCGGGCCATTGCGCCGTCTGTGGCTTCCCCCTGGAGCGCATCAATGAGCCCTGCAGCTCCAGCGGCGGATATCACGCCTTTACCGGCATTGCCGATTTGGAAGAGGTCCCTGCACAGCACAAAGTCGAAAACCGCAGCCTGGCCCTTCTGACCTTGCGCTATGACGAGTTCGAATTTTTCCTCGAGAGCGACAATCTCTTCCCCATCCCTGGCGCCGACGAGCCTTTCGAGGTTTAAGAGGAGTCGGCCATTGCGGCAGGGCGGAAGTCGAATTGGCCGGAGTCAGAAGCCGCTCTCCCCCGAAAACGAAGCCTCGACCCTGGTTGGATGCCCCGGATCTGCTAGGCCCTATCCTCAATCTGTGATAAAAAGAGAGAACTCCGGACCAGGCCCCGCGTCCCCGCACGCCTGGCACTGGACTTGCCTACTGAACATGCCGACGTCCGGCAGTGAGAAGTTCCATGACCCTGTGCCGTTCGCCAAAACCAGCCATCGCGATGATCCTTTTGACCCTGCTGTCATGTCTCAGCTGCAGTCGTCAGTCGTCGGCAGAACGCGCCAACCCAACCGTCGTGACGATCTCCACGGATACGACCAAGAATCAGTGGCGCCTCAAGGACTTCCAGTTCTTTGTCCGGCTCAATTACCCCGAGCTCAGCAAGCAGCCCACAGGCGCTGTCGCGCTCACGATTTTTGAAGCTTTCAAGCGCGACCTTATTCTACAGGTCATCAGCCAGGCATACGGCATCCGAGTCGGCAACGACGATATCAACCGCTTTGCCAAGGAACATTTGACGCGACTGGGCTATAACGAAATGAACGAAGAGGAACGGCTGCTGTGGCGCGAGGAAGTCAAGCGCCGCATGGCCATTCGCGAACTGCTCCAGCGAAAGATCCTCAAACAGGACCAAGTCGCCGAGGAGGCCATCTCCTCCTTTTACGAACAGAACGAGGCCGACTATAAACACGATCAGGAGTTCCTAGTACGCTTTGTACAAACGGCCTCTAAGGCTACAGCGGAGCAATTCATCGCTCAGCTCAAACTCGGCACCAAGACCTTCACAGATCTTGGCAAGGACTACGCAGTCAACGGCGGCCATCAGTTTGCGGTGCCCATGCGCGCCGATGAACTGGGGACCCCCTTCGGCCATGCCGTTGCCAACATGCGACCCGGTGGCTACTCCCAGCCAATCCCAGTGTCGCACGGTGACCAGGTTAATTTCTACGTGCTCTACCTCGAATCCGTCATTCCTGAAACACAAGAAAACTTCGAAGACGCCTACCACGCCATTTCCGAAGAACTGCACAGACGTCATTGCCGCAAGGCTTTAAAACGGATGCTGGACGAATTTAACCGCTCGCCTCGCTTCAAAATTGAAATCCACGCCAAGAATCTGCCCTTCGACTACAACGAAGAGTCTCAAAGAAAAGAGGTTTGACCCGATGACCCTCGTGATGCTTCTGACCCTGCTCACCTTTCAGGAAAATAAAACCGTCTTCGTCGACCGGGTAGCCATCAAGGTCAACGACAAGATCATGACCGAACGCGAGCTGTTGTTCGCCTATAAGCAAGCGCGCGAACAGGCCCTCACCCAGTATAAGGGCGCCGAGTTGGATCAGCAACTCAAGGAAGCCTGGAAGGAGACGGTGAAGAGCGCTGAAGAGACGATGCTGATGTATGAGAAGGCCTCGGAACTGGGCTATGCACTCTCCAAAGATGATGTGGCTGCCGAATTGAATAGCATGAAAGAATCGCGCGGCCTCACAGATGAAGAGTTTGAAAAGGCGATCCTCGAACAGACCGGTATGAGCCTCGGGGAACTGGTCGACCTGCGCCAACGCGAGAACAGCGCCCAAATGGTCTTCCAATCACAGGTCCTCAACAAGATCGCGATTGAGGACAATGAGATTGCCAAATACCACGAGGAGCACATCGCCGACTTCATGGAGCCAGCAACTTACCGCATCGCCGAAATTGTCTTCACCAAGAGCGATGCCGACCTAGCCGAAACGGAGCAGCGAGTCGCGGCATGCCAGGCTGAGCTGAAGGCGGGTCTCGACTTTGGCGAAGCTGCCAAAAAGTACAGCGACTCCCTTTCTAAGGAGAACGGCGGCGATCTCGGCCTGGTCAAGTACGGCGACCTGTTGGATTCCATCGAGGCCAAGGTCAAAAGCATGAAAGTTGGCGAGCACTCTGAAAGGTTGGAAACCTCGTCAGCGATCTTTCTGATCAAGTTGCTGGCGCAGAACCCTGCCAAGCCTAAACCGGTCGACGAAGTGCGCGAACAAGTCGTCAACGCCCTGCGAGAGCCCCGCACGGAGGCGCAGTTGGCCAAGTTTGTCGAGCACCTGCGCGCGGAGTTCTCGATCAAAACCTATTTGACCGAAATACCCTGGTACCTGGAGTACTGATCGCGGCAGCAGTAGACTCAGTGGTCTGCTGCTATAATAATAATGTACGATTCGCCTGTGGCGGGGAGTGACAGCCCCATGATCGACATAGAATTCGCCTACGAGTTGCTGGCCCAGTCCGCAGCGGCATTTCCACCGCTGTGCGGTACCGAGGTTCTAGCAAGCGATGCAGCGTTGGGCCGCTATTTAGCAGCCCCACTCGCTTGTCGTTTCGACAATCCTCCCTTCTCACAGTCGGCGATGGACGGCATCGCCTTCCCCTATGAGCCTGGGCGGAGCTGTTACCAAGTCAAAGGCACCATCGCCGCGGGCGACAGCGGTAAAGGGCTAGAGCTCGACGCGGGGGGTTGCGTGCGGATCATGACCGGCGCGCCACTGCCGCCTGGGGCCGACACCGTGGAAATGGTCGAAAAACTGCGCTTCGAAGGGGATTCCGTCCACCTCTGCGAGCCCCTCCAGCGCGGCCAGCACATCCGGCCCCAGGGCGAGAACGCCCGTGTTGGCGATGAGCTGCTCGCGACAGGCACGCGGATCACCGCTGCAACCACGGCCGCGATCTTGAGTCAGGGACATCGCTTCCTCACAGTCAAGCGCCGACTGCGCGTGGCTATCATTTCCACGGGCAATGAGCTGGTCGACTTTCGTCAGCCGCTTGGGCCCGGCCAGATCTACAACACGAACGGCCCAACATTGGCCGCGCTATTGCGTTCCCCAGCGATCGACATCCTGGCCTTCGGCGGCATCCCAGACGAGCTTGAGAGCATTCGATACGTGCTTCAAGAGAACGACGAGGTAGACGTCTTTATCCTCAGCGGCGGCGTCTCGATGGGCCAGTTCGATAGGGTGCCCGAGGCAGCGGCACGAGCCGGTTTCACGCAAATCTTTCACAAAGTTCGCATGAAACCAGGGAAACCCGTATGGTTTGGGCGCCACCCTTCGGGTCGATTGTTGTTCGGCCTGCCCGGCAACCCCGTTTCCGTTTGGGTTGCGGCCACCCTGTTTGTCAAGCCAACGCTGGAGGCTTTGCTCGCCGAGCGATACCAACGCCCCTGCTGGGCCCTTGCTCGCGCGGCGCGTGATTTTCAGAACCGCGGAGAATTGACATTATTCGCGGGCGTGCAGCTGACTCAGCAAGCGGAAGGCCTGTTCGCCAACCCCGCAAGCACCTCGGGATCGGGCGACGCGATCCGTTTTTCCAACTCCCAAACGCTGGCCAGAGTCGCACCAGGCAGCATGATAAAAAGGGGTGAACCCCTGGAAGTTTTGCTTCCGTTCCACACGGGAATTAGCTAGAATGAAATTCGGTATCCTGTCTCTAGTTAAACGCTTTGGATGATGGGATTTGCAAATTTACTCGAGCCCGCTCGCTGAGTTAGGGTAGAATAGATTGCTTCTATCAGATGAGAACGAATCTGGGACGAACTTTGAGTGAGGGGGTCCACCTTGAAAATCCTGACGATTGACGACTCGACGACGATGCGTCGTATCATCATCAATACCCTGGCGCGCATCGGCTATAAAGATGTCGTTCAGGCCGACAATGGCAAATCCGGGCTCGAACAGCTCGCTGCCGGTGGGGTCGACGTCATTATTACGGATTGGAACATGCCCGAAATGGATGGCCTCGAATTCGTAAAAAGGGTGCGCAACAGCGAGTGGAAAGAAATCCCCATCCTCATGGTGACCACCAACGCAGCCAAAGAAGACATCGTCGAAGCGCTTCAGGCCGGCGTCAACAACTACGTGGTCAAACCTTTCACGCCGGAAACACTCAAGGAAAAGATCGAGACCTTGATCAACTCCTAACCCCCACAGGGCACCAAGGCCATGTTATTCGATTTTCTGAGCACACTATTCGGCCTGTTCAACTGCATCTTGCTTGGTGCCGTGATCTTCATTCTCAAGCAGCCCGATCCCACTCGTGGCAAAATCACAGCTGAAATCCTCGAGTTGGGCGAACGCATCAACGAGGTCAACAAAAACCTGGCCAACCTGGAGAAAAAGATCGAAAAATCGATCTCCGAAACCAAGAACGAGTCCATTTCCAAACTCGACCGGCTCACCAAGGACGTTGGCCGCCAACTCAAGGAAATTCAAGACAACCTCTGAGCGAGTGAGGCCATTGTGCTGAATCAGGAATTTCTCAAGCAGACCGATCTTTTTCGAGACCTCACGGATGAGGAGCTGATGGAGATCATCCTGATCGGTCGCGTTAAGAAATTCAAACCCAACACGGTCATCTTTGCCGAAGGTGACCCCGGTGACACCCTGTTCCTGATCACCGAAGGCAGTGTCCGGATCTCCAAACTTCAAGGTGATGCAGAAGAAGCATTGGCTGTTCTCGAGGCCCGTTCGTTTTTCGGAGAAATGACCCTATTCGATCGCCAGCCGCGCAGCGCCCATGCTATCGCCCATGAACAAGCGACTGTCTTTGCAATCTCGGCCGATGCGCTCAAGCAATTGTTCGAACGCAACAAGAGCATAGCCTATAAGTTCCTGTGGGCGTTTTGCCTAACACTGACCACGCGCCTGCGCTCCACCAACGAGAAGTTCCAGGTCATCATGTCGCTGGCGAACAGCGGATTTTGAGCCGCGCGTACTCAGCCCAGTAGGCTCATCAAAGCGTCGTGGTCCAGTTGCGCGATCAAGCGTTCCGCATCCTGCCACATGCCTTCACTGAGCACCCTTTTGCCGGCTTGCATGTTCAAGATGCGCTCTTCAACCGAGTCCTTGGAAATCAGCTTGTAACTGAACACATGGCGGGTCTGGCCTATGCGATGAGCCCGATCGGTGGCCTGAGCCTCGACGGCCGGATTCCACCAGGGATCGAGGTGGTAGACATACGAAGCACGCGTAAGATTCAGGCCCACGCCACCGGCCTTGAGGCTAATCAGAAACACGGGTGCCTCACCGCCTTGAAAGCGATCGACAACTTCTTGCCGATTGCGGGTACGACCGTCCAGGTATAGGTAAGCCATGTCGGCCTCCTCGAGCGCGAACCGGACCAAAGCCAGAAGTTGGGTGAACTGGGAAAAAACAAGCGCCGCGTGACCGGAGGCGGTAATCTCCTGAAGTTGGTCCACCAGGTAGCTGATTTTGTTTGATGGCGCACGAACCAAAGCTTCGTCCAATAGACCTGGGTGGCAGGCCGCCTGACGAAGGCGCAGCAAACGGGTCAGGATCGAAATGGTACCTGAGCCGCGTGGATCGGTAAGCTCACTTCTGGCATGGCGCAGAACCCGCTGGTAGAGTTGCTCTTGCGCCTCCTCCATGGGCAGGACCACGGTAATCTCCTGCTTGGGCGGCAGCTCCGAGGCGACCTCTTCCTTTTTGCGACGCAGCATGAAAGGCCTGACCTTCGCTCTCAGCGCCTCATAGGGCGCACTGCCTGGCATGCCGATGAGCTTGACCTCCTCCTCGCTGCCCAAGTAGCCGGGCGCGAGAAATTGGAAAATGGCCCACAGTTCGGTAAGGCGATTCTCGATAGGCGTCCCCGTCAAGGCCATTCGATGGTCGCACCAGAGCTCCGCCACCGCCTGAGCCGTGCGCGAGCTGGCATTTTTTACCGCTTGGGCTTCGTCAAGAACGACCACTTGAAACTGCACGTCATAGAAAAGGTCCTGATCACGTAAGAGGGTGCCATAACTGGTGATGACCAGATCCCCACCTGCCAGGATTTCTGCGGACTTGCTGCGTTTCGCCCCGTGGTGAACGAAAACGGTGCGATGCTCGCAGAACTTCATTGCTTCCTGGCGCCAATTGGACAGCAGGCTGGTTGGTACAACAATCAACTGGGGCCTATCACCGCGCATGCCATCCAACAAGGCCAGCGTCTGAATGGTCTTGCCGAGGCCCATGTCATCCGCCAGCAGCACAGGCTCCTCCCGTCCAAGGTTGCCGGCCATCCAACGCACGCCCTCACGCTGATATGCGCGCAGCAGCGTCGCCCAGGGCAGGCCCGGCTCGGGACCAGGCTCGCCGGCACGACCTTCGGCAATCCGCGCGAGCAAGTCTGCTCGTCGGGCCTCATCGGCGTGCAAGGCCTCGACCCCTTCGAGTATCAACCTTTGGACTCTGACCTGGCGAGCGTCGAACTTGAGCAGCTGGCCGCTGGGCAGGCGCGCGCCAGTACGATTCTCCAATAGGTGAGCCATCAGGAAATCATGCTCAAAGAGCTCGTTGCCAACCTGGTAACGAGGCAATAGCGCTCCTTTCTGCCATAACACGGAGACGGTTTGTTCGTTTTGACCAAAATGGCGATCGGCGCTGGCTCGGTCTACCAGCCAGCCCTCGGGAAAGGCCGTGCGCTCAAGAAAGTCCGGTGCCTGGCCTTCTCGAATGCTAAAACCGCCTGTGCCATTCAGTGGCAGTCTAAGTTTTGCGACCTGATCGCGCAGGCGGCTCATGCCGTAATTGTCGATGTCCGTCAGCAGGAGCCGCCCCTTGGCCGCGAGCAGCTGACGTCCGCGTTGTAGCCCCTGGAAGGGGAAGAACCGGTCGCCCTGCCAGACGCCGAACTGCCCACGCAGCTCGCGTGATTGAACTTCGAGATTCAGCCCTGGCTGACTCAACTCTTGTAACAATTCAGGTTTGGGTGAGGCCCAGACGACACCATGGCGCTCGCGCAATAGGGAAAGCAGGTGGTCAGCATCAAGCGGAACATCATCCTGGCCCATCAGGCCCTGGAGATCGGCCAGATAGCCAGGCACACGAAACAGCGTGGTGTTCTCGAGCAAGTACCCTGGCCAGCCGGGAAAAAATCGGACGCCTGGCGCGATCGGTGGCTCCAGGGTTGCCCGTATGCGGTCACCGACAATGCGAACAGTGGCACGAGGCGTAGCCTGGCGAAAGGGTTTGAAGCTGAGTTCGCAACCTTGGTTATCGACGAGCTTCGTTCGCTTGAGCAGCTCCAGGGCACGTGCGACATCGAGCCGGGTAAAGCGCACGTATTCGGCATCCTCCTGACCTAATTCAAGTAGTTGATTCATATCGCCTTCAGCTAGCGAGAGCGCCTTGAATTCACGCTTGAGGATTCTGCCTGGATGGGCGGCATAACCGGAACTCATGCGGCTTTTGATTCTCAGCCCCATGCCTTGCTCGTTAAAGTGAGCGGCCAGCTGGAAACCAATGACGATCTTAGGCTCGCTGACCGCGGCAGTGCGAAAGATGGGTTCAGCACCGAGATGATGTAGGGCAAGGATCACAGCATGCAAGCACCAGTGATCCTTGCCATGACGGGCACACTCGATGCGGGCTTGAGCGCCACGCAACGTCAAACGCACATAAGCAGGTGGTTCGGTTGACGGCGGTGCGGGTCGCACGCCCCCCTCCAAACGGCCACGCAGATCAAGCTTGAAGGCGGTAACAGACATCAAGTCCATGGACTTGCGGGCCGCGAAAACGTTATCTTCGCCGACGTAGGCCTGCAGTTGCGCCATTGAAAGCAGCTTTTGACTCACATTCGCCCCCTGAAAACCATGACGAGACAACGACTCAGGAGGCTTTGAGCTTGCGCATCAAGAAAGTGAACCAGTCCTCTGCCAGCGCGAGGTCGGGATCAGGCATGGGGGTAATCGCGTCCGGTTGACCATGGGGAAAACCCAGGTTGATCACCGTCTGACGCAGACGACCGGCCAGCAGTACACCGATCGCGCGGTAAAAACGAGCGGCGAACGGGGCATCTTTCTTGAGCTTCGATTCGACCAGCAAACGCGGGATCGACATGACGATACAGTCGGAACAGGCCATCACCGTTGCATTGGGTGGGCGGCTGTCCAGGAAAGAAAGCTCACCGACCAGCTCGCCCACACTGAGCTGGGCGATTGGATCGACCGCGGAACCGATGCGCACCTGCAGGATTCCGTCGATAAGGATGTAGATGGCATCGATCGCCTCGTTGGCGCGAATCAAAGCCTGCCCGCCAGGCAAAGTCAGACGGTGCCCGACCGAAATGAACCAGTCGATGTCCTGAGCCTCGAACTCCCGCAAAAAGTATAGGACCTTGCTCATAGGTCATCCTTGGTTTGAGTTTGCATCATCGACTTTACTCTGTTTCATTTTAGCAGATTCCCCGGTAGTGGGGGGTCAATCCAATGGGATGATTTCATCTTCGCCGAGGTCCGCGATACGCGTTATCGTCTCAACGACCGACGGCAATGAACCGATCGGTTCATCGAGATCGATCTTAAGCACACGACGCATTGGAAAAAAGAAGGTCTGAGCATAGATGGCCCTGTCTGCATGTTTGACCTGATACTTGAAGGCCTCCACTTGGCCAATATCGATGCCGCGGAGGACAACTCCAGCTGGATCGAGGCTGAACAGGCGACCCCAGAGACGCTCACTGGGCTCGATCAGGTGAACACTGACATAGCTACCTTTTTGCACGGATCCTCCGAATAAGGAGAGAATGCCCCATTTTTCCATCGTGCCTCAGGTCGTGGTCTATTTCAAGAAAAACTCTACGGATTTTATAAAATAAGGTGCGCCCCGCTATGGGACGCACCTTTTGCAGACTCGTGGTGAACCAACTTACTGGACGACGATATTGCGTTTGTCCAACAGTTTCCCAAGTGCGCGGTAATAATTGGTGACGGCCTTGACGTAGCTGATTTTGGTTTGAATCAGATTGGTTTCGTCCTGAACCAGATCTTTCTGCTTTTCTGCGACTTCGTAGTTGGTGCTCAGACCGTTCTGGAATTTCTGTTCGGTGGCTTTGAGGTTTTCACGGCTGAACTTGACGGACTTTTCGCTGGCTTGGATACCCTTGAGGTTGGCCTGAATCTGGCGAACAGCAGAGCGAACATCCTCGACGATAGTTACCCGCGTCTGCTCATGCCGCAACTCTTGCTGGCGCAAGGCCACTTCCGCCTTGGTGCGATTAACCTTGGCGGCCTTATTGAAGGGGTACCACGTCATCTGCAGGCTGGCACTCCAGCTGGGCTTGTCTTGTTCCAACAGGTCGGAGAGCGAATCGCGCCAAGAAGTATCGGTGAAGCCAACGGAGGTGGAGTAGGGTTGGCCCGTATTGGGGTTGATCACCGGCAAACCAGTGGCCGGGTCGACCACAGTCGTCAGGATGTCTCTAGACTGACTGACACCGCTGTAGCCATACTGCCCGGAGAAGGTCAGCGACGGCAGCAGGTCGTTGTCCTTGAGCTTGAGCTCCAGCAAGGCCAAACGCAGGGATTGATCATCCTTGAGCATCTCCGGACGATTGGCCAAGGCTGTTTCCAAATCCTGGGTGAAGTCGGTCGTCAGGGTTTCAATTTGGATGCGGTCGGTGGGGATAATATGTTGCGACCATTGCTCGACCGGCAGGTTCATGAACTTCTTGAGCGTGTCTTCAGCCGCCTGGACGTTGTTTTCTGCCGTGACAATTTCTCGTTCGCTGCCAGCGACCCGGGTTTCCGCTGTAATGAGATCGATCGGAGGCAGGGTGCCGACCTGAACTTTGGTTTTGTTTTGTTCAAGGAACTTCTGGGCCAAATCAAGGCTGGCCTTGTTGACCTCTAGCTGTTCACGGGCAAGAACCAATTCCCAATATGCATTCTCGGTATTCTGCAGGGTCGTCGTGAGGCGGTTTTCTAGATCAATGCGCGCACTGGTGCTGTTGGCGATCGCCAGGTAGCGGTCGTTGAGCATGACCTCCTTGTCGAGGGAGAAGCCCTTCAGCAATTCCTGCCTGAAACCGAGGTTCAGAGAACTCCCATAAGATTGACCGAACGAGTTAGCGGCACTGCGGTCGCTGAGCCTGTTGTCACTGCTCAGGGACCAACTGAAGCCCCACCATTCGGATTTGGAAAGATCGGCGCTCAAGGTGCTGCTAGAATCGGTAATGGTTGCACCGGCAGAACCTTCGTTGCTGTTACTTGCCGAAGACTTGCTCTCGGTGGAGGAGAGCGTCGAGCTAACTTTGGGCTCGAAGCGGGTGCGGGTGGAGTCGATATCCAGTTTTCTGGTATCGACGTTGAGACGCTCCAGTTGGATGTCGAGATTGCGCTCGAGGGACGTTTTGAGTGCCTGCTCGAGGCTCAGCTTCATTTCACCCTGGGAAAAAGCCAATGGGGCAACAAACAATAACAACATCATTGGCTTGAATCTATGAACCATGCAATCCTCCAATCAACTTAGGCACGGCGTGCACTCACACCCTGTGTACTTACGATGGCTCGCAGGATAGAGTTTAGCAGAGAAGGGGCAATCAGAGTGTCCGAGGATGGACCGAAGCCCATCCTCGACGGGAAGGATTAACCCTCGCTCTCAGTGTCGCCTTCTGCATCCTTTTTGGTGCGGGAGGTACGCCGACGCGTGGGCTTGGGTTTGCTATCGTCGCCTTCGTCTTTGGCTTTGCGGCCCCGGCCCCGAGCGGGTTGGCTGTCGTCGCCTTCTTCCTTTTTAGCGGCAGGGCGACCACGGCGGCCCTTGGACTTCGGCGCTTCCTCATCGTCACTGACAGGTGCTTCTGCGACGACTGGTTCCGCGCTCTCGACGACCTCGGGCTCGGATGCGGTGACAGGTTTAGGCACAGGGGCGGGACGCATCTCGCTCTTACTGACCATGCGGCCGCGACCCAACTCCATGGGGGGCGGTGGCGCGTCAACCATCAGACCTTCGCCGCCCTCGAAATACATGCTGGGGTCGTGCATGCCACGAGGCATCTCGTCACTCAGGAAGGACTCGCCTTCTTCTTCGTCGTCTTCGTCCTCGCCCATTTCACCGTCGTCGCCATCCTCGCTATCAACCTCGTCCTCGGACACCCAGGCATCGCCCTCGTCAAAGACTTCGGCCTCGCGCACGTCAATGATGACGTTCTCGTCTTCCTCAGGCTCCTCGGGGCGCTCGTCACCCAGGAACCTATGCACCAATTTGACGAGCAATTCGGTGATGCGCTCCAGATCCTTGAAGGACAGATCGCAGTAGAGAGGAAGCGACAGACAGCGGTTAAAATAGGTATCGGTGACAGGAAACTTGTGACCCTTCCATTCGGAGGCGAACAGGGGCATGCGGTGAAGCGGCACATAGTGGACCTGGACATCGATGCCGGCCCCCTTGAGCTCGCGGTAGATCTCGTCGCGACGCCCTTCGAGCGCGCCAACAAACTCGACCGGATAGAGATGATAGGCACTGTCGGCCCAATCGGCCACAAAGGGCAGCTTGATCTGGGCGATCCCACCTAGCTTCTGCTGGTAGACCTGAGCGAGCGCGCGGCGACGATCGATGTGGCGATCGAGGCGAGTCAGCTGGCTGCGGCCCAGGGCGGCGTGAATCTCGCTCATGCGGTAGTTCATGCCAGAGAACTGCAGTTCCTGGTAGTAGTCTGGCAGCTTTTCATCGGTGGTGAAGTAACGGGAATCCTTCTGGATGCCGTGCTGGCGGAACTGGCGCAGCCACTCGGCAATGGCGCGGTTGTTGGTGGTCACGGCGCCGCCCTCGCAGGTGGTAATCGCCTTGGAGGGATGGAAGGAGAAGGTCGTCAGGTCGGCCTGATTGCCGACATAATGACCGCGGTACTTGCCGCCGAGGCCGTGGCAGGCGTCCTCGAGCAGGAGCAGGTTTCTCTCGTCGCAGAGCTCCCGCAACGCCAAAAGATCGGAGGGGTGTCCGCCGAAGTTATTGGTGAAGATCGCTTTGCTATTTTCCGTGATGGCTGCACGCGCCGCATCCAAGGAGAGCGTGTGGGTCTCGGGGTCGCAGTCGACTAAGACGACCTTGGCACCAACCAGACGCACCATATTGGCGACGGCACAGAACGTCAGACTGGGCAGAATGACTTCGTCTTCCGGCTCGAGCTTGAGACAGGCCAGCGCCGAGTGGATCGCGGCAGTGCCGCTGCTGAAGGCGATGGCGTACTCGGAATGGGTCAATTTGGCCAGCAGCGACTCGAAGCGCTCGAGTTCCCGACCCATGGTCAGGGTTCCCGACAAGAGCGCATCGACGACGGCTTCGACGTCGGGCTTGGTCAAGGTGTGGCGCGCATAGGGAATGCGATCTTGCTCGGGCGGCATGGGTTGATGGTAGCTGTCTGCAGTACGACGATGGGGACGACCGCTATAGCCTCGTTTACCCCGGTAGTTCTTTTTTCTGTAGTTCATGGCAATCCTTTTTTCCTGATTTCAAGCGGCGTCCGTCACTCTTGAGCGGAAGCGCGAACCGCGCGTTCGTAGGCCCAATTGCGAATATGCCGCACCTGTTCTTCCATGGTGGTGGAGAGCGGTACGATCTGTTTGCGGGACGCGTACAGGTCTTTGAGTTCGAGGTCTCGTTTTTCCATGCGGGCACTCGTCACCGCTGAAACGACGCATTGTTCGATCTCGGCGCCACTCCATCCCGCGGTTGCATCGGCAAAGACCTCGGGGGTGAAGGCGGACGGTTCGTGACCTCGTTTTTTCAGATGGATCTTGAAGATGTCTTCCCGCTCGCGGGTGATCGGCAGGTCTACAAAGAAAACCTGGTCGAACCGTCCCTTACGGATCATCTCGGCGGGCAACATATCGATCCGGTTGGCCGAAGCGGCAACGAACAGGCCGGCCGGCTTTTCCTGCATCCAAGTGAGGAAGAAGGCGAAAATGCGCGAAAGGGTCGGATCCACGGCGGCGGAACCATCCGCGGACAGGCCCATTTCGATTTCATCGATCCAGAGCACGGCGGGAGACATCTCCTCCATCAGATGACAGGCCTCGGCAAATGCCGTTTCGGGACTGCCGTAGGCCCCCGAGAAGACCCGCACCATCTCCAGACGGTAGAGAGGCAGTTGCCATGCGGAGGAAATGGCTTTGATACACAAGGACTTACCGCAACCGGAAACACCCATGAGGAGCACGCCCTTGGGGATGATTTCACGGTCCTCGGCACGACTGGAGGTCAGCAGGGCACGGCGTTTGCCCAACCATTCCTTGAGGTTTTCCAGGCCGCCTAGTTCGTCGAGCGGAGGTACTTCGGGAATGAATTGGAGCGTGCCGGTCTTGCTGACGAGTCGGCGCTTCTCTTCCTGGAGCAGGCGCAGGGCGGCTTGTCCGTGCAGGTCCTGACTTTGGATGCGGGCCAGGCTGTGCTGGACCTCACCCTGGGTCAGACCCCGCATACTGGCGGAAGCCACGTCCAAATCCAGGTCGAGGGCATAGTCTTGCGCAAGGGACCAAGTGCGGATGCGATCGGCAATCTCAGCCTGATCGGCGAGAGCCAGCCGCAGAAAAACGGCTTCGCGTTCCAACTCGGCGGGCACGTTTCGCTCGATGGCCGAGAGAAAAAGCACGCCGCCGCGATGGCGCCAGGCATAGTAGAGATCGCGCAGACCGCGCAAGACCTCGGGACGGTAGTGATGGTGCAGATCCTTCATCCAAACCAGAGCTGGGATGTCCTGCTCGAGCAGGTGCCCCAGAGCGGCTTCGGCGGTTTTGGTACCGGCAATGGCGCCATTGGCCGTACACAGGCCGAGGTTCGCCTGCCAAGTCCACAACGCTTGGGAACGGGCAGAGCCGAGCGCGCGCAACAGGCCTTCCAGTCGATCCTCTTCAAGAGTTTGGACGACGATCAAGGAACGGCCCGCTTGCAAAAGTGATTCGATACTTCGAAAAGCAGATGAGTTGGACGTATCAAAAGAACTGTTCATTAACTACCAAAAACCCGAGTGCGGGTTGGAAGCTCCCTGAGGAGCGGGCCGATTCCTGGCTCCCGCTTGGATCCAAACACTTGCCGGGGTACGAGACACCCGTGTCGGCAGGCACGACCCTCGGCACACCTTATGGCCCATGGTAAAGTATACAACACAACCCTGGGAAGTGGTTACGGAGAAACGCGCGGAAGCCGATAAAGCCCTGCCAGATGAAGGCAACATGCAGCAGTCGACGAGGTTGGCCAGGCCAAACTCAGAAGCTGATCTGGCTCTGAGCACCCAGACTGGATTGCAAACCTTTGAGGGTGTTGATTGCTTGCTCGGATTTAGCGAAAACAGCGGTCAAGCGGGTGCGCTCGGATTCTAGGCGCGCGGTGGAGTCGTCCAGTTGCTTTTCGAGAGCGCGCTTGTGGGTGTCGAGGTTGGAGACACGGTCTGCGAGCACGCCGGAGAAGCTGGAAAAACGCTCGGTATCATCGCGGAGAATCGCAGAGACACCGGCCGTCACTTTAATATTGGCAGAACCCGTGCCACCGGAGGCGTCGAAGATCGAGATGCCCTCGTACTTGGAGCCCTTGGCAAAGGTCAGGACATCGTTGCTGCGGCTCAAGTCGTAGGAAACACCGTCGATCACGGCCGTGTTGTTGAGGCCGTCGATGGCGATGGAGCCAGAGAACGAGGCGCCTGAGTTGGCGACGATGCTGAAGTCGCTGTTGTCGCTTTCGGATTTGCCGTTGAACAGGGTCGATATCTCGTCGAAATGGGCTTCGAGGTTTTCTTTGAACTTGGTCTTATCGAAGGTGATGGCGCCGGTCTTGCTGTCGCTCTTGAAACCGATCTGGGAAAGGGACGTGAAGCCGGTGCTGCCGTCTTCGCGGATGTTGAAGGCATCGATATTGGGGATGAAGCGAGTGATCTGGGATTGCAGGCGGTTGCGTAGCCCGCGCAGATCGGTGTCGCCCTTGAGTTCGCCATCTTCGCCAGTGAGACTGGTGATCTTGGAGAGGATGTCGTTGTAACCCTTGACGAATTCATCCACCTGCTTGGTGACTTCTTCGAAATCGGTGTCAATTTTGAGACTGGTAGGGGCGCCGGTCGACTCGCCCTTGAGGGTCAGTGTAACGCCTTCCAGGACGTCTTCAATCTGGTTCTTGGAGCGCTGCAGGGTGATGCCGTCGAGCACGATCTCGGCGTTCTCACCGGCCTGCGTGCGCGTGATACCGCCGCTGTTGGTCTGGGTGGCATCCAGGAAGCCGGAACCAAAGCCGGTGATCGTGGAGGAGCTGGCACCATCCGTTTCGTCTTTGATATTGAGGTCGGCGCCCGTGTCCTTGGAGGAAAGCACGAGTTGGAAGGAGCCGGTGGTTACCTCGACAACGGAGGCTTGAACGGTGTCTTTGTACTGGCTGTTGATGGCGTTGGCCAGATCGGAAAGCGAGGACGTGGGACTGGACAGCGATACGTTGATGTCGTCGTGGTTGTTGAACTTTAGGTTGAGGTCACCAGCGCCGATAACGGCGCTGGCGGAGCTCTGGGCTTTGCCAATCGTCACGACGCTACGGCTGGCGAGATTGTTCACGGTGATCTCATGATCGCCGAGAGACGATTTATCGGTTGCGGTAGCGGTGACGATTTTGTCGTCGCCCGAAGTGACCTTGCGGTTGCCAAACGTGGTCTTGCTCAGAGTGCTCAGCTGGGTGTCAAGACGGCCGATGACCGATTTGGCATCGTTGAGCGCCTTTTTCTGGGCATCGCCCGTACTGATGGCTTGGGTGATGGCGTCGGACCGCTTCTGGCGATTGACCAGCAGCGATTCGATAATCAGACTGGTATCCAGGCCTGAAGCCAGGCCCCCAAAGTTGACAGCACCCGCCATGGTTCACCTCGTGGTTGTGGATCAAGCGTCCTGGTTGAAGAGCAGACCGGCGTAGTCTTTGAACCGCTCGCGGAACTCGAGAAGCTCCTGGGGTGGGAACTGTCGCACCACATCCCCTGATTTTTTCTCGACCAACTGAACGATATCCTCGCCGGACTCTTCATCCTGGCCAAACCTGATCGTCAGGTCTTCGTTTAGCTTTTCATTGAGCTCTTTGGTGAGTTTTTCAAGGCGCTTCTGTTCCGCTTCGCGCGCTTTGTCGAGCGCTTCGCGACTGGCCGCGTCTTGACTGGCACCGCTGGTAGCAGCACCAGAGTTGAGGTTTGCCTCTTGAGTGGCCTCGGCATAGGGCGCATCGTCGGTAGCAAGACTCACGACATCGCTGTCACTCGCCCGCCGTTCCGCAAACGCACCACCTTCCACCTCGCTCCTCGGTTTGACGCGAGTGTCCGCTTGCGGACGCGAAGGGAAAGGCAATGACGTCGTTGGCTTGGCCACACCAAGGCTACTTACGGCTTTGAGTGTACCCTCTGCTAACAAGGTCATTACCTCCTTTTCAGGCTAGGCGCCGTTTATCCCAGGAGGGATAGAACGGATTGCGAGGACTGGTTGGCTTGTGCCAACGCCGAAACGCCGGACTGACTCAAGATCTGGAATTTGGTCAGGTTGACAACCTCAGACGCGACGTCGGCATCGCGGATCTGGCTCTCAGCAGCCTGAATGTTCTCGGAGGAGATGCCGAGCGAGTTGACCAGGGTTTGCAGGCGAGCGGACTTCGCACCGACGGTACCACGAGAACTGGAAATGGACTCGATGGCCGTGGTGATCGCCGTCAGCGAGGTGCTGGCGTTGGCCGAAGTCGTCAAGGAGCCGGTAACGCTGAGCGCGGTGGAGCTGATCTGGATACCCGATACGGATACCTTCTCAGCGGAGGTTTCCCCGACGCGGACGTCGAAGGAGGCAGTGCCGAATACGGCGGTACCGTCGAACTTGGTGTTCGAGTTGAGATCGTCGAGTGCGTCTTGGATCTCTTGGAACTCCGAGTCGAGAGCGGCACGACCTGCGGAGGTCGTGGTGCCGGATGCAGCCTGTTCAGCCAGTTCCGCTGCACGGGTCAGCAAGTTGGTTGCTTCTTCGGAAACCAGGTCGACGACAGCCAAACGGCCGAGACCGTCGTTGGCGTTGCGGCGTGCCTGGTTGAGGACCTTCACGTCAGCCCGCAAGTTGTTGGAGATCGAGAGACCGGCGGCGTCGTCATGAGCCCGGTTGATCCGCAATCCCGTAGAAAGCCGATTGATGGTGTTGTTCAAGCCGCCCTGAGAAGCAGCCAAGTTTCTCTGAGCGTTGACGGCACCAACGTTGTTAATAATGCTAGCCATAAGTCATCCTCCCTGATGTCTGTACAGCCACTTTCCCTAGTGGCTGTTGACTGGCCGTATTGGCCGGTCAACTAACTTAACGTCACAACCCTGACGAAAGGCAAGCGGTTTTCGAAAAAAATTTTCAAGTCCTTTAGAATGGCATGGTTAGAGAACATAAAAAAATCATCGGCTCATTTAAAGCGCCGCGGCAGTACGGCGCGCCGCAAGCCCAGCGCCGCCACATGGCGCTCGAGCGCGGCCGCCAGCGCCTCGCGCTCGAGCTCCCTGCCCGGCTCGCACCAGACGGTGTCAATGAGGAGACGCCGCTCCTCGACGTGGCCTTCCAGGCGACCGACGAACTGGCCGCGGTGGAGAAGCGGACAGACGTACCAACCCCAACGCCGCTGCTCGGCGGGCTTGTAGACTTCCCAGATGTATTCGAAGCCGAAGATGTGCTGGATCAGCGGGCGGTGCCAGAGCAGCGCATCGAGGGGCCCGAGGATGCGCAGCGCCTCGTCGCAGGCCGGGTAGCTGCGCTCGCAGAAACCGGCCGGCGCCAGGAAGCGGCCCTTGAAGCCGGAAACAGTGACCAGCTCGAGCAAACCCTCCTCGACCATGCGGGCGGGCAGCGCCGCACGCGCGTCCTCGATCATCGACCAGTGCGGTCCCATATTGACGGGCATCAAGCCCGCGGCCTCGACCCGTTCCAGCAGCGCCCAGCGCGCGAAGTCATAGGCGCCGGGGGCGTGGTTCAAGCCCAGCGCGCGCTCCGGGATGTCGTAGCACTTCTCGCGACCGTTGCGGCCGCAGACGACGGCCTCGCAGCGCGCCCACAGCAGTTCGAGCGCCAGAGTCGTGGCCTTGGCCGTGCCCTTCCAGCCCGACCAGTCGTTGGGTACGACGGCGCCGTGGTCGGCCATCTGCGACGGCGTGAGTGGCCCGCGCTCGGCCAGCTCGGCCAGCACGGCCTCCTGCACCCTCAGCGGCACCTTCAGCATACTCTTGTGATACCAGGAGCCCAGGCGCGCCCACATGGCGCCGGCGGCATAGGCGCGGTAATAGGGATAGGCCTCGCGCGGCAGCAGGCAACGCTCCTTGGCATAATGCTCGAAGGCGCCGTGGGGCATCAGCAGGCGGAACAGATCGCCCATACGGTAGTCGCGACAACGGGCCTGGACGACCAGATCGGGACTGGTGCCCAAGGGCTGCAAGGGATCCAGTTGAATGCAGCGCAGATCGCGCAGCAGCGCCGCCAGCCCTTCGGCATCGGCGCTGTAGTGGAATCCGGTCAGGCGGTGGTGACCCACCATGAACTGTCGCGCTTGCTCGGGCTCGAGCTCCTTCATGCGTCCTCCAATTCCAGCCAGACTGGGCAGTGATCCGAGCCCAAAACCTGGGCTTGATGGCCCGAGCCGCGAACGGACTCGACCAAAACGTCGGCGACCAGAAAATAATCGATGCGCCAACCCACATTCTTTTCGCGCACGCCCTTGATGTTGCTCCACCAAGTGTAATGACCGGGCTGACCGGGATGGCGGTCGCGGAAGACGTCGCGCAGGCCCAGGGCGAGCAGTTCGTCGAACCATTGGCGCTCCTCTGGCAAGAAACCCGCATTGGCGCGGTTGGTTTTGGCATGGGTCAGGTCGAGCTCGGTGTGGCTGACGTTGACGTCGCCGCAGATGATCAGACGGTGGCCGTCGGCTTGGAGCCGGCGTACCCAGTCGAGGAAGCGCGCGCAAAAGTCTAGCTTGAAGTCCTTGCGGCTGAGGTCGCGGCGGGCGTGGGGCATATAGGCGTTGACCAGGGTGAAGCGCTCGAACTCGGTGACGAGGATGCGGCCCTCGCGGTCGACGGGCTCGAAGTCCATGCCGCGCCAGACCTTGACAGGGCGGTGCCGGGAATAGGTGACGACGCCGCTGTAGCCGGGTTTCTGGGCGGGCTCGAAATAGGCCTCAAAGCCAGCGGGTGCCCGCAGGAACTCGGAGAGTTGCGCAGGCGCTGCCTTGATCTCCTGCAGGCAGACCAGATCGGCGTTCTCTGCGCGGAACCAGGCCTCGAAGCCCTTTCTCTCGATGGCGCGCAAGCCATTGACATTCCAACTGACGAATTTCACGCGATACCCCTCCCCTGTTTACCACGAGCACGGGCCGCAGGCCAAGAGAGAATCAGCGCGGACGCAGCACGGCCCCCAGCTCGCTGAAAAAGCGCGGATAGGTCTTGGCGACACACTCGGGTTCGGCGATGCGGACCTGGCCATGGGCAAGGCCCAGCAAGGCGAAGATCATCGCCATGCGGTGGTCCTCCTCGGGCTGGAGCACGGCCTCGCGACGCGGCGCGGAGGGGTGGATGCGCATCCAGTCCGGACCGGATTCCATGCGCAAACCCAGGTCGTCGAAGGCCTGCTGGATGCAGGCGATGCGGTCACATTCCTTGATGCGCATGTTGCCGACATTGCGGATCGTGGTCGGCGAGCTGGCCAAGGTCGCAACCACCGCCAGGGTCGGCGCCACGTCGGAGCGCGTGTTCATGTCGACATCGATGCCGCGCAGGGCCGCGGCGGTGATCGTCACGCCCTCGGGCCCGCGTTCGATGCGCGCGCCCATCTCGGCAAAATGATCGAGCAGGCCGAAATCGCCCTGATGACTGTGGGCGGGCACGTCGCGGACCGTCACGCTGCCACCGACCATCAACGGCAGGGCGAACCAATAGGAGGCGGTCGAAGCGTCGGGCTCGATCGTCAGGCTGGTCGCGCGGTAGCGCTGACCACCGGGGATGCGGAAGTTGAGGAAGGCGACATCCGGCTCGACGACAACCCCCAGTTGGGCCATGCAGGCCAGGGTCATTTCCACATAAGTGCGGCTGACCAGCGGCGTGGTGACCTGGATCAGGGAATCGCCGCTCTGCAACGGCAGCGCCATCAGCAGCCCGGACAGGTATTGGCTGGAGGCATCGCCGCGAATGGCGACGGTGCCTGAGCGCAGCCGCTCCTCCAGGCGCAGGGGCGGGTAGCCCTCGCGGCCGACATAGGCGATCCCGGCACCGAGCGCGCGCAAACCTTCGACCAGATCGCCGATCGGGCGCTGCGCCATGCGCTCGTTGCCGCCAATTTCGCCGCGCACGGCTTGGGCGCTCATGGCGGGAACGAGGAAGCGCATGGCAGTGCCGGCATTGCCGATGAACAGCGGCGCGCCCGGATCGCGCCAGCGCGCGGGCGCGCTAATCGACCAGTGCTCCGGCTGCTCGACGATGGCGCAGCCCATGGCCTGGAGCGCGCCGCGCATGAAGTGGGTGTCGTCGCTGTGGAGGGGATTGACCAGCTCGGTCGTACCCTCCGCCAGCGCGGCCAGCAACATTGCGCGGTTGGTCAGGGACTTGGAGCCAGGCACGCGCACCGTCGCCGCCACGGGGGCGGCTGGGCTCACATGCATCAGCCCGTCGCGTTCCTGAAACGGCATGGCGCCCTCCAGGACCGTGCTCAGACTTTCTTCATGACGATGGCGGCGTTGGTGCCACCAAACCCGAAGGAGTTGGAGAGTCCGTACTCGATCACCGCCTCGCGGGCGCTGCCGGGTACGGCGTCAATGGCGCAGTCGGGGTCCTGGTTCTCGAGGTTGGCGGTGGGGTGGACGATGCCGGTGGCGATCGTCTTGGCCAGGACCACGGCTTCCATGCCGCCGGCGGCACCGAGTAAATGGCCGATCATGGACTTGGTCGAGTGGACCATCATGTGGTCGGTGTGGTCGCCGAAAACGGCGCGAATGGCGCGGCACTCGATGGCGTCACCGGCATGGGTCGAGGTGCCGTGGGCATTGACCAGAGCGACCGCGTCGGGGTTGATGCCGGCATTGGCCAGCGCAAGACGCATGACGCGAATCGCGCCGCCACCGTCCTCGGCGGGCGAGGTGATGTGGTAGGCGTCGGAGGTCATGCCATAGCCGACCAACTCGGCATAGATGTTGGCGCCGCGGGCACGGGCGCGCTCGTACTCCTCGAGCACGACCAGGCCACAGCCCTCGCCGAGGACAAAGCCGTCGCGGTCGATATCGAACGGGCGACTTGCGCGGTGGGGCTCGTCGTTGCGCCGCGAGAGCGCCTTCATCGAGCCAAAGCCGGCCATCGCCAGCGGCGAGACGACGGCTTCCGTGCCACCGGCGATCATCATGTCGGCCTCGTCGCGCTGGATCACGCGGAAAGCGTCGCCGATCGAGTGAGTGCCGGTCGAGCAGGCGGTTGCGGGCGCCGAGGTCGGGCCGCGCAGGCCGTATTTGATCGAGACATGGCCGGCCGCCAGGTTGATGATCAGCGAGGGAATGAAGAACGGCGTGATGCGACGCGGGCCCTTCTCCATCAGGATCGTGTGCTGTTCCTCGATCATCGGCAATCCGCCGATGCCGCTGCCGATGATGACGCCAAAGCGGTCCAGGTTCTCGCTTTCCAGGTGGATGCCGCTGTCGCCCAAGGCCTCTTGAGCGGCGGCGATGGCGTACTGGATGAAGGTGTCGACTTTCTTCGCTTCCTTGCGCGAAAGAAAAGTCTCGACATCGAAATTCTTGATCTCACCCGCGATCTGGCAGGGATACTCGGTGGCGTCGAATTTGGTAACGGTGCTCACGCCGTTCTTGCCGGCAACCAGGCCAGCAAAAGTGTCGGCCACATTCAGGCCGAGCGGACTTACTGCACCTAATCCGGTGATGACAACCCTTCTCAAACATCCCTCCTAAACAATGCGGTAACCCATGGGTTGCGGTCAGAGGGCCGAGGACCGAAACCAAAGGAAGACGATCGGCCGACCGCTGCGCGCGAGCGAAGCATAGGGGCCGATCGGCCGACCGCTGCGCTCGCATCCTCGAAAACCAAGTGGACCGCGCACCTCGTGTCCTCGTCGGGAACCACGTGCCGCGGCCTGTCTTACTCCCGGGCAACCATGCCACCCGGGAGAAAAAATTAGTTGACTCGGGCTTCGATGAACTTGACGGCATCGCCCACGGTCTGGATTTTCTCGGCGTCTTCGTCGGGGATCTCCACGTCGAACTTCTCTTCAAGGCGCATGATCAGTTCGACCACGTCGAGAGAATCGGCGCCAAGGTCATCGACGATCTTCGATTCCATTTGAATCTGATCCTCTTCGACTTCCAGCTCTTCGGCGATCACGGCTTTGACATCTTCGAAAATTTCGGACATTTATTTTCCTCCTGAGATAGCTACCACGGATGGTAATCGATTCACTCGGCGATCACATGTACATGCCGCCGTCGACAGTGAGCACCTGACCGGTGATGTAACCGGCCCCCTCGGATGCCAGAAAGGAAACCGCATGAGCGATTTCATCGGCGCGACCAAACCGACCGAGCGGCACAGAACCCAGGAACTGGGTCTTGACCGCACCATCGAGATGCTCGGTCATTTCGGTATCGACGAAGCCGGGCGCGACGGCGTTGACGGTGATCCCGCGGGAGCCGACCTCGCGCGCCAGGGATTTCGTCATCCCGATCAGACCGGCCTTGGAAGCCGCGTAATTGGCCTGACCCGCGTTACCCATCAGGCCAACCACCGAGGAGATGGTGATGATTCTGCCCCAGTGATCCCTGAGCATGTTGCGCAGAGCCAGCTGGGTCAGGAAAAAGGAACCCTTGAGGTTGGTGTTCATGACCCGATCGTAGTCGTCGGGCTTGAGCCGCAGCATCAAATTGTCGGCGGTGACGCCGGCGTTGTTGACCAACACCGCCGGTGCGCCGAAACGCGAGCTCAGATCCTTGAAGCGATCCTTGAAGGAGTCGATGTTGGAGACGTCCAGGGCAAAACCGTCGGCAGTGCCACCCTGCTCGCGAATCGACGCCGCCACCGCATCCACTTTATCCTGGTTGCGGCTGGAGACGAGGACGTGAAAGCCATCACTGGCAAGGCGGCGACAAATGGCTTCCCCGATGCCCTGGGAACCACCTGTCACAAGCGCTACTTTCTGTTCCATAGATCTCTCTTAGAATCGAGATAGGATCAATCTTCGACGGCCGCGGCGACCTGTTTGTCGCCATAGTAACCGCAGTCGGCACAGACCCGGTGGGGCTGGCGAATGGCGCCGCAGTTGCTGCATTTACCGGCAGCGGCAGCGGTCAGGAAGTCGTGGGAACGCCGAGAATTCTTGCGGGAATGGGACGTTCTTCTCTTTGGATTTGCCATGGTGATGGGCTCCTGTCAAAAAATCGGCTTCGCGGGCTATAGGAATTTCGATAGCACATCGAACGGCGAGGATTTCGGCTCCGCCAGGCCATCCGCTGCCAGGTCTCCCGCGCACGCCGCGACATCGTCCGCGTGTCTGGGGAAACTGGGCAACGCCAAATCGACGACTTCGAGCACCAGGCTCTTGAGGTCGACGGTGGTGTCCGTGATGAAACGGACGTTCATCTGTGAATCGTCCAAGAGAATGTGAGCGTCTTCCGGTTGCTGAACTCTGAGGGAAACCCAGTCGTCTTGATTCACCGCCAGTTCGAGCGCGGCACCACAGCGGATGCAGTCGCAGGTCACTTTGGCGCGGACCTCGTAGTGCATCGCATAGCCCAGAGGGTCGAGGCGAAGCCGGAGTTTGGCCGCAAGGTTGTGAATCGTCGCTGTTCCAGATTGGATCTGGAGTTCCTCCTGAGGGAGATCGAGCTCTCGTACGATCTCCTGTTTACCCTTTTTCAGTTCATCCAATTGAAAGAGCATGACGCCACTCCCTCAAACAAAGATTCCTATTATATTAAAAAGTGATCAGGTGTCAATCTTTATCGGCGACCGCCTGCACCGACATCCGCTGGGACGACGGTGCCGCGCTCACTGACCGCCGTTGCCGCGGTTCTCGAAGCGCTGGATGGTGCCGTGGGGATCGTCGGGCGGAAAGTAGAACACGATCTCGCCCGGTTTGCCGAAACCAAAGGCTTTGCGACCCAATTCCTCGATCTTGCGATCGTCGCTCTTGAGTTCGCGAATCTCCTTGGCCAGGCGGTTGTTTTCGGCCAGCAACTGGTCGCGTTCGGCGATCAGACGCTTGTACTCGGTCTTGACCCGCATGTTGACCAGAATCCCCGAATCGCCAAACAACGAGATGGCCACGAAGCTGAGGAACAGCAGCGCGACCACCAGGATCCCGCCCTTGCGCATCAGCCGCGCGCGCTCGTGGGTTGACATGGGAGGCAACATGGCTCACCGCGATGCGGGGGCGTGCGCCCCCACGGGCCTAGCCGAACAGCTGTTCGGGGTAGATGGCGTCGTCCATCAGTTCCTCCTCGATGCGGAGCAACTGGTTGTACTTGGCCATGCGGTCGGTGCGGCAGGCGGAGCCGGTCTTGATCTGGCCGGCGTTGGTGGCGACCGCCAGATCGGCGATGGTGGTGTCCTCGGTCTCGCCGCTGCGATGGGAGATGACGCAGCGGTAACCGGCGCGCTGGGCCATCTGAATGGCTTCCAGGGTTTCGGTCAGAGTGCCTATCTGGTTGAGTTTGATGAGGATCGCGTTGCCGACTTTGGCCTTGATGCCGCGCGCCAGAATCTTCGGGTTGGTGACGAAGAGGTCGTCGCCGACCAGCTGCGTGCTGGCGCCGAGCGTCTGCGTCAGCAAGCTCCAGCCCTCCCAGTCGCCCTCGGCCATACCGTCCTCGATCGAGCGGATCGGGTAGTTGGCGGTCAGACTCTGGTAGTAGGCGACCATCTCGGCGGAGGTCAGCTTGCGGTTCTCGCCGGCCAGGTGGTAGATGCCGTCCTGGTAGAACTCGCTGGAGGCGACGTCGAGGGCCAGCACGAAATCCTTGCCCGCCTGGTAGCCAGCGCTCTGGATCGCTTCGAGGATCAGGTCCAGCGCCTGGCTATTGGACTTGAGGTCGGGTGCGAAGCCGCCCTCATCGCCGACGGCGGTGTTGAGACCCTTCTGCTTGAGCACGCTCTTGAGGGCGTGGAAGACCTCGACACCGGCCCGCAGGCCCTCGGAGAAACGCAGCGAGCCGACCGGCATGACCATGAATTCCTGGATGTCGACGTTGTTGTCGGCATGGGCGCCGCCGTTGAGGATGTTCATCATCGGCACGGGCATGACGCGGGCGGCGGTGCCGCCGATGTAGCGGTAGAGGGGCAGTTCGACGGCGTCGGCGGCCGCGCGGGCGACCGCCAGGGAGACGCCCAGAATGGCGTTGGCACCCAGGCGGCTCTTGTTCTCCGTGCCGTCTAGCTCGATCATCAGGCGATCGATGCCGGTCTGGTCGCGCACGTCCAGACCGATCAATTCGGGCGCGATTTGCTCGTGAATGTGCTCCAGGGCCTTGTGCACCGACTTGCCCAAGTAGACGGCCTTGTCGCCGTCGCGCAGTTCGAGGGCCTCCAGCGAACCGGTCGAGGCTCCCGACGGGACCGCGGCCCGGCCGACGATACCGGTGGACAGTCGCACGTCCACCTCGATCGTGGGATTGCCGCGCGAATCAAGGATTTGCCGACCAACGATTTCTTCGATCATGCTCATGGCGCTCGATGTCTCCCCAGATCAATGTAAGGGGGCGGAAACTTCCGCCCACCCCATCTTAACCCAAGGGTCGCGCCTTGTCAGCCCGAATCGCGACGATCAGGCCGTGTGCTCGGCGTCGTCGTCGACCTCGACCAGGTGGAACTTGAAGGCCAGCATGCCGATATTGACCATGTCCTGATCGTGGATCTGGACCTGCTCGTCGCTGGAGGAGGCCTTGGCGCCGTTGACGAAGGTGCCGTTGAGCACGCCGATCTCCTCTTGAATGAAGAACTTGTTGTCACGCCGGAAGATCACCGCATGGCGACGCGAGACGGAGCGGGTATCGTCCTCGTAGGTCAGGTCGACCTCGGGCTTGATGCCGGTGACCGGGTCGTAGCGACCGACCAGGTTGCGGTCGCTGTCCAGCACGAAAACGCGGTTCTTGGCCACCGAGACCAGCTTGCCGATCACGTGCTTGGGCCGCTTCAGCGGTTTGTAATTGGGCATCGTCGTGAGACTGCCACTCTCCTGGACCGCCAATTGCGCCAACAGCGCGTCAATCTTCTTGTCCGATTCGTGCATCCGGCTGCTGAGCTTCTGCAGCATGCGGATCGCGATCTCCATGTTGGTCTTGAGCATCTTGACAAACGTCGAGCGGTGAATCACCACGAACTGGCTCTCGACCAGCGCCTTGGCCGTCTCGTTGCGGGGGCAACTCTCGAGGATGCAGAGCTCGCCGAAAAAGTCGCCCTTGCCCAGCTCGCCCTGTTTGTCCGTGTAGCCGTTGACCGTCTTGTAGAGGCCCACGCCGCCGTCCTTGATCACGAACATGCAGTTGCCAGGGTCACCCTGCTTGTAGATGATCTCGTCCTTTTCAAAGGTGACGGTGTATTGGGCGAAGAAGTTAGCGGCTGCCATGGGACGCTCCAACCAGGTTGGTCCGAGCCGACACATTCGCCGCACGCGAGGCGCGCGCGTTCCAACAATGGATAAAAACCTGTGTTCTCAGACGCAAAGCTGTCCCCCAATTCCGTGTTATGGCCTACACTAATATAAATAAGGAAGTTCCCCTTTGGCAACCGTTTTTATGACCGCCGCGGCGCTTACAAAGTGACACCGGCCTGCCGCGACCACCGCGGCCATGGACTTTTCTCCCTATCTGAGCGAAAATGGTCCCGGCCGATTTCCGACTCGCCGGACCCAGGACAACCAAACGACGGATGTTTACTAGGAAAAAAAGACAGGTCACGTTTCTTTTCGTCGACGCCCATCTGATCGGCACCAAGCCCCAGTTAGGGCGGGCATGGGGCGAAAAGTTGCGCCAGCGCATGCCGAGCGAGTTCGAGATCCAGCTGGCCGCCTACCACCACCATCGCCTCCAGCTGGTCCTGGCCGCACGCTTCAAACCCCGCGCCTACCGCCGGCGAGCCCAGCGCACCCACGTCTACCACCGCCCGCGCTCGCGCTGCCGCCGCCCAGCCTTGCACCACCTGGGCAGCGCCTGGCGACTGCGTCAAAGTCTGCCGGCCATGCTCAGGCCCAATCGCAACAGCGAAGAGCAGCGCATCTCTTTCTTCCACGTGCGCCGCATCGCCCTGGGCGAACACCTACACCAGGCCCTGCTCTACACCAGCCTCTGCCTGCGCCCGACCATGGACGACAAGGCCGCCCAAAAGGCCAGCTGGCTGTACTTCAACGTCGGCCGACCCTGCGCCCGTCTGTTTGCGCCAGAGGCCCACTACAGCCTTGGCTTCTGGCGGCTCTACTGGACCAACTACCTCAACGAGTTGTGCCGCGGCCGCGCCCGCGAAAGCGAGATCACCTGGCGCGAGGCCGGACTCCTGGCCGAGAGCCTGCCTTGGCAGATGTTCTACCGCATGCTCCTGCGCCGCGCCCGCTGGCGCCGTTTCTTCCGCCTCGCCTTCGTCTTCCTGATCATGCTCGGCGCACTCGGCATGTTCGGCTGGTACGAGATGCAGAACTCGCACCTGCAGTCCCATTACCTCAGCGCCTGGGCCGCCAAAATGACCTATGACGTCGCGCCCGAGGCCAGCCCGGCCATCCGCTTCCCCCAATACGGTCCCTACGACATCCGCCTGGGCTACACCAACATCCCCGACTACACCACCACCCTGACCCAACGCGGCTTTCTGATCGAACGCCAGGCGCGCCAGTCGGCCGCACTGCGCGACGCCACCGAGCTCGGCATCTTCCCACCCTACAAAGAGAAGAGCCAGGCCGGCCTGCACATCCTCGACCACCGCAAGCGCACCCTCTACCGCCACCTCACCCCCGAGCGCGTCTTTCCCAGTCTCGACGCCGTCCCCGTCGTCGTGCTCAACACCCTGCTGTTCATCGAGAACCGCGAGTGGATGAACCCGCCGACCCCCCAGCACAACCCCGCCATCGAGTGGGACCGCTTTGCCCGCGCCCTGGTCGACAAGGGCATCCAGGTCGTCCACAAGGGCCACCAAGTCCCCGGCGGCAGCACCTTGGCGACCCAGATCGCCAAGTTCCGCCACTCGCCCGAGGGCCGCACCTCCCAGGCCCGCGAGAAACTGCTGCAGATGGCCTCCGCCTCGCTCAGTTCCTACGCCGAGGGGCCCAACACGACCCAGGCCCGCAGCCGCATCGCCCTGGACTACATCAACAGCGTGCCGCTCTCGGCCGCACCGGGTTTCGGTGAAGTCTTCAGCCTGGGCGACGGCCTGTTCGCCTGGTACGGCACCGACTTCGAAGAGGCCATGTCGCTACTGCGCATGCCGTTCGGCAAGCTTCCCCCCGAGAACCAGCGCGCCTACGCCGAGGCCTACAAGCGCATCCTCGGCCTGTTCATCGCCCAGCGCCGGCCGACCTACTACCTGGCCGCCGATCCCGAGGCGCTGGATCAGAAATGCAACATTTACCTTAACTTGTTGCAGGCTTACGGCACCATCAGCCCCGCGCTGCGCGAGGCGGCACTCAAGGTCTCGCTGCGCCTGCGCGACAAGCCGTTCCACCCCGACAAGCCCTCCTTCCTGCGCATGAAGGCCGCCCAAGCCGTGCGCACGCGCCTGCTGAGCTTGATGAACGTGCAGAGCCTGTACCAGCTGGATCGACTCGACCTGACCGTCGAGAGTACCCTCGATGGCGAGGTCCAGCACAACGTCGATACCCTCTTCGCCAATCTGGCCGACCCCGAGTTCCTGGCCGCCAACGGCCTGATTGCCCACCACCTGCTCGCCAAGGGCAACCCCAAGGACGTCATCTACAGCTTCACCCTCTACGAGAAGACCGAGCGCGGCAACGTGCTGCGCGTCCAGACCGATACCCTGGACCTGCCCTTCATCTACAGCGAGGGCGTCAAGCTGGACCTGGGCTCAACCGCCAAGTTGCGCACCTTGCTGACCTACCTCGACATCATCGCCGGCCTGCACGAGCGCTACAGCAAGATCAGCGAGGAAGAGCGTCTGGCCGAGCGCGAGCTGGCCTCGGATAAGCTGACCCAATTCGCCCTGGACTTCCTCATCGAAAGCCCAACGGCCACCCTCGAAGAAATCCTCGCCGCGGCCCTGGAGCGCAAGTACTCGGCCAGCCCTGGCGAGGCATTCTTCACCGGCGGCGGCCTGCATACCTTCAACAATTTCGACAAGAAGGACAACCGCCGCAACCCGCCGATCAAGGACGCGCTCAAGGACTCGATCAACCTCTCGTTCATCCGCCTGATGCGCGACATCGTCAACTACCACATCGCCCAGATCACCGACCGAGCAAGTGCGATCGACAAGCTCGATGCCGAGGAGCGGCGCAATTACCTGACCCGCTTCGCCGACCTGGAGGGCACCTCGTTCCTGCGCAACTTCTACAGGAAGTACCGCGACAAGACCGAGGACGAGCGCGAGACCTTGCTGATGCAGAGTATCCGCCCGCTGCCGACGCGAGTGGCGACGGCACTGCTCTCGATCGACCCGGAAATGCAGCTGGCCGAGTTCGCCATCAAGATGGAGCGCTACTGCCCACAGCTGGCCAGCAGCAACCCGTTGCCGGAGCAAGGCGAGAGCAGCGGCGAGGTCGATGTCGAGGTCGAGGAGGGCATGGAGCTGCTCGACGACGAGGACCTCCCCAGCGAGCGCGAGAGCGGCTATACCTCCTACTACGAGAAGTTCAAGCCGGACCTCTGGTCGCTGCAAGACCGCGGCTACCTGGCCCGCTGCCACCCGCTCGAGCTGTGGTTGGTGGACTACCTGCACCGCCATCCCCAGGCGGATTTCAAAGAGGTCCGCGAGGCCAGCTACGGCGCGCGCCAAGAGGTCTACTCCTGGCTGTTCCGCTCCTCGCGGCGGGCGGCGCAGAACAAGCGCATCCGCACCATGCTGGAGATGGAGGCCTTCGTCCACATCCAGGAACAGTGGCACAGCGTGGGCTACCCGTTCGAGACCCTGACGCCGTCCTACGCGACCTCGATCGGCAGTTCGGGCGACCGGCCCTCGGCGCTGTGCGACCTGATGGGCATCATCCTCAACGACGGCGTGCGTTCGACGCCGTTCCGAGTCGAGCGCATGCGCTTCGCCGAGGACACGCCGTATGAGACCGTCTTCGACCGCAGCGGCGCACCGGGCGTGCAGGTTCTGCACCCGGAAGTGGCGCGAGCGGCGCGCACGGCACTGGCGGGCGTCGTCGCCAACGGCACGGCCATGCGCGTGCGCAACGCGTTCAAGAACGAGGCCGGCGAAGCCCTACAGGTGATCGGCAAGACCGGCACGGGCGACCACCGCAAGGAGACCTACGGCGCGGGCGGGCGGCTGATCTCGTCGGAAGCCGTCAACCGCACGGCGACGTTCGCGTTCATCATCGACAACCGCCTGTTCGGCGTGATCACGGCCCACGTCCAGGGTTCCGAGGCGGCCGATTTCGAGTTCACCAGTATGTTGCCGCTTTCGATCCTCAAGCTGATGGCACCGGCATTGCAGCCGTTGGTCTGCCCCCCCAAGGC
>CAYRFM010000049.1:0-59154 GCA_964423555.1 uncultured Holophagae bacterium | reverse complement strand
CATCACCAACCTGACAAAGTCGTAATAGGCGGGGGATTGCTCCTTCTTTGCAAAACTCCCATAACTATCACTCGCCGCCCGGCGCAAGATTGCAGCTTGTGCTACAGTGCCGCAGCGCCTGCGAGACCCGCCTGTTACCCTTCTACCAGCTGGCGGATGTTTTGCAACAAGTTGCTGGGCGAGACAGGCTTGACCAGATAGGCGTCACAGCCTTTTTCGAAGCAGGTTGTCATGCAGTCCTGGCGGCCAGTCACCATGATGATCGGGACGCGGCTGCCTTGTGGCTTCTCGCGGCGGCGGATCTCTTCGAGGACTACATCGCCGTTGAGGTCCGGCATCGTCACGTCCAGCAGGATCACGTCGTAGGGCTCCTGGTGGGTGACCGAGAGCTCGTAGGCAAATAGGGCTTCCCGTCCATTGGCCGCGTGGTCGACGGTTGCCTTGCGCTGGAGCATGCGGTTCATCAGTTTGCGCGTACTGAAATCATCGTCGACGATCAAGACGTTCCACATAGCGGACCTCTCGTGGGAAAGCCTATCTCAAATAACGGTACAGGCCCTCGCCGTCTTGAGCAGAAAGCCCAATATGTTTTCGCGTGGACGCGGGCCGGACTCCCGCGCGTGCGTTCATTTCCTCTCCAACATCAGCCTGCAAATTTCGGCCAATAGGGCCGTGCGACCCTCCAGGGCCAATTTCACCGATTCCTGGTGACGGCGCCAGGCGAGTTCATTGTCACCAGGTCCCAGCAAGAGCTCGACTTTGCCGTCCAAGTCGATGCGCGTCCGCGCCACGGCCGCATCCTCGCCCTCGAGGCGGGTCTCGATTTCCACCTGTTCCAGCGACTTGGCCGCACGGTCCAGGCGCTCTAACCAGGATTGGGCTGTCACTGCGGGCTGGGGCTCCTCAGCTAACACGCGCAAGGCCGGCCGCTCGGGCTGGGGCGGCGGTTCCGGTTGGGTCGCGGCCGGCGCCGGTGCTGCGGGGGCTGGGGCCGGTCTCGTCGGTGCGGGCTCGATCACGATCGTCATTTCACGATCGCGTTCGCGGCGCTGGCCCTCGGGAACCAGGCGCACGGCCGGATCGCCGAGCACGACGTAGGAGCGGGCATCGTTGTGGGCGGTCCAGATCGCGGTCAGCTCGTGGTGATTGGGGATCTTGCCAAATTCGATCTCCTCCAGCTCCTCGGTCAGGCTGGTGGCCAGTTCGGCGTAGCGCGTATTGAAATACTCCATCGCCATGCCGACGGGCTTGCCTTCCAATAGCGTCGTCAGCGCACTCTCGTAGACAGCGGTTTGGCGGCCGGCCTGGGGCCAGTCGAAGCTATAGCTCCAAGCGCGGTCGACGTGGCTGATCACGGCCAGGGCGCCGCCCTTGGGATGGCTCAACAGCCGCTGCGGCAGCTTGGAAACGAAGGGTTTGGGGGCCAGTGCCTTGCGTGCGCGCATGAGTTGCAGGGAGAAGTTGTCGAGCGGTGGGACACCGGCGCCGAAGCAGGCGTGGCAGAACGCCAGCATGCCGCGCAGGCCATAGGTCGAAGTCGCCAGGTCATCACCGGCCAGGTAGAAATCCTGGGGAATCGGCTCGCGCCAGTTCTTGGGACCTGGCCACTCGCCACACAGCAGGGCGCCCTGGTGGGCGGCTTGGCGAGCGTCGCCGTGAGGGAAGCTCATGCCGTGGCTGGCGCTGAACAGAAGTGCGGGCGTGTTCTCCGTCAGCTCCTGGACGAGGCGGCTCTTGACGGCCTCGCTGCCGCTGTAGGAGTTCATCTGCCAATCCTCGAAGCGGCGGGCCAGGGAATCGGCCAGCGGTTGGACGAGCAGGTTGTTGCTGAGCTGGGTCGCGCGGTCGTCTGGGTTCTCGACACCCAGAAAGGAGGCGCGGCGCTGGTGGCGGAATTCGCCGCGCTCGGCGGACAGCACCGTGGCCGCGTAGGCCGCATATTCCTCGGGTCGCTCCAGGTCCAGGCGTCCGACGGCATACTGCACATCCAATTGATATTGGAAGTTAAAGGAAATACTCTCGGGATCGCCCACCAACATCAGGTAATAAGGCATGAGTATCGGATCCGCTGGACCAGGTGCGACACCGTGACGGGCCAACCATGCCGACTTGCTCTCGCCGGGCCGCACGCCGTCCTCGCCCTTGAAGACGCGGAACCGCTCCCCGGCCTGGTTGCGACGCCAGGCCAAGAGCGGCTCCAGCGCTTCGAGCACGGCGGGATCCGTGGCTGCGGGAAAGACCACGCCCCAGCCGGCCTGGTCCAGTCGCTCGGGATCGATGGTGGCCTTAACGCCGTAATGGGCCTCGCCGCCGCGGGTGCGGCTGCGCAGTTCACCCAGATTATCGGGCACCGCCGCGCCTGCGAGGATATCGGTGAGCCGTTCTGGATTGAACGGTGGGATGTCGTATTCGCCTGTGCTGCCATCGACACCATTGATGAAAAGCATTGTTTCTACGCTAGACTTTGACAATCGCCGCCTCCCTACGAATTGCCGAACCAGCTCAAAAGCTTAGCCATTTGTGCGGATTTTAGCAAGTGTGTGTTTGTTTAGTGACGAGCTTTTTGTACGGACCATGTCAATTCATGTGTTGCACGTCTCGAACAGTGGATTTAAGATAGGTACGCGAGCAAAACTTTATACAAGCAGGTGATTCCCCATGGCCGACCAGAACGAACAGCCCTACCGACTCCTTTGCATGGATGGTGGCGGTATTTATGGTTATTTCACGGTGTTGATGCTAAAACGCTTCGCGGAGAAGTACAAGAACTTCCTGCGCACGGATGACAGCTTCAGACAGGTTTCGGCTTTTGCCGGGACATCCGCCGGGGCCTTGATCTCCATGCTGTTGGCCAAAGAGGAGAATCCGCGCGAGTACCTGCTCAGTGGCGCGCTGGACGAGTTCTTTGCCTCGGACCTGTTGCACGGCAACCAATTAGACCCCTACGACGCCGTTACCAGCCTGTTGGGCCTGACCACCTGGTGCGGCGGCAAGGACATGCAGGCGCTGCTCAAAAAGGAGTTTGGCGACCGGCGACTTGGCGACCTACCTCACAAAGTCCTGATCATGACGTTCGACATGTCGGGCGAGACCTCGAAGCGGCAGGACCAGCGCAGCTGGAAGACGAAGGTCTACCACAATTTCAATTGCCGTGGTAACGACATGGACGTACCGGCCTGGTTTGTGGCCTATGGCGCCGCCTGTCCGGCCACGGTTAGGCCCGTGATCGACGGCATCAGCGATGGCGGCATCTACGCCATGTCGCCGACCTTGAGTGCGGTTTCCCAGCTCATTTCGATCGCCAAGCTCAAGACGGAACGGGTTGACCAATACCTCAAAGAGGCCAACAACCACTACGCCATGGGCGCGCATGTACCGCGCAACCAGGGGGTACCGGTGGTATTGGAGGACGGCTCGCGGGTGGTCCTGCCGCCGCGCAACCCGATGACCCGGCTCATCGCCCAGGGTGCTCGCGACCCCAACGATGTCCAGGACTACGAAAAGTACCTGACCATGCTGCGCGGCCTGCTCCAGGAGTTGCGCCACAGCCAGGGCCTGATCACGGAATCCGAATACCAGCGCGCCCACGAGGCACTGTCGATCGAGCACTTGGCGGTTGACGATGAAGAGCGCCTGTTGACCCAGATCCGCGATGCCCAGATTGCCGAGTTGGCCATGGTCGGCTGTCTGCGCAAGGTCATTAACGACCCCTTGCGGCACGACCTACCAGTCGTCGATCAGCGGGCGGCCAGCTACGACCAGAGCGACCCGCACTTCATGCTGCGCAGCCAAGCCTGGATGGCCCATGCCGAGCTCTACCAGGAGCTCAACGATGTGGCATCCGATCCACACCCGCTGTTGCGGGTGCTCAATGGCATCCAAGTCTTGTCCCTCGGTGTTGGCGCGGAGATCCCCAGCTTTTTTACGGGCAACTTCAACCTGGGCTTCCTCAACTTCAACATGTTCCCGACCAATCCCTATCAGAAGGTATGGACGCCGCCGGC
The DNA here is from genome assembly GCA_964423555.1 of uncultured Holophagae bacterium. Taxonomy (GTDB): domain Bacteria; phylum Acidobacteriota; class Holophagae; order Acanthopleuribacterales; family Acanthopleuribacteraceae; genus CAYRFM01. The sequence continues at coordinate 55,150 of CAYRFM010000049.1, read as the reverse complement.
GCTGCACCTACTCTACTCGCCTTCCACCGACCACACGGACTACGAGAGCCGGCAGCTGCTAGGCGACAACTACTACCGCTGCAGCCCGCCCGTGATCGGCTGGCCGACGCCACCGGTGGTGCTCTCGCTCTACCTGGCTCGCTTCAAACCGCTGCGCACCTTCATCCTCAACGGCATCACGCAAGCCATGGAACGGGCCGACGTCGACCTGGCCGGCTGCGAGCGCTGGCTGGAGAGCAAGGGCTGGGATCGCTAGCTCAAGAGTCAAGCGACAAGCGCCAAGACTCAAGACCTCCTAGGTCGCTGGGACTCAGGCGCCCTCGAGCAGCAGGATGTGGAATTGCTTTGGGCCATGGGCGCCCAGCTGCATGGTCTGCTCAATGTCGCCGGTCCGGGATGGGCCGGTGATCCAGAGCACGGTGCGCGGTAAACCCCCTGGATAGTGCTGGTCGATCAGGCGCCAGGCCTCTTCGTAATTGGCCAGCACCCTTGATACGGGCAATGCCACATAGTGGATTTGGGCCAGAATGTTGAGGGAGTGGGGGTGGTGCGGCCCGCTGGTGACGACCAGGGTGCCCGTCTCGGCCACGCCGGCCAGCGCACCCGTCAGCACGGCCACGCCGTCGCGTTCCGGGATCTGGTCCTCCAATGCAAAGCCTGCGCCCTCCAGCGCTTCCCGCCAATCGGCCAAACCAGCCCCTAGCGTCAGGCTACGGCCTAGGCTGCGCTGCTCGCCATGGCGGGCAATGGCGGCAATGGCCGCGGCGCGATCGCTGACCCGCTCGCTGGTGGCGTGGGCAAGCCGCGCCATTTCTTCGAATTTATCCAACCGCGCTTCACCCGTGAGCTGACCGCGAGCGGGGATGGGCATCGTCGGGCCCTGGCTCAGCCAGTCGTGAACGCGCGCCTGAGCGGCCGCGCGATCCTGGCGGCCCAGTTGGCGGGCGATGCGCTCGAGAATGGCGGTGCGGCTCATAGGGAATCCTCCCGGTAGCGCTCAAAGAAGGTCTTGCCGCTGGGCGCGGGTAGGTCGCGTGTGCCTGTCCAAGCGCGCAGCGGGCTGCTGCCCAAGCGCCCGCGACGGCCAGCAAGCAAACGCAGGAGCCGTGATCCGAGACGGGTCGTCAAGCGGTACAGCCAGGGGCGTTTGGCGGCCAGGCGCCAGAGGCCCAGACCCCAGCGCCAGAAGGGCGAGAGCAAACCGTCGGCATAGGCGCGCTCGCGCCATGAGCGCATCAGTTCGGGCAAGGGGATCTGGACCGGGCAAACCTCGGAACAGCGCCCGCAGAAGGTCGAGGCGGCCGGCAAGTCGATGGTGCGGCCGACCCCGACCAGGCCGGGATTGAGCACGGCGCCGATCGGACCGGGGTAGACCCAGCCGTAGGCGTGGCCGCCGATCGCGCCATAGACGGGGCAGTGGTTCATGCAGGCGCCGCAGCGGATGCAGCGCAGCATCTCCTGGAATTCGGTGCCCAGAACGTCGCTGCGGCCGCCGTCGAGGAGCACGACGTGAAACGCGCTGGGGCCGTCCAAGTCGCCGGCGTGGCGCGGGCCGGTCGAGAAGGTGGTGTAGACGCTGAGTTCCTGGCCCGTGGCGGAGCGCGCCAGCAGGCGCAGGATGACGTCGGCGTCGACCCTGCGCGGCACGATTTTCTCGATCGAGGCAACGACGATGTGGCAGCGCACCCGCGACTGGGTCAGGTCGCCGTTGCCTTCATTCGTGACGATCGCGGTCGTGCCGGTCTCGGCGATCAGCAAGTTGGCGCCGGTGATGCCGACATCGGCCTCAAGGAAGCGACGGCGCAGGCGGGCACGGGCCTCGGCGAGCAGTTTTGGTGCATCCGAGAGGTCGCGATCGCTAGGGAGGTCGCGGTGGTGTGCGCGAAAGTCGTCGGCGACTTGTTCCTTGCTGAGGTGGAAGGCCGGGGCCACGATGTGGCTGGGCATCTCGCCGCGCAATTGAATGATGTACTCGCCTAGGTCGGTCTCGAGGACCTCCATGCCCAGGGTTTCGAGATGGGCATTCAGGGCGATTTCCTCGGTGATCATGCTCTTGCCCTTGAGCACGCGCCGCGCCTGTTCCTGCTGACAGATGCGCCCAATCAGCTGGCTGGCCTCTTCGCGGGTGGCTGCCCAATGCACCTGGCCGCCGCTGTTTTGGACCTGCTGTTCGAAGTGTTCCAGATAGAGGTCGAGGTGGGCCAGCGTGTGATCCTTGATCTGACGGGCCGCTTGGCGCAGCTGCTCAAACTCGGGCAGGCGGGCCAGAGCCTCGGAGCGGTGGTCGCGAAAGCCGACCTTGAGGCGACCCAGTGCTTTCTGGAGCTGTGGGTCGACCAGAGCCCGTTCTGCCGCCGTCTTGAAGTGCTGGCTCTGAACCTCACTCATGGTGCGCCCCCTGGCCGATCGGCGGCACCTGGGCGGTCATGCCGGCCAGCACCTCGGCCACGTGGCGGACCTGCAGCTTCGAGCCGCGGCGGGCCAGGCGGCCGGCCAGGTGCAGCAGACAGCCGAGATCGCCGCCGACCAGCACTTCGGCACCGCTGGCCTCGAAGCTGCGGATGCGTTCATCGGCCATGCGGGTCGAGATCGAAGGGTACTTGACGCAAAAGGTGCCGCCAAAGCCACAGCAGGATTCAAGGTCGTCGCACTCGCGCAGTTCTAGGTCGGCGACCTGGCCGAGCAGCGCGCGGGGCTGGTTGGCGACGCCCATTTCGCGGCGGCTCGAGCAGGAGTCGTGGTACGTGACGGTGTGGGGGAAGTGACTTGCCAGCGCCTTCATGCCGACGACATCGTGCAGGAACGAGAGCAGTTCCCAGCTCTTTTCGGCCAGGCGCGCGGCGCGCTGGTGGAGCGGGTCGCCGACGGGGAAGAGCACGGGCAATTGGTGGCGCAGCTGACCGGCGCAGGAACCGGAGGGCGCGACCAGGTAATCATAGGGTTCGAACAGCGGGATCAAGGCGGCCGCCACGTCGCGCGCGCCAGCGCGATCGCCAGAGTTGTGAGCGACCTGGCCGCAGCAGGTCTGCCCGCGCGGGACCTCGACCTGCAGACCTTGGGCGCGCAGCAGGGCCAGGGCGGCAAACGCGACTTCGGGTCGGAACAAATCGGCCAGGCAGGTCACCAGGAGCCCGACGCTTCGCGTTTGTGTCATGCCGTTTCCACCTCGTACAGCCGTCATCGTGTCATCATTCTATCACAGGCCCGTCTCGCTCAAGCACTTGCGCAGCGCAGCATGGCGGTGGTCAGGCGGCTGAGTTGGTCGGGCGTCAGCACATAGGGCGGCATGATGTAGACCAACTTGCCAAAGGGGCGGATCCAGACGCCCTGGTCGACAAAATCCCGTTGGACGGCGGCCACGTCGACCGGTTCGCGCATTTCGATCACGCCGATGGCGCCGAGCGCGCGCACATCGGCGACTTTGGCCGAACGCCGCGCGGGCTCGAGTTCCTGGCGGAGCTGGGCTTCGATGGCGGCGACGCGCTCGCGCCAGGGCGTTGCCTCCAGGAGTTCGAGACTGGCGCAGGCCGCCGCACAGGCCAGCGGGTTGCCCATGAAGGTCGGACCGTGCATCAGCACGCCGGCGCCGTCGGCGGCGATGCCGGCGGCGATGCGGTCATTGCAGAGCGTTGCCGCCAGGGTCATGGTGCCACCGGTCAGGGCCTTGCCGAGGCAGAGGATGTCGGGGCTGACGCCGGCGTGATCGGCGGCGAACAGCGCGCCGCTGCGGCCGAAGCCCGTGGCGATCTCGTCGAAGATCAGTGGCAGGCCATGGGCATCGCAGCGCTCGCGCATGGCGCGAAGGTAGGCCGGCGCGTAGAAGAACATGCCGCCAGCGCCTTGGACGATCGGTTCGACGATCAGCGCCGCCAGGTGATCGCGGTGGATCGTCATCAGCTTGTCCAACGCTTCGACCCAGGCGGATTGCAAGGGCACGTCGAAGCCGGCCGGCGGTCGCGGCGCGAAGATTTGTTCGGGCAGAAAACCCTGCCAGAGCGCATGCATGCCGCCTTCCGGGTCGCAGACGGACATGGCGCCAAAGGTGTCGCCGTGGTAGCCGCCGCGAATGGTGAGGAAGCGCGGCCGCCGCTCGCCTTGTGCGGCCCAGAACTGCATCGCCATCTTGAGCGCAACCTCGACGGCAATCGAGCCGGAGTCGGCCAGGAAAACCCGTTCCAGGCCGGCGGGTGTCATCGCCACCAGGCGTTTGCCCAGGGCCACGGCGGGCCCGTGGGTCAGGCCGCCGAACATGACATGGCTCATCTGTTCGAGCTGGGTTTGCACCGCCTGGCGCAGGTGCGGATGGCCGTAGCCGTGGATGGCGCACCACCAGGAAGCCATGCCGTCGACCAGGCGCCGGCCGTCCTCGAGGATCAGCTCCGCACCTTGTGCCGCGACGACCGGGTAGGTGGGCAATGGGTTGGCCAGGGAGGTATAGGGATGCCAGAGATGCTTGCGGTCGAAGTCCAGGTCGATGGGCATCAAGTCCTCATTCGGGATTCAAGGATAAGCGCTGGTTCAGCCGGAGAATTTTGATTTGTCCATGGCTTTCAGGTAGGCCTCCGACTGGTGGACCTTGCCCGTGCGGACCAGCTCCTTGAGATTGTCGTCGAGGGTTGTCATGCCGAGTCGGCCGCCGGTCTGCAGGTAGGTGTAGATCGCGGCCGCGTCGCCGGAGCGCAGGATCCCCGCCAGGGCCGGCGTGTAGAGCAGTATTTCATGGGCGGCATGACGACGTTTGCCGTCGGCACTGCGCAGCAGCTGCTGGCTGACGATGCCGCGCAGGGTGTTGGACAGCAGACCCTTAATCTGGTCCTGCTGACTGGTGGGGAAGACGTCGGTGATGCGGTCAAGCGTCTTGGAGGCCGAGTTCGTGTGGAGCGTGCCAAAGACGAGCACACCCATTTCGACGGCGGTCAGGGCCAACTCGATGGTTTCGCGGTCGCGCATCTCGCCGACGAGGACGACATTGACATCGGACTTGATCGCGCCACGCAGGCCTGTCGCGAAGCTGCGCGTATCGTCACCGACCTCGCGGTGAATGATCAGGCTGCGCTTGTTCTGGTGCACGAATTCGACCGGATCCTCGATCGTCATGATTTTGCGTACCTGACTTTCGTTGATATGGTTGATGATCGCCGCCAAGGTCGTGGATTTACCGCTGCCGGTGGGGCCGGTGACCAGCACCAGGCCGGCATTGAGGAGCGCGAAGGTCTTGAGTACCTCGGGCGCACCCAAATCGGCGAGGCTGAGGATCTTGCTGGGAATGGTGCGGAAGATCGCGCCGAAACCGTGGAAGTGGCGGAAGAAATTGGCGCGGAACCGGGCGACGTTGGGGATCGAGTAGGCGAAGTCCAGGTCGCCGCGGCGCCCGAAGCGCTGCCACTGTTCGGGTGTACTGATCTCGCTCAGCAGCGCGCCGAGACTGGCCTCGGTCAAAACCGGCATGTCCAATGCCGTCAGCGCGCCGTGCTGGCGGATTTTGGGTTTCTGACCCTCCTCCAGGTGGAGGTCGGAACCGCCCAGGCGCAGCATTTCCCCAAAAATCTGGTCGATTTTAGCCATTGCTCAGCTCCTTGAGCAGGTCCGGTGCGAACTGTTGGAACTGACGGGGGTCCGAGGCGCGCATGAAAGCTTCCAAGCCCTCGATGCGACCCTCGGCGACCAGCTTCTTGAGGTTGTCGTCGAGCAGCATCATGCCCTGGGCGCGGCCGGTCATCATGGTGCTGGGCAGCTGGTGGAGGTTGTTCTTGCGGATCAGGTTGCTGACGGCGCGGGTGACGATCAGAACTTCGTAGGCTGGCACAACGCCTGAACCGTCCTTGAGGGGAATCAACTGCTGGCTGATGACGCCGCGCAGGGTCTCGGAAATCATGTTGCGGATGGTGTCCTGTTCGTCGGGCGGGAAGGCGTCCACCAGGCGGTTGACGGTGCGCTGGGCGTTGGCGGTGTTCATGGTGGCCAGCACCAGGTGGCCCGTTTCGGCGGCGGACACGGCCAGGGAGATGCTGTCGAGGTCGCGCAGCTCGGAGATGACGATGATGTCCGGGTCCTGGCGCAGCGCCGCCCGCAAGGCGTTGTCCTGGCTCAGGGTGTGGAGCGAGACCTCTCGTTGCGTGATCTGACAGCGCTTGGGTTCGAAGACGAACTCGACGGGCTTTTCGATGGAGATAATGTGGTCTGAGCGTTCGCGGTTGATCATTTCGACGAGTGTGGCCAAGGTCGAGGTCTTGCCACAGCCCATGGGGCCCGTGATGAGCACCATACCGGTCGCCCACTTGGTCAGATCGGCACAATGGTTGGGTAGACCGGACTCCTCGAAAGGTCTGACCTTGTTGGGGATGACCCTTGCCGTCAGTTCCCAGCCAAAGCGCTGCTTGGCGATGGTCACCCGGTAGCGGCCGGAGCCGGGCAAGGGAAAGGCGAGTTCCAGGTCGCCGTGCTCGATAAAATGAGCTAATTCTTCCGGGGGAATGCCGTTGCTGATGATGGCACGGATGTGCTCGGCGGTCAGGGGTTGCTGCGAGATCGGGCGGAGCGCGGTAAAACGGCGCAGGAGGATCGGGCTAGCAGGGCTGAGATGGACGTCGGAGGCGCGGTGCTGGCGGGCGAACATCAGAATTTCCGCGAGGGACGAGCTGGGTCCCAGGGTTTGGGGGACTTGCACCTGGGCCTGACCGCCACCCGCGGATCCACGAAAGTAGGCTGGCAGACTTGCTTCCTCGCTGGCAGGCGCCGCGACGACGACAGCTGCAGGCGCCGCGGCCTGGGCGGTGCCTTGGGCCGGCGCGGCGGCTTGACCTGTCGCAGCGGGTGCGGATCCGGCTGGGCTTTGGCTGGGCGCGGGCTGCGGTTGGGCCGTTGCCGGCCGTTGTGGGGCGGGGGCCGCGCCGGGCCCGCTGGTGCTTGAAAGAATCTCGCGAATCTTTTCGCGTCCGCCTGGGGCGGTGAACAACTTGTGGATGTAGTTGTGGAACTTGAGGTAATTCTCGAAATCCAGCGCGCCCTGTTCGATCAAAACCTGGCCCAGATCCTTATCCGGGGTCACCTGGCTCAGGCTGGCGACGATCAGCTCGCGAGAACACAGGTTTTGACGCAAGACGAGCCGGGCCAGGACCTGGTTGTAGACATCCTTATCGTTCATGACCGATATCCAGTTCTGCAAACTTAGGACAGCTCTAACCCTATCTAATTGAGCGAAAAGAGTCAAGCTTTGAACTGTTGTCCGCCGCCCAGCCAGACAGTGGGAAACGCCGCAAAGAATCTGTCGGGGCGCGGCCCTAGGGGAGGCGGGGTCCATGTAGGCCCCCGCCCTCAGTCAGAACCGAGCCGAAAAGGTCGCCCCGAGCTGGCGATGGGCAAAAAATTGAGCCATCCCAACGGGATGCTCACTAGAGGTCGCTCTAATTGTAGTGCCTCTTGAACTTTCATCGACCGCCCGGCGCAAGATTGCATCTTGCGCTACAGCAGCTACAGTGCCTGCGGGACTTTTTCGGCTAGGCTCCAGCTAGAACCGAGCCCAGGTCAGATGGATTGCGCCGAGCGTCACTTCTTTTCTTTGAGAACGCTATCGATCGCCAGTCCGGCTGCGAGGAACAGAATCGCTTTGCCTGGATGGGGATCCGGGCCCAGATCGATGACGTAGTTGTCGGCAGAGGTGAACATTTCCTTGCCGATGCCAGACCATTTCTTGGTCACCTGGCCAATTTCTCGTTCCTGGCTGTCGAGAATCTTGAACTCGCGACCGATCCAATTGCCTTTAACCATGGCGACCTGCTGATCCTGGGCGTCGAATACGTAGAAGGCACCGCCGATCGAGAAGGCTTTTTTGATCAGATGCCCCAGGTGGGTACCGTTCGCGTCACGGATATCGACGCGCGGCTTGAACAGCGCAATCCCGCGGCGAATGCTGAAGACCAGTTTGCCGTCGTCCTCGAAATCCGTGCCGGAATAGACGTGGATATTGCTCGGAATCAGGGCCTTGCCCAGCCACAACCGCAACACCTTGAGAATCAGGGGCAGCTTTTCCTTGGCGATACCGACCTGCTCCTGGGTTCTGGGGTCAATAATGTCGTAGGTGTCGGTCATTTTCATGAAACCAATATGTTCACGAATGAAATAGGTCGAGATATGTAACATGGGTACTCCTTGTAAAGCGGTCGCAATGGCGCGGACCTAGCTTGTCAATATGTTGGGATAAACGGTGCCTGTCAAGGGGCTGATGCGGGTTTTGGGGCGAGCCGATCTCAAAAGCGACCCTCGCCAGGGGCATCCCTCTGCTACAATGCGCCCTTACGGCGCCGGCGCGTGGGGTCCGGTAACCAACCGCCACAGCTTGTGAACGAGAAGGTGAACATGGTGCGACCGAAATGCCGCGGGCTCATCGCGGGTCTCTGTCTTCTGCTTTGCAGTGGGGCGAGCGCCGCCAGCGCCAATGACGGCGCCGGTTGCAACGAAATGCGCCTGTTGTGGCAGCATCGCGACGCGGCTGGCGTGCGGTTGCAGCTCATCAGCGAAGCCAAGCAACAGATCGATGTCGCCTATTTCATTTTCGAAGATGACCTGACCGGCCTAGCCGGGCTCTGGTACTTGCGCGAGGCCGCCCGTCGCGGTGTCGAGGTCCGCTTGGTGGTCGACGGTCAGTGGAACGGCCTCAGCCGCTCGCTGATGCACCACTTGATCGCCGAGGGCATCCAGGTCCGCTGTTACCACCCGTTCGACCTGCACCGCCCGCTGCGGCTCTACCGGCGCATGCACGACAAGCTCCTGATCGTCGATCGCGAACACCTTGTCACCGGCGGGCGCAACATCGACGACGCCTACTTTGGCATCGGCGAGAGGACCTATATCGACACCGACGTCTACCTGAACGGCCCGGTCGCCGCCGAGGCCGCAGGTTACTTCGAGCGTCTCTGGGGCTCGGATCGGGTCGAACCGCCGGGCAAATTCCTGGTCACGGCGCGCTCGGTCGAAGCGGCGAAACAGCTGCTGGACCACCTGGGTGACCTGGTCCAGACTTACCCAGAGGAACTTCGCGCCATGCTCAACGACTGGCGCACGGAGCAAGTTTTTGTCGACGATGCCCGCTTCCTTTACGACCCCATTGGCGAGGACCGCAAGGACCCGGGGATTCGCGCCGATCTACTGGACCTGGTGCGCGAAACGCGCGAGGAGATCGTGATCGTCTCGCCCTACCTGATCCTCACGCCCGGCTCGCGCAAACTGTTGGAAATAGGCCTGGCCCGGGGCGTCAAGGTGCGGATTCTGACGAACTCGCTGTTGTCGACCGACAACCTTTTCGCCCAGGCTGGCTATCTGAGCATGCGCAAGCGCCTGGTCGGCATGGGGGTCGAGCTCTGGGAATACCTGGGACCGGAGAGCCTGCATGCCAAGGTGGCCGTCATCGACGGCCAGACGACAGTCATCGGCAGCTACAATCTCGACCCGCGCTCGGAGCGGCTCAACACCGAAGTGGCGGTGGTCCTGCGCAATCCCGAACTGGCCGCCCTGGTGCGCTCGCGCATGGATGCGTTGCTGGCCCGCGCCCAGCGGGTCGACCTCAGCCACAAGCTCAAGGCGCGGGAGAGCGGGCTCAGCTTCTGGGGCAAGGTCAAACTCCAGATGATTCGGTTAGTGCTGCCGCTGATCTTCAACCAGTTGTAAATTGTGGATGGGCGATCTGGGATCATCGCGGATGTGCGATCGCCGATGTCGGGATCATTGCGGATGTGCGAACGCCGATGCCGGGATCGTCGCGGATGTGTGAACACCGATGCCGGGATCGCCCGTGATGTGGGAACGCCGATGTTGGGATCATCGCGGATGTGCGAACGCCCATGTCGGGATCATTGCCGTACCGTGGCAACGCCACGGTGCGGTAATGTTGCAAAAAAGGGGGGCCGCCGCGACGGCCCCAAAGAGGTGGTTCAATTGTAGGTGATGGTGCGGGTCACGCCGGAGAAGGTCGAGTAGGCGCGGATGCCCACGTACCAGGTGCCGGCGGTCGGATTGGCCAGGGTGCAGGTTTCGTTGCTGCCACCGGTGTAGGGGCGGCAGGCGTAGGAACTGGTGGTCGGCGCGGCGCCGTAGCGGACGTAGAGGTCGGCATCGCCGCTGCTGCCGCTGATCTGAGCGACCAAGGTGGTGGCGCACTCGGGCACGGTGACCGAGGTCTGAACCCAGTTGCCCTTGCTGGCGGAGAGGTTGCTGGTCGTGTTGGTGTAGGGATCGCAGTCACCACCGCCACCGCCACCGCCGCCGTCACTGCCGTCGGGAATGACGCCGCCGAAGTAGCTGGAGACCTGGGGCCAGATCAGGTTCATGCGCACGCCGGAATTGGTGCAACCGCCGTAGTGGTGCAGGGCGATGACCTTGTGGCTGGAGCGGGCGAGGACCGGTGAACCGGAGCTGCCGCCGATGGTGTCGCAGTAGTAGGCGGCGTCGTTGCCGTCGTTGGGGTTGTCGATGCGGCACAGGCCGGTGCTGTTCTGGTCGTCGGTGATGGCCAGTTCCTTGGGGTTTCCGGAACCGTGTTGGGGGATGTAGATCTGCTCGTTCTGCACCGGGGTGCGCACGTCCAGGCCGAGGTTGCCGAAGTCGCTGATGGCTGCGAAGCTGTTAACGGAGTAGAGCGTGTAGTCCAACGAGGAGCTGGTGGCCAACATCGAGGCACCGGAGACCTTGACGGGCGTGGTCACGACGTTGCCGTTGCAGGTGCTGTACTGGTAGTTGAACCAGCTTTCGGAACCGGTGACGGTGCCGGCAGTCGACATGCAGTGATTGTTGGTGAACATGCGATTGTCGTCGGAGACGCGCCAGGCGGTGCACAGCGAGCCGCTCATGACCAGGCGGGCGACGGCGCGGGCGCGGGCGTACTCGGTCGGGTAGCTGGTCTTATAGCACTCGACCGGCGTGCGCTCGTTGCCGCCGCAGGTGGAGCGCTGGTCCTCGGCGTAGAGGCGCTCGCCGGTCAGGTCCTCGATGATGCCATTGGGGAAGCCCTCCATGTAGCGGGTGACGACGACGCCCTGGTCGGGGCGCAGGTCGACATCGGCGGCAAAGATGAAGGTCACGATGGCGGTATCGCCGGTGATCGACATGGAGGCGAAGCGGTCGATGCCGTTTTCGCCCAAGAGCTCGTCGAAGGTGTAGTCGTCGCGGTCATGCATCCCGTAGAGGTAGACCTCGGTGCCGGCGGGGTTGCGGACCTCGACATAGACGCCATTGGGCAGGTTGAAGTAATCGAAGTGGACCTTGATGAAACTCGCGCCTGGCGCGGAGATTCTTTGTTGGTTTTGCGTGGAAACCGCATCGAAGATGATGTTGGCATCGGAGAATTCGGCAATGCGAATTTCCTGTGCGAACAAACTCGGGACAAGACACAGGCAAGCCCATGCCAAGATAAGCATTGTTTTCATGATGACTCCAGTCGTAGCGCAATGATGAAGCAGCATAGGGCAACCTCCGCTCGGGCAGTGAACGCCAGTCTGCGCGCGGCTTTGGCGGTCGGAGAGACGGAAGGATGAAACCCTATGGCTCACAGGTACCAAGATCAATGAATACATACGGACGCATCATGCAGCGTCAGGTCTGGGAATGTCTCATAGTATCCAACGATGAACGGGAAGACAAGCAAAAAATGACGTGAATGGATCTTTAGTTATGAATGCCGATTCGTTTGTGATAATGAATATGAATTCTGCAAACAAGTGATGAAGTTACTGTGTCAAGCGTTCAGGAATACCTTTCTACGGGTCCCGAGTTTCCTCGCCTCAGTGGATCGGCGCGGACGCGCCTGGGTACGGATTTCTCTCGAGGCCCTTTGCAACAAATTCGCAAATCTTGCGTAGCGTCACGTCTTCCACGCTTGCGCATGCGTCCCAACAACAGGCATACTTTGCCGAGTACGACCATTGTTTGGGGGTTGGATGGGCGCAAGACCGGGATTTTGGGCGAGTTGGGCGATGATCGCCGTGGGTTTGCTGGGTCATTCGGCTCAGGCTCAGGACGAAATGCCTCAGGCTTACCAGAGCTTCGCCTTCACCACGGTGCGGATTCCCGTCTGGGTGAGTGACCGCAACGGCTTGCCCGTCGGCGGTCTGGAACGCGACGACTTCCAACTGCTGGTCGATCAGCGCCCCGTCGCCATCGAGCGCTTCCTGTCCTCCCGCGACATGCCGCTCGAAGTCGTCTATCTGCTCGACCTCTCGGGTAGCATGGCGCTCAGCGGCAAACTGCAGGGCGCGATTCAGGCCATCGACTGGCTGCTGGCCCAAGCCCAGCCCGATGACCGCTGGCGGGTGATTGCCTTCTCCGATGGGCAGATCGTCGAGTGCGCCAACGAGCGCAACCCGGCGAGCTGGGCGGAGGTCAAACCCAAGTTGCGCGGCTATGGCAAAACCGCCCTGTTCGACACCTTGGCCGCGCTGGATCACTATTTCGAACCGACCAGTCTCAACAACCGCGTCGTGCTGGCCTTCACCGATGGCAACGACAACCATTCGCAGCTGACTGAGGCGCAGCTGTTGAAGGTTTTGGCCGTGGTGCGGGTCCCGCTGTTCGTGGTGGGCGTGCGCGACGGCTTCATCCCCGACAGCGCGGAGGGCCGCGAGGCCCTAGGCATCGACACGCTCGAGGCGCTGACTTCGGCCACGGGAGGTCAACTCTTTCTGGCCGAGGATCAGGCGCACCTGGTCGTGATCACCCGTACTCTGTGGCCCAAACTGCGGCCGCAGTATCTATTGACCATTACCGTCGAAGCCAGCGAAACGGAGCGCCATGGGCTGACCGTGCGCCTCAAGCGTCGACGGCACGAAGCCGTGAGATACCGCCAGGGCTACCTGGGGTCGGTACCGCGTTGAATACGAGGAACTTTATGAAAATCTACTTGGCTCTTCTGTGTGCGTTATTGAGCGTGGGTTGCGCCACCAAAAAGTTCGTGGCCAAGGAAGTCAGCGCTTCCGAGGTCCGCACCAACGAACAACTGGACGAAATGAAGAAGGCCGTCGAGGAGACTCAGACCGAGATCCGCAACCTGGCCAAGGAGCTGGATGTCAAGATCGAGGGCTTGGAACAGACCTCGAAGGAACTGGCGGAAAATGACGCCAACCTCGAGCGCATCGCCAAGGACAATGCCCAGATGATCATTCAGATGGGGCAGCTGAGCTTTTCCAAGACGCTCAGCGACGCATCCGCCAGCTTCAAATCGGACAGCGCCGAGCTCTCCGAGGGCGCCCGCGCCGAACTGGACCGGTTCTCCGAGCTCCTGGTACGTCAGAACAAGCTGGTTCACCTGGAGATCCAGGGCCACGCCGACAACCGCGGCTCCGACGACTACAACCTCAAATTGGGTCTGCACCGCGCCGAAAAGGTGCGTGAGTACCTTTACAAGCAACACGACATTCCCCTGCACCTGATGAACGTGATCAGCTTCGGCGACGAACAACCGATCGCCGACAACGGCACGAAAGACGGCCGCGCGCAGAACCGCCGCGTCGTCCTGGTCGTGCGCATGCAGATCGAAACGAACTAAGCGCCTCAGGAGTGGTTCTCAGGTCGAACCTGGGAGCCCTCCGCGGTCGCGCGGGCGGCGAGCGCTAGATGCAATCTTGTGCAGGACGGCGGTTTGCAAACGTGGACAATGAATGGGGTCCCGTGACGTCCCGCAGCATGATCGTTTCTCCTGGCCCATCGTGGTTGAAATCAAAAGAGGGGCTCACAGCATCCGTTTCGGTCCCCAATCGCGCGAGAGCGGCCACTTTCGTCCCAGAGTGCTCGTTGTGAAAATAATTGACGGCCTAACGCGATGATTTAACGGGCTCAGTACAATTGTCAGCGGGTGATTCATGTCATCTGGCCCATCTGAAATTTTTCGGAGCGGTTGGAGAAGTGAACTTACCGGCCAGAAATTTTTTTTGGGCGTTTTCCAGATGAAGTGATGCGCTCCAACAAATCTCGGGAGGCTTGTCGAGGTGAACTAGCCCGTGCGTCAATTTTCAAACGGGCCAACGCACTCTTTTGGCCGGTCTATCGAATTTCGGACGGCCCGACGAGGTGAACTGACCGCGTCGGAAAAATTTTTACGCTGCTGACCAGGTGAACTCACTCGTGCGAAAAATTTCAAACACCCATTCGGGGTAATGTGACGCGTGTCTTGAAATTTTGAAGACCTCTTTCAAGCTTTTTGCGGGCGTGTTGAAAGGCGCGAAAAGTTAGGCGAGGGGGATATAGAGGCTGCCGCCGCAGCCGCAGATCATCAGGTCGCCCTCGTAGCCACCCATCCAGTAGGCGGTATGCCACGGGGCATCCTGTCTTACCCGGGCCGAGCCGAGCAGGGCGGCATCGACGTGGCGGCGGTTGCCGATCAGATCGTGTTGCCAATAGGTGACCAACGGCAGGCGCGTCTCGAGGCGACGGCTCTGCGGCGTGGTCCCGCCCGAGCCGGTAAAGAAATACAGCATGTACAGGCGCGAGCGGTAGCCCTGCAGGGCGGCCTGGTCGCCTGCCGCCTCGGCGGCGCGGATGCGCTCGTTCAGCCACACGGCGCGGTCGTTGAAGTATCCAACTGGGTTGTTGTCGGCGATGCCCAGGAAGTTGAGGGTCTCGAGACTGTTGGCCACGTGCTCACGGGGCAGGCGGGCGGGGTAAAAAGTGCTGTTGGGGATCTTCCATATGTCGTTGTAGACGTCTGGGTAGGCCGGGGAAATGGGGTCGTTGGCGCGCACCAGCTCGCGCGGGCCATCGCTTATCGATAGGTCGAAGGGCACGATCGGGAAAGATTCGTAGGAACCGGAAGCGGTGATGTCGTTGCGGCCAGCGAACACCGGTGCCGGTGCGCTGCGGGCATCCGGACCGAGGAAGCGGACCTGGTACTTGCCCTCGGCCGCCGCCTTCAAGGGATGGCTCTGGTGCCCCTGTTGGAACTGGCCGCCGCGCACGTAGACGCCCCAGCCGCCGTTGGCGACGTAGTGGGGCAGGCTGTCTTGGTTGAAGTCGCGCAGGTCCAGGTAGTTGGGTTGCGACTGAGGGAAGTAGGCGGCATAGTGCGCGAAGAAGTCGGATTGCTGCGCCCAGATCATCTGGTCGAGTGGCGGTTCGTTCATCAGCGCGTAGGTATAGCCGCTGACACCGCGGGGCTCGTCACTGGGGTCAGGATCCGTGGACAGGCGCACGGTCACAAAACCGTCGAAGTCCAGTCGCAGATAGTTGGGGTGCCGTTCCAACCAGGCCTTAGAGGTCTGGCCGACTTCTGCTGGGTCTCTGGCTTCCGAGCCCCAGCGCTTGGCGGCTTTGGGGTTCGGCGGCTGGCGGGATAGACGCACGGCCAGCGCCTCGTTGGCGGCGCTCAGATCCTTTGCCGACAACAGCGCGCGCTTCTGTTTTGCTAGCGAACTGGGCAGGGCGTGCAGCTCTGCCAACAGGGCCTGCTGGTGGGCGCGGTCGTAATTTTGACCGACCAGATAGGCTTGGACCAACGCGCCCGCGCGCTGGTTCCAGGCGATCTGTTCCGGCGTATATTCCTGCTTTTGGTCGACGGCCGCGTTAACCGCAGGGGTCGGCGGGAAGGGAAAGGTGGTGGGGTCGGCGAAGGTGGCCTTGGTCTCGTTGGGTGCCCATTGCGGCGGCCTCGCGCCGATGATCGCGGTCGTGTTGGTGTTGGTCTGGAACAGCGTGCCGGCCATGTAGGCCTGGAAATTGGTGCGCATGCGCACCAGGTCTTGGTAGACATTGCGAAAGACGTCGTTGACCTCGGCCCGGCAACTGCCGTCGAACGGATAGGGTTCCAGCTGGTCCAGCAGCGGCAGCATCAACGCCTCGATATTGGCGATCTCCTGGAGCACCCTCGCTTCGACCTCGCAGTCCTGGATCACGCGCGGCGGGCGGATGACCTGGAAGGAGGCGCCGGCGGTGGGGACCTCGTAGCCCTGGGCATCGCCTTTGAAGGCGCGCAGCCGGGCCAGGATCTCGCCCAAGGGTCGCACGACGTTGGTCATGATCGGAAAGAAGGCGGTCAGGTAGATCGAGCCCGTCAGCGGCGGGAATTCAGGGACCTCGGGGATCGGGTAGGTGAGCGGCGGCTGGTACTTGCCGTTAAAGGTCATCAGCAGGTCCAGCATCAGGGCATAGGCACGGTCGCTGATCGACATGACGGTGACCGTGACGGGATCGCTGATCGAGCCGGGACAGCCAGGTCGCACGGTGGGGTTGGCGACGCAGGGCAGGCTGCCGGCGAAGCCGCCCTCGCAGGGGGTGCCCTGTTGGCGGTAGGTGTTTTGCTGGTCCATCAGCTGGCACATCAATTCGACGAAGAGGCGGAAGTGCGCCACCGGGTTAGGGCCATAGGGTCCTTGATCGCCGCCCTCGCCCTGGTTGACGATTTCCTCGATCAGCAGGTCGGCGCGCGCCTGTTGCAG
The DNA here is from genome assembly GCA_964423555.1 of uncultured Holophagae bacterium. Classification (GTDB taxonomy): domain Bacteria; phylum Acidobacteriota; class Holophagae; order Acanthopleuribacterales; family Acanthopleuribacteraceae; genus CAYRFM01. The sequence continues at coordinate 38,738 of CAYRFM010000049.1, read as the reverse complement.
CGCGCCGTTCTCGCGCATGCCGAGGACATTGACGTTGAAGCCGAGACCGGGCAGGTCCTGAACCTGGAGGTTGGGGTCGCCGACGGCGATCTTACTCCAGTTGCCGTCGATGTAAGCCTGCAGCTGCGCGTAGAAGTCGCCGACGGTCGAAAAACTCAGCGTCTGACATTGCTGAAGGGCAAAGCGCTGCATCGGCTGGTTGTGGCGGGCTGCCAGGAGTGCCGGCCGCGACTTGGCGGGCCCAATCGAGAACGGCGCCTCGTAAATCGAGAAGCCGGTAGCCACGGCCAGGTCGAAGCGCTCGAGGTGGATGGGTGGGACGTACCAGTCGGTGGAGAGATCGGAGGCGTCGATGGGAAAGTCAGGGTGGCTGTAATAGGGGGCCGGCTTGGGGTTGAAACCGGAGAGCAGGTTCTCGACATTGGCCAGGTGATTCATTTCCTGACGTGCGATCATGGTGAGCTTGGATTCCCAGTTGCGGTTGCGCTCCAGTTCAGCCAGGCGTAGGGCACGGCGCTCGACGTGGTCAGGGTACTCCGCGGGAAACTTTTTCATGCTGAAGGCGGCAAACAGGTAGGCGCACATCAAGGTGTGCTCCAGTTCGGTGGCCGTGTTCAGGGTGCATTGGAACTGGTCGTCCTGGATCTTGCTCGTCATGAAAAGCACCTCGTAGGAAAAAGCCCTGATTATCGTGAACAAAGGTTTTCACTAAGATAGCGAAAACGAGTGGCGCCCGCAAGTGAAATCGCGCGAAGGCCAGGCCAACACTTTCACGCCGGCTCCGCCATATTCGCGCTCCCTGCGACCAAGTACCGCACTTCTCCCGGCTTCGCTCACTATTCGCGTTCCCTGCGACCAAGGCAAGTCGGCGGGGGCGCCTAGCCGGCTTACCGCACTGTTGGCGGCTTCGCTCATCATTTGCGTTCCCTGCGACTAAGGCAAGCCTGGCGGCTTACCGCACTGTTGGCGGCTTCGCTCATCATTTGCGTTCCCTGCGACTAAGGCAAGTCGGCGGGGGCGCCTAGCCGGCTTACCGCACGATTGGCGGCTTCGCTCATCATTCGCGTTCCCTGTGACCAAGGCAGGAGCCCCGGAAATAGCCAGGACCTGGGTGTCATTTCAACAGGGCCAGGGCCTGGCGGGCGGTGCGGCGCACGTGCTTTTGTTTAATTTGCGCGCCTAGGAAATGCTCGAGGGCTTGGCAGAGTGCTTCGGCGGTTGCCTGGCCTACTTGGTCCAGCTCCTCGGCGATGGCGGTGGTGGTTTTAAGTAGGTGGCAGGCGAAGATCGGCTCGCGCAGGCCGTGGTCCAGCAGTTTTTCTTCGCAGCGCGCCAGAAAGCTGGTGTGGTCCCGCGGCTTGTCGAAGACGAAGTTTTGAGCGGGCTTTAGATAGGGCGTGTTGCGGCCGAGGAAGCAGGCCAACTGCAGCAGGCCAGGCCACCACAGCTCGGGGTGCAGCGCGCAGGTGCGGCGCAAAGCGTTGCCGAAGGTGATGGCGTGGGTGAAGTCCAGCCAGTTGACGTTGTGCTGGACCTGGCGATGGCTGGCCCACATGAAATCTTCATCAAAGGCCAGCAGCTGCATGGCTGCGGTTTGCAACAGGCGCTGATAGACCGCCTCCGGCGCGGCCTGTGTCAGGGCTTCGCGGGTCCATTCGAGGCAGGCGCGGACGCTGCGGGCATAGGGGCTTGGGTAGTCGTCGGGCAAGACACCGGTGCCGAGCTGTGCAGGCGGCTCGGCCAGGAGCGGGGCATAGGCTTTGAAGTCGGGAATCTTGTCCTCGCGGGTACCGTAGATCAGGGCGCGCAGCAGCGGCAAGGTCAGTTCGAGCAGCAGCTCCTCGCCGAGTACCGCCACCAGCTCGCCCGTCTTGACGACATAGATCAAGCCGTGGCCGAAGTCCAGGTAGTGGGCCAGTGCGGCCTGGCTGAAATAGGGTTCCAGCGCCAGCCAACTCATGTTCGCGGCAAGGGCGCCACGGAGCATGGCGACGGCGCGGGGTTCGTCCTCGGCTTCGATTGCGGCCAAGAACTGGGTGCCATCAAAGGGGACGACGGCCGTCGCGTAGGGATAAACCTGCTCGCGCAGGCAGTCCTTGGCCAGGTGGTCGATCGCCTCGGCCAGGCAGATCACCCTGGTTTCGAGGTCGGCGTCGGCCCGCTGGTAGCGGGCGAGCCAGTCGGCGGCGGCGGGCCAGGCATGGGTCATGCCCCATTCGACCCGATCGTGCATGCGGCGCATGACGGCGACGAGCGCGGGTACAGCGCTGAGTCTGGCGCTCTCGAGTCGTGCCAGCTCACGGACGATGCGACCGTACTGATCTTTCTCGACGGCTTCCATCAGCCCGCGCATGATGCCCGCGCGTGCCAGCTCGGGGTCGGGATCGCTCAGGTCTAGCTGGATCTCGTTGTTGACCACCCGCAGCGCATAGGTGCGAACATGATCCTCGCCTACAAGACACTGGCCTGTTTTAAGGTCGAATTTCCAGTTATGCCACTGACAGGTCAACACACAAGAACCGTTGTCCAGCGTACCCTCACGCAGAGGGTAGCCCTCGTGAGGACAGCGATTGTCGATGGCATAAAAGGCATCGTCGGTGCGGAATAGTGCGATCTGCTTGCCGGCGTGTTTGACTGTGATCGCCGTTTTTTCCTGGAACTGGCTGGTGTTAGCGATATGGGTCCATTGCATGGTGCACCTCCTGAATGCATCGTCCGCAAAGGAAAGGGCAAGAGCCGTGCCAGCGAATTTTATGCGTTTCTACCGGAAATTACCAGAGAAGCGTTGCAGTTTGCAGCGGGTCTGTTGACGTCTGCTATAGCTCGCGCGCTGGGGAACCCACGGACTTCGTGTCGAACCCACGGCCGGGCTTGTCGAAAGGCGCGGAGACTGTTTCGCTCCAGAACGACAATAATCATTGTAAATCCCTCATTTTAATGTGGATCAGCCTGGCAAGCGAATTGCAATTTGGCTCGTCGGCCTGGGGCAGCAGACCACGGGCCGAGGAGTAAACATGAACGATCCCTTGTGTGTCATCTTGATGAGGCGAAGGTTTTGGCTCGCTGCGGCGTTTGGTCTGGCGGTAATCGGCGCCTTTGTCCTGCAGCGGGTGCTGCCTAAATCCTACACGGTTGCCAACGGAGTGCGCATCGGTCGCTACATGGGCGTGCCCCTGGAGATGCCGGAGTTCACCAAGCAACGTCTGAAAATGGTCGGCTTCCTCGCCGACGCCTACGAGGCCGCGGGGCTCAAGCTCCAGATTAGCCGCGACGACTTGCCTCGCACGGTCAAGGTCACGATCGAGAACGACCTCAACAAACAGAACAATGTCGATACCCTTGTCTTTGCCACCAAGGGCAGGTCGCCAGAGGAGGCGCGGGCCATGTCCCAGGCCCTGAGCCTTGCACTGGTGCGCGTCCATGGTGCCAAGCTGGAACAGGCCAGGCGCATCCGCGAACAGGAGATCAAGGACTGGCAGCAGGGGATCGCACTCACCGAGACCTCGCTCGAACGGATGGACCAGCGGCTCGATGGCCTGCGGCCCGGTGCGGTCAGCGAGGTCGCGTTGTACACCCTGGGCGCGAAGATGCAGGAGCACCGCAACCTCTTGATCAACATGATCCAATCCCGCAACCAAGCCTTTCTGCAGAACAACAATCCAGTTGAAACCTTCAATACCGAGGTCGTTAGCCAGGCCCGCGCCCCGGAACGGGCCTCGTTCCCGCGCCTGGGCCTGCTGTTGCCGGCACTGATTGCACTGGCGCTGCTTGGCTGGGTCGGGCTGTGCTGGCTGGAGTCGCTGTGGCTGGTTTACGGGCCCGCGCGCACTGCTCCATGAAAGCCTGGTGGTCCCGCTGGTCGTTCCCGCTGTATATGGTCGTAGCCCTTGCCGGCTTCTCGCCCCTGCGCGAGCTGGGTTGCGTGCCTTCACCCGGCGAGCTAGGGCTGCTGTTGTGGCTGCCCTGGATGGCGCCACGCCTGCTGCGGCGGCCGCTGGCCCATCTTCCGTTCCTGCCGCTACCGCTCGCCCTGCTGCTTGCCTGGCTGTTTCTGGGCTCGGCCCTGCAGCAGGCGCTGGCGGGCTGGTTGGCCCTAAAACTGGTCGCCCAGTTCAGCGGTTGTTTCATGCTCTATCTTGTGTGCGAGTCCTGGCTTTTCGGCGAGCCCGAGCGGCAGGCACGGCTGGAGGCGACGCTGGTCTTCATCGCCGCCCTGGTCGGACTGGTCTGTGCGGCGCAAATGGTGCTTGGACCTATACGGGCCGCGACGATCATGCCGTGGGGCCCAGACTGGACGATTTTTTACGAGGGCCTAGGATTCCGCACCTACGGGCTGCTGGACAACCCCCTGCTGGCCGGCAGTCTGATGACGGTCTGTTTGCCGCTCGCCCTGGCCCACTGGCGAACCGGGCTCCGCTTCCGCTTGGCGCTAGGGTTGATTCTCCTCGGCATTCTCTTCACCGGGAGCCGCTCCTGCATTGCCGTCGCCCTGCTGATCCTTGCCTGCCAATGCTTGCAGCGCGTCCGACACGTGCTTTTGGGCCTGCTGGCTGCGCCCGTTCTGATCGCCATGGTCTTGCTCAGCCCCTTTGGCTCGCGCTTCGCCGCCATGAGCGACCCCATGGCCGACGAGAACCTCGTCAACCGGTTTGCGGCTTCGGGTGCCGCCCTGTGCATGATCGCCGATGCGCCCCTGTTCGGCGTTGGGCCGGGTGCCTTTAGCGAGGTCTACGGCGCGCAGTACAAGCCGCTGGCAAGTCAGGATCAGGTCTCCGCCTACACCAGCGATAATTTGATCTTGCAGTTGACTGCCGAGGGCGGACTCCCCGCCGGCGCGCTCGCCCTGATTGCATTTCTCTGGGCAATTTTCACCGCGCTGCGATGGTCGCCCTGGCAGCGCGGGATTTCGACCGCGCTGCTGGCACATGCGCTGCTGAGCCTTGTGGTGGCACTGTTTGCGACGCCGCTGATGTGGCTCTTGATGATCTTGTTCGCGCTTGCCGAACGATCACGGGATAAAAAGCGTGCGGAAACTTACCCGGCGGTTGTCGGTCCTTAGGCGCTTCTGTCGTTATCTCCTGTGACGCGTTTCAGGGAACGCGTTCCACCCAATCACCAGGAGATTTTCCGATGACGCAACGTCACCCGGCCTACGGCCTTCGTCCGTCTCAACCTCGACCCACCGGCACGCGGCCCTCTGACCAGGGGCCGTTGGCTGGCCAACCGATCCAGCCGATCGCAGCCCGCTCACTGCTCGCGCTGGCCCTGTGCCTGCTCTTCGCACCCTGCTGGGCTGCCTCCAGCGTCACTGTCGCCTTCGACGAGAACGACATTCTCGCCTGGGGTGGAGGCACCGACTCCGCCCCGCGCGGGCTGGAGGTGCTCAGTGATGGTCGCCTCGTTTATTTCGAGGACAGCAACACCCTCAACAGCGCCAACCGCGACGCCATCGTGCTGTTCGATCCCAGCAAAAGCGGCAGCGCCCGCTTCACCGTGATCGCCAGCAAAAACCAGATGAAGGCCCTGGCGACCCAGTACAACCATCCCAACCTGACCATCGGCGACATCGTTCGCGACGCCGCCAACAACATCTATGCCATCGCCACCGAGTACAATTCGGATCGCAGCCAGACCGATAACTTCGTGTTGGTCGTGCCCTTCAACGGCCTTGGTTTTGATGCCCCTGTCTATGTGGTGGACGTGCCGGATGGCGGCCTCAAGACGACCTCGACCACGCGCCACCGAGTGGCCGTCGCCGGCAGCGACTTGTTCGTGCTCTTCGACGACCTGACCGCATCCAATAACGGCAACAGCTTCGGCGCCAACGGCATCTACCGCTGCGATCTGAGCGCCGTCAATCACAGCCTGCAACTCTGGACCAGCTACCAGGCCATCGGCCAGGTAACCTCCGTGCCGCTGCAGGTCAACCAGCAGTTCGGTCTGTGGCAGATCCGTGCCGATGCTGCCGGCAATCTCTTTGGGCTGGTCTATGTCAATGGCAGCGCCCAGACGGGCGACCTGATCCGCATCGGCACCAATGGTCAGCCAAGCCTGCTGATGAGCGCGCTCCAGGCGGAAAGCGAGACGGGCTGGCTCAACGGCTTCGGCACGACGACCAGTCTGGCGGTCGACGCCAATAGCGGTCACCTGTTTTTCTTCGAAACCGGCACCAGCAGCACGGAAAAGGAGCTGCTCTACGAGTTCGACGCCGATGCCCATTTCATCCGGCAGATCGCGGCAGGTCCTCAGATCACCGCGGCCGCGCCCCAAATCACCGGTTTGACTACGCTCGAGAGCAATGCCCTGGCGGTGGGCGCCGACGGTCGCCTCTACGCCTTCCTCTCAGGTGAGAACCGCGAGACCGCGATTGCGATCGACCCCGATGGCGGCACCTACCTCCTGCCCGACTTCATCTGGCCCAACGGCGACGCCACGTACGTCGACGTCGCTTCGCCCTACGGTCCGCGCCAGCTGACCAGCGAGAACTACCGCTACGACTTCCACCGCGGCATCGATATGACCATGCCGATCAATAGCAAAATCTACGCGGTCGCCGACGGTGTTGTGGTCTCGCGTACCGCCAAGACCGTCAATGACTGCCATGGTGTCGCCAACACCGAATACACGCTGGGGATCCGCCATGGCAACGCGCCGCCCTACGTCTATTCCTTTTATTTGCATCTTCAGTCGGCCCTCGTCAATGTCGGCGATGTCGTCAGCCAAGGACGTCCAAACCTCAACCCGACCAATCATATCGGGCTCAGCGGCCGCAAGAGCGAGAGCTGTTACGCGCACCTGCACTTCGAGACTCGGGTTGGCAGCACTCAGGAATCGACCGCCGTCAACCCCTTGACCTATCTGCCCTATGTGGACGGCCAGCCCGGCGCGCCGACCTTGGCGGGCTACAATGCCGACGGCAACCAGCGCCTGTACTACGCCGAGTTCAGCGCGCCCGACGAAGAGATGGACCTGAGCGCGGTCCAGGTCACCTGGCAGGGCCAGGACCAGCTCTGGGATTGGCCGGTCGCCAACAAGGCCAACGGCGGCACTTATGACACGCGCATGGATCACCCGGTCGTCGCATTCGGCAACGGCATCTTCGGCGCCACCTTCCCCGAGCACGTCAACCAGTCTGCCAGCGGCGCCACTTACGGTTTCGTCGTCGCCGGCCTGGACGCCGCGGCTCAGTCGGCCGGCAGCCTGGCGATCGGCGATGTCGGTGGCGACAGCAACGCCTTGGCGCTGCCCCTGGTCCAGCCGGGTATCAGCATGCTGCCAGTGGCTTCGCGCCTGAACGGCGCCAATGGCGACACGGTCTGGTTCCAGGTCACCCTCAGCACCGGGCCAGGCCAGATCCAGCAGTTCGATCTGACCGCGGTCAGTGCCCGCGCCAACACGATCCACCTCGACCCCGCCGATCAGAGTTTCAGTTTAGGACCCTACCAGAGCCGCCAGGTCGAGATCGGCGTCGATCTGCCCGCCAACACCCCCTACGGTGTCGGCGATGCGGTGCTTGTCACCGCTGACAACGGCAGTGGCCCGCTGACGATGTCGCTGTTTGCCATTGATCAGATCCCTTGATCTCTGTCCGACGCCAGCCCCTGGGAAGGGTCCATCGGGGACCCTTCCCATTTTTTTAGAAGGTCAGCTTGAGGTTGGCTTGGACAGTGCGACCGGGTTGCCGGTAGTCGAAGGGGAAGGGTCCCGTTTTGATCAGCGCGTATTCCTTGTCGAAGGCGTTGCGCGTCTGCAAACCGAGCTCGAGACTGCTGCCGAGGCGGTACTGGAGATTGAGGTCGAGCGCGGTCCAAGCGGCGACCTCGGTCGGGCGGCTGGCGTCCAGATCCAGGGAGACACCCACGCCCAAGGGCAACTCCTGGATGCCCACCTCGCTGGCGCGACGGGCGACGGCGCTCTGGTAGTGGCCGCTGAGCGAGACCGTCAGAGCGCGGTCGACGTAGCTTAGGCCGGCGTTGAGTTTGAGGTCGGGGTTCCAGACGAGATCGTCAGCGCTTTCGGCGATGGTTTCGTCCAGGACCGTTTCGCTGTCGCGACGGGAACTGGCAAAGTTGATGAAACTGTTCCACTTGCCGTGGCGGGTCAGGAATTCGAGCTCCAGGCCGGACGAGGTCTGGGTGAAGACATTGGTCGAGAGATTGTTGTTCTGGGTCGAGTAGGCGATCTGGTTCTCGAAGCGGGTGCGGAAGAGGTTGGCGCGCAGCTGGTAGTGCTCGAGGAAACGCCAGTCGAGCGCGGCCTCGACGGTGTCCAATAGCTCGGGCTCGAGGGTTTCGATGTTGGAAGCAAGGGAAAAGGTGTGGGCACCGGCGAGTTCGGTTGGACTGGGCGCGCGGAAGGCCTGACCGGCCATGAGCTTGAGTGAAAGCCGTTCGGAGGGGATATAGACCAGCGACAGGCGTGGGCTGGTGCGTGAGAAGCGGCGTTTGGCCTCGGGCCGACCTGGCTCGTAGATGCGGTCGTAGGTCAGGTCCATGCGGTCGTAGCGCACGCCGGCGGTGAGTCTGAGGTGATCGAACAGGTCGCCGGAGCTGTATTGCACGAACAGCGCCTGATTGACGATGGGGTGGTCGAGGATGAAGTCCAGCCAGGGGCCCAGGGTCGTGTCGCGATTCTCGGGGAAGGGCTCGAAAAAGGGGGAATCGACGTTGATGTTGCTGGTGTGCTCGTTGTCGCCCTCGTAGGTGAAGCGCGTGCCTTCCAGACCGGCCAGCAGGTTGCCGTGGTCGAACTGATAGGCGACCTGGGCGCGCAGGAACAGGTCGGAGGCGCCGCTATCCAGGACTTCCCACATGCCGGTGGGATAGTAGTCGTCGAAGGCGCTGTTGGGGTAGTAGCGCTGGCGCCAGCGCAGGTCGTGGCGTTGGTGGCGCAGCACGTATTCCTGGGAAAAGCGCGTGCTGCTGTCATGGCTGTACTTGGCGGAGATGATGCGGCGTTGCTCGTGCATCGACTCCTTGCGATCGGGCACCCAGAACAGCCAGCCGTGGCCGGTCTGGAAGCCCCACTTCTGCTCGTGCAGTTGGACGGTCAGGCCATCGAGCGCGCCTTTGAACTGGAACTTGCTCCAGAGGTAGCTGCTCGAACGCTCGTCGCGGACCTGGAACGTCTGCGGGTCGCCGCTCTCGTCCAGTCGACCGCTGCCGTCGGCGCTGTCGTAGGCGTAGCCATCCGTGTTGCGGGTCTGGTAGCCGACGGTCCAGCCGAGCTTGTCGAGGTCGACGCCCGCCAAGAGGTCGTAGACCTCGGTATCGAAGCTACCGTGTTCGGCGCGGAACATGACGTTTTTGGCCAGGTCCTTGGCCGAGACTGTGTTGACCTGGACGACGCCGTTGGTGGCGTTGCTGCCGTAGAGCGCCGATCCGGGCCCGCGAATGATCTCGACCTCGTTGGCCAGGAACAGCGGTGTGATCTCCCAGGTGTAGGCGGTGCCGTAGAGGTTGTCGTTCATGGGGATGCCGTCTACCAGGTGCAGCAGGTGGTTGGCGCTCCATGAGTCGAAGAGACCGCGAGAGGGTACGGTCTCGCGCTCGTAGTCCTGACCGGGACCGAAGCCGGCCTGGTGGTAGAGGACTTCGTTGAGGCTCTCCCAGCCGTAAGCCTGGATCTGCTGGCGCTTGATCAAAACGATGGCGGAAGGTGCTTCTGAGGGTTTCTCGGCCATTTTGGAGGCTGAAGTGACGGTGAGTTTCATCAGGTCCTCGAGGCTGAGGTTGAAATAGTCCAGGTCGTCTTCTTCGTCGTCGAGCAAGGAGAGACTGCCGCTGAAGACGCAGGTCATGAACGCAAACGAAAGCATGGCGGAAATCAAACTTCTCATTGGGTCCTCCCGAAGAGCATTGAGGGGTAGGGACTTACTGTTCGATCGAGGCGGTCGTTAGTTGGAACGTGCAATGGGCGCACGCATGAATGGGATGGATGTCACCTGCTAGCTATATCGACCATGGTTTGCCGAAACTAATCTTTAAAATGTAGGAAATTGGTCAATAACATAAATTTCTGACATTTGTGATGGTGGCTGTCTGCGAAAAAGCGTGAAATCACCCAGGGTGAGGCTGATGGTCAGGGGTGGGGAACAGAGCCGGCCGCAGATCGGGGTTGCGGCCATCCATTTTCCAGATCGTGCCGTCGAGCAGGTAGTGGACGGTTTGGGGTAGGGACAGGACAGCGATCCAAAAGGCACGCCAGGGGGGCGCGGCGATGAACGCTTGGGTATAGGGCAGGATGGCGCCAAAGAGTTCGGGCCGATCGGCATACAGCAGCAGATCCCAGAGCCATTCCTCGCTGAAGGCGAGGGCCAGGATCGGCACGAGCAACCAGGCGACCGCGCCGGTACTCGGTTGGGGCTTGCGCACCCTTGATTGATGGAGGGCGATCAGACCGTAATAGGGCACACCGTGGGCGACGACGTTGGTCAGAGTGAAGACGAGGTCGGAATCGAAGTGGACCAGACCCAGGTACCAGTTGACCCAGGTGCCGCCGACCCAGAGCAGCTTGCCGGTGGGCAGGGGCAGGCGAGCGCGCCGGTGGGCCCACAAGTGGGCGAGCAGCCACAGTAGGGGTAGGCCGATCCAGACGAGGTAGAGACCGCTTTCGAGGAGCGCAGCCCAGGCGGCCGGCACGGCGCTGCGCCAGGAGGCCAGCGAAAGGAAGTCGCCGTCAACGAACCAGGCGAACTTGCGCGGCAGATGGAGGTGCCACCACAGCAGCGGACACAGCGTGGCGGCATAGACTGCGGCGCGATCCAAGCGCCGCAGGCGCGTGCGCCAGAGCGCCAGTCCCTCGGTACGAGCGCCCAACACCTGCTGGTAGCGCGCGGCATAGAGGGCGGCGATCCCTTGCTGCTGTTTGATGAAATGGAACACGGCAACATAGGCCAGCACGCGCCAGAACGTCGCTTCCGCTTGCAGGGCCAGCAGGAAGCAGCCGCTGAACGCCAGTGTGGGCGCCCAGCGCAGTGCCCGCGGTTGGGCCGCGCGGGTGACGGGGTCCAGATAGGTGCGGTAGATCGAGGACCAGACGTGGCCGACGTCGATGCAGAGCACGATGGCGATCCAGACCCACAGCGGGACGTCTTGATCGCGCAGCCGCTCTGGCAGGGCCAAGACGATGACCCAGGTCGCCCAGACGGGCAGATGGAAAAAGGTCAAATCGAAACGGCGGGAAACAAAGGTGCGCGCCAGCTCCATGGGGCCTCCCTAAGGTGTTCCCATCCTAACAACCACCGCCGCGTTTGCCAACCACCAACCTGAACCCCTTGCCGGAGCGCATCGTCGTTCTCCTTAGGTGGGCCGGGGAACCTGGCCGAGGATCTGGTCGAGGGCCACCAAGGAGGGCGAGCCTTCGGTGTTGGGCAGGTTGCTGCGGATCATCAGGCGGTGGGCGCAGACCAGCGGCACCAGCTCGACGATGTCGTCGGGGGTGACGTAATCGCGGCCGCGGACCATGGCCAGCGCTTGGCTGGCGCGGTAGAGTGCTTGGCCGCCGCGGGGCGAGACACCGATGCGGATGTTGGGGTGCTGGCGAGTGGCCGCGACAAGCTTTTGCAGGTAGTCCAGGATCGGCTCGGCCACGTGTTGGCTGCGGGCCTTGGCCTGGAGGGCAAGCAGCGTTCCCAACTCCATGCGCGGCTTGCCGTCGTAGCTGCGCTCGTAATTTCCGGCGATCACCTGTTTCTCGTAGACGGCCTTGGGGTAACCTAGGTGGAGGCGCATCAGGAACCGGTCCAGCTGGCTTTCGGGCAAGGGGAATGTGCCGTGGTGGTCTTGGCTGTTTTGCGTGGCAATCACGAAAAACGGCTTGGGCAGCGCCTCGGTCACACCGTCGTGGCTGATGTGGGCGTCGTGCATGGCTTCCAGCAGGGCGCTTTGGGTTTTTGGATTGGCGCGGTTAATCTCGTCGGCCAGGAGTACGTTGGTGAAGACGGGGCCTGGCTTGAACTCGAACTGCGCCCGCGCCTGCTGAAAGACCGTGACCCCGATCAGGTCGCTGGGCAAGAGATCGGAGGTGAATTGGACGCGTTTGTATTCGGCGTGCATGCAGTGGGCCAAGGACTTGGCCAGGGTCGTCTTGCCGACGCCGGGCACGTCCTCGATCAGCAGGTGACCCTCCGCCAACAGGCAGGCCAGCGCGTATTCCAGGGCCTGACGTTTGCCGAGCAGGTAGGTCTCCAGGGTAGTCAGGACGGCATGGATGCGGGCATCGGTCATGGCAACTCCTCAGTTGGCGAACTGTCCATTGTAAATCAGGCGGATCACGGGTTTGGTGTCGATCGTGCGACTGGCGAGCGAACGCGCGAAGCGCAGAATGGCGGCGACGTGGTCGGCCTGGCGGCCCTCGAAGGTCAGCAGATTTTCGGCCAGTTCGCGCGCCAGGAGCGCGGCAAAGGCGCCCTCCTCCCGCTCGCAAAGACCCATGCCGTCAACAGCGAAGGTCGTCGTCGCCGAAAGGTAGCTGATCAGGATCAGGCCCGTGTACATCATGTCTCTGCGGGCCTTGAGCGCGGAAGGCGAGATCGGTTGGTTGCGGTGGCCGTCGATCGGCAGCATGCGCGTTTCCACCTTGCCATCCTGATACACATCGCCGCAGTCGAGCATGAGGATATCGCCGTCCTCGAGCAGGTGGACCTGTTGGTCGTCGTCGGTCATTTGCAGGAGCCAGCGGTGGTGGGCCAGCAGGTGGTGGAACTCGCCGTGAATAGGCGCGACATGGCGGGGTCGCAAGAGGCGCAGGAGGTAGGCGACGTCTTCGCGGTAAGCATGGCCCGAGGTGTGGACTTGGGCGTGGTTGGCGGTGACGACCTCGACGCCGCGGCGCTCCAGGTCGCTGACGAAGAGCATGACCTGGCGCTCGTTGCCAGGAATACTGCGCGCCGAAAAGATCAGCCGGTCACCGGCTTTGAAGCTGAGGCCCTTGAATCCGCCCTTGGCGATCGAGCCAAGGGCGCTGCGGGACTCGGCCTGGGCACCAGCCACGATGTAGAGCACCTCGCTGTCCGGCAGGCGCATCGCGCTGTCCTCGTCGACGACGACGCGGGTCGAGGTACCGAGGTAACCGGTTTCGAGGCAGGCCTTGAAATGCTTGCGAAACGAGCGCCCCAGAAAGGCCATGCGGCGGCCGCTGTCCTGGGCAATTTGGATGAGATTGCGGATGCGCGGCATGTGGGAGGAAAAGGTCGTCAGAAAGACCCGGCCGCGGGCACTGCGGATCTGCTGCTCGAGCGAGGGCAGCAGCTCGTACTCGCTCGGGCAAAAGCCCGGTCGGCTGGCGTTGGTGCTGTCGACGATCAACAGGTCGACACCCTCGCGGCCCAGCTCCGCGAAGCTGGCGCTGTCGAAGGGGTAGCCGTCCTGGGGCAGGGGGTCGACCTTGAAGTCGCCGCTGTGGAACAGAGTTCCGTCGGGGGTGCGCACGACCAGCGCGGTCGCGCCGACGATCGAATGGGTGACACTGTGGAACGTGACCGAGAGGTCCTCAAGGGTCACGGCCTCGCCCAGGTTGGTCACGCGAAGATCGGGCCGTACACTTGGGTGATAGCTGAGCGTGTTGGCGACCAATTGGGCCGTGTAAGCGGTGGTGTAAACCGGCAGGCGCGCCTGCTCGAGCAGGAAACCCAGGGCGCCAATGTGGTCTTCGTGGGCGTGGGTGATGAAGACGGCGGCGAGGGTGGGGAACTGGCGCAGCAAGAGCTCGGGGTCGTTGATGTAGTACTCGACCCCAGGCTGCCGGTGGTCGGGCGGGAACATCAGACCAAAATCGATGAGGATGCAGCAGGCGGGCGTCTGGATGATCGTGGCATTGGCGCCAAACTCGCCGACGCCGCCGATGGGGATGATCCGAGTTCGCGCGGAAGATGGGTTCATGATGCTCCTAGAGCCCGATGGAACCAGTCGACATACTGGCGTGGGCTGAGGTTTTCGGCCCGCAAGGCAGGGTCTAGGCCGAGACCCTTCATTGATTCTAGCAGAGTCTGCGAAGTGGTCCAGCTCTGATGCCAGTGTTTGAGGTTGGAGGAGATCATTTTGCGGCGGTGATTAAAGAGGAAACGCAGCAGTTGGGTGAAGCGCTCGAGGTGTTCGAGCGCCAAGAGCGGCTGCTCGAGACGGCGCAGGCGGATGACCTGACTCATGACCTTGGGCGGTGGGTGAAAGGCGCCGGGCTTGACATTGAGGTGCCAGTCGACGGCGTAGTAGGCCGCGCACAGCACGCTGATCGGGCCGTAATCCTTACAGCCCTCGCGCGCGCGGATGCGCTCGGCCACTTCCTTTTGGTACATCAGCACCATCAGAGGGATCGCCGGGCTGTGGGCCAGCAGCCGCGCCGTGATCGGCACGGAGACGTTGTAGGGCAGATTGCTGAAGACCTTGGTGGGCGGCACGAGCAGCGGTTCGAGCGGCACTTCCAGGGCGTCGGCGTGGTGAATGGCGACTGGGGAAGGGAAGTCCTGAGCCTGAAGGTAGGCGACCATGTCGCCATCGGTTTCGACGACGGTCAAGGGAAAACCCCGTTCGCTGAACGGGCGGGTCAGGGTCGCAGGACCGGGTCCGATCTCGAGGAAGTGCTCCTCCGCTTTGGCCTCGAGCGCGTCGAGAATGCGGTTTACCGCATTGGCGTCGCGCAGGAAATGTTGTCCCAGGTGTTTCTTGGTATGCAAGCGAGGGCCTCGTCGTCAGGGTTGCAGCACGAGCTTGAGCATGGTGGCGTCGTCGATGATGCGCCAGCCGAGGCGCTCGCGCAGCGTGTCGAAGAAATGACCCTGATCCAGCGCGTCCTCGAGGAACCTGTGTTGGCGGAGCAGTTCGTCCATGCGTCGCTCTTCGTTGTCGAAGCCGTCGAGCACGCCATCAGTATAAAGGTATAGCGCATCTTCCGAGCCGAGGGGGCAGTCGTACCAGGTATCGTCGGCGCGGAAGGGAAACATCCCGAGCGGCCAACTGCCGATCTGAACTTGGCGACTGAGGTCGGCCGGCGTGCGCAGGACCGGGTATTCGTGGCCCGCGCGCAGATAGGAGATGGTGCGCAGGTTGAGGTCGAGGTGAATGAACAGCATGGTGGCGTAATGGCCCTTGTGGCCGAACTCCGAGTGGATCAAGGCGTTGAGCGGATCGATCAGGGCCTTGACGGTGCCGACCTGGGGCATCAGGGCACGGGAGGCGGTGCGCACGGAACTCATCACCAGGGCGGCGCTCAGGCCATGACCGCAGACATCGCCGAGAATCAGCAGGCTCTCGTTGGCGCTGAGCTCGAGCACGTCCCAGAAGTCGCCCCCGACCCGCGAGGTTTGGCGCGACTCGCCCAGCAGCAGGAAGGGGCCAATGCGGCTGGGCAGGGCCGGCATGACGGCCAATTGCAGTTCGCGGGCAATCTCCATTTCTTTGTGGACCGTGGCCAGTTCCAGTTCCTCGTCGTAGAGGCGGGCACGCTCGATGAAGGAGGCGATGATCGCGGCGATCAGTTCGAGTATTTGGAGGTCGCTCTTTTTGAAGGCGCCGTCGCGCCGGCTCACGACTTGGAGCACACCGATGACCTCGGTACCGACCATGATCGGACCCGCCAGGACCTCGCGCGTCCTGAAATGGGTGCGGGCATCGACTTGGGGATTGAGGATTTCTTGGCGGTTACTGTCGTTGACCAACAAGCTGCGCCGGTGTTTGGCGACCCAGCCGGTGATGCCGCTATCGCCAGGAATGACGAGTTGGTCGAGACGCTTCCTGATCTCCTCCGATTCCGCGGTGACCACGGCAAAGCGGAACGAGCCGTCCTTGTTGGCCATGAGGATCGAGGTCCCATCCGCCTCGAACAGGGTCGAGGCCTTGTCCGTGATCGCCTGAGCGACTTCCCGCAGTTTGAACTTGCCGGCCAGGAGCTGGGTGAAGCTATCTAAAAAGGTAATGAAGTTGGTGGAGCGCAGCTTTGAGAAATCGAGGTCGTTAGGCACGGACTCGTCGAGAAGGGCGGAGGCCACGCGCTGAATGCACTCGTGGGAGGCGTCGGCGGGAAAGCTGAAATAGCGGCCTTCACCGTCACAACCGATGAGGAGCACCCTGCTTCGGAGGCATGCCTCAAGCGGTTCTGGAGGCAGCGCGTCGCTGACCAGAATATTGACTGGCGACCGCTGCAAAAACTCGAGCGCCAGGGACCAATTTGGGAACTGGTTCCGATTGCGAAGATTCACTCGCCTCACCTCACCGGCTTCATCGTATCACGAATGATGCGCCAGGGTTCAAGAGACAAGTGGGGCCTCTGCCAAGGCATGGTGAGGGCGGTCACGCTTGTGTGGGAAAGCGCGCTTGGCGATAGGGCGCACATTCTTGTGCGGCGGCGTTGCCATGGGATGATTGTGTGCCTAAATGCGACGGAAGTTCTTGAATATTTGGTGAGGACATCAGCTACAATGACCCCAGTTTCGACTAGGAGGTCTATATGATAGCTCAGCGATGCCTATCTGTTCTTCTTCTTTGCTGTGGCCTGGCCAGCGCAGCTTCCAATGAATTGCCGAGAGGCGATTTCAAGGCTCAACTCGATGGCGGCGAGGTGGCTTATACAATCGTTGGACAGGGTCCCCCGATGATGGTCTTGACCAATACCTGGGGCCTGGAGCGCAAGCGCCTGCAAGCGCTGTTCGCGCTACTGGAACCTCATTTCACGATGATTTACTTCGACTTGCGCGGCATGGGCGATAGCGCGCCCGGCACGCCCGAGCACTACGGCATGGCCGGTGCCCGCCGCACCTTAGCGTCCTTGCAAGCGCATCTGAAACTGGACAAGGTCTATTTGTTAGGCTGGTCCGCCGGTGCCATGAACGGTTTGATCCTCGCATCGGAACACAGCGATCACCTGCTTGGCGCGGTCCTGGTCCACGGCCTCAGCTATGCCGGTCCTGAAGAAGAGCAGCAGCTGATGACCAAACACAGCGGGTTCTTCAAGCGCCTTGGCGAGGTCATGGGCGGCCTGGCCAATGGTCAAGCGCCCTTGGCGGAGAAGAATGAAACCGTCAAGCGCTTCATGGTCGACGAGTGGCTTCCCTACCTCTGCGCCGATCGCGAGGCGGGCAAGGCCCTGATCAAGCGGTATTTAGATCAGGGTACCTACAGTTGGCCGCACATGGCCAATATGTTCACCGATTTCAGTACCTTCGACGCGCGTCAAAACCTGGCCAAAATCACATGCCCGACCCTCGTGATCAGCGGTCAGGCAGACCTCTATCCGCCTGAGCTCATCGCCCGTGACGCCGTGCAGATGGCCCGTGGCACCCATGTCAACATGGCCCATAGCGGTCACTTCTCCTTCATTGAGGAGCCCGAAGCCTTCCTTGCTGCCGTGCTCGACTGGCGCGCCAAGCTCTGAACCGTCCAGGGTCGGAAAAAGAGGACGCCATTCTGGCATTGCCTTGGTTCGTTCGCGCCGTTTTGGGACGTGGGCGAAACTGGGGTAAATCGCCCAAGCCCCTGAAATTTCCCCATTTGACGACCAACACCCTGGCGGAAAGCGGATGCGGCGCAGGTTGCGCCGCATCCGTGATCCTGGCACGAAACCTGCCAATACCCTACTGAATGGTTTAAACAACCCGATTCACAGCCACCGACCTGGAGGATACGCCATGAAAAATCAAACACCCGTCAAGCCCATGCATGTCGAACTTCGCCTGCAGAACGTCACCCTTACCGACGAACGCAAACAGTATCTCAAGGAGCACCTGGGCCACCTGCCCGAGATGGTCGCTCATTTTCCTGTTTGCGAATTGCACGTGGATCTCGAAAAGTATCCTCACAAGGGCGACTTCCACGTCAAGATGAGCCTGCGGCTCAACAACGAGACGCTGTTCACCGGCGAGCAGGATGACGACATGATGGTGGCCTGGAAGCGCTGCACGGCCCAGCTCATCGCCAACCTCAAAGAGTTCAAGGAAAAGCTGGCGCGCAAGCACACCTACGACAAGCTGCCGGAAATGGCAGAAACCGAATAAGCGCCGATCCGGCGCGGAGGATCGCCAAGCGAGACTCCGCGCCAAAAGCCGTGACCAAAGCAGCCCTTTTGTTGTAAGCTTGTAGCGAAAGCGGGAAAATACTGGCTTTTTGTAGCTTTGCGACGCTAGGGAAGGTGATTGCGGTATGCGGATGACGCTCCACGTGGTTTCGCGCAACGCGGAACCCTTTGATCTGCACGTTGACTTGAGCTCTTATACCATTGGCCGCAGCTCCAGCGCAGACCTCGTCATTCGCGACCCCTCCATTTCGCGCCAGCACGCCCGCCTGTTCACCCGGAATAACCAGTTGTACGTGGAGGACCTCAAGTCCCACAACGGCACCTGGCTCAATGGCACCCAGGTCAGCGAGGCCCAGTTGCTGAAGTTCGGCGATGAGGTCGAACTGGCCCGCGACCTGGAGCGCGAGACCTGCGCCTTGCGTTTAGAGTTGCGCGCCTTCGAGGGCGGTCACCGCGTCACTCAGGTTGGCGTGGACACGCAGGAAACGGTGATCAAGAGCGTGCGCGAGCTCTATGAGTCTCAAACCGAGACGGACCTCTCGGACCTCGAAGAGGCCGATGAGCTGCGCGACTATGCCGAACGCTTGCG
Organism: uncultured Holophagae bacterium; assembly: GCA_964423555.1. Taxonomy (GTDB): domain Bacteria; phylum Acidobacteriota; class Holophagae; order Acanthopleuribacterales; family Acanthopleuribacteraceae; genus CAYRFM01. The sequence goes on along the minus strand of CAYRFM010000049.1, from coordinate 20,146 downwards.
CATCCTCAACGAGGTCCACCATGCGATGGGTTCGACCAAGGACCTCCAGGACTTGCTCGAGCTGATTCTCGACCGTGTCTTTCGTTTCCTCGAACCGGAGGCGGCCTCCGTCTTCTTGGCCGATGAGAGCGGCCAGCTCCATCTGGCCGCGCAGCGCTCGGCTTCGGGTGTGCGCGCGCGGCCGGTGCTGTCCGAGACTTTGGTGCGCCAGATCTCGGAGGACGGCAACGCGCTGCTGGTCCACGACGCGCTGCACGATCGCCGCTTTGCCGCCTCGACCAGCCTCCACATGGAGCGGATTCGCAGTATGGTCGCTTCGCCGCTGCTCGACAGCGAGGGCAGTATCGGCCTGATCATGCTTTATTCGCGCGATGTCTACGGCAAATTCACCGAGCGCGACCTGGAACTCTTGGTGTCACTCGCTTCCGTCGCGACTCTGCGACTGCGCAATCTCCGTCTCGAGGAGCAGGCACGAGGCCGCTTGCAGCGCATGGTCGAGGAAAAGACGCAGGAACTCAACGCCCGCAAGGAAGAATTGGAAACGCTCGACACGATTGTACGTGTCATCAACATGGAGCACAGTCGTCAAAGAGTCCTGCAGAGCATCCTCGAGCAGGGTTCCGTGCTTTTTCCTCAGGCGGTGCGGGGTCTGTTCCTGCTGCGCGACTCTCGCGACGGCCATTTCCACCTGCACGCGCGCATGGGCTTTGGGCTCGAGCTAGAAACGCTGGTCTTGACGTCTGCTCAGGTGGCGGAGCAGTTTGGTGTCAGCGAACCTATTGGCGAAGCCGGTCTGCTGTGGGCCTTGCCGACGGCCGCCGCCTTCTTTGCGGAACAGGGCGTCCCCCTTACCGGCTCGCTGTTGGTGATGACTTTCGTGCACGAGGACGTTTTGGAGGGACTTGCAGTCTTCGACACGGGTTGGTCGCAGGGCTATAACGAGGGTGAGGCCCAGCGTCTGGCGCGCTTCCGCGATCACGCCGCCTCCGCGGTGGCCAAAGCCTGTCTGGTTCACAGCCTGCGCCAGAAAAACGAGGAGATCGCGCGCACGCAAAACCAGCTGTTGATCCGCGAGAAAATGGCTTCCCTGGGCCACCTGACCGCTGGGGTCTCCCATGAGATCAACAATCCCAACAACTTCATCTTCGCCGGCGCCCAGAACCTCGAAGTTTTTTTGCGAGAATTTCGCCAGTATTTGATTGCGCTGGCTGGTGAGGACCTCGATTCCAACCTCCGCGGCGAGTTCGACAGCTGGTTTAGCCGCCTTTTCGAGCAGGTCGAGACCATTATCGTCGGCAGCAAGCGCATCAACACGATCGTCACGGATTTACAGCTGGTCAGCCGCATCGACGAAGCTCAGCGCAAGCAGATGGACTTGCTGCAGAGCCTCAGTGCCTCGGTCAATCTGATGGAGCCGTCCTTCTATTATGTGGACTTTCGCTGCGATTTTCGCGGACCGCTGATCATCGACTGCTATCCGGCGGAACTCAACCAGGTCTTCATGAACATTATCGTCAATGCCTGTGAGGCCATGACGCCGCGTCCGCTGGTGCGCTTGCCAGCTCACCATGGGCTCTTGAAAGTGCAGGCCCGGCGGGAGGGCGAACAAGCGGTGATCCGCTTCGAGGACACGGGCCCAGGCATCGACCCCAGAGACATGAGCCGGATTTTCGAGGCCTTCTACACGACCAAGCCCCCAGGAAACAACACGGGGCTGGGACTCTATACCAGCTACAAGATCATCGAAAAGCACGGTGGTCAGATCGATGTCCAATCGACCCTTGGCAAGGGGACGACGGTCACGGTCAAGCTGCCATTGGACCTGACGCTGTGTTGAAGTAGATGGAAATTGTGCCTTGATGAAAAATAGCTGACGTTAGCAAAGGCTGAACCTGTGCCAAGTGACAAGAATCACTAAAGTGGCGTAAGTGCTTTTAGTGCTCTAATCGTGTCAGACAACAAGAATCGCAAAAATATGCTTGGGGCTTGACGGATGTTCGCGTATATGGCACGATGTAGCCATTGTTGAGCAAAGTTTCTGCCTGCTGGCAAGAAATTGCAGTTGGTAGTTTGCAATCGACGTGATGGGTTGCAAACCCTAAAAGAACCGATGTAAGGGGATACACATGAAAAAATTCGCTAGCTTTTTGGCCGTTTGTTTCGCGCTGACCGCTTTCGCGCAAGACAAAGCTGCCATGGCCAAGGTTGCTGAACAGATCTTCAAAGTCAACGCTGACTCTGAGTTTGCCACGCCCGTCTATGTTACGAGCAAAGACTTCCCGACTGAGTCCTTTGATGTTGCCTGCAACAGCCTGACCTTCAGATTCGGTCTGCCCGAACCGCCTAACCCCATCTATGCCGGCCAGCCGTTCATCGTCCGTGGTTATATCTATCCCGGTGGTACCTTCGCCGAGAACGACAACAACGGTGGCATCAACGCTGACGGCACCGCTCAGTGGCCCGACCTCGTTCTGGGTCTCTGGACCTGCCGCGGCTGGGCCGTTAACCCCACCGCCGTCACCATCCAGACCTTCGACTTCGGCGACGACCAACTCGTGACTGACAGCCACGAGCCGATCGATCCCACCCAAGTCAACATTCGCCCCACCACCGGTGGTACCCGTGCTTACAGCCATGTTCGCGGCGACTGCAACCAGTGGGTCGTTGGCACCAACCTCACGGGTGCGCCTAACTTCGCCTTCCAATTCATTTACCAGGGCGATATCCAGTTCAAGAAATAAGTCGCAACGGCCTCGCCGTTTCGCAAAAAGCCCGCGGTCTTCGCGGGCTTTTTTTTTCCCATTGCCCAGGCCTGGCCGCACAGGTTGTGAGGTAGCGCATCTTCTCCTGCGTTCCTGTGGGCCAATCGCAAAACTCGGTGGTTGCCGGTGCCTTTTTGAGTTAGGATAACCGAGGCGCGGTTCTTTCGTGGGGTGGGGAACCATGAATTCAGGGGACCGAGTCCTTGGGATCGAACAGGGCGTTCGCGGGTCGTGAGAGACCGTCGCTCGAGAGGGTAGGCATGGGTCTGGAGAGCGTGCAAGCAAGCTTGCTGAGCGGTGACTTGTCCGCAAAAACTGCGCGCGACGCGGCGAAACGCCTTTGTGCCGAATGTCGGTGGAGCGAGGCTTTGGCGCTGTTGCGGCGGCTCGTGCGGGTTGCGCCCAGCGATGTCGAGCTTTCGCTGATGGTCGCGGACGTTTTAGTCGAGCTGGACCGCGCCGAGGAAGCCCACGGTTATTTCCGCGGTGTGGCCGACCGTTATGCCCGCGAGGGCGCTTATGCCAAGGCCTTGGCGCTCGAGGAAAAGATTGCCGTCACCTGCCCTGACGCTCACGAAACCGATGAGCGCATCGTGCGCCTGCATTTAGAGTTGGCATCGCGCACGCGCGATGCCGCGGCGGTAGCTGGCCACCGCAGCCAAGCGATCGCGCGCATGGGTCTATTGGGCGATTGCGCCGCCGCGCGCACCGACACCCACGAGGCGGCTCGCTGGTATCGCAAGGTCGTCGAATTGGATCCGCTGGATGCCGTCATCTGCCTCAAGTTAGCGCGCCTGCTGATCTCGCTCGACCTGCGTCGTGAAGCGGTTGCGCGTCTGATCGGTGCGGCCAAGGGCCTGCTCAAGAACCGCATGCTGCGCGAAGCCGGCGATGTCATCATGGAAGCGGCCAAGCTCGATGACAACAACCCCGACGTCAAGGCCCTTTTCTTTCGCTTACAGCTAGCCGAGGGCTATGTGCGCTTGGGACTGGACGGTCTGCAAAAGTTACAGCACGAGGTGCCGGACAACCTCGAGGTCATTTTGACCCTAGCCCGCGCCTATGTTTCCTTCAACCAACTGGAAGTTGCTCGCGACTGGTTCTTGAAGAGCTATTTTATCAATGGCGATGTGGCGCCGCTGCGCTACGTGGCCGATCGCCTGATGGAGCGGGGCCTGCCCGATGCCGCCCTCAAGGCGCTGCAGCCCGCGGCCGAGCACCTTCATCAGGCCGGCAAGACGCGCGAGGCGATTTCACTGCTGGAGCATATCCATGCGCGGGGCCATCATCAGGCGACACTCGAGTGGATCATCGCTCACGAGCGTCTGCTGCTCGACTATGATCGCGCCGAGTTTTTTGTGGAGCAGTTGCTCGAGTTGTTCGGCGCCACCAGTCGGGTCCAAGAGGGATTGGTCTTTCTCTGGAAGCAACTGGAGAGTGAGCAGGACGAAGTATGGCGGGTTCGCTTGCAGCTGTTGACGTCGCGGTTTGTGGCCGATGGCGGTCGCAGCGCCGTGCTGCGGCCCTTCCCCGAGCCGGTTGCACCGCGAAAGTCTGGCGAGTTCGCGCGGCTCGATGCGCCCACCGATCTCTCCCTCGAGGATTTTGTGGCCAGCCTGCCCAATCGTCGCCTGGTCAAGGACCGCTTGGCCCAAGTGATCGACCGCGCGCGCCGCCAGGATCAGTTGGTCGCACTGTTGCTGCTCGATCTCGACCAGCGTCGCTGGGAAGCGCCTGGCCAGCCGGAACTGGCTAAACAAGCCTTGCTCAAACTGCTCTGTGCGATCAAGGCCACCCTGCGCGAGTTCGATACGCTGGCACATCTAGGTGGCGACGAGTTTGCCATCGTCCTGCCACAAGTTAACTCGACCCAGGCACTGCAGACATTATTGAACCGGATTTTGGCGGAGATAGGCACGCCGCAGATCTTCGTGGAAGGCAGCATCAGCGCCATCGGCAATTTGGGTGTGGCGCTCTATCCCAATGATGGCGAGCAGGTTTCCGGGCTGATGCAAAAGGCAGATAGCGCGCTTGGCCGAGCTCGGGAAAAGGGTCCCAACCAATACGCGTTGTTTACCGAGCGGGTGGGTCAAGCGCTGCCGGTCCGACCTGGCCTGGAGGGCGAGCTCCGCGCCGCCTTAGAGCGTGGTGAGCTGCGTCTGCACTACCAGCCGATCGTCAATTTACAGTTGGCCAGACCGCGCCTGGTCGGCCTTGAGGTGCTGACTCGCTGGCCCCACCCACGGCTGGGCTTGCTCTATCCCAGTGATTTTATTCCTCTGGCGGGTGAAATGGGGCTGTTGGGCGAGCTGGGCGCCTGGGTTCTCGAGGCTACCATCGCCCAAGCAAAAACCTGGTACGCCCATGGCGGGGTCTTGCCCTGGATGACCGTTAACTTGACTGCGGACCAGTGCCGCGATCGCGGCTTCCTGAGCCGCCTGCGCGACCTGATGAACGGGCACGGCCTGCCTCCTGGTGTGCTGACCCTGGGTCTCGAGAGCAGCGAAGCCCTGATGCTGGACGGTTCCGACGAAACGCGCGAACTGCTTCAACAGATCCGCCGCTTGGGCGTTTCCCTGGCCATCGACGACTTTGGCGCCGGTCAGACCTCGGTCGTCCAGCTACAGCGCTCGCCCGTCAGCGCGGTCAAGATTCACAGTGGCCACGTGCGCCGGGTTGTCGAGGACAAGGGCGTGGCCGCCCTGGTGCGGGGGCTGGTCTCACTGGCGCGAGGTTTCGATCTGGAGGTAGTCGCCGAGGGCATCGAAACCGTGGAACAGGCACGTTTCCTGCGCGATGCCGGCTGCCACTGCGGCCAAGGCTTTTTCTTCTCGAAACCACTGCATTCCGAAAACGTCGAGCCCTTGTTCGAGGGCCTGCAACGGGTCTGATCCGGACCACGCTCGCGGGCGAACGTGGTCCTGCTAGGTTAGAGCAGCTTGGTGACTGCTTTGAGGCGTTCCTCGGCAGACTGGGCGTTCTCCGGGTGAGGGACGTCCATGCCGCGTTGGACCGCAGGACGACTACCGACTTCCGCGAGCCAGCGCTGGAGATTGGGAAGGCCTTCGAGGGAGACTCCCGCCCATTCATGGCCGCGCACCCAGGGGTAAGTGGCGACGTCGGCGATCGAGTATTCGCCCGCCAGGAACGGACGTTGCGCCAGGGCGCCCTCCATGACTTCGTAGAGTCGCCGCGTTTCCTTTTGGTAGCGCTCGATGGCGTAGGGGATCTTCTCAGGCGCGTAGCGGAAGAATACATTGGCCTGGCCCTGCATGGGTCCAACCCCGCTCATCTGGAACATCAGCCATTGCATGACCAGGGAGCGCTGTTTCGGGTCGGTCGGCAGCAGCTTGCCTGTTTTTTCCGCCAGGTAGATCAGGATAGCGCCTGATTCGAAGACGGCGAAGTCATCATTGTCGTGGTCGACGATGGCCGGGATCCGGCCGTTCGGGTTGATCTTGAGGAACCACTCCTGCTTTTGCTCCAAATCGCCGAGGCTGAGACGGTGGACCTGATAGGGCAGACCGGCCTCCTCGAGGTAGATCGAGATCTTGCGGCCGTTGGGGGTCCCAGAGGTGTACAGCGTGATCATGAAACGAGCTCCTTGGCTTTGTATTTATCCACACGGAGAGCACGAACGGGATCGTGCAGGATATGTTTCAAAAAATTAGACCGATCGTCTAATCGTGTTGTTTTGCGCTAGATCCCCTGAAAGTACAGCGGATCAGTCGATGGGCAGGAGCTTGACCCGGACCTTGCGAATCTGCTGATCGCGGATGAATTCGACCGTGACCTCGTCGCCGACTTTGAAGCCGTCGAGCGCATCGCCCAAGTCCTTCAAGCTCTGCACGGGATGTTGTTCGATCGCGGTGATGATATCGCCCAACACGGGGGTACCGTCGCGGCGGTAGCGAATGCCGACCATGCCGGCGCGTTCGGCGGCGCTGCCCTCGGCTACTTTTTCGATGAGCAGCCCGCGATAGCCGAGGTAGCGACTGAGACGGTCGTTTTGCGGGTAGGCATAGATGCCCAGACCAGGCCGGGCGATCTTGCCGTCGCGGATCAGCACGGGTACGGCGGCATTGACGGTATCGACCGGAATGGCGAAACCGATCCCGGCCGAGGAGCCACTGGTGCTGTAGATCTGGGTGTTGACCCCGATCAGGCGGCCGGCGCTGTCCAGCAGTGGACCGCCGGAATTGCCTGGGTTGATGGCGGCGTCGGTCTGAATCACGCCATCGATTTTGCGCTGATTGACACTTTCCAAGGTGCGATCCAGGGCCGAGACGACCCCGGTCGTCAGGGTGTGGTCGAGGCCGAAAGGATTGCCGATGGCCAGCACGGCCTGGCCGACCTTGAGTTCCTGGGTCGAGCCGAGGGGCAGCGGTTTGAGGGCGCTCTTGGGCGCATCGACTTTGAGAACCGCCAAATCTTTGTCGGGATAGGCGCCGATCAGCTGGGCGTCGTAGCTGGACTGGTCGTGGAGCACGACTTCAAAGGTATTGCCGCCCTGGATGACGTGGAAGTTGGTGACCACGTGGCCCTCTTCGTCCCAGATGAAGCCGGAGCCGGAGCCTTGGGGAATTTCTTGGACGTTGGAGGGACGCATGTACCAGCCGCGCTTTTTGGTGGTGATAAAAACCACGGAGGGGGCGGACTTGGCAAAGACCTCGATATTGGTCATTTCTTCGGCGCGGAGGGGGCCGCGGGGCGTGACCTGGCGCGGTTCGGCGGAGCGGGTGGACAGCAAACTGGTTGTTTGAAAGAGGTAGTACCCAAGAAAAAGGCCCGTGATCAGAGAAAGAGAGGCCACACCTGTTCGTTTGAGCAATTTGGCTTGGCGCATTAAGGGATCCATGACTGCCTCCTGACGGTTTTGTGCCATTTTGGGACCGATGACCAGGCTTGGCAAGAGCAAAGCGGATGATCTGCCCAACTAGTGTACGAGCCTAGCACAGGACGGGGTTTGACTGTTGGCCACGGGCGAGCTCAAGATGTGAATTTCGTTGTGTTTTGGCTGTGAGAGGGCGGCGAGCTGGGGTACAATGAGCGCACCGTGAAAGGGGGTCTCGTGCGCAGGCTTGCCAGCTATTTCGAACAACATCCGGGTCATTACCGGGCACTGTTCCTGCTCCTGGCCTTGCCCCTGCTTTCCCTGGCGGGGATCGCGCTGTATTTCCAGCTCAACCGCGGCAGTGCTCAGAACTTTTACAAGGCCTCTGACAGCCGCCTCTACGTTCTCGCCGATATCCGCTCGTCAGTGTTGGTGTCTCAGACCAATCCCAGCTTCTTCCCGTTTAGCGGCCGGCCATTTCCCTGGATCAAGCAAGGCGATTTAGTTGTCGGTGTCGCGGATAAGCGCGTCCATAACGGTCGCGAGTTGAGCGACGCGCTCGACGAGTACCTGGACAACGAGCGGGTCGTGGTGCAAGTACAGCGTCCCTCGCGCAAGGATTATTACCTTAAATTCAGGGTCAGCAAGGATGCGTTGCTCGAGCAGGTCTACGAGACGCCGGTGACGGTCTACCTCTGGCACGTGCCCGAGGGCGGTGCCTCCTATAACGCGGGTCTGCGCGCCGGCGATCTGATTTACGAGATAGACGGGCAGACCTTCGATCGGCGCGAGGAGGCGGACAAACGCTTCGCCAACACCTTGCGGGGCCAAGCGGTGACGTTTGGTATCCTGCGCGGCGACCAGACGTTCCCGATCAAGGTGACGATGGCCCAGCTGACGATCCCTTTCTCCCTGGCCGGCTATTTGTTGACCGCCTTTGCATGGCTGGGGCTTGGACTGTTTCTCGGCGTGTTTCGCGCCCGCTTGCCGGCGGCGCGTTTGCTGGCGATCGGCTTCCTGGGACTGGGACTGGCGATGCTGCTCTACGAGGCGCCCGATGTCGGCTTCATTCCGCGGCCCATGGTGATCGGCAGCTTGTTCCTGTACTTCGCCCTGGCCAGCCTGATCCATGCATCCTTCCACTTTCCTCGGGAAGTGCCCAGACTGCTCAATGCGCGCTGGTGGCGCTACCACGTCTACGCGTTGGCGCCGCTGGCCACGGCACTGGCAGCCAAGTTCCACGGGGTTGGCCTCTTGTTGGGGCTGTTGCTGATGGTCGGTCCACAGGTTTACCTGCGGGTGCGCTTCGACCGTCGCCGCTCCCGCGAGCGCGCGCGCATGGAGGTGCTGCTGCAGCGGCATTTCTTGTTGAGCATGGTTCTGATCTCGATCTGGGCCTTGGCGCGCGACCACCTCGGTATGACGGCTGACCTGGCACTGCGCGCCCTTTGTGCGGTCCTGATCATGGGCGCTTACTGCGGCACGATCGCCAAGTATCGCCTGCTCGGGATTGAAATCAAACGCAGCCTGCAGTACAGCCTCATCATCAGCGGCTGGATCCTGACTTTGATCGCCCTGTACCTGGTCGTGCTCGACCAGCTCAGCCACGCCAATTTGAACTTCCTCAACATCAGCCTGACGATGCAGGACATCGAGTTCCATGATCAGGCCGCGACGTTCGAGGAACGGATTCGGCGCCAGAAGGTGACTTCGATGGTGCTGGCGCTGCTGGCCGGCCTGGTGATGATCAAACTGGGCGTGCTGGGCCGCGCGGTGCTGCGGCGCAAGTTTCACCGCACCAGTTCCGACTACCTGCAGGCGTCGTCACAGCTCAAGCGCTTGTTCGAGGCGGACCTGGGCCTTCAGGGCATAGCCGAAGCCATTTCGAGCCAATTGCGGGAGCTGTTATTGCTCAAGGCCTGCGTCACGGTCTTCTTCCGCGACGAGCGCGAAGTAGCGGCGCTGGCGATGGACGCCCAGACCGTTCAGGGTCAGACGGCGGCGGCAGCCATTCGCGCTCATGCTCAGGACATCGCCCGAATCATCAAACCTTTCCGCACAGAGCTCAGCACGGATTACCTCAACCAGGAGATGAAGAGCTTGCTGTGCGCCAACGGTCTGCGCTACATCTGTCCGATTCACGCCCGCAATCAGCTGCTAGGTTGCATCATCACGGGCGAGAAACTGTCGGAGACGGCCTATGTGCCCCGCGATTTCCACTTTTTGGCCGGGGCCGCGGATCAAGCCGCCTCCGCGGTCGAGAATGGGCTCTTGTACGAACGGCTCTCGCAGCAGGAGCTGTTGCGACAACAGCTGGCCTTGGCTCGGGAGATCCAGCTCGCTTCGCTGCCTCAAGGTGAGCCGGTGATTTGCGGGATGGACATCTCCGGAACCTCGCTGCCAGCCCTTGAGGTGGGCGGCGATTACTACGCCTATTTCCCCGAGGGCGACGAGCGTCTGACGATCGTCGTGGCCGATGTCAGTGGCAAGGGCACTTCAGCGGCGCTCTACATGTCGAAAATGCAGGGGATTTTTGCCTCCTTGCACGACGGCACGACCTCACCGCGGGAGTTGTTTCTCAAAGTCAATCCTGTGCTCTATCGCGAGATCAAGCGCAATACGTTTGTGACGGCTTTGGCGGCGCGCTTTTGTGCCAGTCAATGCACGGTAGACTATGTTCGCGCGGGCCATTCACCCTTGATTCATTACTGTTCCCAGACCCGCAAGGCGACCCTTTTGGCGGGTAAAGGTTTGGCCCTGGGCATGGAAAACCGCGGCATGTTCGAGAAGCTGCTAGAGCAACGCAGCGTGACCTGGGCATCCGGCGACGTCTTCCTGTTGCTCTCGGATGGACTGACCGAGATGCAGGACAGCGAGCGGAGGTTGTTTGGCGAAGCGCGCATTTTACAATTGCTGGAGCGCGAAGCGGAGGGTGACGCCAGGAGTATCCGCGATAGTATTCTTGGGGAAGTGCAGCGCTTTGGTTTAGACAATCCGATGCACGATGATCAGACGCTTGTAGTGGTAAAAATTCTTTGAGGCTGGCGACTTACTTGCGTAATCTCACACGTTGCAGCACAGGCGGCGGGCAAAGGAGGAGAAAATCTCACGCGAAGTCGCGAAGGCTCGAAGCAAGGCAATGATGATTTGGCCGTCCCCTTGTTCCCTGCGGTCAGACCGAACGATCAAGCGGCAGAGATACAACAAACAAGCCGATGGGGGAGATGCACTCTCCCCCTGGTGATTCACCCTTTAGTAGCAGAGGGCGAAGTCTTCCTTATTGGGCGAGGTTACGCCCCAATTGCACTGGCTGGAGCGAACGCCGATCGGGTTCAAGTGGTCTTTATCTTTGATCGCATAGATCGTGAAACCCGAACTGGGCGGGGCTTGGCGCCCAGAAAATGCGAAGACGGAAACCACGGTCAGGAAGCAAGCAAGCAAAGAGAGTTTTTTCAACATGTCAATACTCCAATTGAAAGTTTTGGTATTTAAACCAAAACCAATATTGGTCCATGGAGGTGATGTTGCAAGTTATTGGCTGATTTTTTACAATCGTATCATTTGACCTGCCAGGGTTCTGGCTTCGTCATGCAGGAGGATCGCATTCCTCACACGCACTTCAATTGAGCGAAGGAATGCTCTTGACAATCTGACGATGAAATGAATAGTGGGTTGTTTTCGGGATGGCGTCCGCAACGGTCGGGTGAAGGCCGCCGCGAACGCCGCTCTTGTCAGGGTTGGGGACGGCGATGGGGATGGTTCAGGGGCTGCGGCTCATCGTCCAAATGGACTGGGCGGAAACCCACGAAATTGGCGACTGCAATGGCCAGGTCCGCGGCATCGACGACGCCGCTGCCATCCAGGTCCGCAGGGCAGGGGACTGGGGTGGGCTGACAGGGGCCAGCCATTTCAGCCAGATGGTGAAGATCGGCGCAATCGACCACTGCGTCGCCGTTCAGGTCGCCAGCGCTGGCCGGGTCGCCGAGGATGATCGAGACGTTGTCCAGTCCCATGCTCTGGTCATTTTCGATGTAGACGGCTGTCGGGTCACCGAAGGCGATACTGATGTCGGTGACATGGGCAATGGATTGTGCCCAGGAGTCGTTCGTGTTGTCCATGAAGGTGTGCATGGCCCAGCCAGACGGCAGCTGCGCCTCTTGGGCGGGGATATCGAAGCGATAGTGGACCCAGCCCTGTTCGGGCAGGGGAAAGCGTTCGCCCAACTTGTAGAGCAGCACATCGTCCGTGGGGTCGGTCGTCCCCTTATCGTCACGAAGCACTAAGGTGACCTTAGACGTATCAGGGTTATCGTAGGCCAGGTTATAGGAACGGAGATCCAGGCCAATGGCCAAGACTTTACGCGCGCGGTAATCGCCGTGAAAGAGCTCAGAGCCGCCCTCAATGGAGTTGGCGAGCGAATGTTCCACATAGAGGAAGCTGCCAGGGTTACCGCCCTCGTCGGCGAAGGCGCCGAATTCCCAGTTGTTGTAGTTGGTTTGGTTGTCGAACGTGTCTACGTAGGTGACGGTTTGGGCCAGTGCGTGGCAAAACAAGGCAGAACAGAGAAGCACGAGTAATCTCATGAATAACCTCGGGGAGTGAATGATTGCTACCCGATGGGTGCGCAATGGGTTAGGCAAATCATCGACCAATTGGAAGGAGGTGCGGTCATTGTCATGTAAAGTTCTGTAAACGAACGTGATCGATCTGTGGTTGCCAAACTTAGTCGTTAAGGTCGAACGGGCTTGCGTGGTAAATCTCTGACGGGAATGACCTCTTAGGGAGACGATCAGCCAAGGGCACGGGCATGAACGAAGGCGCAAGCGGCTTCGAGCGCGGCGGGTCCCGATTCAAAAATGTGGATGTGGTCGTGGTGTCTGGCCTGGGCCTTGAGGTAGTTGCGACCGATGACATTGGGGTCGATATACACGAAAGTAGGTTTTTGGATGCCGGTCAGATAGCCAAGTTCGCAGCGCGCCGCGTGGGCCGCCAGGGGGATGCCCTTTTCATCCTGGGCGTCGAGTTGGTAATAGACGGCAGCGGCTCCCGCGATGAGCTGCTGTTGCTTTGCCACCAGTGCGTCGATTTCGCCCTGGCGGGCATCGCCATTCTCGTGACTGATGCTCTCCCAGGCCGGATCGAGCGTGTCATGGCAGGGAATCCGGCGTTGTTCGCAAAAGGCATGGGCGGTAGTGCGCCAAGCGCTGCCGACGCTGCCGAGCAGACAGAGGTAGCGGAAGCCAGGTTGGGGGGCCAGAGCCGAGGCTAGGTGGTGTTTCAGGGAATCGCTCTTCAGGTCGCAGTCGAGGAGCAGGACATCGACTTTTTCATTGGGAAAGAGTAGGAAGTTGATGTACAAACGCTCTGCCCAGGCGCGGTATTTGGACTTGAGGATAGCGTTCGTTAAGACACATAATCCGATGCTACTCGGTATGAGGATGAACCATAGGTACCAATCCTGATGACACAGGAGCAAGCTGAGCAGAGCGATGGCTAGGGAAAGGCAAACAACCCCATAAGCTTTGGCGGAGTTCACGAAGTAACTGGTCAGCATGGGATCGACGGCGGCGAGTAGCTCGTAGAGAAAGTAGTCATGCTCGTTCAACCAGTTCGGGTTATGTCTGAAGAAAGGGGCGAAGCGAGGATGGGCCTTGAGCTTTTCTAAAACGAGCGTCCGCAACTGCTGGAGATCGTTGTTTGTGCTTCCACTCTGGGACGCCTGGCTCGAACTTGCGCCGGAATTCTCGGTTTCGGTCGACTTTGCTTCAGAGCCTTGTTCATCAAAATTTTGGCGCAGCCGCGATTCGAATGCCATCGTCAAGATTGTGGCCATGATATAGCCGGCACCGAGGATGAAGATCAACGAGAAGCCCAGAGCCGCCGTGCTCTTGTTGTCCGGAAAGTGGCTCAGCAACAGGTCGACGCTTTTGAAAAGGGTGCAGGCGCTCAGGTTGTGACTGAAGGCAACTTCAAGCGCATGGAACACAAAAAGACCGAACAAAAGGGTCGTAGCCGGGCCGAATATGCGCCGAACCAGGTCTTCGAAGGTTTTGGTCAGCTGTTCCAAGTCTTCCCCCTCGGTGGTTCGCGGGTGGGTTTGAATGTGGAGGCATGATAACACATGGGCTAGGGGAACTTGAAGCCACGTGGAAGCTTTTGATCAGGGACAACCACGGGGATGTCATCCTCGAAGGTTCCGATCAAGCGTTTATCTCCGCCTAGCGGCAACAAGGTCTGCGGGTCTTTTGGATGGGGTCTACTAGCTTGAGCCAAGCCGAAAAGGTCGCCCCGAACTGGCGATTGGCAGAAAATTGATCCACCCCACTGGGACGCTCACTGGAATTTGCTTTATTTATAGAGCCTCTTGAACTTTCGTCGACCGCCCGGCGCAAGATTGCATCTTGCGCTACAGCAGCTGCAGCGCCCGCGGGACCTTTTCGGCAAGGCTCTAGCTTGTTTCGCTTTCACTCAAAGCCGACGGGTTTGCGGGCGTTGGACTCGAATAATTTGGTCTGTTCGGGGACATCCGGGTTGCGCCAGTCGAACTTGTAGGTGTGGACATTGTAGTGGATGTCCTTGATGATCAACAGGGTCGTCGAGAAGTCGATCTCGCGCTTGACGCCATCCTGGTCGGGGCTGGCGACGAACAGCTGCAAGCCCAGGTCGCTGGCGAAGCCAAGCAGTTGGTCGCGACGGCTGGCGTCGATGCCATAGAAGGCCTCGTCAAACAGCAGCGGGAACATCCGCGTTTTACCGGCTTTGTAGAGGAAATGCGCGATGGTCAGCACCAGTAGGTAGTTGGGCACGGCCTGTTCGCCGCCGGAGCCCAAGCCCTTGATGCTGCGGGTCATGGCGACCCTGTCGCTGACCTCGCCGTCCTCGCGGACGCGCATGACCTGCATCTCGAATTTGTACCAATTGCGGTAGTCAAGCAGGTCGGGAATCTCGCCGGCCTCGGTGTTGACGATCTCTTCCTTGTGGTCCTCGAAGAAGTTGCGCAGCTCTTTCTCGGGTTCGCTGTCGAACTGGTCGAGGTTGTGGATGATGGCGACGAGGTGCTTGTACTGCTGGCGGGGCCGCAGGGAGAAGCGGTAGCGGTGGTTGCCAAAAGCACGGCGCTTGAGGAGGTCATTGATGTTGCGGTTCATCTCCTCGAGGTCGAAGACCATCTTGCGCAGTTCGCCGATCAGCTCCTTCATGATGATTTCCTTGAACAGCATGAACGTCTCTTCGTTGACGACTTGGCGCTGGTCCTCGATGGTCTTGCTCTGATTGGCGACAATTTCGGTGATGGTGCGGCCGCGGCGGTCCAGCAGCTCGTTCTTGTCCTCATCGTAGGTGAAGGCGAAAGTAGCGCCCAGGCTGGGGTCGCCCAGTTTGCTGCGCAGCAGCGTGCGCGTTTCGATCAAGAGCTCGGCCGCTTTCTTGCGGGCTTGGCCAATCTCGGCCGCGGCGCGGAAACGATAGCCCTGCTGATCCTCAAGGATATATTTTTCAACATCGCCAATACCGGGATGGTGGGCCAGCAGACGCGTGCCGATCTGCTCCAACTGAGTCAGGGCGGTGCGCTGCTCGTGCTCCATGGCGGCCATGCGGGCGCGCGCGGTCTCGACTTCGCCCACCAGACCGCCCTTGCGCTGGTCGAGCTGGGCCAGGACGGCCTCTATTTCGGCGACCTTGGCGGTGGCGGACTCGACCTTCTGCTCGAGATTGACCAGGCCCTCTTCGGAAATCAGCTTGCGAGCGGTGTCGCGACGTTCGAGCAGGTGGGCCAGCTCGGTGTCCAGTCGGCCGCGGCGGGTGCGCATCTCGTCCAGGCCCTGGGTCAGGTGCAGGTGGCGCAGGTTGAGTTTGTGAAGCGCGGGCACCTGCGTCAAGTAGGCGCTTTGTGCCTCGCCCAGGTAAGCCACGAAACGGGTCAGGATTTCGAGCACCTCGCGCAGGTCCTGCGCTTGGCGGCTGACCTCGCGGCGGCGGATCTCGATTTCCTTAAGCAGTTTCTGCTGTTCCTTGACCTCGCGGGAGAGCGCCTTCTTGCGGCTCTCGGTGCCGATCAGGCGGGCCGGTGGTGCGGCTAGGCGCCGTTGGTGACCGCGGAAGGCGACGACCCGCTGACCCATGACTTCGAAAAAGTCGGGATCGCCCTCGGCGATCATTTGCGCGGCCAGACAGGCAAGCGCGTCAGGATGGCTGGTCTCGAGGTCGAAGAGTTTGCGGAACCAGTCGGGTATCTCGCGCAGACCCAACCCTGAATGGGTGATGCGCAGCTGGGGGTACTGGCGCACTAAGAGGTCGCGGGCATCGATGAAATGGCGCTCTTCGACCATCAGCGTGGCCAGGGCGTGGTTGCCGATCAGGTCCTCGACGAGCGCCTTGGTCGTCTGGGGTACGGAGGGCTTCCATTCCAGGCCCTCGTAGAGCGGGTATGCGCCGATCATGTGCTGGCGCAGTAGCTCGAGCGCTTCGCCGAAGTGGCGCAAGTTGGGCGAGACGGTGCGCTCGGCTTCGAATTTGGCGATGGCCCGGGTGCGGCGGTCGATCTCGGCGCCCAGGTCCTTTTCCTCCTGGTCGCGCAGGCTGCTTTCCCGTTCGAGGCGGATAATTTCCGTGCGGCCGCGTTCGGTGGCGGGGCCGACAGGCAGGGCGGGCAGCTGTTCCTCGGGCTGCTCGGCGCGGAAAAGCGCGTCCAGCTCGCCCGTCAGTTCGGTGATCGGGAAGGGCAGGGTAGGGGCGAGCTTGGCCAGGTGCAGATTGGTGTCGACGATGAGCTTGCGCAGCGTGGCGCGATCCCGTTCGACTTGGCGGGAGAGGGTTTCGTGCTCGCGCTCGAGCTGGTCGAGGCGGGCGACCAGCTCTTCGCGCTGTTCACGCTTGCGGGCGTGTTCGAGGGTTAGTTCCTTTTCTTGGCGGACCAGGCCCTCGCGGTCGCTGGTGCGCAGGTCGTCGAGGACCTGACGGGCGCGCTCGCGCTCCTCGCTGTGACCCAGGCGTTCGCTGTCGAGGGCGACGAGGCGGGTGTGCAGTTCGCCCAACAGGCGTTCCTCGGCGAGCAGGGCCGCGGCCCGCTCCTCGATGGCCAGGTTCTGCTCGAGCCAGTCAAGGCGGATCAGCTGTTCGCCGGCCTCCTGAATGCGCTCGCTGAAGCTCTCCAACTCGCGCACATAGCGCTGCTTGCGCTCGAAGTCCTCGAGCACCGACTTGGACTCTTCCAGACTCTGCAGCGAGTCGACGACTCGTTCGAAAATCTCTGTTTTGGGTTCGGGCATCAGGCGCATAAAGAGTTCGTGGTAGTCGTTGGACTGGGCCACGATCTCGCGGTAGGCCTTGCCCATGCGCAGTAGGCGGCAGACGTCGTGGAAGACGTCGGCGTTGTTGAAGAGGCGGTGGGTGACCTCGCGGCGGAAGGGACCGATGTTGTAGTAGCCGCCGTGCTCGCCCAGCGCCTCCTTCAGTTCGTGGCGGTCGCGGGCGCGCAGGCCCTTGCCGTCTTCGATCAGGAGCGGCAGTTCTTCGAGCGGGCGCGGTTCGATGAACCCCCAGCGGTGCAGCTGCTCCTCCATCGAGCGGCAGCTCATGCCCAGGCCGACCGAGAGGTAGTTGTCTTTGTCGTCGCGCAGTTCCAGGACCGCATAGGTGATGCCGCCATGGGGGTTGAGCGGGCCGGTCTCGGTGTTGAAGCGCATGATGATGCCCTGCAGGCGCCGCCCTTCGGCGCGCTGGCCGACGACCCTGGCGGCGCTGTTGAGCTCGACCAGCTCGCCGGCGGTGAGCACGTAGTGGATGGCGTCGAGCACGGTCGTCTTGCCGGAACCGTTGTCGCCCAACAGGAACAGGTGACCGCCGTGGTTGACCGAGATCGTTTCGTTCTGAATATTGTGGAAATTGATCAGGCGGACTCGGTGGATGCTGTACTGTTTGCGGCGCAAGCTGTTCATGAGCTCTCCTGATCATCGTCAGCGGGGTCCAGTTGGGCCGCGCTGTCCAGGGCCTCGGCAGGCAGTTCCCCCTGCGGATCCAGTTCGGCGCTGCTTGCGACGGGCGTCTCGTCGATGTCCTCGAAGATGCCGCGGTGGAGGCGGTTGGCGTTGTAGTGGTAAAGCGCGGGCAGGGCCTCGTAGAGCGTGTCCTGGAGCGAGACCTCCTCGTTGCTGGGCGGCGGGATGCGGCGCAGGAACCGATACTTCTCGAGCTTGGGCACGATCGCGTGGAGAACGCGGGCGCGAATCGCTTCCTCGGTGTAGCTGGTGGCGCTCTCGGCGTCGTCGAACAATTCCCGGAAGCGGGCGTGGGTGTATTCCAGCAGGTCGCCATAGCGAAAGCGCAAATTGTCTTTGTCGTCGACCGTTACACCCTGGATGTCGATCTGGTGCTCGAAGAATTCCAGGAGCAGCATGAAGCCGATGCACTCGTCGCGGCGGGTGAAGGTGAACAGCTCGCGATGGCTGGGCCAGATCGCCTCGTTGTACCAGCGGTCCTTATAGACGCGGGCGCACTTAGCGTCGATGTACAGGGACCAGCCGAAATAGTTCTTGAAGAACTTGGCGAAGGGTTTTTGGTGGCGGCGCAGGAAGAAGAACAGGACCTCGTTATCTTCCTTATAGAAATAGGGGCTTTCGACGAGATAGTTGGTCACTTCACGGACCTTATCGCCGTTGCGACTCATCAGGTCGTCAAGGCTGTCACTCATGTTCGCTCCTCTGGATTTCAATGTCGCGGAAGCTCAGTTCCCGTCGCTCCAGGGTCAGAGCGGCTTCGTCGCTCAGGGTTTCGAGTCGATAGCCGATGCTTTGCAGGCGTTTGCCCTTGCCCAGGTAGCCGGTTTTGGCCAGCTGGACGACTCGTTCGAAGTCGTTGAAGACTTCGGCCTGGGTCTGAGACAAGCGGGTTGCGCCGAGACTGAGCAGGCGCTGCTCGAGCCAGCCGCCAAGGGCCTCTATTTGCTGCGCCTCCATCGACTTGACCGGCTCCTCCGTGCGCCGCTTAGGGGCGATATAGGTGCGCGGCGGACTGGCGTCCTTTTCGTGGGGCTTGCGCGGCTTGGGCGGATCGGCTTTTTCGACGGCATCCCAGTATTGGGGGTCGCTGCGCATTTGGGTGGGTTGCAGCAGCTGGCGTACGAATTCGTGGGGCACGGTGTCTTCGTCCAGCGCCGTTAGCTCGAGCAGGCGCTCGCGGATATCCTCAATGCGATTGGAGCGGCGATCCAGTTCGCGCAGGTAGGCGTACATTTTGCGCACGACCAGGAAAGAGGCCTCGTGGATGCGACCGCAAAGCTGGTCCAGCAGGCCGCCGCCGCGATGGAAGGCCAAGAGTTGGCCCGGAATGTTGCGGTGCGAGGTCGGTTGACTGCCGCGCAGGAAGTGCGGCGCCTTCTTGCGCTCTTCCTCCATGACCTTAAAGGCCACGGTGATCTTCTCGAGGAAGGCGTCCTGATTGAGCAGTTCTAGCGAGGGTTCGATCTCGCGGCGCAGGCGGTCGATCTTACGCAGGAAGTTCTGCAGGTAGGTCTCCAGGGCGACGATAATGTGCTTGAGATCTTCATGATTGTAGGTGCGGTTGATGAACGAGAGCAGGCGGGCGTTGACTTCACCGAGGTTGGCGTTGATCGCTAGGGTAATTTCCTCGAGCTTGAACAGCTGGTAGAGGATGCGGCGGGCGCGCTCCTCACCGCTGGTGCCGGCCTTGAACTTGCGCAGCAGGCGCAGCAGTTCCTCGAGGCTGACGGAAAAGTCTTCCAGCTGATTGCGGGCATCGGCGTTGCGGTCCTCGATATCGTCCTGAAGGCGCGTTTCGAGCCAGGACAGGAAGGCGATCGCCTCGGGCAGCAGGCGGTAGCGGAACTTCTTCTTGCGGTTGTCGCGATAGCCGCGGATACGGTCTTTTTCGATGCGGAACGAGACCAGCTCCCACTGGGTCAGCTGATTGAGATCGGCGCGGAACTGATCGCTGCTGTAAGGCGCTTGGGCCAGCAGCTCCTGGGCGGGACGGACGCTGTCGTAAATGTCCTCGTAGAGCGGCTCGAGCTCGTGGGTAGTGCGCCGCGTGATCAGCATGCGGTAGAGGATCTGAACGTAGAAGAGGTTGCGCTCCGCCAGCAGCAGGTGACCCATGAAAAGATTGCGGTGTTCCAATAGGGCAGCTGTGGCGCCCAGCTCGAAGGCCTCGGCGGCATCGGCGCGGAACAGATTGAGAGGATCGTAAGGACTGGCTTGGACCATGGGACTGCGGCGCGCTCCACCCAAATTCGGGACGTTCCAGCATAGACAAAATCGGCTCACAGGGCAAGCCGGGAAGCACGACCCATGCGGTAAAGTTTAGCATCTGGCACCCAAAAATCGCTGCCTAGCCCCGGGTCCCGCTTTTCACCATTCAATCCAAAGAGAGACGAAACACAGAAACAAAATGAAAGCAAGGCTTTTATTTTGGCCGCTGAAATCCTTTCTTCGCGCCTTCGCGACTTCTCGAGAGAATCTCTTCTCCTTTGCCTATTACGAATTTGTCAGGTTGATGATCAAGGCAGGTCCCGCAGGCGCTGTAGCTGCTGTAGCGC
>CAYRFM010000048.1:52368-59409 GCA_964423555.1 uncultured Holophagae bacterium | reverse complement strand
TCAGCAAGCGGCCCAGCACGCCGCGCATGAAGCCGATGACCTCGTCGTAATAGCCTGAGGCATAGCCCTCGTGGATCGGGGTATCGTACTCGTCGAGTAACAGGACCACCCGTTTGCCATGATGGCGGCTCAACCATTTGATTAGGTTATAGAGAGCCCCCATCAAGGTCGCCTCATCGTTGGTTCTGTTTCGAACCGTCAGGAAATAGTCAGCGTCAGGACCCTCCAAGGTCGCGAGCAAGAAAGCGAATTCGCCGAAGAGATCCGACATGCTGTCGCGGAACAGGCCCAGAAAGACGGGGTAGGATTGGGCCTTGAGGTCCTTGAAGCTGAGAAACAGCACTGGGAAGCTGCCCTGCACCTGGAAGCAAGGTCGCTTTTCGATCGCGAGACCGCGAAATAATGCGGCGCTCTTGCGGCTGATGTCAAAAAAATGCGCCAGCATCGACATGTTCAGGGTCTTGCCAAACCGCCTTGGCCTCGTGATCAACAGGACTTCGGCAGACTGGTCAAGTACTTCCTCTGCCAAGAGCGTCTTGTCGACATAGACGAACCCACCCTCGATCACTTTTTGAAAATCATCGTAGCCAATCGGGAGCTTCAGGGCCATGGTACCACCTCAACGCCTAGTTTGAGCCCATCCGAAAAGGGCGTCCCCATCCGACGATCGGAAGAACGGAATCATGACATGGGGACCGGAGTGACGCCCTACTTACAAGACCGCTTTAACATTCACCCTCCGCCCGGCGCAAGATTGCATCTTGCGCTACAGCAGCGGCAGGACCTTCTCTGCTAGGCTCTAGTTTATCACAGTCCCATCCTGGTCTCCGGCAGCCTGGTGCATGCTCTGTCCGCAGCGTTAACCGCGGTGCAAGCTTTTGGCGCAGCTGGGGTCTTCCGCGGCATGATATACTTTGACTGCGATCTGAACCCGTTCTATTGATCTGCCGGCTGTGCAAGCGTTTTCGTCTGTCATAAATTTCCATATGAGCGTTGATCCTTGATCAGAATCCTGCACCTTTCCGACTTTCACTTCCAGGAAAAG
Organism: uncultured Holophagae bacterium; assembly: GCA_964423555.1. GTDB lineage: Bacteria > Acidobacteriota > Holophagae > Acanthopleuribacterales > Acanthopleuribacteraceae > CAYRFM01. Next base: position 58,364 of record CAYRFM010000048.1, on the reverse strand, counting down.
ACCGCCTGGGATTCCGAGCCAATTCTCGAGAAACTCGCCCAGGCCTTGCGCGGGGTCCAGGGCCAGCAGCCCGTGGACGTCGTCGTCGTCACGGGCGATATCGCGCAATCGGGCAAGCCGGTGGAATACGCGATCGCGCGCCAGTGGTTTGAACAGCTCTTGCGGATCCTGGGCGACCTGCCGCGGGAGCGGATCCTGTTCGTACCCGGCAATCACGACGTCAACCGCGAGAAAGTCTCCCGCGCCGCCAAGGCGTTGCAGGCGAGTTTTCTGCAAGGGAGCAGCGTCGATCAAAAGGCGATTGCCGAGGTGCTTGCGGACGGTGATGACCAGGAGGTGCTGCTCAAGCGCCTTGTCGATTATCAGGCCTTTGTGAATCACTTTCAGCCACGGGCGCTGCCCTGGTGGCACCAGGTTTTGGAAATGGACGCTGGCAGGTCTGGCTGAAGCCGATCTGAAAATTGCGCTGCTGCATCATCCCCTTGAATTCATCAAAGCGGAAGACGATGGCCTCAAGCAGATCCGCCAGGGATTTCAGCTGATCCTCAACGGCCATCTTCACGAAAGCGACGTCAGCCAGATCGACCAAGGCCTGCTGCGCTATTTCCGGATCGCGGCCGGTGCCTGTTACGCGGACTCCAGCTACCCCCACAGCTTTCACCTGATCGACCTGGCGCTCGAGGCCGGCAAGGCCGAGGTCACGCCCTGGCTGTGGCAGGACGGGCGCTGGTTGGCCGACCGCAATCGCGGGCCGGTAGCCCTCGGCTTGCAGCGGGAACCGGGCGCGATGCCGGAGCAGGAGCGCCTGGCGGAACAGTTGGAACGCTACCGCCAGGTCTTTGCTGAACATTTCTCCCGTTGGGAACTGAGTCAGATCGGCCAGGCCTATGGACGGGAGGAGCGCCTGACCACCGTCAGTTTGGATCAGATGTACCAGCGCCTGCGTTTGGGTGAGGGTTACGATCAGGATGAGACGGATCGCGGCGCCTATCTCACGGCGGAGCACCTGCTGGCCCGTAAACGTGCCCTGGTCATTCGCGGCATTCCGGGCAGTGGCAAGACCACCTGGTGCCGCTACACCTTCCGGCGCTTGTTGCAGCTCGAGGGCGTTTTGCCCTTGTTTCTGGAGTTGCGCCAATTTGCCGGCTACTGCGAGGGTCGCGGCAGGGTGGGGGGCTCCCTGGCCGTGCTCCATTACCTCAAGGAGGAACTTGTCCGTAGCGTCCCCGAATTCGAGTCGTTTGCCCTGGCGGACTTCTTCAAAGACGACTCGGGACCCAGGATCGTGCTTTTGGTCGATGGCTGGGACGAGATTGGCGATCATGGCGATGCCCTGCGCGAACAGCTGGTCCTCTTGCAGCGCACCTGCGCGCACTTGCTGGTGGTAGCCACCAGCCGGCCCTTTGGCCAGGGTCGGCCCAGTCACGCGGAAGGCTACGATACCCTGGACATTCAACCGCTGGCGGATCAGGAAATTGCGGAGTTTGCCGACCGCTTTTTCCTGTTGTGCCTGGGCGAGCCGGCCGCGGCCGCGCTTGCGCGCCAGGGGTTCATGGCGAATTTGGCGGTCGCAACGGGTGCCCAGACCCTAGCGCGCACTCCGCTGTTGCTGACGATGATGCTGTTTGTCAGCCGCACCCAGGCCCTACCAGACAAACGCCATGAGCTCTACCGCGTCTGCGTGGCCAATCTGCTGCAGGACCTTCCCGATCAACAAACCCGCAAGGGCGTCTTGCAGCAGGTCCATCACTGGCGACCCGAGGATAGCGAAGCGCGCCTGCGCCTGGTCAGGACCCTGGCCTTCCGCACCCAGACTTCGGTCAAGGATGGCGGCAAGGGCATTGTTGTCAGACGCAGTACCCTGCGCGGTTTTCTGGAGCTACCCGCGGATCAGCGCGATCCCTTTATCAACTGGCTGGTGGAGCGGGCCGGTATCCTGGTGGACAAGAGCGATGGCACGGTGCAGTTTGCCCATTTGAGTTTCCAGGAGTATTTGGCCGCCCTCTACCTCAAACACACCCTCAAGCCCGAGGATCGTGCAGTTAAGCTTTTTGAGTTTGCCGAGAACCGTGAGTGGTGGGAAACGCTGCGCCTTTGGGCCGCCCTGGAGCATGCGGAAGATCCAGGGCGTTTGGTCGCCATGGTCGAGCGTTGTTGGCGGGATGAGATGCGGATTTGGTTGCTTGGCGCTGTCTTGGCCGACGGTGCCGCGTCGCGAACGCTCCTGACCCGCTGGTTGGAAGTCGCGCTGCCACGGATCTGTTCCGACCATTTGGGAGACCATGATTACGCTGCAGCCGCCTGGCGGAACAGTCGCCAGGCCGAAAGTAGGCAGGACCTGCAAGAGGCCCTGGGCGTCTATGGTGAAGAGCTCCACTGGGCGGGTTTTTTGAGAATGCAGCAGTGGGCAGAGCGAGCTTCGGTTGCGCTGGCCGATCCGCGTCCGTCAAGTTGGACTGGTTTTTATATACAACAGTTGTCTGCGGACATGGAACCAACCGAAAGGGCGGTGGCCTGTGGCCGCGTCTTTTGCCCGCTCCATCCACTCTGGCCAAATCCCCATCTGGCGAAATTGCGGCTTTGGCCAGGGAGACGATTGGCGGTTGCCCAGGTGCTGCAAAGGCTCGTTTCCTTGGGCAACCTGCGGGAAAGGATCGTAGACGAAGAGCGCGCACTGGTCGCGCAAATGATCACTTTGGAAGAGGAGACTGCCCTGTGGACGCGCGACTTGGCGCGCGACTTGGCGCGCTTCTTGGCGCCCGACCTGGCGCGCGACTTGGCGCGCGACTTGGCGCGCGACTTGGCGCGCGACTTGGTGCGCGACTTGGCGTCCGACTCTGCGCGCTACTTGGCGCGCTACTTTGCGCGCGACTTGGCGCGCGACTTGGCGCGCGACTTGGCGCCCTACTTGGCGCCCTACTTTTGCATAAAAAAAACTCGCTTCTCACGTTTTTTAGGCGCATTCCAGGGTGGCGACGAGGAGCTTCATAATAGGTGGTTTGGCAAACTGTCAGGCCAACGTGCCCACTTTGCCCACCGTGTCATGAGTGCTTCACCGCTTGATGAACTGTTCAAGAGGGCATGTGCCCGTTCTTTGGGGTCAAGCGAGGAACCCATTTTCCGGCAGGCTATCGCCGCCTACCCGCCAGGCGCCGACACGTTGTGGCCGGCCTTGGCGCGCCATGTGGCCCGTTGCGCCACAAGCGCGGACCGCGAACTGCTGATCGCCCGTGCGCAGGACCCAAACACCAGTATGGATGACCTAACCCGCTGGGGTCTACAATATTATGTCCGCGGGGACATCATGTTCCACGATGGAACGGTCGTAACCTTGGACGAGCTGTTTGACCAATGGGGCTTGGAACCGCTACCACTATTGGAAGAATTCCCGCCCGATTTGGAAATAGATTGGGACGCAAAGACCTAACCCGCTGTCCGGCGATGCCTACCTGGAGCAGAGTTTCGACGCCGTCGTCGGCGGCGAAGGCCCGTGTACTGGCAGCAGGGCTTCAGGAAACCAGATGGCGTGCTCGCACCGCCACCTGCTTGCCGCAGCAGGCGACGGCGATCTCTGAATATTGGTGGACCCCGGCAGTCACCAGTTCGCCGGCGTAATGGCGGGTCTGCATCTGGGCATGGGCCGCATCCAGGGCGGCTTCCAGCTGGTCGGGGCGCTCCGCCGTCTTGAATTCCATGATCACGCCGCGATCGCCGGCGTGCTTGGGCAGCAGCATCACGTCCGAGCGACCCATGCCGGCCTCGCGGTTGGAGCGGATCACGTAGCGGTCGCTCAAGTGAGCCAACAGCCCCAGGACAAACGTGTGGTAGACCCGCTCGGGGTTTTTCCCGGCGGTGTCATAGTAGCTGAGCGTGGCGGCCACCAGTTCGGCCAGCCGCTCGGCAAACAGCTCCGTGTCGGCCTCGATCAGGCCGCGCAGCAGTTCCTGGGTGGGCGTGCTGCCCAGCTCGCGGCGCAGCCAGCCCTGGATGATGTCTTGGAACAGCAGCATGACCTCGCCGTTGGGGATTTTTAGGCGATAGCGCCGCGTCCCGGCGGTCTGGGTCCAATCCTGAACGGTGAGGTAGCCGCTGAACAGCAGAAAGGACCAGAGCAGACTCTCGTCTTGCTTGATGTCGCGCAACACGGTTTGGTCCTGGATGCTGGTCTCCACGGTTGTCCCATTCAGGAGACTTTTCAGGGCATCCTGGGTATGGCTGTCGGCGTGGAGGAGTTGATCGTGGACCAGCAGATTGGCGGATGTATTGACCCAGTAGGGCCGGCAGCCCTGATCGGCGGCGTTGAGGAAATTCAGCAGCGACCAGGGGTTGTAAATTTTGGTTGTGCCGACCAGATAACCGTTATACCAGTCGCGGACCTCGGCTAGTCGGTCCTGCAGACCGGCCCGTTCCAGCAGGTGCTCGGTCTCCGGCTCCGTGAAGCCGAATTTGTCGGCAAAGGCTGGGTCGAGCAGGGAGTAGACGACGACATTGTTGAGGTCGGAGAAGATCGACTCCTTGGCCACCCGCAGAATCCCGGTCAGGACTGCCTTCTCTAGGTGGGCGTTGCCCTTCAGCAAGCGGCCCAGCACGCCGCGCATGAAGCCGATGACCTCGTCGTAATAGCCGGCGGCATAGCCCTCGTGGATCGGGGTATCGTACTCGTCGAGTAACAGCACCACCTGTTTGCCATGATGCTGCGCGAGGTATTGCGTCAAGGTCTGGAGCGCGCCCATAAGCTCAGCTTCATTGCTCTCGCCTCGGGCAATTGCCAAAAAGTCGCTCCGGTCCATGTCACTCAAATGATCGGCCAGGTCCGCATAGGCCCGGTAAAGCTTTTTGATCATGTCACGGAACAGCCCTAAGAACACAGCGTAGGTTTGGGCCTTGAGGTCCTTGAAGCTGAGGAATAGCACGGGGAAGCTGCCCTGCAACTGGAAACAGGGTCGCTGTTCGATCGCGAGACCGCGAAACAAGGCGCCGCTGTTGCGCCTGTTGTCGAAGAAATGGGCCAGCATCGACATGTTCAGGGTCTTGCCAAAGCGCCTTGGCCTCGTGATCAACAGGACCTCGGCAGACTGGTCAAGCACTTCCTCGGCCAGGAGCGTTTTGTCGACATAGACGAACCCACCCTCGATCACTTTTTGAAAATCATCGTAGCCAATCGGGAGCTTCTGGGCCATGGTACCACCTCATGGCTCAGTTTATCACAGTCCCACGCCCGGTGTTGAGGTTGGATCGTTGTTGGTAAAGAGATGAGATTATGTTAAAATTTGCTTACGATATCGCTAAAAGGAAGCGTGATTTCGGTGGAAAATTTTAAGCGCAAAACAAAGACCCGGGCGTTAATTCGAAAAATCCTCACCAAGGAAGGCCGCCCACTTTTACCCCAAGAGATCCTCGACCTGGTCGAGAGCCAGGGTTACACCATTGGCATGGCTACGATCTATCGCAATCTCAAGGCATTCGAAGAATCAGGCTTGCTCAGGCAGGTGGCCTTGCCAGGCCATCCGATCCGCTATGAATTGGCGAATCTCGAGCATCACCATCATTTTTTGTGCAACTCCTGCAACCGGGTCTTTGATATTCCGGGCTGTTCCTTGGATAAGATAGATTTAGAGCAACATTTACAAGATGATTTCAAAGTCTCCCACCACGAAATTACCCTCATCGGCCAATGTCGTGACTGCCCTGAAGAAAGCACAGGTACCGTCGGGTGTGAACACCACGCGGACCATCATTGAAATCTCTGGGAACGCAAAGGGATAACGCGAAGCCCAAAGTGCGGTAAGCCGGCTAGGCGGGGACTTCGCGGGGCATTCGTGTTCCCCGCGACCACAGCAAAGCGTAGGGGGCAGCTAGCGCCCCCGCCTGGACGGTTTACTGCACTTTCCTGGCTCCGCGGATCATTTGCGTTCCCTGCCGGGAAGGCAAAGCGGCGGGGGCGCCTAGCCGGTTCGCCCCACTTTTCCTGGCTCCGCGGATCATTTGCGTTCCCT
>CAYRFM010000048.1:0-52268 GCA_964423555.1 uncultured Holophagae bacterium | reverse complement strand
GCCGGGAAGGCAAACCTGGCGGTTCGCCCCACTTTTCCTGGCTCCGCGGATCATTTGCGTTCCCTGCCGGGAAGGCAAACCTGGCGGTTCGCCCCACTTTTCCTGGCTCCGCGGATCATTGGCGTTCCCTCCAGAGAAGGCAAAGCGGCGGGGGCCCTTTACTTCACTTTTCTTGGCTCCGCGAAGCAGGCGCGTCCCACGCAACCACTTAGGCCATGGGTTTGCGGGCCACGGTGGCCAGGCCGGTCATGGTGCACAGGAACAGTTGCTCGCGCTGGCGTGTCGCCAGGTCGGCCAACCAGGTCTCGGTCTCGGCTGGGGAACAGGTTCCCGCGGCGGCCAGGGCACGGGCGGCCTCGCGGAAGCCGAGGATTTGATCGGCCGTCTCGAGATCGTGAAAGACGGCGGTGCTCGGCCAGACCTCCAGCTGCTCGAGGCCCCGCCGGCGGAACATGCGGAAGTTGTGCCGGGCGGCGAAGGGGTTGCGGTTCTCGTCGCTGAGGTGGCGCACGACGGCGCGGGTGATCTCGGCGGGTTGGGCATCGAGCACGAGGGTGTCGTATTCGGGATCAGCGATCAGAATCCGACCGCCTGGGCGCAGGACGCGCAACATCTCGTCCAGTGCGACCTCGGGCGCATGCAGGTGGATAAAGACGCGATCGGCGCGACAGGCGTCGAAGCTTTGGTCGGGGAAGGGGATGGCATTGCCGTCTCCTTTGCGCGTGCTGACCCAGGCGAGATGCTCGGCGCGCCGGCCCGCCGTATCGACCATGAGCTGGCTGTTGTCGATGCCGGTGACTCTGCCGGCGGGCCCGACGATATGGGCGAGCGCGATCAGGTCGTCGCCCGCGCCACAGCCCACATCGAGGACGTGGTCGCCGGGCTTGAGGTCCAGCATGAGGTACGTTTTTTGTTTGTAGGCCTTGGTCTGTTCAAGCGCGCTGGCCTTGTCCAGGTAATCGACGAAAAAAGGCTCTTCGGTGCTCGCGCGATCGATATCGCCCCATTGGTAGGTCATGGTTCCTCCAGAGATTAGGATGTTGATTGGGTTGCAGTTTCCAGGTTAGCGTCGGGCAGGTCGGTCTCCAGGCGGCGCAGCGTCCGCGAGCAGGCGGCGATGGCGGTAAGGATCGCTGCCAGGCTCCCGAGCACGAGCAACAGCGCGCCGATGCCGCGGCCCGGACCGGTGCCGATGAGGGCGCCCAGGGAAGAGGTCAAGCGCCCGCCTGGGGCGAGCATGGGCTCGAAGACGTGATCTGCGAGGGGGCCGGCGCTGAGATAGGCGATCGGCATGGCGGACCAGGTGACCATGGTGCGGATGGCGTGGATGCGGCCCTGGAGCCGGTGGGGCACCTTGCGCTGCCAGATGGTCTGAAGACCGGCGGCGGTGAGGGGCGTCCCCATGAAGAACAAAAAGGCGGCGAGGCCGAGCAGGGGGATGCGGGTGGTCAGGCCGGCCCCGGCGGCGGCGAGTCCGGCGCAGAACTGGGCGCTCAAGACGAGGAGTATGATGCGCTCGGGCCCGCGCCAGACACTCAAGAGCAGCGTGCCCGACAAGACGCCGAGCCCGCAGACGAGGTTGAGGACGCCCAGGACTTCGACGGTGGAAAAAGCGAGGACCAGCGGCGCGGCGAGCACGATCATGGCGGCCGTCATGAAGTTGGCGAGCGCGGTAAAGCCGAGCAGGTAGAGCAGGCCCCGGTGGGGCCTGAGAAATCGGAAGCCGGCGCCCAGGTCGTCTCGGGTTCGCCGCAACATCGCCTGCCAGCCTTGCCCGCTCCGCGAGGACGGCGCCTTGTCCAGATCCGGAATGCGCACCCGGCTGAGGGTGAAGACCGCGATCAGGAAACTGCCGAGGTCGATCAGAATCACACCGACCAGACCGATCACGTTCAGAAGGATGGCGGCCAGAACGGGGGAAAGGAGCTGACCGACCCCATCCGCCGCTTGGATCATGCCGTTGGCCCTGGGGAGCGATTCGCTGGGCACGAGCTGGGTGACGGCGGCACTGTAAGCGGGCTGTTGAAAGGCGTTGGCGGACGAAGAGATGGCGGTGACCAGCAAGATATGCCACAGCGCCAGTTCGTCCAGCAGCAGGAGCAGGCAGAGGATGCCGGTCCCGGCGGCCGCGACGGAATCGGCGACGATCATGACGCGGCGCCGGTTGGTCCGGTCCACGAGGCTTCCGGCAAAGGGCGAGATCAGGATATTGGGCACCATGGAACAGAACAAAACCAGTGCGTAGTCGGTGGCCTGACCGTTCCTCTGGATGGCCCAGACACCGAGGGCGAAACTGGTCAGATAGGTACCCATGACCGAGGCCAACTGGCCCAACCAGATCAGCGTGAAACCTTTCATGAGCTGGCTGGTTCCCAGGCGCGCTGTTGGGCGATGCGCTGGGCGATCACCTCCGCCAGCGGAGGGTCGAGCAGGCCGTGGTGGTCGCCATCGAGCAGGTGCTCCTCTAATTCATAGCCCGCGCGACGCCAAAGGGCACCGGCCCTGTCGAGCTCGCCGTGCTGGGCTGCCGAAAACAGGACGGTCTCGAACGTCGGCGCCGCCGGTCGGTACTGGCCCGCGGCCCTTACATGGGCTCGATAATTGTCCCAGAGATTGTACAGGGTAGGGGCGGGCCAGAGGTTCAGCGGTTCGGGCAGATGCGCGCGCAGGCGATCGAGCACGCGCCGGTCCGATCCATCCCAATCGGGCGGGACGAGCTCCCAGAGTCGCTCGGGGTTGGCCACGTTCAAGCCGAGATCGACGGCCATCTGCGCCAGCAGCTCGTGACCGCCGTCCACGGCTGGTAGCTGCCAGAGGGGATAGGTGTCCAACAGCGCCAAGCGGGGACGACGCCCGCGCTGGGCCAGTCGGGCCGCCATCTCCCAGGCGATCAGACCACCCAGCGACCAGGCCACGAGCGTGACCTCCTCGGCGTCTTGGAACCAATCCGCTTCATCGAGGTAGCGCGCGGCGAGTTTGGCGAGGTCGTCCTCGCTGTGGGTCGCCTGGAAGCCAAAGACGGCGCCCTGTTCAGCGAGGCATTGTGCGAGGTTGCGGTAGGGCAGCAACAACCCGGTGGCGGCGTGAATCAGGTAGAACCTGGGCCCCGCGCCGGGATGCAGCGTCACCAGGGCGCGCTCGGCGGGGGTTCGGCGCTCGGCCAGGAGCGAGGCCATCCGGCGTGGCGTGGTCGCGTTCATGAAATGGGCGAGGCTCAGCTGGGTTCCGAAGTTGCGGTTCAGAGCGCCCAACAGGCGCACGGCACGGAGAGAGTTGCCGCCGAGATCGAAGAAATCGTCATCCGGCGTCGTCGCCGGCGCGACCTGTTGCCAATGGGCCATGACTTCGGCCAGGAAATCATCAGGGGCTGACGTCGCTGCGCTGCGAGGGTGGAGCTCTGGTTGTGGCAGGGGCAGCTGTTGGGGGTCGATCTTGCCGGTGGCGCCGGTCGGGAGCCGCTCCAGCCAAACCCAGTGATCCGGGTGCATATAATCGGGCAGGCCGGCCAGGGCGCCGACCAGAGCGCTCCGGTCGAGCCATTGGCCGACCAGATAGGCCACGAGCCGGTTGCTACCCTCGACGGTCCTGGCCAGCACATGGGCGTTCTCGATCTCTGGCCGCCGGCGCAGGACGACCTCGATCTCGCGCGGCTCGATGCGGAACCCGCGGATCTTGATCTGGCTGTCCTGGCGGCCGATGAAGGCCAGCGCTTCAGCGCCGGGAAGTTGGCGAACCAGATCCCCGCTCCTGTAGCGCCGCGCGCCATAGCCGGCCGGATCGGGCACGAATTTTTCGGCCGTCAGTCCGGGCCGGCCCAGGTACCCTCGCGCCAGGGTGGGTCCGCCGATCAGCAGTTCCCCAGGCACGCCGCCGATCACGGACCTGCCGGCCCGATCGCAGACCCTGGCGGTCGCAGCGGGAATCGGCGTGCCGATGGGGGCGGTATGGGCGGCGGCGCGCGCCTTGCCCTCCAGATCGTGCCAGATGGTGACGGTCACACAGGTCTCGGAGGGGCCATAGGCATTGAAGAACTGGATGTGGGGCGCCTTGGCCCGCCATTGATCCAGGGTGTCCCGCGGCACGGCCTCGCTGCCCACGATCAGGACGCGGAGCATGCTGGGGATAGGGGCATCGCCTTCCTCGAGGGCATGGAGCCACTCGCTCCACCAGGAAACGGGCAGGTTCAGCACGGTGACTCGCTGGCGTTCCGTATAGGCCGCAAAGGCGGCAAGGGTCGAGAACCCGCGCTCAGGTCTCAGGACCAGGGCCGCGCCGCTGACCAGGGTGGCGAACAGTTCCTCGGCAAAGAGGTCGAAGCCAATCGAGGCGAACTGCTGGGCGCGGTCCTCTCGCTTCAGTCCGTACCGCTCTGCGACGCCGACCGCCATGGTCGACAGCGCCCGGTGGGGGATGGCGATACCCTTGGGAACGCCGGTGGTACCCGAGGTGTAGACCACGTAGGCCAGGGCATCGGCCGGCATCGGCCGGTAGTCCCAAACCGGTGCCGAGGCGTTGGCCACGGGCACGGGTGGCGGTTCGCAGCGAAGGTCGTCAGAGAGCCAACTGGGCAAGGTGTGGCTGATCAGGCAGCGGCAGCCGGCGTCGCGAACCATATAGTCGAGCCGTTTGCCGGGCACCTTCGGATCCAGGTTCAGGTAGGCGGCGCCGACCCAGTGGACGGCGAGGATCGCGACCACCAGCGAGGCATCGGCTTCGAGGTGAATGCCGACGACCTGGTAAGGGCGCAAGCCTCGCGCCGTCAGGCGCTGCGCGAAGGACCGGGCGGCCATCAACAGGTCCGCGTAAGCGAGGGTGGCGTGTTCGCCGATCAGGGCCGGTGCCGCAGGATAGGCGCGCGCGCGGGCGGCCAGCAGGTCGAGCACCGTCGCGGTGCACGGCTCGGCGGCGACGGCTTGCAGCGGGGTCGGGACGAGGAAGAGCTCGTCGCAGAACAGCTCGGGGTTCGCCACCAAGGCGGTCAGCACCCGTTGCCATTGCTCCAGCACATAGTGCGCGGTCGCTGCCACGAAGCGTCCGGCATCATATTCGAGCTCGCCACTGATGCCGTCCTCGTCCATTTCGAGCGCGAGGGTCAGGGCATATTGGGCGGAGCGCCTGGGCGGGGCCGCGACGGTGACGGACAAGCCCTCCACCTCCTGCCGCCGCGACATGGCATGCATCAAGCTGAACATCACCTGGAACAGAGGCGTGTTGGCAGTGTCCCTGTGCTCGGTCAGGTGTTCGACCAGTTTCTCGAAGGGCAGGTCCTGGTGGTCGAGCGCCTGGAGGACATGGTCGCGAAGTTGCCGCAGGTAGTCGGGATAGGGCTGATGGGGGTGCTTGGCGCGGATCACGAGCGTGTTGATGAAGCAGCCGATGGTGTGGGCGAGCTGATCGTTGCGGCGCCCGGCGATCGGCGTGCCGACGGCGAGATCGTCCTGGCCGGAGAGGTGGTGGAGGACGAGGGTGAAGGCGGACAGGAGCACGACGTACAGGGTCGTCTGGCGATCGGAGGCCAGCGCCTCAAGCGCGGCGGTCTGTGCCTTGGAGAGTGAAAAGGGCAGGGCGTCGCCTGCATGGTCCAGCCCGTCGCCACGGGGGTGATCGGCGGGCAGCGCGATCGTTTCGGGCAAACCCGCGAGTTGGTCCTGCCACCAGGCGAGCTCCGCGGCCATGGCCTCCTCGGTTTGGGTCCGACTCTGCCAGAGGGCATACTCGGGATAGGGGAAAACCTCGGGTAGCGGCGGCCCGGAGGCCCCGGAGGCGGCCCGGTAACCGGCGATCAATTCGTCGAAGAGCAGGGACAGCGACCAGCCGTCGGCGACCAGGTGGTGGAGGCAGATGGCCAAGTGATGACAGTCCCGACCGGAACGATAGAGGGCAAAGCGATAGAGCGGACCCTGTTCCAGATCGAAGGGTTGGCTGCTGACCGACAGCCAGGGCTGTTCACCGGGCTTGTGATCGGCGATGCGCAGCGCACCGCGCTCGGGGGGGAGAACCCTCTGCACCGGCTGATCGTCCACCACCAAAAACACGGTTCGCAGGGCTTCGTGGCGCTCGAGCAGATCGGCGATGGCTTGCTCGAGCCAGCGCGGCTCTAAGTATCCGTCGAGGCGGAGGATCAGCGAGATGTGGTAGGCATCGCCCCAATCGCCCATTTGCTCGGTCAGCCAGAGCCGCAACTGGGAAAAGGACAGTGGCAGCAGCTCGGCTCGGTCGCCTGAGCGGGTCATGGGTCGGGCAAGGGTGCCGCCGATGGCCCTGGCGGCATCCAGCTTGGCGGCCATCGCCTCGAGGGTGGGCGCCTCGAAAAAGAGCTGGATCGGCACTTCGACCCCCATCCGCGCGGCGATGCGCGCGGCGACTCGGCCGGCCAACAGGGAGTGACCGCCGATGCGGAAGAAATGATCGTCCAGACCGATCGTTTCGCCCTCGAGCTCGAGGAGCGCGGCCCAAATCTCGGCGAGCTGTTGCTGGGTAGGGGTCGCGGGCGGGCGTTTGCCGGCGCCGGCGGGGCGCTCCTCGGGCAGCGCCATGGCCGCGAGTGCCTTGCGGTCGATCTTGCCGTGGGCGGTCAGGGGCAGGTCGGGCAGGGCGATGAATAGTTCGGGCACCATGTACGAGGGCAACCGATCGCGCAGACCGTCGCGGAGCCGTTCAGGGGTTTCGGCCCCCTCGAGGCAGACAAAGGCGATCAGGCGCTGGATTCCGGCGATGGTCCGCACCTGGGCAATGGCTTGGCGGACCCCCGCGAGCGCGCACAGGTGGAGATTGATCTCCTCGAGTTCGATGCGGTAGCCGTTCAGTTTGATCTGGTGGTCCAGGCGGCCGAGAAAGTGGAGCCTGCCACGCCGATCGCGGCGCACGAGGTCGCCGGTGCGGTAGAGTCTGGCGCCGGGTGCCGCAGCGAAGGGATGGGGAATGTAGTGGCTGGCGGTGAGTGCCGGTCGGCCCAGGTAGCCTCTGGCGAGACCCCAGCCCGCCAGGAGCAGTTCGCCGGGAACGCCAAAGGGCACCTCGCGCAGCTGGCGGTCCAGGACCCATGACTCCTTGCCTGGCAGCGGATCACCGAGGACCGGTTCCGAGTCAGCCAACCGGGCCATGGTGGCGTAGACGGTGTCCTCGGTGGGACCATAGAGGTTGCAGACCTCTTCCAGATGGGTCTGTTCGAGCAGTTCACGGAGGAGGGCAGGGGGTAGGGCTTCGCCGGCCAGGTTGACCCGGAGCAGGTTCTCCGGCAAGGGACCTTGGGCCAGCAGCGCGGCCATGGCAGAGGGGGCGGTATAGATCATGCGGACCTGTTCCCGGCTCGGGTGGCGGGCCAGATCCAGCGCGTCGGCGCCCATGATCAGGGTTCCGCCGTTAGCGAGGTTGACCAGGATTTCGCAGACACTGACATCGAAGGTCACGGCCGTGCCCACGAAAACGCCGGTCCGTTCCGCCGCGGTCGTGCTGTGCCGGCCCCAGGCCACCAGGCAAGCCAGGGCGCGGCGGGTGATGGCGACGCCCTTGGGTCGGCCGGTGGAACCGGAGGTGTAGAGGACATAGGCCAGCTGTTCGGCTGCGACCGCGCTAGGGCGAGGCGCTCGCACCCGACCGAGCTCGTCCAGGTCGAGGCGGGGCACCCGGAGCGAATCGAGGGTTCGGGCGGTATCGGCGGTGACGATCGCCAGGGCGGGTCGCGCTTCCTCGAGCACGGTCGCCAGGCGCAGCGGCGGCCAGGCCGGGTCGAGCGGCACGTAGGCGGCGCCGCTCATCAGGACGCCCAAGATGGCGATCGGCAGCCGGAGCTCGCGCGAGAGACACAGGGCAACGCGGTCGTCGGGTCCGACCCCGAGGGCCTGAAGCGCCGCGGCAATGGTCTCGGCCTCGGTCTTGACCTGCCTGAACGTCCGCGCTTCGCCGCGACCATGCAGGGCGATCCGATGCGGGTGGCGGTCGGCCACCTGGGTAAAGACGCTGACGATGTCCTCGGCTTCCGCGGCGGCCTCGGTTCCCCGCGAGAGGCGGCGCAGCGCTTGCCGTTCCTGCTCGGCAAGCAGCTCGAAGCGCGCGGGCGGTGCCGGCTCGGCCACGGTCATCTGGGCGAGGACCCGAGTGACCTGATCGATCAGCGCGGCGATGGTTTCGCGGGCGAAGAGATCGCGATTGTACTCGATCACCCCGGACACGCCCTCGTCGCGGTCGTCGAGGGCGATGGTCATATCCATGCGGGCGACCTGATTGTCGCCCCAGGCCAGGGGCTCGATCGCCAAGGGGCCTAGCTCGAGCTTGGCCTTGGGCGCATTGGTGTAGGTGAAGAGGACCTGGAACAGGGGATGCCGGGAGCGGTCGCGAGGGATCCGGGCGGCCTCGACCATGCTTTCGAAGGGGACGTGGCCGTGGGCGAAGGCTTCCAGGCAGAGACGGCCGACGCGGGCCAGCAGTTCGTACAGGGTCTCGCCCTCGTCGAAGCTGAGGCGCAAGGGCAAGGAGTTGATGAAAAAGCCAAGCACTTGTTCCCATTCGGGTTGGTCGCGATTGCCGAAGGTGGTGCCGACGACGAAATCGCGCTGGCCGGAGTGGCGCTGAAAGACGAGTCCGAAGGCGGTGAGGTAGACCATGAAGGGGCTGGTCCCAGTGCGGTTGGCGAGCCTTTTGACTGCGCGCGCGATGTCGCCGTCCCAGGAGATGGCGAGATTCGCGCCCTGGAACGATTCGAGGGGGGGTCGCGGGGCGTCGGTGGGCAGCTCGAGCGCCGCCGCTCCGGCCAGCGTCCGGGTCCACCAGTCGATGTCCCCGCCACGGACGGCGTTCCGGTTCTGCCACCAGGCAAAATCGCTGTAGCGATGGGAGAGCTCCGGGAGCGGCGGCTCCGCCCCGGCGCTGAACGCGGCGTAGGCGGTCGCCAGCTCGCGCATGAAGATCTGGTCGCTCCAGTCGTCGGTGATGATGTGGTGCTGGTCCCAGAGCAACACCCACTTGCGGGATTGAACGCGGATCAGGAGCGCGCGGAAGAGCGGGGCGACGGCGAGGTCGAAGGGCCGAGTCAGGAAGGTCTGGGCGAGGGCCATCACCCTGGGATCGTTTTCGCCGAGGTCGAGCTCGGCCAGGTCCACCTGGGTCAGGTGCCAGGCAACCTCCGCGGCGATGACGGGCACGGGCTCGCCTTCGACCTCCGCAAAGCAGGTCCGCAAGACCTCGTGCCGGTGGATGAGGAAGCGGATCGCGCGCTCCAGGCAGTGGCATTGCAGAGGGCCCTCGAGCACGATGCCGCCGGGAATATGGTAGACCACCGAGGACGGCATCAGTTTCTGGATGAAGTAGATCCGCTTTTGGGGCGAGGAGAGTTCGGGCGCCACCCCGGCCGGCCGGCGCAGGGAGCGATCCGCTTGGCCGGCCTTCTGGCCCGCCCGCAAGACTGCGGCGATCTCGGGCTTGTGGGCCTTGATGGCGCTGGCGAGTTCGGGGGACATGGCGCCCGCGGGCGCCTTGAAGCCGAGCGAGCCGTCGGGCGCGACCCAGAGCTGGATGCCGCGATCCTTGATGTCTTTGAGCAGCGCGACGACCTTCATAGGAAGCCCATCTCCTGACCTTCGGGTTCCATCTCCGTCTCCTGATCACGGGACCAGTCGAGGACCTCGAGACAGGTGGCGACCGCCGCCACGGTGGGGTTCTCGAAAAACATCGCCAGGGTGAGCTCGTGACCGAACTGGCGTCGGATCCGGGAGAGCAACCGCGCCGCCAGCAGGCTGTGTCCGCCCAGTTCGAAGAAGTTTGCGGTCACGCCGACCTGGTCGCGTTCCAAGACCTCCGCGAAGAGCCGGCAGAGCACGGTCTCGGCCTCGTTCCTGGGAGGGACCACCACCTCTTGTCGGGCCTCGGGGGCGGGTAAGCGGCCGCGATCCAGTTTGCCATTGGCGTTCAGGGCGAAGCGGTCGACAAAGACCCAGGTCTCGGGGACCATGTATTCGGGCAGGATCTTGCTCAAGCCCTGTCTCAGGTCTGCGATCTCCGCTTCCGAGTTCTTGGTGCCCGGTTTCAGTTGGACGTAGCCCGTCAGCGTGTCCCCGCCGGCCAGCTTCCAGACCTTCGCGGCGCCTAGCTCCACGTGCGGCTGGAGGTTGAGCGCGGTTTCGATTTCACCGAGTTCGATGCGGAACCCACGCAGCTTGATCTGGCTGTCGACGCGGCCGAGATAGACGGGTTCGTCGCAGTCGGTCATGCGTCCCAGGTCGCCGGTCAGGTAGAGACGGTCGCCCGGCAGGGTGGCAAAGGGGTTGGGTACGAAGACCGAGGCGGTCTTCGCGGGTGCATTCAGGTAGCCGCGACCGAGGCCCACCCCCGCCAGGGCGATCTGCCCGGTCGCACCCTGTGGCAGGAAGTTGCCTCGGCGATCCAAGACGAAGGTCTGCATATTGCGGATCGGTGGGCCCAAGGGCAAGAGCTGCATCTCCGCCGGTGGCGCCGCGAGGAACAGGTGACAGGAGGTATCGTCGCCGGCCTCGGTCGCGCCGTAGCCGTTGATGACGCGGGTCTGGGGAAACAAGCGAAACCATTGGCGGCAGAGTTCGGCCGGGAAGGCCTCGCCGCTGGCGAAAAGGGTCTGGACTCGAGACAGGGCTCGGCGGCCCTGCTCTTCCTCCAGGAGGAAGCTGAGAAACGAGGGGACCACCTCGAAGACCTGGCAGGGCCAGGCGTCCAGGGCCGCGATCAGGCGACCCGGATCTTTGGCGACCGCGTCCTCGATGACCCGGACGGTGGCACCGACCAGCAGCGGGGCCAGGAGTTGCCAGATACTGATATCGAAGGTCAGGGAGGCATCTTGACAGACCGTGACACCGGCTTCAGGGACGACCCTCGCGATCTTGTGATCGAGATGATTGCACAAATTGGCCCAGCACAGCATGGCTCCCTTGGGAACACCCGTGGAGCCCGAGGTATAGAGGAGGTAAGCGCGTTGTCGGGGATCGACAAAGCGATCGAGCGCATGAGGCCAGGCGTGTGCACAGGGTTCCGCCAACAGGTCCTCGAGCCTGAGCACCGGCGGTCGATGGCAGAGCGCCATTTCGTCGAGTTGGGCCAGGAGTTCGGCCTCCAGGTCCTGGGTCGTGACAATGGCGACCGGTTTGGCGTCTCCGAGGATGATGGCCTGACGCTGACTGGGCTGTTTCCTGCTGAGGGGCAGCCAGGCGCAGCCCGCGGCGTGAATCCCCATGATCAGGGCGGGGGTGTTCAGATCCCGTTCCAGCCAGAGGGCGATCAGGTCTTCGGTCCCGAAACCGCGACCGGCCAGGGCGTGGGCGATGCGGTGGGTGCGTTCCGCGGCCTCCGCGTAGGTCAGGCTCTGGTCTCGATGGGAAACGGCGATCGCATCGCCCTGGCGACGGGCCAGGTCCATGAAGCGACCGGGGATATCGAAGGTCACCGCCGTTGCCGGTTGCACGGCCTGTCCGCCGAGGCGCTGATGGGCGAGCTCGTCCGCGGTCAGCATGGGCAGGGCCCAGACGGACCTGCCCGGATCGGCGAGGGCCTGCTCGATCAGGTTGACGAAATGGGTCGCCATCCGCGCGATGGTCTCCGGCCGGAACAGCGCGGTACGGTACTCGAAGAGGCCGGTCAGGGTTTCGCCGTTCTCCTCGAGGTCGAGGGTCAGGTCGAACTTGGCCGTTTGCGTGCCCCAATCCACCGGCGTCAGGGCCAGGTCGCCCATTTCCGGGAGGGTCACCCGCGCGTTCTGGAAATCGCACATCACCTGGAACAGCGGCGTCTGGCTGCTGGACCGTCTGGGGGCGATGATCTCGACGACCCGCTCGAAGGGTACGTCCTGGTGCGCGTAGGCTTCCAGGGCGGTTTTGCGGACCCGCGCCAGGAGCGTGGCGAAATCGGGGTTCCCTGCGAGCGAGGTGCGCAGGACGAGCGTGTTCACGAAGAAGCCCAGCAGGTCCTCGAGATCGGGGTGATTGCGGTTGGCGATGGCCTGGCCGACACAGATGTCGTCCTGACCGGAATAGCGCGCCATGAGCAGGGCAAAGAGGGCTTGAACGGCCATGGAAAGCGTGGCCTGGTTGGCCTGGGCGAAGGATTTCAGGGCGATGGTCAGGTGGCGGGGTACGGTGAAATGATAGACATCGCCCTCGTGGACCAGCGTGGGCGGTCGCTGAAAATCCGTCGGCAGGGTCAGGGCCGGCGGCGCGCCCGCCAGCTGGCCGCGCCAGTAATCGCATTGCTTGGCATAGGCCTCCCCGGCCAGGGTCTGTCGTTGCCAGCAGGCGAAGTCGCCGTATTGGCGCCGCGGCAGGGGCTCCGCATAGGCCTGCCCGGTCGTGAGTTTGCGGTAGAGGGTGACGACCTCGCTCATCATCGCGTTCATCGACCAGGCATCGGCGATGATGTGGTGCATCGACAGCAGCAGGATGTGTTCGTCCGCCGCCATGGCCAGGAGCCAGAACCGATAAAGGGGGCCGCGCGCCAGGTCGAAGGGGGTGCCGAATCGCGCCTCTGCAAGGGACTGGGCCTCGAACTCGGCCTGCTCGGCGCCCGCCAGATCCAGCAGTTCCAGGGCCGGGTGGAAAGGTTCCTGGACGATCTGAACGGGACCGTCCTCGCCCTCCACGAAGATCGTGCGCAGGATCTCGTGGCGGTCCTCCAGCAGATGGAAGGCCCGTTCCAAGGCATGCTGGTCCAGATTACCCCGGAAGCGAAAGGCCGAGGGCAGGTTGTAGGAGGGATCGTCGGGCGCGAGTTGTTGCACGAAGTAGAGGCGCTGTTGGGCAAAGGAGAGGGGCATCGGCGCTCGGCGGTCGGCGACGGGGATCGGCGGCCGCTCCAAGACCTGGCCACTGGCGAGCTGTTTCAACAGGTTCAGGATTTCGGGTTTGCGCTCCCGAATCGCATCCCGCAGCTCGTTGGTCAGGGCCTCTGGGGGGGCGGAGAGGCGCAAGTTCTCCCCTTCGAGGCGCAGGTGGATGCCGCGGGTGCGAAGATGTTCCAGAAAAGAACCTATGGATGGGGTCGTCATATCAGCTCCTCGATCATGGCTTGGGCGGGTTCGGTTTCGCGCGCGGCGGCCAGGGTGGCCATGGCGGCCTGTTCCGCAAGGGTCGGGGCATCGAACAGCGACGCCAGGGGTAAGTGCACCTCGGCCTTGGCGCGCAGATGGGTGAAGTAGCGCGTCGCCAGGAGACTGTCGCCACCCAGTGCGAAGAAATCGTCGTCGAGGCCGATCTCGCCGAAGCCAAAGAGCCTTTGCCAGATCTCGGCGATCAGGATCTCGAGTTCGCTCTCGGGGGCGCGGTAGCGGGTGGTCGGGGCGGGTCGTTTGAGCGCGGGCCGGTGGGTGTGCGCGGGCGCCTCGCTGGGTTCCGCCGCCGTTGCGCGCCAGCGCTGTTTTCTGGCGGTCAGGTCCGTGGTCGAGATCAACAGGTGGTTCAGATCTTCCCGACGATCCAGGCGGTCCAGGATCTCCATGCCTTCGGAAAAGGTCATGGCCTTGGCGGCATCGGTTCCCGGCTCGGTCTGCCAGCCGTCCCAATCGATGGACCTGAGCCGGGCCGGATCTCCCCGCCTCAGGGCCGCCAGGTTCCAGGCCACGGCGAAACTGTCCTGGAAGCGGTTGGCAGCGGCATAGTCGCCAAAACCCAGACCGCCCAGAAACGCCGACAGCGAGGAAAAGATAGTGCAGGATTCGGTTTCTGGATGGCTTTCCAGCCAGGAACCAAGATGTTTCGTGCCCTCGACCTTGGCCTGGAACTGGCGGGCGAAGTCCGCCTCGCCCAGATCGGTGAGGCCGCGGGTCCCCGCATCCGTCACGGCACCGGCGAGATGGAAGATGCCGTCGACGGCACCAAAATGCGCGGCGGCCTGGTTCAGGGCCTCGAAGCATTGCTCGCGGACACCCATATCCGCGCTCAGGCAAAGGACGTCGGCCCCGGCCGCGACCAGCTCCGCCAGCAGGGAGCGGCGCTGTGCGGGCAGGTTGGCGCGCGGCGTGCGTCCTACCAGCACCAGCTTGGAGGCGCGGGTCTCGAAGAGGTGCTTGGCCAGGGCGAGGCCGATCCTGCCCAGACCGCCGAAGATGACATGGGTCTTGCCTTGGGGGAGGGCCGCGCCGCGTTCCCGTGGCAGATCGATGGCGACATGGGCTTCGCGATAGCGCATCGGGCCGCGCCAGGCAATGGCTTCCACCTGGGCGGGCGCGCAGGCCTCTCTCCAGACGATGTCGGCCAGGCGCTCCGGCGCGAGGGCCGATTCCAGGTCGACCAGGCGGGTGGAGATATCGGGGAACTCCATGGGAATCACCCTGCCCATGCCGATCAGGGGCGCGGTTTCGGGATCGTGGTGCGTGTCGCCCGGCAGGAACTGGGCCTGGCGGGTGAAGACGGTCAACCTGTCGATGGGGCGGACGTGCGCGGAAACCAGTCGACGCAAGGTCTCGAGGGCGGAACGGGTGGGCGCCTCGTCGTGTCCAGCGACAAAGAGGACGTGGCTGTTGGCCGGCACTTCGCTTGGGTCTTCAGGGATCTGGACAAAGTCGAGCCCGGCTTCCTCGCAACGGTAGCGCAAGCGCTGGCCCAGGTCCGTTCCTTTGCCGAGGAGCACGAGGGGTCCGGGATCGGCCTGCCGCGAGGGCATCGGCGCGGGCTCCCAGGTGGGCAGATAGGACCAGCGTTCCAACGGCTTTTTGTCTGCCGGCCGCAGGTCGACCGGGGTCGATGCGGGCGCATCGGCGGCATCGATCCAGTACCGCTGGCGTTCGAAGGGGTAGCCCGGCAAGGGCACCCGGCGTGCGCTGGGCGCGAGCGCGGCGAAGTCGAGGGGGTAACCCCGTTGCCACATTCCACCCAGGGTAGTCAGCAGATGGTCCGTGGCCTGGTCGCCGCGTTTGGCATGGGGCATGACCGCGTGGCAGACCGCCTGCTCGAGGCTCTGTCTGACCATCCCGCTGCAGACCTGGCCGGGTCCGGCGTCCACGAAACGCCGATAGCCCTGCTGCTCGAGAAAGACCAGGCCCTGGTGGAAGAGGACGGGTTCGCGCAGGTGCTGGGCCCAGTAATCGGCAGAGACGGCCTGGCTGTCCGTGATCCAGGTCCCGCTGTGATCGGAAACGAACGGGATCTGCAGCGGTGCGAGCTTGATCCCCGCGAAGGCCTCGCGAAATTTGGGTACGGCCTCGTCCATCGACGGCGAGTGGAAGGCGTGGGAGGTGTGCAGGAGCGTGTGGGCGAGCTCGCCTTGGCGGAGACGCTCGACCAGCGCGTCGATGGCCGCGGCATCACCGGAGAGCACGATTCGTTCGGGACCATTGACCGCGGCGAGGGCAACCCGCTCCGACAGGTAGGGGGCGGCATCGTCGAGGGAACAGGCGAGGCTGAGCATCTTGCCCGGTGGCATCGCGGCCATGAGCGCGCCGCGGCGAACGACGAGCCGGAGCGCATCCACTAGGGAGAACACGCCCGCCAGCGTGGCGGCCACGAAGGCGCCAATGCTGTGGCCCAACAAGGCCGCCGGCTTCAGCCCGAGATCGATCAAACAGCGCGCCATGCTGTAAGCGGCGGAAAACAGGGCCGGCTGGGCGATGGCGGTATCGGCGAGGGCCTTCGGATCGACATCGGCCTTCAGCAGGAACGGCGCCAGGTCGAGATCGGTGGCGCTCAGGCAGGCGTCCAGGTGGCGGCGGAACAAGGGGAGATCCCGATAGAGCGCGGCGACCATGCCCGGATGCTGGGCGCCCTGGCCGGGAAAGAGAAAGGCCAGACGCTCGTGCTGGTGGGTGTCATCCGCGGCCAAGATCTCGGGCGGGTCGTGGATCAGCTTGCCGAGTGCTTCGCGCGCGTCCCGGGCCAGGATGAAGCGGCGATGGGCAAAGGACGAGCGACCGGCCGCCAGCGTGTAGGCCACCTCGGCGAGGGGCTGGGCGTCAGGGCGACGGAGATGGTGGATCAGGTTCGCCGCCTGGGCATAGCAGGCCTCGACGCTGCGGGCCGAGATCGGCAACAGCACGGGGCCGGGGGTCGGCGTCGCGGCCGCTCGTGCGGGCGGTGCCTCAAGGATGAGATGGACATTGGTGCCGCCGATCCCGAAGGAGCTGACGCCAGCTCGGTGGGGTTGGCCGTCTGGGCGGGCCGAGAGCGGCAGGGGCCGAGCATTGACGAAGAACGGTCCCTTTTCCAGACCCAGGAGGGGATTGGCCTCGCGGAAGTGCAGGGTGCCGGGCAGGGTGCCGTAGCGGAGGGCGAGCGCGGCCTTGACGATGCCGGCGACACCCGCGGCGCTGTTGAGGTGACCGATCTGGCTCTTGACCGCGCCCAGGGCGATGGTATCGCCCGCGCCGAGATGACCGTAGACCCGGTGCAGGGCCTCGATTTCGATGGGATCGCCCAGGGGCGTGCCGGTCCCGTGGGTCTCGATGAAGCTGATGTCGCCCGCGGCCAGTCCGGCATCCTCGAGCGCCTTGCTCGAGACCTTGGCCTGGCCGCCGATGGCGGGGGCGCTGAAACCGGCCTTACCAGCGCCGTCGTTGGTCATGCCGACGCCCTTGATGACCGACCAGATCGTGTCGCCGTCGGCGAGGGCGCGGGTCAGGGGTTTCAGGACCAGGAACCCGCCGCCGCTGCCGCCGACGGTGCCACGGGCATCGCGGTCGAAGGGCCGGCAGGTACCGTCGGGCGATTGGATGCCGTCGGCCTGGTACAGGTAACCGCGGTCCTGGAAGGTGTCGATCGAGATCCCGCCGGCGAGGGCCATCTCGCAGGTGCCCTCGCGCAGCGCCCAGACCGCCTGGTAGATCGCCGCCGACGAGGTTGAACAGGCCGTCTGAACCGAGATCGCCGGACCCTCGAGGTTCAGCTTGTAGGCGATTCGGGTGGCCAGAAAATCCTTTTCGTTGCCGATCGCCGCGCCCATCAGGCCGGTCTCCTCGAGCAGCGCGCGGTTGGCCATCAGGTGGCCCAGGAGATAGGTGTTCATGCCCGCACCGGCAAAGACACCGACCGTCGCGGATGTTCGGTCAGGGGCGTAGCCGGCGTGTTCCAGGGCGTGCCAGGCCAGTTCCAGCATGACCCGTTGCTGGGGGTCGGTCAGTTCGGCTTCACGGGGCGAGAACCCGAAGAAGGCGGCGTCGAACAGGTCGGCGCCCTCGAGGGGGCCGCCGGCTTTGACGTAGTCGGGGTTTTGGCGCAAGCGCTCGTCGACCCCACGGGCGCGCAGTTCCTCGTCGCTGAACTGGGCGATCCCCGACGTGCCGCTGAGCAGGTTCTCCCAGAATTCGCTCAGGTTCTCGGCGCCGGGCAGGCGCACGGCCATGCCGACAATGGCGATATCGCGGTCGCACGACTGCGGTCGCGGGCTGGCCGCGCGGGGTTCCGGCAGGGGCGCATCGGATCCGCCGCGCACGAGCACGGCCTGTTTGGCGATGGTGGCGGAATCGAAGAGATCGACCGCTGCGATTTTGCGGCCGAAGGTCTCCTGCAGCCGCGCCTGTAGCTTCACGAGCAGCAGGCTGTGGCCGCCCAAATCGAAGAAATTGTCGTGGAGCCCAGGGTTCTCGCGGTCGAGCAGCTCGGCCCAGATCGCCCTGATCTGCGCCTCCTCGGCCGCGGCGGCTGGCACCTGTTTCGCCGCTGGCGCCGTGGCCGGGGTCCCCAGCGACATGCTGGCCAAGAGCTTGCGGTCCAGTTTGCCACCGGGTGTGCGCGGCAAGGCCTCGAGTGCTTCGAAATGGCTGGGAATCATGTACTCGGGCAAGGTCTGACCCAGGAAACGGGAGAGTTCCGCGGCGTCGACGGGCGCGCCATCGCTGGGCAGGTAGAAGGCGACGATGCGGTCCTCGCCGTCCAGGGGTCGCAGCAACACGGTTGCTGCCTGGACGCGGGGATGTACGGTGAGGGCATGTTCGATCTCGCCGGCCTCGATGCGGAAGCCCCGCAATTTGAACTGGTGATCGATGCGGCCCAGGTACTCGAGGGTGCCGTCGGCGTTGAGCTTGGCCAGGTCGCCGGTCTTGTAGAGGGTGCCTGGCAGGATTTCGGGAACCGGCGAGGGGATGAAGACCGCGCCGGTCTTGTCGGGCTGACCAAAATAGCCCTTGCCGACACAGATCCCGCCCAGGTGCAGCTCGCCGGGCACGCCCACGGGCTGGGGCAGGCCTGCCGGGTTGAGGACGATGCCCGCGGTGTTGGGAAAGGGCTTGCCGATGGGGACGGGTTCGGTCTGCGCGCTGGTGACGGGATGGTAGATCATGGCGATGGCGCATTCCGTCGGTCCGTAGAGGTTGGTGACCCGAACCTCCGGGAACCAGGTGAGCAAGGTCAGGACCGAGTTGAGCGCCATGGCCTCGCCACCGATGACGAGCGCCCGTAAACTGTTGAGACGGCGGCGCTTTTCCGCATCCCTGGCGAGGATGTAGACCAGGGCCTCCAGCTCCGAGGGCACAAAGTCGGTGATGGTGACCCCGTTGCGATGGATGTCTTCGAGCAGGGCCTCGAGGTCGAACAGCGCCCGTTGTTCGGGCAGCACGCTGCAGCCACCGAAGGTCAGCGGCCAGAAGAATTGCCACATCATCGAGTCGAAGACGTGGTGGGTCGTTTGCAGGATCACATCCCCAGGTCTCGGCGCGAAGTAGCCGTCCATCCACTGGAAACGGTTGGCGACGCCCTGGTGCAGGTTGAGCGCGCCCTTGGGTTCGCCGGTGGAGCCGGAGGTATAGATGCAGTAGATCAGATCGTCGCCGCCGATCGCTACCGCCGCGGGTGGGGTCTGGTCGGTGAAGGTGGCACGGTCGACGAGGACGGCCGTTTCGGGTCGATCGCTCGCCTTCAGCTCATCCACCAAGACCAGGGGGCTGGCCAACTGATCGAGGATCCGCGCGATCCGACCCTCGGGCCAGGCCGAATCCATGGGCACGAAGACGGCCCCTGCTTTCATGATCGCCAGGACGGCGACCGGCACGCGCCAGCCGCGCTGCATCAGGACGGGCACCAGGGTGCCCTTTTGGATGCCGTGCTCCTGCAGGAAGCGCGCGATCCGATCCGTCAGATCGTCTACCTGCCCATAGGTCAGGCGTTCCTCGCGATGGCGGTAGGCGGTGCGCTCGGGAAAGCGCTGTAGGCCTGCGCGAATGCTTGCCAACACGCTGGGTTGGGCCAACGGCTGCGAAGACCAGTTATCCCTCAGCGCCCTTTTCTCGGCTTCGGTCAGCAAGGGCGCGCTGCCGACTGGGGTCTCGGGCGCCGCCACCAGGGACGAGAGCAGGACCTTGAAATGAGCGGCCATGCGTTCGATGGTCTGCGCCTGGTACAGATCGGTGTTGTAGTCGATGAGGCCCTTCAGCTTCCCGTCCTGTTCGCCGAACTCCACGAGCAGATCGAATTTGGAGGTGCGCTGCTGTTTGGGGACCAGTTCCAGCTCAAGTGCCGGCAGCTCGAGCTTGCCGAGAGGGGCGTTTTGGACGATGAACATGACCTGGAACACCGGGTGGAAGGCCGGGTTCCGCCGCGCTTTGGAAAGATTGACGACCCGGTCGAAGGGCATGTCCTGGTGGTCGAAGGCCTCGAGCGTGTCGTGGTGGACCCTCGCCAGGAAGCTGGCGAAGGGCTCGGCGGGATCAAGGCGCTGGCGCAGGGCGAGGGTGTTGACGAAGAAGCCGACCAGCGGTTCCAGCTCGGGCCTGGTGCGGCCGGCGACCGGTGTGCCGAGGACCAGGTCCCGCGCTTCGCTATAGCGGTGGAGCAACACGCCGAACACGGCCTGCAAACAGGTGAAGAGGGTGCAGCCGCGCTGGCGGTGAAAGGCCAGCAAGGCTTGGTACAGGTCATCCTCGATGTGAAAGTCGAAGCCGGCGCCGCGGTGGCCCTGGACCGGCGGCCGGGCGAAATCGGTGGGGAGCTGGAGGCATTCGGGCGCACCCTGGAGCGCCTCCGACCAGTAGCGGTCCAAGACCTCGCTGCGCGGGCCCTGCAGCTGGCGCCATTGCCAGGCCGCGTAATCCGAGTATTGGATCTCCAGCGGGGCCAGCGGGTTGGCTTGGCCTTCGGCAAACGCCCGGTAGAGTTTGGCCCATTCGTCGACGACGACCCCGAGCGACCAGGCGTCGGAAATGATGTGGTGCATGGCGATCAGCAGCAGATGCTCCTCGCGGCCGAGTGTCATCAAGGCGACCCGGATCAAGGGACCTCGTTCCAGGTCGAAGCTTTTCAGGGCGAAGGCATCGACGAAGGCCTGAATTTGAGCGGCGCTCCGACCCTGACCGTCGGCCTGCTCGATCGCCAGGACCAGCTCGTTTTCGATGGCCAGGGTGGGCTGGTCTTCGGCCACGGGAAAACGGCAGCGCAGACCCTCGTGTCGTTGCAGGATGGTTTGGATGCAGCGGTCCAGCAGAGGGATGTCGAGCTTGCCCGAAAGCCGCAGGGTTTCCGAGATGTTATAGGCGCCCTCCTGCGGCGTCAGCCGCTCCATGACCCACAGGCGTCGCTGCGCGTGGGAGGGCTGGAGCGGCTCGTCGGCGGGCTGCTTGGGAATCCGGTCGCGGTTGGTGCCGACCTGGATGCCTTTCTCGGCCATCAAGCGTTTCAGGAGCTCTTTTCGTGTTTGCGATGACATGTCTCAATTACCTCGATCGGGAACCAGTTTCAAACGGTGCTGCTCGGGTCCGGGCAGAAAAGGCGAGGGCTTGCCCCGCAGCCAGTCCTCGTGACCGGCCAGATAATAAGGGGAGTAGGGATGGCCGCTGTTCCCGCCTGGCATGTGGAAGATGCCCTGTGCTTCTTGCCCTGGCGAGACCACCATGCGCATACTGGGTCCATAGGCTTGGTTCTGGTAGTTGGGCACGTGGGTATCGCCGGGCATGCTGGCGGTCGGCGTGTTGAGCCAGGCACCGAGCAAGGGGAGCGAGCCCAGGGGATGCTGGATCGCGAAGGTATTGCGTCGTCCCCAGGTCTGGCTGGAGAGGGGGCCATCGCTGGTGGGGAACCAGGTCAGGGTCTTGTCGACGGCAGCGGCCAACAGCGCCTCCCAGGAGGGGTAGGCTGCGGGTAGCAGATGGGCGGGCCGGTGCTCGACCAGTTCCCAGAGGGCGCTCTCGTATTGGTTGTTCTGGAAAAAATCGAAATCCGCGTCGACCTCGGCGCACTTGCTCGTAAGTGCCCCGAACAGAATTTCGGCCACATCCAGGCGGAAAGAGCGAACCAGACGGAAGCCGGCGGAGTCGACCACGGCCCCTTGGCTGGCGGGGTCGGCGACGGCCTCGCGCATCTCGGACCAGCGCGGTCTGGTGGCATGGTCCTTGGCGGACAGAGTTTCCAGGAGCAGTGCCCGCCAGCGGTCGTAGAACGGGGCCCTGGTCTCCAATTGCAGGGCGAGCATGTCGGCCTCGGAGACGTGGTCGTTGCCTGCCAGCGCGTCGTGAATCTGACGGGCGCGGGCGGCCACGTCGAAACCGCCATCGCCTAGGAGCGCCGCCTGTTCGCCGCCCAGCTGCCGGTGATTGGCACTCCAGAGAAAACCCTGTTCGTGGCCGATCAGCCTGGGCATGGCTGCCGGTGCCAACAGACCCTCCCAGGAGTGCTTCGGATCGCTGTGAGGCACCGGCACGAGACCGTCGTAACCGCGCCGTGCGGGTACCAGGCCGATCAGGGTCCAGCCGATCGCGCCTGTGATATCGGCACACAGGAAGTTCTGGGTGGGCATGGCGATGCGGTTGGCCAGGTCCAGGGCTTCGCCCACGTTCTCCACCCGGTCCAGCCCGAGGTGGGCGAGGTTGAAGGCATGCTCCTCGAGCGCGGTCCAGAGCAGGCTGAGCGGGCGAGCGCGCCAGTCCTGGTCGACCACGGGGCCCCAGACGGTTTTGCGGATCTCGAGCGTTTCGCTGGCGCCGCCGTTGATCGCGATGGTCTCGGTCTCCACGGTGAAGGCGGTCGGACCGTCGGGCCCCAGATAGGTCTTGCCGTCGGTGGTTTCGATGGTGACCAGATCCAGGCTGTCGATGCGGGCCGCGGTGAACCCCCAGGCGACCTTGCCGTTGCTGCCGACGATGATGCCCGGAACACCGGGTAGCATGACGCCGGTGAGGGTGAAGACCCTGCCGTTCTCTTCCCGTTCGGTCCGCGCCCGATACCAAATATTGGGCAAGGCCAACTGCAAGTGCATGTCGTTGGCGAGCAGGGCGCCACCGTGCGCGCTCCGTGAACCGGCCACCGCCCAGGCATTGCTCCCCGGATTGGGGGCGGGCTCGGCCTGGTGCTCGTTTGCGCCGCCAGCTGCATGATCGACCCTGAAGACTTCGGGACCGGGAATGGTGGGCACGGCCAGCGCCTCGCCAGCCAGGGGGGTCTCGTAGTCGGAACCGCCCCGGGTCAGGAACTCGGCGAAAGGGGTGGGCAGGGTGGCGTAAAGGGTCGCGTAGCTGGACTCCCGGCGAAGATCGCTGCCCTCGCTCTGGAGGAAGAGCGCCATGACGACGAGGACGGTGTCCTCGGGGCGCCAGGGCTCGGGCTCCAGACCCAAGGCGACGTGCTCGAAGGGCGCTGCGCCCAGCGCCGCGAGGCCGCAGTTGACCCCATCGGCATAAGTTTGAAGCAGCGCTCGCTCTGCCTCATCGGCCCGTGCCAGGATCGCCTGGGCCCGTTTCCGGAACTGGTAGAGCCGGGCGTTTCGATCGGCCTCCAGCATGCGCTCCCCGAACAGCGCCGACAATTCACCGGCGGCGGCGCGGCGCAACAGGTCCATTTGAAAGAACCGGTCCTGGGCGTGGAGCCAACCGCTGGCGGCGACCAAATCGCGCTCGGATCGCGCGCGCAGGGTGGGCACGCCCATGGCATCGCGCACGATGCTGACCTCGTTGTCCAGGCCCGGCAGGGCGACCTCGCCCACGAGGATCGGCAGCGATGCCCGAAAGCGCAGGTGGTAGGAGAGCGCCACACCCGCCAAGAGCAGGGCCGACAGCCCGGATACGATGATCAGCCAGCGACGCATGCGCATCTCAGTCCCTCATGTGCTTCAGGTAGATCTGTTCCAGGTCGGTCGCGGAGACATCCTTCGAGGCCAAGACTTCAACCAGAACCCCGTGTTTCATGATGCCGACGCGGTGTCCCGTCTCCTTGGCCCGGAAGATATCGTGGGTGGCCATCAACACAGTCTTGCCCGATTGGCTGAACTGGCTCAGGAGGTTGGCGAAGTCGTTGCTGGCAGCGGGGTCCAGGCCCGAGGTCGGCTCGTCCAACAGGAGCGCCTGGGCATCTTTGGCGATGGCGATGGCGATGGCGACCTTCTGGCGCATGCCCTTGGAGTAGGTGGCCAGGTGGCGCATGGCGTGTTCCTCGGGCAGTCCGGCATTGTCGAGAATCGCCAGGTAGGCCGCCCGGCCGAGGCGCTTGGCGCCGCTCAGCTCGTGGAAGTAGGCCAGGTTCTCGAGACCGGAGAGACGCGGGTAGAGCGTCACCCGTTCAGGGATGTAGGCCAGCCGCTTTTTGGTCTCCCTTGGCTTCTCGGTGACGTCGATGCCGTCCACCATGACCTTGCCGCTAGAGGGGTCGATGAAGTTGAGGAAGAGGTTGATGGTGGTCGTCTTGCCGGCGCCATTGGCGCCCAGCAGACAGAAGATCTCGCCCTTCGCGACGTTCAGGTTCAGGTTCTTCAGGGCCAGATGGCTCTTGTAGGTCTTCGATACGTCTATCGCCTCGAGCATGCTCGGTTTACCTCCAAAATGTCTGTGTCAGGTCATGCCATTCGGGGCCATTTGGTGGAGCTTGGCTGTCCAGGTTTGACTGAAATAGCGTTCCATGTGGTCGGGGAACACGGTGATCACCACGGCCTCGGGGCCGAGCATCAGGGCCAGGCGCCTGGCGGCGAAGAAGTTGGCGCCGCTCGAACTGCCCACCAAGAGCGCCTTTTCCCGTGCCAGCAGGCGGCACGCCCAGTAGGCTTGCTCGCAGGAAACGGTGACGATCTCGTCCGCCAATGCGGTTGTCAGGACCTCCGGGATGAAGCTGTTACCGATCCCGTCGATCTCATAAGGTTGATAGGGCGAGCCGTCGAAGACGCTGCCTTTGGGTTGGACCAGGTGGCAGATCGCGGCCGGGTTCGCCCGTTTCAGCCAGCGGGCCAAGCCGGTAAAGGTCCCACCCGAACCGGCGCCGATGGCCATGCCATCCGGGACCCGGTCCAAGTTTTTGGCGAACTCCGCGGCCAGCACATGCTCGGCCTGATCGGGGTTCGCCGGGTTCTCGAATTGACAGGGCATGAAACAGTCGTCGCGGCTGGCACACAGGGCCTGGGCGCGGCGGATGGCCTCGCTCATGCCCTGTTCCCGGGGGGTGATCATGACCTCGACGGAGAGCGCTTTGAGCAGCGCCCTTTTCTCCGGGCAGATTTTGTCGGGCGCAAACAGGATGCAGCCATAGCCCCGGTCTCGGGCCACCATGGCGAGGCCGATCCCGGTGTTGCCGGCGGTGGCTTCGACGATCGTCATGCCCGATTTCAGGCGACCGTCGCGCTCTGCCGCCTCGATCATCGCCAGCGCTGGCCGGTCCTTGATGCTGCCGCCCGGATTGCAGTACTCGAGCTTGGCGAAGATCCGGCCACCGCGCGCGCCGTCCAGGGGCGGCAGCGCGAACAGCGGGGTGTTGCCGATCATGTCTGAGACTTGGGAATAGATCATCAGCGCGTTTCCGCAGGCACCGGATTCAAGAGATTCTCGAAAACGGCGACGGTTTGTTCGATCATCGCGTCGTCATGCTCGAAGTGGATGACGGCGCGGATCCGGCCATGGCCGAGCTCGCCCATGCGCACGCCTTGTTCCCCGAGTGCCTTGAGGAAGGTTTGCGTCGTGAAGCGAACGTCGGTGACGCTGAAGAAGACCATGTTGGTCTCGACCGTGTCGAGCTGGCACTGGATGCCCGGTAGACCCGCGATGCCCTCGGCCAGTTTGCGTGCCCGCACATGGTCCTCGCGGAGGCGGTCGACCATGGTCTCCAAGGCGACGATGCCGGCAGCCGCGATGACGCCGATCTGCCGCATGCCCCCGCCGAGCATCTTCCTCAGGCGGCGGACATCGGCCACGAAGCGTTTGTTGCCCACGACCATCGAGCCGACCGGGGCGCCCAGGTTCTTGGAAAGACAGAACTGTACCGAGTCGGCGTAGCCGGCGACGGCGGACGGTGGTCTGTCGAGGGCGATGGCCGCATTGAAGATGCGCGCCCCGTCCATGTGGATCGGGAGCCGGTGACGGTCGGCAAACGCGCGCAAGCGCTCCAGGTAGTCGAAGGAGAGAACGCGACCACCGACCCTGCAGCAGGGATTCTCGATGGCGATCAGGCCGGCGCGGGCACATTGATAATCGTCGGGGTCGCGAATGGCTTCCTCGAGGTCGACCAGGGAGAGGGTGCCGTCGGCCTGGGTCGGCACCGGGTGGAAGGCCACGCCGCCCACGAAGGAAACGCCGCCGGCCTGGTAGTTGTAGATATCGGATTCATCGCCGACGATCAGCTCGTAACCCCTCGGGCAATGGGCCAGGATGGCGGTCAGGTTGGCCATCGTGCCACTGGGCACGAAGCAGGCGGCTTCCTTGCCGAGCATCTCCGCGGCCAGGGCTTCGAGTCGATTGGCGGTGGGATCTTCCCCGTAAACATCGTCCCCGACCATGGCTTCGAAGCAGGCCTGGCGCATCTCCGGGGTGGGCTTGGTAACGGTATCGCTCAAATAATCGATCATGACGGGTTCTCTTCCTCGCTAGGGTGGTCGTTGGCAAGACGGGCCGCAACGGCGCGCTTGAGGGTTTCGTGGGCACGGCGCCAATGCCAGCAGGCCTCGCGAAGCAGGGTCCCGTCGCTGGCGAGCCTCGTCCTGGCCAGGTCGAGCAGGCGGGACAGGGCGCCCGGTCCGCCACCGTGGGCGAAGAGAGCGGGCCAGCGGAGGGGATCCTGGGGGCAGGCGTCGGCGGCCTCGGGAAAGGCTGCGCGCAGGGCCTGGTCGACGGGAACCTGTTGATCCAGGGCCACGAGCGACTGCCCCAGACGTTGGTGGGCGTCGCGAAAGGACAGCCGACCGCTGAGGGCCAAGGATTCGGCCATGGCGGTGGTCATGACCGCGCCACGCAGCAAGCCCGCGCGCATGGTTTGCCGATTGGGCGTGGCGCCGTCGATATGCAGCCGCACGAGCAGGGCGGCCTCGCGGAGCGCGCCAAATGCCCGGTCGATGGGTTTGACGGCTTCGGTACCCACCTGGACGGAGTTGGAAAAGGGGGTCTTGAGCATGCCCTGGAGGGCCTCGCTGAAGGCGGCTGCTGGGACGGCCGCGCGGCCCTGGGCCATCTCGAGCAGGTAGGGATTGCGCTTCTGAGGCATCATCGACGAGCCGCCGGTGAGGTTGTCGGGGGTCCGCAGGTAATCGAATTCGCGGGTCGTCCAGAGCTGGAGATCCTGAAGGCAACGAGACAGGGTCACCCCCGTCGCGGCGAGCGCGGCGAGGAGGCGCAGACCCAGGTCCCGACTGGCGACGGCGTCGAGCGCGTGGGCGGCGGTGGTCCGGAAGCCCAGCAGTTCGGCGGTGAGCTCGGGATTGATGGGCACCGTCGTGCCGGCGCCGGCGCCCGCGCCCAGGGGCGATCGGTCCAAATCGTCGAGCAACACCATCAGGCCCTGCTGATCCCTGGAAAGCGCTTCCTCGACACCTGCCAGATAAAACCCATAGGTCCCCGGCAGGCCGGGTTGGTATTGGCTGTAGACCGGCATGGCGGCCTCTTGGTGACGCTCGGCCGCGGCCAACAGACTTTGGCGCAAGGCGAACAAGGCGGCCTGGGTTTCGCGGAACGGAGCGCGAAGAGCCAGCTTGAATTGCGCGGCATTCATGTCGTTGCGGGAGCGGCCCAGATGAACGGCGCCGCCAACCTCGAGTCCGCACCTTTCGATCAAGGCATCCTCGTAGAGCAGATAAGTGCCGCGGGGGGCCTGCCGGTCGATCAGCGCGTCGAAAGCCTCTTGCTCTAGGGTTTCCATGGCACGGAGCAGGGTCCGTCCAGCACTCTTCGAGATCAGACCTCGCTCGAGCAGCATGAGCAGGTGCGCTCGGTCCAGCGCGACGAGCTGTTGGAGTTCGGCGCTGCGCGCCGCTGGGCTGGGAAGGCTGCGCACGATCGGCAGGGCGGCTTCGTGGAGGCCTGGCTTGTGGCGCTCGTTGAAGCCTTGAGCGCCATCCGCTTCGGTCAACGGACCTATCTGCCATTCCGCTTTCGCGAGGACCGCATCCGCCCGCAGGGCACTTTCGTCGATGTCCTTGCCGCGGGTGATGACCCAGCCGATGCGATCGCGAAAATCACCCGTCGGGTGGATCGCCTCGCCAGCGGTGCGGGTGATTGCCAGATCGACGACCCCAGCTAGGGCGGAAAGCGACGCGCGATCGGGAACGGAGCGCAGACGGCCCTGCAGCTCGGCGACGAAAAAGCGAATCGAGGAGCCTTCCAGACGCACTGGGGACAAATCGGCCGACCCGTTCAGCGTCAGATCCAGCAGCCGGGCGAGCGGATCGATGCCCAGGGCCTGCTCGATCAGAGCCGGAATCATGCCACCGGCCAGGCGGGGATTGATCTCGATCAGGACCGGTCGGTCCCGGTAGAAACGAAACTCGAGATGCGCCGGTCCCCAGATCAAACCCGTTGCCTTCAGGCCCTCGCGGGTGGCCTGGTCCAGGGCGACACTTTGTTCGGCAGGCAGCGCGGCGGGCAGGTCGTGACCGGTCTCTACGAAATGGGGCGGGGACCCAAGGTGTTTCCGCGTTATCGCCAGGACCTCCAAGCCGCGGCCGGTGCCGATGACCTCGACGGAGAACTCGGGCCCATCCAGGTATTCCTGGACGAGGACGTTGGGCGAGGCGGCCAGTCCCCGTTCGTTTTCCTTTTTCCCGAACAGCGCCGCGACGCTTGCCCGCAAACTGTCCAGGTCTTTGCAGAGCCGAACACCGATGCTGCCGGAGCCCATCGCCGGTTTGACCACGACGGGGAAGGTCAGGCGTTTGCCGACCTCGGCCAGGTCTTCTGGCCGCGTCAGGATCACCGTCTCGGGCGCCGGTACACCGGCCCGCTTCAGGCACTCGGCCAGCCGGCCCTTGTCACGGCAGAGGGCGATCGCCTCCGGGTCGGCGCCGTGGAGGCCAAGCTCGGCGGCGAGTCTGGCGGCGGTTTCCAGATAGTATTCGGAAGTGCTCAAGATCGCGTCGGGACGAAGGCCGACAACGGTCTCGCGGAGCGCCGCGACACTTGAGGTATCCGCGACGATGGGGGGCAGCCAGAGCTCGGCGAGAAACGGGTAACGGCTGGGATCGGCACAGATGAAATGCGTGCGATAACCTTGCTTGAGCGCCAGTTCCAGCAGGCGCCCGCCCGTGCCCGTGGTATTGCTCTCGATGAAAAGAACCGTTTTCCCGCTCATGAGCGGGCCTCCGCGACCTCGCCCCGGAGGGAGGCGAGCTCGCGTCTTCCCCAATCAAGGCAGGACCAGGGCGGCTGGACGCGGTCGAGCCGGTCTACCCGCTGCGGCTCGGTGGCCAATGGGGTTTCCATGAAGCCCTGTTCGGCTAGATGAGCGTCGTTGTAGACCGTGTCCTGATATCTGTAGCCTTCGTCGGGCGCAATGAAGAGCACCGGCTGGTCGGGATTCCGCTCGGCCAGGTAGCGGGCCACCAGATAACAGGCGCCCGTCGTCGGGCCGCCAAAAATGCTCGTGGTGCGGTGGAGTTCGCGGGTGGCCAGATAGGCCTCCTTGGCGCCGAGCCAGTGCACCTCGTCGAAAAGCCTGTGGTCCAGGTTGCGGGGATGGAGTGCGTTGCCCAGGCCGCGCAGGGCGCGCTTGCCATTTTCCAAGCCGAAGAGCACGCTGCCGAAGGTGTCGATGCCCACGAGTCGGGTATCGACGCCATTTGCGCGCAGGCGTGCGGCCGTCCCGCAGGAGCTACCGCCCGAACCGACGCTGGAGACCAGGGTCATGCGGGCAAAGCCCAGCTCCGTCAGGCGATCGGCAAACGGAACATAGGCTTCCTGATTCTCGGGGTTGTCGTATTGGCTGGGCCAGAGCGCGTCGGGGTTATTCTCGAGAAAGGCGTGTAGCGCTTGAAGCCGCAGGTTTTGGAGGTTGGCTCCGGCCGCGCCCTCGGCCGTGACCAGGTGGACCACGCCGCCCAGCTCTTCCAGGCGGGCTTTCAAGTGATGGTCGATGGCCGGATCGCTGAAGATGTAAAAGCGCAGCTTATGCTCGGCACAGACCATGCCGAGACCGAGGGCGTAGGTGCCACTGGAGGTTTCCGCGACCACGCCGCCGGGCCGAAGGCGGCCCGTTTCGAGCGCCCGTTCGACCACGAATTTGGCGGGAACCAGTTTCATTAAGCGAAAGACGGCAGCATACAGGTTCGCTGTCAGCCGTACGATCATGGGCTCCTGATACAGATCGGTCAGGTGCTCGGGGATCTCTTGGTTCGTGGGTACCGATACTACCATGGCTTGTCTCCCTGCTTGTTGTAACAAAGCGAATCCACCGTCATCACTCGGCCTTCCAGTTGGGAAAGAGCCGCCTTGATCTGCGCTTCCTTTTCTTCGAATGCATCGTCGTAGTGGGAGAGCATGAGGCCGAGCACCGTGCCGCTATGGGTCACCACCACACCCAGGGCGCCGCAGCGATCCCCGATCGCCTTCACTGTCTCGAACATTTTCTTGGGGTTGCGCTTTTGGTTGAGGTAGGCACCACAGGTGCACACCTCGCCCAGTAGCCGCAGGTCTCGATCGTGAAAGGCCGATGCCAGGCGATCGAGCAGTGAACTGTATTCCTGTTCCTCTGAAGGGGTATAAGAGGCCAAATGCTTGTTGTAGAGCACGGTATCGATGGTGCCACCCTCATCGATGGCAAAAATCCGGATACTCGGCGGCGATCCGAGCACCTGACCGGGCCAGACCCGGCGATGGTGGAAGACGATACAGGAATCGAACATGACCCCGTCGGAAGGCTCGAGCCGTCCCATACAGGTCAGCAGGACATTCAAGTCCACCTCTTTGCCGAGGGCGGCGGCGATCGCCCGCGCGGTCGCAACCAGATCGGCCGAGGAACTCGCCAGTCCTTTGCCTTCCTCCAGGTCGCCTCTGAGCAGCAGTTCGCCGCCGTGTTCCGGGGCGATGGCTTCCAGGATGGAAAGCGCCAAATCGCGCGATTTCGTCTTGTGGGGGGGCTTGACGATCACGGAACCCGCCCGGTTGTTCTTGAAGAAGGTCGCATAGGAGAAGCGGTTGATCGGCAAAGTCACCAGGAAATGGCCCTCATCGCCGGGTAGAGAGCCCTGTAACAACTCGCCGAAGGTACCGTGGGCTTTGCCGACCGCACCGTTCGTTTGGGGGCACGCCTCCGCAGGGGGGGCGAGTGCCGTGCTTGGCTGCACATCCATAATCTTATCCCGTGTGATCATTGTGGTGAACGAGACCCTCTGGTGACCGAGTGGCGAGAGGGTCCCGTTCTAGGCAATGAAGGTTCGCGCCTCGGTTAGAGGCGGTAACTGATTTGCAGCAGCGCGCGCCTGGGCCACTGAGGATTCCAGAACCCCCACTTGTTCAAGTAGGTCTGTTCATCGGTGAGGTTCTTGACGTTGAGTTGAATGCGCAGGCTGCGCACCTGATAGCCGAGACTGACGTCGAATTTGGTGTTCGCTGGCGAGCGGGTCTCTTCGGTGTTCTCCTTGTCGCCATAGTAGTCGCCTTCATAGAACGCGCCCGCACCCAGGAACCAACTCTCGGAAAGATTGTATTGACCCCAGAGCGAGGCGGAGAATTCAGGCGCGTTTTCCAGTCGGTTGCCCTCTTCGTAGATGACATCGTCGAGGATCTCGGTTTTCATCCAAGTGGCCGAACCGATCAGGTAGAGGTCCTCATTGGCTTTGCCGTTCCAGTCCAATTCCAGGCCGCGCGAGCGTTGGGCCTTGGACACGTAGAGGACATCGCCGTCGATGCTGACTTCGTCGGGATCGTAGGGAACGCCGTGGGCATCGGCCAAGGCCGCATCGATGTAGGAGGGATAGTCCTGCTTCTCCAGGTTGAAGAGACTGACCGTCGTTCCCAAGCGGTCGCCGAAGAAGTTGCCTTTGAAGCCGACCTCTTGCTGTTCGCCCAGGGTCGGATCGAGGAAGCGATTGGGGTTGTAGCGATGGCGCCCGTTGACCTCGAAGGACTCGCCGTAGGACGCGTAGAACGAAACATTTTCCTGGGGTTTGTAGACGACGCCGAGACGGGGGTTGATCGGATCGTCCTTGTCGCTGAGATTGCCCTCCGGCTCGTCGGCCGGATTGTCGTACTCGTTCTTGCGATAGAAATCGTTGATACGTGCACCCAGCAGGACGTGGACTTTGTCGTCTAGGAACGACATGTTGTTCTGGAGGTTGATCCCCGTGCGGCGTACCACGTGCTCGTAGTTGTTGAAGTCGTTGCTCAGATCGAGGATGTTGGGCATGTTCTGCCAGACCGGGTTGCTGTAGGAGCCGACCGAGTCGGGGAAGCGCTCGTAGGCCGTTCTGGTCGTGGCGTTGGTATAGTCGGCGCCGAAGAGCACGCGATGGGTGACCGAACCCGTCTGGAAATGACCCACGACCTCGAAGACACCGGTGAGGTTCTTGTAGTCGTCGAGGGTGGCCGAGTTGCCATAGGAAATCGTGTCCTCGTCGATGAAGAAGGATTGCCAGACACCGCGGTTCAAGCGCGGATTGTCCTGGTACTGACTGAGGACCCGCAGTTCCCAGTTCTCGTTGAGGAAGTGGTTGAGGGTGACGTGGAAGCTTTTGTCTTTATAGGTGTTGCCCGCGATCGGGTGTCCATAGAAGCGGCTGACCGGGATCGTGTTGACTTCATTGAGGGAACCGTCGATCGGCACGATGCCCACGTCTTCGGTGGACGTGTCATCCCGGTAAAAGCCCTCGAACGTGAGTTCGGTGCGGTCACTGATTCGCCAGGTCAAGGAAGGCGCGATCATCGTGTAGTGATTGCGGACCTCGTCACGAAAGGAGTCCGACTCCTCATAGGAGGCGATCACGCGGTACAGCAAGCGGTCGTTGCCGTTGACCATGCCGTTTAAATCGAAAACAGGACGGAACAACCCTTCCTCACCGGTGGTCACTTCGAAGGTTTGAAAGGTCGCCGCGACCGGTTTCTTGGTCACCAGATTGACGACCCCACCCGGAGCCACGTCGCCGAAGAGCACCGAACTAGGCCCTTTGAGGATCTGGACTTCCTGGATTGCCGCGGAGAAATGGTTGCCCACGTTGGCCATGTAGAGGCCATTGCGGCGGAAGTTGGTGTCGGCCAAATCGAACCCGCGGGCGCTGATGCCGAGTGCTGCCGATCCATTGCCCCAGGCGGCCGTGTTCTGGATGCCGCTCACGTTGCGGAAGACCTCGCGCAGGTCCAGGATCATCTGCTGGTCGAGGAGTTCTTCGTCCAGCACTTGAACCGCCATGGGAATATCCATGAGCTGGATCTCCATGCGGGTGGCGGAGACGTTGTGGCGTTTTTCGCCATAGACCACCACCGTCTCTTCCATGGCTTCCGCTTCGGAACCTGGTTCACGATCCTTGACCTTGGCCTTTTCCGTTTTCTGTGCGGGCTGTGATGGTGCGGTTTCGCGCCCTGATGCCACCTGTTCCGGCGCGACCTGGGCCAACGAGATGCTCGACCAGAGGAGGATGATCGAGAAAATGGGGATCGCTGACGATCCGAGCTTCGCTAACATGGGAACCTCACTTGCTTGAAATTAGGAGAAGGAGTGATTCAGAGTAGCCAGGGTTTGCTGGACTTCTTCCTCACTCATGGCGTCGATGTGTTCCGCTACTCCTGCGATCTGCTCCAGAACCTCGCGGCCACCGGCCTGGGTGGCCAGGTAATCCACCAGGGCCCGTACCGTGGCATGCCTGAAGACTTCGCGTGGCGGCAAGGAGAGGTCGAGCCCCTCTTCCACGCGATGGGCAAGCTGGGTCGCAGAGATACTGTGACCCCCCAATTCGAAGAAGTTGTGATCGATGGCAATGTCTTGCACGTCGACCAATGACTGGAACTGTTTCACGAGCCACCGCTCGACCGGTGTTTCCGGCGGGCGTGTTTGGCCTGTCCCGTCCATATGCGACAGGTCAGGTTGCGGCAGTCGCCGCGTGTCTACCTTTCCGTTGGGTGAGAGCGGCAGCTCCTCGAGAAAGACATAGATGTCCGGCACCATATAGGCAGGCAGTTCGGTTTGCATGAAGGTCATCAACCGATCGCGGGTCGGGTAGGGTTGGGGGACGCGCAGGTAGGCCACCAGTCGGGTGACAGCGCCCTGGCGGATCCCGGTGACATGGACGAAGCGAACCTCCGGCCATTGGCTCAGCTTGGCCGCGATTTCGCCGAGTTCGATACGGAACCCGCGAATCTTGACCATGTGGTCTTTGCGTCCCAGGAAGACCAGCGGGGGGATTTGACCGTCGCTGTCGGCAGCATAGCGGGCCTGGTCGCCGGTGGCGTACATACGCGCTCCGGGCTGCGCCGAGAAGGGATCGGGGACGAGTTTTTCGGCGGTGAGGGCGGGCCGGCGGTGATAGCCACGGAACAAGTTCGCGCCGGCGGAATAGAGGAACCCCTTTGCGCCGATCGGGACCGGCTCGAGGGTTTCCCCGAGCAGGTAGGTCCGGGTATTGGCCAGGGTCGCGCCAATCGGTGCGTGGTAGGGCCAGTCTCTCGGGTCGCCGGGCAGATCGAGCGCGGTGATCACGTGGGTTTCGCTGGGGCCGTAGTAGTTGCTCAGGCGTATGTCGGGTCTGGCTGCGAACAGGCGACGCACCTCTTCGTTGATGGTCAACTGCTCGCCCGTCGCGATCAGGTGGCGCAGGTGGATGAAGTGGTCGCGGTTACGAGCGAAGCGCTCGCCCCAGGCGTGGAGGATGACGACCGGCAGGATCGCTCGGTGGATGCCGTTTTCCCAGGCGTAGACCGCCAGCTGTTCCGGGTCCCGCCTCAGCTCCTCCGAAATGATGTGAACCCTGTGGCCCAGGCTCCAGGAGCCCATCAATTCCATGAGATGGACATCGAAACTCCAGGAAGCCAGCGCCAGGGTGCAGCTGTCATCGACGCCCAGGTCAGCCATCATGAAGGTCAGCACGTTGGCGAGCGCGCCGTGACTCATCAGGACGCATTTCGGTTTCCCGGTGGAACCCGAGGTGAAGATCCCGTAGGCGAGCTGTTCCGGGACGAACGCGCGTTCCGGCAGCGCGCTTTGAGCACTCTCGTCGGGCAGCGTGTCGAGCGCCATCAGCGCCACGTCCGCGGGCAGCATCGGGACGAGTGCGGTTTCGGTCAGGATCAGATCCATTTGGGCATCGGCGATCATGTGGGCCAGCCGTTGCTCCGGATAATCCGGATCCAGCGGGACGTAGGCGGCCCCGGCTTTGAGAATGCCCAGGGTGCCGATGGCGAACAGCGGGTTCCGGGTCAGGGCGATGCCGACCAGTTGGTCCCTGCCGACACCGCGCTCCAGCAGCAGGCTTGCAAGGGCTGTCGCGCGCCGGTTCAGGGTCGCATAGCTCATCTCTTCGCCTTTCCAGATCAGCGCGGCACGTTGGGGCGTGCGCGCTACCTGGGCCTCGAAGAAGTGATGGAGCAGCACGTGAGGCAGGGACTGGTGGCGATCGTTCCAGGCGTGAATCAGGGTCTCGCGATCGGCAGCGCTCACCGATGAGAGCGCGGCCAAGGGACGGTCGAGGTTTGCGGACAACAGTCCTAACAGCGTGACCCATCGTTCGGCCATGCCGCGTATGGTCGTTTCGCGGAAGAGATCGGTGGCGTACTCCCAGGTAACCTGGAGTGCGCCATCGCCCTCTTCGACCGAGAGCAGCATATCGAATTTCGAGGTTTCCGTGCCTGTCAGCCCGTATTCGAGCTGCAGGCCCGGTAGGGCGATCGGTTCCGCGGGCGCGTTCTGCAACACGAGCAGGACCTGGAAGAGGGGATGGTGGCTTGCGTTGCGTTCGGGTTGCAGGACCTCTACCAGCTGATCGAAGGGCATGTGCTGATGGGCAAAGGCGTCCAGATCCGCTTCGCGCAGGGCATGCAGGTTGGCGCGCAGGCTCGAGGCCGGGTTCAGCTCGGAACGGAGCGCCAGGGTATTGACGAAAAACCCGATCAGCGGCTCGATCTCGAGCCGGTCGCGGTTGGCGATCGGGGCCCCGATCACGAGATCCCGTTCGCCGCTGTATTGGTGCAGGAGAATCGCCAGGGCGCCGTGAAGCAGCATGAACAAGGACATGCCTTGCGCTTCGCCCAGGCGCCTGAGCTCTGCCAGCAGCGGGCCGGCGATCGGGAAGCGCAGTTCCGCGCCGCGGAACGACTGGATCGGGGGCCTACTCAAATCCGTAGGCAGTTCGAGCAGGGGTGGCGCACCGGCGAGGCGCTGTTGCCAGAATGCGATCAGGTCCTTTTTCGGCTGACCGGCGAAGGTGCGCCGTTGCCAGTGAGCGAAATCGCGGTACTGCACCGGCAGCGGTGCCAGGTCCGCCGGCAAGCACTGCAACGCGGCAGCATAATGAGCCGCCAATTCGCGGATCATCACCCCGCCGGACCAGCCGTCGGAGATGATGTGATGCATCGTGATCAGCATCAGGTGGTCCTGGTCCTTTAGGCGCAGGATCGCGATGTTCAGGAGCGGGCCGGTCGCGAGCGCGAAGCGGCAGCGCGCGGCAGCTCGGATCAGGCGAGCGACCTCGGTTTCACGGGAAGCATCGGGCAACCCGCCCAGATCGATGACGCGGTTATCCAGATCCGCTGCCGGCGCGACTTGTTGGAACAATTTGGTGCCATCGGTCCCAAACGACGTGCGCAGCGTCTCGTGCCGCGCGATGATCGCGGTCATGGAGCGCTCCAGCGCGACCAGGGAAAGTGGGCCTCGAATGCGCATTTGGCTGGCCATGTTGTAGGCGCCGTGTTCGCCCTCGATCTGTTCCAGAACCCAGATCCTGCTCTGTGCGAACGATAGTTCGTAGCGACCGTCTGGCCGGTTCGGCACAGCTTCGATCGCCTCGGAATGGGCGGGTTCAGCGATGGGGCCGGTCAGGCGTTCCGCCAGAGCGGCGATCGTCCGATGCTCGAAAAACGCCCGGATCGGCAAATCGACGGCAAAGCGTTCCCGGACCCTGGCCGCCAATCGGGTCGCCAGCAGACTGTGACCACCCACCTCGAAGAAGTCCTGGTTCCGACCGACGCTTTCGAGTTCCAGCAGGTCGCACCACAGCTCGGCCAAGATCCGTTCCGTCGCGCTCCGGGGCGCCTCGATCGGCCCGCTTTGCTCTTGCCCTGGTTCGGGGTCCGGCAGGGCCTTGCGGTCAATTTTTCCGTTGGTGTTGAGCGGGAACCTCTCCAGCACGGTGAATGCGGTCGGAATCATGTAGGCGGGGAGTCGTGCGGCCAGCTGTTCGCGGATCGCCGCGATGTCCAGTCGCCCGACCTCGGCAGGGTCCGAAGGGCAGAGGTAGGCCGCCAGAACGCGGTCGCCCCGCGGGTCCGTCGCCGTCACCACCAGCGCCTGGCTGATTTCCGGCAGAGCGGCGAGGGCGGCCTCGATGTCGCCCAGCTCGACCCGGAATCCGCGAATCTTGACCTGATGATCGGTCCGGCCCAGGAATTCCGCCTGACCGTCCGCGCGCATCCGGCCCAGGTCGCCCGTGCGGTAGAGCCTGCTGCCCGAGGGCATGCCCGGCACCGACCCGGCAAAGGGATTGGGCGAGAAGCGCCAGGCCGTCCGGCCCGGCTCGTTGCGATAGCCCAGGCCCACGCCCGTGCCGCCGATGTAGAGCTGGCCTTCCGTACCGCGCGGGGCCAGCTGTCCGAAGCGGTCCAGGACCAGGATCTGGATGTCGCCGATCGGATAGCCCAGCGGCATGATCGTCTGGTCCAGCGGGGGCGGTTCTGCGATCGCCACGCTGGAAACATCGTCGCTGCATTCCGTTGCGCCCCACATGTTGATGACCGCGATGGCGGGATAAAGGTCCAGCCACCGGCGACAGGTCGCGGGCGGGAGCGCCTCGCCACTGCAGGGCACGAGGCGCAGGGCGGACAGGTTGGGCCGCGCCGTGCCCAGACGTTCGGCTTCGTCGACGAAGACGCCGAGAACCGCTGGCGAGACCTCGAGAATCGTGATCTCTCGTTCCTGGACG
The DNA here is from genome assembly GCA_964423555.1 of uncultured Holophagae bacterium. Taxonomy (GTDB): domain Bacteria; phylum Acidobacteriota; class Holophagae; order Acanthopleuribacterales; family Acanthopleuribacteraceae; genus CAYRFM01. The sequence continues at coordinate 15,107 of CAYRFM010000048.1, read as the reverse complement.
GCGTGGAACAAGCGCAGCGGATCCTTGCTGATCTCGTCGTCGAAGATCTGAACCCTGCCACCGACCATCAGCGCCGCCAGCATCTGCCACAGCGAGATGTCGAAGGTCTGGGCGGCATCCTGGGAAACCAGATCGTCGGCGCACAGGTCCAGCATCTCGATCTTGGCGGCCATGTGGTTGGCCATGCCCGCGTAGTGGATCATCGCGCCCTTGGGCTCGCCTGTCGATCCGGAGGTGAAGAAGATATTGGCCAGCCGTGCCGTGCCGTGCTGCCAAATGGGAAGGGTGGCGCCCTCGGTCGCGGTCGCGGTCAGGGTTTCGATCAAGACCAGCGGCGGCGGAGCGGTCATTTCCTCCAGAATGCGACGGACAGCCTGCTCGTCGCTGCGATGGCAGACGATCAGCTGGGCGTGGGCGCGGTTCATCACGCGCAGTGCGCGGTCCACCGGATGCCCGGCCAACGGCATGTAAGCGCCGCCAGACTTGAAGATCCCCAAGACCATCGACAGGTAGTCGATGCCGCGATCGGCCACGATCGCCACCAGCGACTCGCAACCGATGCCGCGAGCGCGCAAACCAATCGCGATCCGGTCCGTGACCGCCTCGAGCACCCCATAGTCGATCTGGCCGTCCCTGTCGCCGACCGCCACCTGGTTTCCGCGTTTTTTCGCCTGCTCGGCGATGGCGATGTGGGGTAACACGGGGCTGGTCGCCCGCCGGGTATCGTTCCAGTCGCGCAGCAGGAGCCGCCGCTGATGTTCCGGCAACAGGCAGGCCGCGCCGAGCGGTTCGGTCGCATGGGTCGCCATGGTGCCGAGCACCCGCAGGAACATCGCGCCGATATCCTTCTGTTGCGCTTCGTCGAGTTTGTTCCTGTCCGCTTCCAGATCCAGGGTGATTTGCCCGCTGAACGGGTCCTGGTTGAACTCGACCCGCAGGGTGAAATGGGTTTGGATATAAGCATGCGCCCCCTTGATTTCCAGACCCTCGAGGGCGCTCAACTGGCGATAGACGTGGAAATGGGTGTAGTTGAAGCTGGTGTCGAAGAGTGGTTCGCCGCCCATCCGGCGCTGAATTTCGGCGTAGGGATAGCGGCGGTAAGGGGTCAGATGGGCTTCCTTGTCACACACGCGCTGAATCAGCTCCAGCCACGAGCCGGACGCCAGGTTGAGGCGGAACGGCACCGCGTTCAAGTGGCAGCCCAGCACCTCTTCGCCACCCATCGTCTCCACGCGACCATTCGATTCGAGTGCGGTCAAGACATCGCTGCGGCCCGTCAGCAGCGCCAGCATCCGGCAATGAGCCGCCAGCAACACGTGTTTCAGACTGGTGCCCGCTCGCGAGGCCAGCGCCTTCAGCTCCTCCGTCGTGGACGCCGTGATCGGCACATCCAGGAAGGTCATCTCCGGTTCAGCGTGGCGGGCACCCCGTCGAACGGGCAGGTGGGCCAGCTCGAGCTCGGCCAGTTCCTCGCGCCAGAACGACCACTGGCCTTCATCGCGCAGCACCTTGCGCTCCAGCGCGATAAAGTCGCGGAAACCCAGCCCCGTGCCGTAGGTGGGTAACGGCTGATCCTTGCAAAGGGCAAAATAATCGGTCAACAACTGGGTGAGAATGCTGGATTCGCTCCAGCCGTCCATCAGGGCATCGTGGAAACTCATTCCCAGATAGAACGCGTTCTGGTCGATCAGGAACGCGGTGAAGCGCAGCAGCGGCGGCGCGACCCAGTCGTACCGACGCCGCTTCTCCTCCTCCAGCCAAGCCCGCAGCAAGGCTTGCTGCTGCTCCGGCGTCTGGTCCTCAAGGCGGTGGATCTCCAGGGGAATTTCCGCATGGCAGTGGACGAGCTGCAGGGGCTCGCTAAACTTCTGAAAATCGAAACCGGTCCGGAGTATCGGGTGCCGGCGAACCAGATAGCCTAAGGCCTCGACCATCTTCGCTTCACGGAAAGGGGCCGCCAGATGGTAGATGAAGATGTCGCAGTACATCGGGATATCCGCATCCAGGCTGCTGTGGAAGAGCAGACCTTCCTGCAGGCGGGCCGGCGGGTAGGCATCTTCGATGTCCTCGGGAAGCGCCGCCCGATCCTCGGCACGCAGCAGGGCGAAGGGTTCGATGGTCGCCGTCTCGTCAGCAGCGGATGCCGTGAAAGTCTTTTGTGCCAGGAGCGCCCGAATCGTTTTCTCGCGCATCAGTTCCTGGAGGGTAAAATCAAACCCTTCCTCCCGCGCCCTGGCCCGCAGGCGGATGCTCGTGATCGAATCGCCGCCCAGGTCGAAGAAGGGGTCGTCGATGCCCACGTGGTCCAGGCCCAAGACTTCGGCCCATAGATCGGCCAATTTCTTCTCTTGGGCATTGCGTGGCAGAACGTAGGGCAGGTCCAATTTTTCCCGAGCGCGATCCACCCGCGGCAGCGCCGCCGTATCCAATTTCCCGTGATTTGTCAGGGGCATGGACGGGATGCCGACAAAATAGCTCGGAATCATGTGTTCGGGCAGGTGGTCGCGGAGAAACGCCCGCAAGGCGGGTCCCGAGGGCAACGCGGCCCCGTCCTTTTTGGTGAAGTATGCGGTCAGGAACTTTTCGGCTTCCCCAGCGCCCGAGGCCCGTTTCTTCAACAGGTTGCGCAGAGAGGTGGACCGCGGCGAGCCGTCAGTCTCACGATCCTGCTCCGCAAAGGCATTGTTCGAGGCCATCTCGACCGGATCGGCCGCGCGGGCTTGAACCACCACGATGACCTGGTCCAAATCGCTATGGGCGCGAAGAGCCGCGGCGATTTCCGCGAGTTCGATGCGGAAGCCCCGGATCTTCACCTGTTCGTCCAGGCGGCCCAGGTAGCTCAAATCGCCGTCCCAGCCCAAGCGGGCGCGGTCGCCCGAGCGGTACAGGCGCTCGCCCGGCGTGGCCGCATGGGGGTCGGGCACGAAGCGCGTGGCCGTCATGGCGGGTCGTCGCCAATGAAGAGTTCGCCCGTCACGCCCTGCGGCCTGGGCTCGAGCGCCGCGTCTAGGACCAGCGCTTTGAGATCGGCGATCGGCAACCCGATCGGAGAGCGGTCCTGGGTCAGGTCCTCGGTTTCGATTTCACGCCAGGTGACGTGGACCGTCGTTTCCGTGATCCCGTACATGTTGATCAAGCGTGGTCGCGCCGCGCCGAAGTGGTCGAACAGGGGCTGCAGATTGCGAACCGTCAAGGCCTCCCCACCGAAGATCACGAAGCGCAGGGGGTTGTCTTGCGGCGGACGGCGACACATCAGCGGAATCAAGGGCGTGAAGGCCGAGGGGGTCTGGTTCAGCACCGTCACCCTTTCCTTGTAGACCAGCTCCGCGAACTGGTCCGGCGAACGCGTCACCGATTTGTCGACGATCAACAGTCTGCCGCCGTAGAGCAAGGCGCCCCAAATTTCCCAAACAGAAAAGTCGAAGGCGAAGGAATGGAACAGGGTCCAGCAGTCTGCGGATGAAAAGTCGAAGCGGTTCTCGGTGGCCAGAAACAGTCGCATCACGTTCGCATGGTTCACCACCGTGCCCTTTGGCCGACCTGTCGATCCCGAGGTGTAGATCACATATGCGGCCTGGTTTGGGTCGATCTGGGTTAGTCGGTGATTCGCCGGGGCGTTCGCCATTTCAGCGAGGTCGAGGATTTCCGCTTCGGTTTCTAGGGGGATCCGCGAGGGTTCATCGGCGAGGATCAGCGCGACCGCGCTGTCCTCGATCAAGTAGGTGAGCCGTTCACGTGGATAGTTGGGATCGAGCGGCACATAAGCCGCGCCGCTTTGCAGAATACCAAGGATGCCCACGATCATTTCCGCCGTGGGCGCGCAGAAGAGACCAACCCTGGCTTCGCTGCCGACGCCGTGTGCCTGCAGGGTCGCGGCCAAGGCCAGCGCCCGGCGCCATAGCTCCCTATAAGTGAGCGAGGTCCCGGCATGGGTCAGGGCGATCTGGTCGGGGTACTGGTCGGCGATCTTGGCGAAACGGGCCATCAAGGTCTCGTGCGCGGGCGTCGTCTCGACCATGCCAGCCAGGGCGAGCATCTGGTTCCTGTTCGATGTCGACATGATCGGGACCCATGCGGCATCGGCTCGCTGGGCCGATTCCTCCAGAAAATGGGTGAAGCAGGTGGCGAACTGGACGATGGTCCGCTCGTCGAAGCATGCGGTGGCGTAATCGATCCGTGCGGCCAGGCCGCCACGGGTTTCCGCCAGGGTCAGGGTCAGATCGAATTGGCTGCCCACGGTTGGGATCGCCAGCGAAGACATCTCCCAATCGGCCAAGCGCACCTGCCCGTCTTCAAGGCCAAGGGCGAAGGGGCCGAAATCCCGTTCCGGATCCGTTTCCTGTAACACGAAGGCCGTCTGGAAGAGCGGGTGATAGGCCGTGCGCTCCGGCGCCAGCCGTTTGACGAGGAGATGGAAGGGGAAGTCGCCATGAGCGAGCGCTTCCATGACCAGCCGGTGGGTTTCCCGGATGTCGTAGGTAAAAGATGCGCCCTGGCGAGCCTGTCCGCGGATCACCACCATATTGGCCAGGTAGCCCACGATGCGGGCGAATTCCGGGCGTTGTCGCTGAGAAATGGGCGTGCCCACGGCGATGTTTGCTTGGCCGGTGTAGCGGTGCAGAAAGCGCAGATAAGCGGTCAGGGCGACCGTGTACAGCGTGGTCTGATGAGCGGTCGCCAAGGCTTTCAGCCGGTCGGTCAACGTCCGCGACAGCGCAAAAGCATGGCGATCACCGGCGTGATCCGAACGACCGCGCCGGTCGCGGTCCCTGGGCAGTGCGATGACCGGGATGTTACCGGCGAGGCGTTCCTCCCAGTGTCGGCGACTCGCCTCCATTTCGCCCCGATCATAGCGGTCCCGTTGCCAGAACACGAAATCTTTGAAGCCGTGGGGGTACGGAAGGGCACGCGCCCGATCCGCATAGAGGTCCGCCAGGTCCTCGATCAACACCGCCAGCGCTCGGAAGTCCACCGCGATGTGGTGCACGCACACCACCAGCACCGGTTTGTCCGAGGCAATCAGGCCAACCCGAAACACCCGACCGCGGGCCAGGTCGAAGGGCTCCTGCGCCATGCGCGCTACGAAACCATTGACCGCTTCGGCGTTCAGATCCTGACCCGCCAGCACGGTCAGCTCGACGTCGCTGGCGGCGCCGCGACTCTGGAAGGGGTGATGGCCCACCTCCCGGTAGGCGGCGGCGAGGATCGGGTGTCGCGCCAGCAAACGCTTCAAGGAGCGCTCCAGTCTTTGTGGATCGATGGGGCTGGCGAGCCTGGTGGCAAAGGAGAGGTTGTGAGGTGCCGCGTCGCCGTCCAGGGCATGGTGGAAATACAGCGGCTCCTGGTTAAGCGAGAGGGGAATCGCCTCGTCAACCGCCCAAGCACCGACCTCGGGCAGCGTGGAGGCACCCTCCGATTCCGTTTCCAATGCGCGACGGCAAAGTGTTTCTGGCGTGATGCCGCCCAATAACTCCAGCAGCGTGACCGAGATACCGAGCTCGGTCGATAGCCCCTGCTGAATTTCAATCGCGGCCATGGAGTCGAGTCCCTGGGCCGTCAGTGCCTCTTCGAGGCGGATGCGTTCCGGTTTCCGGCGCATGCCGGCCGCGATGAGCTCTCTTACCCGATGCTCCATCGAGCCCTCCTCGGGCCGCCAAACTTGGGAAGCACTGCGCTCGCCGATCTCGTCGGCGCTGACGACTTCCAAGCCTGATTGCAGGTACAGGGCACGGGTGGCGAGCCGTTGCTTCTTGCCGCTTGAGGTCTTGGGCAGCGTCCCAGGTCTCAGGAAGACGAGGGTCTCGACCGTGATTTCATGGTCCCTGGCCACCGCATCGCGGACCAAGGCGGCTGCGGCTTCGGCGTCGAAATGTTCGAGCGCCTTGCGATTCACCTCCATCGCGATCGCGAGCCGCTCCTCTCCTTCCTTTTCCAGGGTAAAGGCCGCCGCGCCACCCGCGTTGAAGACCGACGCCACCGATTCGGCGGTCTGTTCGATGTCCTGGGGATAGTGATTGCGTCCTCGCACGATCATCAGATCCTTGAGGCGGCCGGTCACATACAGCGCGTCTTCTGCCTGGAAGCCCAGGTCGCCGGTTCGCAGCCATGCTCCGTTCCCTTCCGCCGTCACCGCCTCGAAGGTCGCTCGATTCAAATCATCCTTTTGCCAGTAACCCTTTGCTTTGCTCGGTCCCCGAAACCAAATTTCGCCGACTCTGCCCGAGGGCAGGGTCGCCCGCGTTTCTGGATCGACTATCCTGAGCTCGTGAGCCGGCATCGCCTGCCCACAAGAGGTCAGCAGGACCGTCTCGTCGCCCGCGATCGCCATGCCCTTGCCCAGGGCGCGCTTGTCCACTGCCAGGGTTCGCGGCGGCGCCGTCACGTTTCCGCCGCTGATGAACAACGTCGCTTCCGCCATGCCGTAGCAGGGATAGAACGCCTTGGCATCGAAACCTTGAGCGCCGAAGCGTGCCGCGAAGGCCGCCAGCGTTTCCGCGCGGACCGGCTCGGCACCGTTATAGGCCACCCGCCAGCGGCTCAGATCGAGCTGGGCCGCACGCTGCGGATCGGCTCTGCGACACAGCAGCGCGTAGGCAAAATCGGGTGCCCCGGCGATCGTTGCGCCCTTGTCCGAAATCCCTTCCAGCCAGGACATGGGATCGCGAATGAAATCCACCGGCGAGGTCAGGATGGAGGGAAAGCCGGCGTACAGCGGGTGGAGCACGTTCCCGATCAACCCCATGTCGTGGTAGAGCGGCAGCCAATTGAAACAGATGTCGCGCTCCGAGGTGGCGAACGCCTGGCCGATCGCGGCCTGGTTTGCCATCAGGTTGCCATGGCTGACCATCACGCCCTTTGGGCTGCCCGTGGAACCGGAGGTATATTGGAGGAAAGCGATGTCCTCTGGGCCGACTTTGACCGGGGTAAACCCCGCCACCGTCGTGTCGGCGCTGGGGATCGGCAGTACCTCGATCCCTTCGAGACCCATCGCGGCGAGTAAGCCGCGGATGGCGCCCTCCTCGCCAGGCTCCGTGAGTGCCACGGCGGCGCCGCAGTCGGCCAGCGCTCCGGTAACGCGCTGCCCCTTTTGATCGGCCCTTGGCGGATAGAGCGGGACGGCGATCCTGCCCGCATAGAGGCAACCGAAAAAGGCGCGAATATAGGCGAGTCCGGGTCTAAAAAAGAGCATGACCCGATCACCTGGCCTGCCAATCTCGACCAACCCGGCCGCGATCGCCGATGCCCCGGTGTGGAGCTGGCCAAAAGTCATTTGCTCGTCGCGGTTTCTGCCTAGGAAACGATAGAGCAGCCTGTCCGGCTCTGCTTGCCCACGAACCCGGGCCAATTCGGTAAGGGTCGTGACGTGTGTGTCCATGATGTGCGTGGCAAGAAATGGCTGGGGCATGGCTTGCTGTCTCCTCCCAGAAACTAAGTGATGAAAACGATAATTCAAAATCGTTTACCTTGCAAACGATTATTTTTTTTTGTTAAGATCCGGCATCGGGGTCGCAGATGCCGGCACTTTCTGGCTACGGAGGGCTACCTTTGCTTGGGACTGTCTTGAAAAAAGAGTTGCGCGAATACCACCGTGAGCGCCGGATGCGGCTGCTGCTCTGGAGCCTTGGCCTGATTCTGCTGGCGATGCTGGTCTCGAGCTTCGTCGAGTACCGCCGCGACAAGTACATCCGCGATCATGCCGTCTCAGCGGACCGGGCCATGTGGTTGGCTCAGGATGAGAAGAACCCCCACGATGCCGCTCATTATGGAATGTATGCTTTCCGTCCGACCTCGCCGCTCGGCATCATCGACCCCGGTGTCAACGCCTTTGTCGGAAACTCCGTGTTTTTGGAAGCCCATCGCAGAAACGAGGGCCGGAATGCGAGCATTCTCGACGAGAACGGACCGGCTCGCTTCGGCACCCTCTCGCCCAGGTTCCTGATCCTGACCCTGCTGCCACTGTTTTTGGTCTTGATCGGCTTCGATGCCTATACCCGAGAACGCGAGGGCGAGACCCTGCCCATGCTGACAGTCGGCGGTGTCTCGCCGCGGCTGCTGGCGGCCGGTAAACTGCTCAGCCTGGTCTGCGTGAGCTTGATCTTATTGGCGCCGTTGGCCCTGTCGAGTGTTGTGCTCTCGCTGTTCTTGGGAGCCGACAGCGACCTGATCCTCTCTCTGGTTCTGCTGTTTCTTGTCTATGCCGTGTTTGCCTGCGGATTTTCGGCCTTGATCTTGAGCGTGTCGCTCTGGGCTCGTTCCTCTCGGGTCAGCCTGGTGGCGCTGCTCTCCCTGTGGTTTGTAATGACCGTGGCGCTTCCTCGGCTGACGACCAACCTGGCGGAGGAGCGGTATCCCTATCCGACCCAGGACGCGTTCCAGGGACGAATTGACGAGATGAAGACAAAGGGTGTCGATGGCCACGACCCCTACAGTGAAGCCTCCAAGGCCTTCGAGCGGGAAACGCTGGCAAAATATGGCGTGGAAAGGCTGGAAGACCTGCCCCTCAATTTCCGAGGTTTGCTGGCCCAGCGCGGCGAGGAGTACGAATCCTCGGTCTATGCGACTCAGTACGAGGCGGTCAAAAATCAATACCGGGGTCAACTAGGTTTGTTTTCACTGGCCTCCTGGGGTTCGCCCTATTTGACGGCGCGCTTTATCTCGATGGCGCTGGCCCGGACGGACGACCCGGCCTACTGGCATTTCACCGATGCCGCCGAGGCCTACCGCATCGAGTTCAGCCGCGTGCTCAACATGGATAACGCGAATAATTCGACCTACGGGGATGACAGTTATCGTGCGAGTACCGATCTCTGGGCCAAGATCCCGCCCTTTCTCTACGAGCCTCCGCCTCTGAAGGAAATTCTCTCGCGTACGAGGCCTTTCTTGGCGATCTGGGCAGTACAGTTCGGAGGCTGTTTGCTCCTGCTGTTCATCTCCGCCAACATGCGCGGTACCACCCGTTATGAGGAGAAAGCAGCGTGATCATCACAACTTTTCGCACCGAGCTTAAACTCCTGAGCCGGGACCAGGGCTTTGTCCTGGTCGCTCTGTTGATGGTCGGGCTCGTCTGGTTTGCCAATTGGAACGGGTTTCGGCAGTGGCAGTTGCGCAACCAGGGGGTAGCCGATCAGCAAGCCGAGAAAAGAGAAGAGGATGCGGAGATGATCCGGCTTGCCGAGAAGGTGGCGGCAGAGGGCGCAGAGGGGATCGACTTCTACGACAATCCCCTCAATCCCATGGCCATCGGCTGGAAGCATCCGCGGTTGGCGAGCTTTGCCCCGGGCCCGATGTCCGTGGTCTCCACCGGACAATCGGATATCTTTCGCCATACCAGTAAGGTCAGCGTGTACGGTGAGGATGCCTATCAGCCCAACCTGAAAGAGATGCGCAGCCCCATCCAGCAAATGTTCGGCTTTTTTGACCTCTCGGTGGTCCTGCTCTACCTGTTGCCGCTGTTTGCCCTGGGCATCAGTTACAACCTGGTTTCCGCCGATCGGGAAAGCGGCAGTCTCCAATTGATGCTGGCCCAGGGCCTGAATCTCAAACTTTGGCTCGGTGTCCGCCTCCTGGCCAGGTACTGCGTCACCCTGATCATCCTCGCCGTATCGGTAGGCCTGTCGTTGGCCATGTTGGGTCTCCTTGCGCGACTCCCTTGGCGCGACCTCTGTGGCTTGGCGGGCCTGACCGCGCTCTACGCTGCGATCTGGTTCGCCCTCGCCTTCCTGATCAACCTTCGCAAGGGCAGTCCCGCTGCTCACGGTTTTATCCTCGTCGCCTTGTGGGCATTTGCCCTGTTGATCATACCGGGTGGGTCCAGCCAATTGTCCCGCTCCCTATTCCCGCTGCCCTCGCGGGTGAGCATGGTCAACGAGATACGAGAATCGGTCGCGGCAGCTGAAAAATCGAATAACCAGGTTTTCCAGCAGTTCTACCAAACGCATCCCGACCTGAAACCTGCGGCCGAAGTGAGCCACGATAGCGCACGGGGTTGGTTCATGAACTATTTTGCGATCCAGGCGGAGGCCTGGCGTTCGATCGCGCCGCTGTTGGACACCTTCCAACGCCAGGTCGAGCATCGCGGTCGCCTCGTCGATCGGCTTGGCCTGCTCAGCCCAGCCATTCCCTTTTCCACGGGGCTGAGCCAGATCTCCGGAACCTCCCCCGCCCATTACCTCGCCTGGCAGGAAGCAGTCGGCGCCTACGGCCTTCAATGGCGCGCGTTTGTCTTTCCGAAGGTGTTTCACGACGAGTGGTTCACGCCGGAACAACTCGCGAACCTGCCGGCCTTCGCATTCGAGCCCTCCTCTGTCGCGACCAACCTATCGCTCCAGGTCTGGCTCCTGGTGACCCAGTTAATGATCCTGCTTGTTGCAATCGTGGTTCACCCCACCCCCAGGCACGTTTCCCTGTCCATCTGATCATCACTCGGGAGTCCCTTCCATGAAATTCAGTGCGTCTATTGTCATCATCCTGGCCTTGGTCCCCGTTTGGGCCGATATCACTATCGATGGGCGCTTGGATGAGCCCGAGTGGGCTGAGGCAAGGGTGTTCGATCAGTTCCTGACGACCCAGCCGCTGACGCTTGCCACCCCCCAGTACAAAACCAGTGTGAAAATGCTGGCCCGCGAGGAAGGGCTGTACTTTGGGTTTGTCAACGAGCACCCGCCCTCTCTGAGTCGGACACGACCGCAGAAGGCACGCGACCTGCCGTTGGAGGCGGATCGAATCTCGGTGATGATCGACTTCCAGAATCAAGGGACGTCCGCCTATGAGTTCACCGTTTCGCTGGCAAACTCGATCCAGGACGGCGTCATCGTCGAACAAAAAAAGTTCACCCATGACTGGGATGGCTCCTGGGAACACGCGGTGAGCGAGACCGAGGATCATTGGTTTGTCGAGCTGCTCATCCCCTGGACGTCGGTACCGATGGGCAAGGCCAAGGGCGATACGCGCGAGATCGCGATCTACTTGACACGCTATGTTCACGGGTTGGGGATTCGCTATGCCTTTCCCAATGCCTCCTGGGAGCGGCCCACCTACGTCTCCGATTTTCATCGCGTGGAAGTTCCCAATTACCAAACCTCGGTGCTCGATATCTTTCCCTATGTGACGGCTTCCCACGACGCGCTAGCGGAGGACGACGATTTCAACGGCGGCGTCGATCTATTCTGGAAGCCCAATGGGAACCACCAGTTTGGGCTGACCCTCAACCCGGATTTTGGACAAGTCGAAGCCGACGATCTGGTCGTCAACTTCACCGCCATAGAGGTTTTTTTCTCCGAGAAGCGCCCCTTCTTCACCGAAAACCAAGCGCTTTTTGATATGAACACGAGCAACGACGGCATTCTCTTGCACACCCGCCGCATCGGTGACGCACCGGACGACGGACAGGGCGGCGCTTCCGATATCATCGCTGCCGTCAAATATACCGGCAGCCATGGTCCCTGGGAGTTCGGTATGTTTGGAGCCGCGGAGGATGACACTCGCGATGCGAAGGGCCGCGATTACTATGCCGGCCGGCTGCGCTACAACAGTGATCGATACCTGGTCGGTTTGTTATCGACGTTCACCGAGCGTCCTACGCTGGATCGGGATGCCCTGGTCACGGCCGTTGACTACGAACTGAAACCTCGAAAGGGCCTATTGTTCCGCGGCCAGGTTATCGATTCCGAGGTCGACAACGACGGTGAGACTAAGTCTGGCCTCGGCGCGTGGATTCGGGGCGATTGGCAGCCCTCCGATCAATACGAATACCGCGCCCAGTATTCCCGCTACGACGACAGCTACGATATCAACGACCTTGGTTTCATGGAGCGCAACGACTTCGTAGAGGGCGTCCTTGGATTCTCATGGCGGGATCGTCTATTCAAGCCCACGTCCAACTATCGAGAAGCCGACTTCCACTTCGACGCCTACCTGCGGCGCAACACTTCCGGGGACGATCTTCCCTATGTTTACGAACTGCAATACATCGTTAAATTCAAGGATACCTCGCAGGTGGTCTATTCGGTCGAGTATGAAGCGGAAGGCACCGACGATCTGGTGACGAGGGGCGGCAACGATGTCATTTATCCCGGCCAGATGAAATACTTCATTTCCTATGACAGCCCGCCCGTTGGTGTATTCCGCTACTACGCCTACCTGTTTGTCGAGCCCGAGAACCTCGATGGCTATGCCTGGGAGTTCGCGCCAAAGGTCGCCTTCTTCTTGAGCGACAATCTCGACCTATCCTTAAGCACGAGCTACAGAGAGGGTCAGGAGTGGCTGATCTGGCTCGAGGGCAATCGTCTCGGCAGTTATCGACACGAAACGGTTGAGAGCAATTTCCAGCTGAACTGGTTCCCGACCAAAGCACAGGAGTTGCGGCTCAGATTCCAATGGGTAGGGATCGATGCACTGGGCCGAGATGGCTACCTCGCCCAGAGCGATGGCTCCCTTCTACCCGATGGGTTGCCCGTCGAAGACTTCATTCTCAGTTATTCCGGGCTGCAGCTTCGCTACCGATACAAGCTGGGCCCCCTGACCGACATCTTTGCGGTGTATAGCCGCGGTACCAATCTATTCGAGGAGGGGCGGACCCTGGGTTTGGGGCGCTTGTTTTCCGAAGGTTGGACGGAAAGAACCGCCGACCAGTTTCTACTGAAAGCGCGGTATCGATTTTGATCGTGCTCGAGCCGGACGCTTCCAAAGCAACCAACTTGCAGCATCCAGGGTGCCGAATCTGAGTCCGGAATCGCACCGGCACAAAGTGCTTTATGCGACGTTGCCGGGTGGCCCTAGGTGTTGTAATGAAGGCGTTGCTGACCATTCAAGAGGATTTAACCGGCAAGGCGAGGACGTGATGACGGCGTATCAAAAAGAAATCAAAGGGCAATGGCAGGGATCGGTAAACACACTTGACCTGATGGGGACCTTCTTTTCCCTGTTTTGCCTGGCTCACTGCATGCTGCTCCCTTTGCTCCCACTCTTTCTCACCGCGGTCCCTTGGTTGGGGGACGAGTCGACCCACTGGATCCTCCTGCTCCTAATCGTCCCAGTCGCGGTCCTGGCCCTCTATCACGGCTATCGACGGCACCATCGGCGATCCGTGCTCTTGTACGGAACCGTGGGTTTGGTCCTGCTGCTTTTGGCAATCGCCCTGGAAGACCACGAAAAGGCGCTTACCGTGGCTGGATCACTGGCTCTCTGCACCGCGCATTTCAAGAACAGGCAATGCTGCACGCCGAGTTGTTGTGCCCCTAGGTAATTTGGCCGTCTCGGCCTAAGCTATGACTTTGTCAGGTTGGCCGTGCAATGGCTCTCCGCTGGCTCCGCAGACGATACGCGTTCCCAGCGACCAAGGCAAAGCTGGCGCTTTACCTCACTTTTCCCGGCTCCGCGGACCATACGCGTTCCCCTCAACTACGACGTGGCTGGACGCTCCAACCTGACAAAGTCGTAATAGTGAGTGCGTCCCCCTATCAAGCGCGGTCGCGAGGACGCTCCAGCGGCCCTCAAACACTTTCTTTCATTCCTGAAATAACTCACTTTCGCACATCCAAAACGGAGCGCCGTCGCGAGTGAGACGGGTTTTCGGAATTCCGCAGGGACGCCACACTCGAGAAAGTCGGACTTTCGGAATTCCGAAAGAGGCTCTTCCTCGGAACGAGCGGCTCCACGCACTCAAGAGCGACCCTCACACTGAGTAAGTGACGACCTCCGGCGACCAAACACAGCGCATTCCTCGGGAAAAGCCTCTTCCGGCACGCCGCACGACCGTCTGACTGAGTGATTAACTTGCCCATGTAACCAAAAACTCTCTCGCTCCCAATTTGGAACAAAGTTTTGATGCCAAAACGAGCCGCCAACTGGGAAAGTCGTTCCTGCGGAATTCCGGAGCAACGCTCGCACTTTGTTTTAGGTCGCTCCGGAATTCCGCAAGTATGCCATCCCCGCACAAAGATGCCGCACGGAACCGCGCAAGTCCACGGAATTTTGAAGTAGGGTCGATCTTATTGCCTGAGTCTCCCGCGCACACAGGCAAAGCTTGCTCGGGCATGCCGCAGCACCCGCAAACAAAGTTGCAAGCTCGCCACGCAAAGCGAACACATCGGCTCAGCGGCAAATAGAGCGCCACGGTTTGCCGAAATGATCCGCGCAGCCATCCACCGAATAGGTCCCGCAGGCGCTGTAGCTGCCGTAGCCCAAGATGCAATCTTGCGCCGCGCGGCGGGTGTACAATACGCGTTCCCGGTGACCAAGGCAAAGTGGCGGGGGTGCCTAGGAATGCTAGGAGCCCAGGTGATGGGCCCGCACCGCCACCTGTTTGCCGCAGAAGGCGACACCGATCTCTGAATACTTGCTGACCCCGGCGCTCACGAGTTCGCTGGCGTAATGGCGGGCCTGCATTTGGGCATGGGCCGCATCTAGGGCGGCCTCCAACTGATCGGGACTTTGGGCCGTCTTGAATTCCATGATCACGCCGCGATCGCCCGCGCGCTTGGGCAGCAGCATCACGTCCGAGCGACCCATGCCGGCCTCGCGGTTGGAGCGGATCACATAGCGGTCGCTCAAGTGGGCCAGGAGCCCAAGGACAAAGGTATGGTAGACCCGCTCGGGGTTTTTTCCGGCGGTGTCGTAATAGTTGAGCGTGGCGGCCACCAGCTCGGCCAGCCGCTCGGAGAACAATTCCGTGTCGGCTTCGATCAGGCCGCGCAGCAGTTCCTGGGTGGGCCTGCTGCCCAGCTCGCGGCGCAGCCAGCCCTGAATGATGTTTTGGAACAGCAGCATGACCTCGCCGTTAGGGATTTTTAGGCGATAGCGTCGCTCCCCGGGGGTCTGCGTCCAATCCTGAACGCTAGGCTCAGCGAGACTCCGTGGTTAACCATCAGAGGTTGACCACGGAAAACACTGAATCTCACGGAAGGGGGCAGGGGCGCAGGCGTCGGAGCCCAATTCCGTGTTCCCTTCCGTGTGTTTCAGTGCCATTCCGTGGTTAAAAACAATTCTGAGCGGCTAGGCTCAGCGAGACTCCGTGGTTAACCATCAGAGATTGACCACGGAAAACACTGAATCACACGGAAGGGGACAGGGGCGCAGGCGTCGGAGCCCAATTCCGTGTTCCCTTCCGT
>CAYRFM010000047.1:0-62737 GCA_964423555.1 uncultured Holophagae bacterium | reverse complement strand
GTTCACCTGAACAGCCCGTCCGAAAAAAATCGCGAGGCCAAGTTCACCTGAACAAGCCGTCCGAAAAAAATCGCAAGGCCAAAATCAGCTGAATCACCCGTCAAAAAAAAATCGCGAGGCCAAGCTCACCCGTCGCCAACCGATTGAGTCCGTCTCAGCTCCTTGAAGACCACCAACGCCATCCTCGCGGTCAAGAGCGCGAGCCAGTCCATCCACCCAAAAGCCGGATGAACCTAAAAAAGGCCCCGTCGCGGCGATGCCGGCGGACGGAGCCTTCTTGGTGCGAGCAGATGTCTTTACTTGACGGTGATCGTGATCTTCTCGCTCATGATCGGCGGCTCGTGGGCCAGGTGCAGCTCGTCCGCGACCAGCAACTGTAGGGTGTGCTTGCCGGGCGCCAGTTCCAGGACCGCTTCCGTCTGACCACCGCCGAAGTGGCGGTGGTGCTCGTCGTTGGGGATGGGCAAGCCATAGTTCATCGGCTCTTCCAGGTCAACGAGGATATGGTGGTGGCCGGTCTTGTCGTGGGCCACGCCGGCGGGTGCGACACCCATGCCAGCCAGGCCGAATTGGACCTTGACCGGGCCGCTGATGACATCGCCGTTTTTGGGGGTGATGAAGTAGACCTTGGCACCCTCGGGCGCGGGCTTGCGCGGCAACTGGGCGGCGGTGGCAATCAGCGCCAGGCCGGCAACCAGCAGGACGATGAGGGAACGTTTGAACGTCATGATAGATCTCCCATGGTTCAGATTTAGGGCGGGTTCCATCATACCTCTTTCGCGAAGGCCGCGCCAAGGGGCGGGGGGCATATTCAGTCGATCAAGGAGGCGGCGATGCGCAGGCTCTCGCGCATGCGCTCGAGGGCGGCGGCCAGACGGGCGACTTCGTCATTGCCACGCACGTCGATTGGGGTGTCCATCTTGCCCAGGCTGATCTTCTCCGTGACCGCGGTCAGCTGGTTGATCTTGCGGGTGACCGTGCCGGCCAGGAGGAAGCTGCAGATGACGGCCAACAGGCCGAAACCCAGGCCCTTGTAGACCACCATCATGAAGTGGGCCTTGGTCAGGGCGACAACCTCGTCGACCCGATAATCTACCTCCAGCATGCCGACCACCTGTTTGGCGGCATTGCGGACCGGCGCGTACCCGCTCATCCACTGGCCGTTTTCATCCATATAGATCTCGGTGTGGGCGGGTTTGCCCTCGTTGAGGGTCGGCAGCATTGCCGGCTTGATGTCGTAAGTGTCGACGAAGGGGCGCTCGTGGGTCATGACGACGTAGTCCAGGCGGCCGTTCATGCGGCGAAAGGTGTAGAGCTCCTGGGCCAGGCCATTGGCTTCCTTGACTGCGCGGAGGTGGTCGCGGATCGTAGTAAAGGCTGCACTGGCAAAGACTTGATCCTTGGTCTCGGTGGTTGGGTGCAGTGTGTCGTGGGCGTCGCCGTCGATGCCCAGCGCGGCCGTGGTGGCGATCGACTCGAGCCGCTGACCCAGGCCATCGATCAGATCGTGGTAGGTCAAGTGGTAGGACAAGTAGGAGATACCGGCGATGATCGACAAACAGAGCACCGAGGTGAACAGGGCAAATTTCAGGGTGATACTCATGGGGCTTCCTGTGGGACAAAGTCTCGGGCCGGCCTTAGAAACGGGTCTTCAGCAGCACGGCCCGGTCCAGAAATTTCTCGCGTTTGGCGGCATCGCTGAAGCGCTCGGCCAGCAGGTTGAGCAGGGGCGCCCACTGGCGTGCCTCCAGGCGCTCGAGGTCGATAGCGTGGGCGCGGCTGTCCTTCAGGGCCAGTTTCGGCGCCAGGGGGCCGAGATATTCGGTCAGCAGCGCGATCAGGTCGCGCACCACTTCGGCCGGCACGATCGCACCCAGGCTGTCGTTGTCGAGGGAGAGCACGTGGCGGGTCGAGGTGATCAGGGAGCCGCTGGACGAACTGGTCGGGCCGGGCGTGGGCGCGGTGTCTAGATCGGCGAGAATGAAGCCGAGCAGGGAAGGGTTGAGCTGGCTTTCGCAGAACAGCAGCAGGGTGCCAAAGGCGCCGCGGCGGAGCAAGACCAGACCGCCTGCGAAGTAGAGGTCGGCATTGCCTCTGGGCGCCTCGGGCCGGTCCAGTAGGCGTTTGATGAAGCTGAGTCGGTCGCGGCAATTGGCAGGGGCTAGGGCGCTGACCTGCAGCCGAGCCTCCTGGTCGAAGAGCGCGCTCCAGCGGTAACCGGCCAAGCCGTCGAAGAGCCGCAGCACCATCAGCGCACCTCGCGGGAGAACAGGCCGGCCAATTCGCGGGTGTCCAGGGTGGCGAAGCGCTTGCTCAGGCCCTCGTCGACGCTTTCCAACGCAGACAGTGCGGGCGGGTCGCTAAAGACCAAGAGTTTGCTTTCGCCCAGGTCGAGCATGCCACGCTCGAACTCGCCCATGCCCAGGTCCCCTAATTGGGCGACCAGGCCCTGGATCAGGTGCACCTCGCGGGCGCGGTCGGCCGCGACGTCGCCAAACTGACGCAACAGCGAGCCGCTGGCGTCGATGCTGAGGCCGCCCAGGGGCTGCAGCGGTCGCTCAAGTTCACGCGTATCGGCTAGGGCCTCTTCCTGCTTGTGGTCGTGCGCCACCAGGTAGGCCTGGATCGCCGCCAGCGCTGCCTCTGCCGAGGCGTAGCGATCGCTGGGCCGTTTGGCGGCGAGCTTGGCGATGATCGACCAGGCCTCAGGCTCCAGCTCCTTGCCCAGCTCGCTCGGCGTCGGCAGGGGCGACTTGACGTGGCTCCAGAGGATGGCGACGAAGTCGTTGCCCTTGAAGGGCGTTTCGCCCAGGGTCATTTCGTAGAGCATGATCCCCAGCGAATAGAGGTCGCAGCGGCCGTCGAGGGGCTGGCTTTGCACCTGCTCTGGGGAGATGTAGCGCGGTGTGCCGAGCACCATGCCGGTGCGGGTGATGTTGTCCTGGGCCTCGCGGGCCAGGCCGAAGTCGAGGATGACCGCTTGGCCGCGGGCGTTGATCATGACGTTGGCCGGCTTGAGGTCGCGGTGGATCTTGCCGTTGGCGTGGGCCTCGACCAGGCCGCAGAGCACTTCGCGGGCAATGCGGAAGGCGCGGCAGACCGGCAAGGGTGCCATGGTGCGCAGGTATTTTTCCAGGGTTGGACCGGCGATCAGTTCCATCACCATGTAGGGTCGGTTCTCGTGGGTGCCGACGAAATAGACCTGGACCACGTGCGGCGAGCGCAACTGGGCAATGGAGCGGGCTTCGCGGTAGAAGCGCTGGACCGCGTCCGCATCCTCCAGGTGTTCGTCGCCCAGGAACTTGACCGCTACCGGTCGGTCGAGATCGATCTGGCGGCCCTGGTAAACCGTGCCTGAGGCGCCTCGACCCAGTTTGGCGCAGATTTCCACCCGCTGACCCTCGGGTCCGATCTTCATGCCGACCTCGCCGCTCGGCAGCATGCTCTTCATGCGCTCGGTCAGCTCGCGGATGTTGAAGGGCAGGGCGACTCTGCCCTTGAAATCGATGGCCTGGAGCCGCTCTGCCAAGGGGCGGGCGGACCGTTGACCCTCGATGAACAGCAGCGGCGCCTTGGCGGCCGTCGAAATTGCCATGAGGGCCTCGACCTCGTCCCAGCTCTCCAATGCCGTCAGGTTGACCAGCATGAAGGCCGCCGGGGTCGTGTGGAGCAGAAACAAGGCGTCCTTGCCCGACTCCACGTAGAAAGGACGCAATTCGGCCAGGCGTAGGTGGCGCTTCAGTTTTTCCGTGAAGCGCGCATCGCGTTCCACAATTAAAAGGATGCCATTCGAGTCTGCTGTCATGTGATGATCCAATCAGGCGTGAGACCGGCGCGGCGCATGGAGGGGGTACCGCTTATTTGAAACATTCTAACGTTCCTATTTATGCCATGTGCAGCTCGATTGTGCAGGTCGGCTTGCCTCCAAGTATACGCTGACCCGTGTGTCAGGCCACGCGCTTTTTTCTGGTGGACCGGCCGCACCAGCCGCGTCGAGGGTTTCGGCTGGCAATTGCGGAAATCTGCCTTTAAAATAAAAGGATCTGTTCCTTTGGAAAAAGGTCCTGATTTAAGGAGACACCATGAGTATTACGAAACTGCCCTCGCTGAAGGTCGTGGCGCTGTGTTGCCTGGCGATCGGTTCAACGTTTATTGCCATCCAGGCCGGTCCAGGCGAGCCCGCCCAAGAGCAAACGGCCAAGGATGTATTGCCCACCCTATATGCAGTACGCGATGCCAAAACCGGGCAATTGCGCCCGATGACCGAAGCTGAGCGCAAGGCCGCGGGTCTGCCGGAACTGCTGAAGCGCGACAGCGCCGCTCTCCAACCCCAGAACCAGGCCAACGGTACCGTGGTCACGCCTCTGGCAGGTACTTACCAGAACGCCGTGATGATCAAGCGCAACCCCGACGGCAGCTTTACCACCACCTGTGTCGATAACATGGACGCCGCGCGCAAGTTTGTCACCACCAAGGCAGCCTCGGAGGCGGACCATGCGAAATAAGCTGATCTATCTGTTGCTGGCCTGCGCGGCCCTGCCCAACTTTGCCGCCGAATTCCACATCAATGTCAAGGACGCTGCCGGCACAGGGTTCGCCAGCAACGCCCCGGTCGCGCCGTTGGCCGACAACACCGGCACGACCTTGGGTCAACAGCGGGTCAACGTGCTAACGCGCGCCATGGAAATTTGGGGCGCCAATCTCGAGAGCAACATTGTCATCGAAGTCGATGCGCGCATGACCAGCTTGACCTGCGATACCACTAACGGCAGCGCGACCCTGGCCTCGGCCGGTGCGATCTACGTCACTCGCGACTTCCCCAACGCGCCGCTGAGCAATACGTACTATCCGCCGGCGCTGGCCAATTCGCTGCGCGGCGCCGACACCGATGCCGGCAACAGTGATATCGCCGTTCAGGTCAATATTAACATCGACGAGGAGCCTGCCTGTGCCAACCTCTTCGGCGGCTGGTACTACGGCTACGACCACAACAACGGCAACAAGCGCGATCTGCTTTCGACCCTGCTGCACGAGTTGGGACACGGCCTGGGTTTCCAATCCTTCGTCAATCAGTCAGGCGACCTTTTTGGCGGCCGCAGCGATGTCTTCACCAGCCATATCCTTGACTTGGAGTCCGGCCAGACTTGGCCGGATATGACCAACTCCGACCGCGCGGCCTCCGCGCTCAACGATCCCTACCTGGTCTGGAACGGCGCAGCCGTCAGCGCAGCGGCGCCCAGTGCCCTCACGGCTAACTCGCTAGCGCTGTTGCACGTGGACAGCCCGGCCCAGGAGGCCCGCAAATACTCGGCTTTCGAAGCAAATTTTGGCCCCACCATCGCAGGGAACCTGACAGGCGAGCTGGTTTATGTCACGCCCAACGACGGTTGCAGCGCGATCAGCGAGAACCTGACCGGCAAGATCGCGATGATTGACCGCGGTACTTGCGAATTCGGCGCCAAGGTCCTGGCCGCACAGAATGCCGGTGCCATCGCCGCGGTCCTGGTCAATAACCAGGATACGGCACTGTTCAACCCCAACGGCGGCGCTGTCGGCAATCAGGTCACCATCCCCTCGCTGTTCATCTCCAAGCCGGACGGCGATCGCATCAAGGCGGCGCTACCTGGGTTGACAATGACCCTGGGTCGCGACCCCGATCCGGCCGGTACCAACGACGGCTACGTGCGCCTGCACGCGCCCTACCCCTATGTGCCGGGCTCGTCGATCTCACACTTCACCGAGGAGGCCTCGCCCGAGCTGCTGATGGAACCCAACAGCTCCGACGAACTCTCCGATGATGTGGATCTCACGATCCCCCTGTTCAAAGACATGGGCTGGACCACGGTCGAGCGCACCGACGCCTACCGCCTGATCTATCCCTGGGTTTCCAACCGCACGGGCGAGTTCTCCTCGATCCTCGTCGCCAACAACGTCGGTAGCTCGGCGGCATCCGTAACCCTGACCGCTCGTCGCGGATCCGGCGAGTCCGCCCAGACGACCGCTACGATCCCGGCCCACGGCTTCCTCGAGCGCGAAGTCTCCGATCTGTTCCCGTCCCTGGGCAGCGGTCCAGGCTTCACGGTGGAGCTGGGCACTAACTCGGCGGATGTCTTTGGCCGCTGGGTCACGCTGAGCCTGCAGGCCGCCTCCGGCGCCTCACCTGCTCAGGGTACGGCAGCGCGCACTACGGACAGCACCCGGGCTGGCCAGAGCCTGCTGTTTGGCTATATGCCCAACACCGGCAGCATCACCTCCGCGCCCGTCATCGTCAACACCGGTGACGCGGCCACGGCCGTGACCCTGTTCTTCTACGGCGCCGACGGTACGCTTCTGCTCCAGAACAGCTCCGCCATCACCGCGCTCGAGCCGCTGCGCCCGTTTGCCGTGCCGATCGCCTCGCTGCTGCCTGGCGGTTCCGAGAACGTCAGCATGATCGCGCGCTCCAACGGTCAGCCGATCACCGGCGCCGTCTTCGTCTTCGACAGCACCTTCAACGAGCCGGCCATCGGCTCCGCCCAAGTCATTCCCTAAACCCCAGCGCCCGGGCCATCTGGCCTGGGCTCTTTCCTACGGAGCAACCGGTGGCGGGTATTCAGGCGTTTACGCTGGACATTGCCAAACAGGCCGTACAAACGCTGATCACGCCGATGATGGACTCGCTCAAGAAGGAACTCGGCAAGCGCCGGGCTCTTGCCAACAGCGAGAAAGTCATCCAGGGCACCGCCGAGAAGCTCAAACACGTGCTGATGGTCAAAACCTTCTGGCAGCTGGACAAGCCCGTCAACCTGCTGGACTTTTACTATCCTGCCAAGGTAACTTACCGCGGCAAGACCAAAGTGGTGCGCTCGTTTGCCAGTTTCGGCAAACACTCGCCGATCCTGATCCAGGGCACGGTAGGGCAGGGAAAGAGCATGCTCTCACGCTATCTGACCTATCGGACGATGCGCGCTCACAAGCTTTTACCCGTGTTTTTCGAGTTGCGGCGCCTGCAGCCGGAACGCAGCCTGGTTTCACATTTGCTCGATTACTTTCAGGACCTGGGTATTGCCCTCGACCAAGACGGGTTTCACTTCCTTGCCGAAAAGCACAAACTTGCGCTGGTGCTCGACGGATTCGATGAGGTACATCCCGACCAACGGCAGCGCCTGATCGACGAACTGGAGCACCTGGTCAAGCGCCATCCCAAGCTCCCCCTGGTTGTGACATCGCGGCCCCAGCTGGACTTGGCCTATTCCGGTCACTTCACCGTCTTTGACATGAGCCCGCTGGGACCGGAGGACCTGGATCCCATACTGGAAAAGCTCGTCACAGATCGCGAGCTGCTGGAGACCTTGAAGCGAGACCTAAAGCATGATCAGTGTCGGGTGTTGCACTTACTGACCACGCCGCTGATGGTCGTTCTCCTCGTCATGCGCTATCGACTCGAGGCCAGTTTGCCACAGAACGAGGTGGACTTTTTCAAACAGCTGTTCAGACACTTGCTCTCCCGGCATGACGCTAGCAAGCCCGGCTTCCGGAGGGTCCGCAAATCGCCGCTCAAGGATGACGCGCTGGAGAGTGTCTTCGATGCCTTGGCGTTCGCAACCTTGAAGGATGGGCGTGTTGAGATGGACCTGGCGACCCTTCATGGCTACCTCAAGCGGGCGCTTGAAAAGAAGGGACTGCACGCGGATTCCCTTGAGGTATATAGCGATCTGCGGGACATCACCTGCCTGTTACTTGAGGAAGGCGGCTACTGCCGGTTTGTCCACAAGAGCGTGCAGGAGTTCCATGCGGCTCAGTACGTCGCCCAATTACCCGACGAACTGGCTCGCATGTTCTACGGACCCCAGCTGGGCCAGAGGCTCATCGATGATAACTTGAATTGGTTCAAGATGTTGCTTGAAACTGATCCGTATCGCAGCCGCAAGTACTACGCTTTAGACATGATCAAGGCTGAAAATGTCTACTATTGTTCCCGAAAACCGAAGCTGGTCATCGCATCAGATAGCAATTCTGTTCTACTTAGCAAAGATGGGGCTGTACTTCTCAAAATTCTATGGCTCTTCAACAAAGGTCACTATTTTTGTCCTCATTTGGAAGGGGCTGAGTTACAAGATGAATGGATTGCTTCGGATTTAGACAGCCTGATCGCAGGGCTGGAGCAGGAGCTGGCCATGCAGGAATCTCGCGACCTGTTGGATCTATAATAGTTCGGCGCTACTCTACGCCGGACGCAAGAAAAAATCTTGTGCTACAAGGCTCACGAACTTGCGGCTAGACTTCAGCTAAAACGAAGCCGCATCCGGATGACTGCCACCGAGCACTTGGGCTTCGAGGCGGCCGAGGTTCTGGCTGGAGATGCCCAGGTGCTTGGCGGCTTGGTGCTTGGTCCAGCCCCGTTGCGCACGGGCAATCATCAGGGCCAGCAGCGTGGCGTAGGCCCGATCCATTTCCAGCTTCTCGCTGCCACAGGTCTCGGCGCCAGGCAGCTCGGGTGTTTCGGTCTCGGTGCGGATGTTTTTGCGCAACACTTCGAGATCGGTAAAGCGCAGCATCAGGGCGATCATCGTCTGGGCGGCGCGCACCACATCGCGGTTGAGCTGGTCGTGACTGCGACCATGGAGGCTGATCGCCGGCAGCTCGGCGCAGGTGGCGTACTCATGGCCATCCGCGTCACGCGAGTACCAGACGGTAAGTTGTGTGTCGTGTTGCTTCGTCATACGCACCTCGCTAGCCTCCATTATAGGGTGATTCCCGTGATTTTGGCAATTCTATCCAGCTCTTTGCGGGCCACCGCCCCGTCCTGGGTATAACTTACGAGCAGGATCGTCAAATCTTTGATGAAAAAATGCTGTTCGCCATTGTCGCCCAGGGCGATCCAGCCATTCATCTCTAGTTTTACACGCAAATGCCAGCCGATCATCGCCACACCCCTGGTCGAACCGGCCATTATAGCCTGGACGGTCCACCAGTCGCGCGTGAATTTTTGTCGCGTACGGTGCAAAAAGGCGCGAAATCCACCGAGCCTTGCGACGAATTGACTCAGAGCCGGTCGAGGATTGCCTGCGTGAAGCTGGTGGTCGTGCCGGTGCCGCCCAGGTCGCCGGTGGTGCGGTCGCGTTTCTCCAGGACGTCGCGAATGGCGGCGCGCAACGCTTTGGCTTCCTCGAACAGGCCGAGGTGGTCGAGCATCATCGCACCCGCCAGCAGCAGGGCGCTGGGGTTGGCGATGTTCTTACCGGCGATGTCGGGCGCGCTGCCATGGACTGCCTCGAAGATCGAGCAGCCCTTGCCGATGTTCGCGCCAGGCGCCAGGCCCAGGCCGCCGACTAGGCCGGCGCAGAGGTCGCTGACGATGTCGCCGAAGAGGTTGGTAGTCACGATCACGTCGAACTGGTGCGGGTTCATGACCAGTTGCATGCAGGTGTTGTCGACGATCATCTCGTTCATCTGGATATCGGGGTAGCCCTGCGCCACTTCGCGGGCGGTCTTGAGAAAAAGGCCCGAGGTCGTCTTGAGGATATTGGCCTTGTGGACGGCGGTGACTTTTTTGCGGCCATGGGTGCGGGCGTACTCGAAGGCGAACTGGAGGATGCGGCGCGAGCCCTCGAGCGTGATGATGCTGCGGGCCTCGGCCACTTCGCCGCAATCGGACAGCGTTTGGCCTGCGCCGGAGTACATGCCTTCCGTGTTCTCGCGGATGGTGACAATGTCGATGTTCTCGTAGCGCGAGCGCGTGTTGGGGAAGGAGATCACCGGCCGCAGGTTGGCGTAGAGGTCGAAGGTCTGGCGCAGGGTGACGTTGATCGAGCGGAAGCCCTCGCCGACCGGCGTGGTCAGCGGTCCCTTGAGCGCGACCTTGTGCTGGCTGATCAGGTCCAGGGTCTCCTGGGGCAGCAAGTCCTTGCCCTTCTCGAGGGCGGTGACGCCGGCTTCGGCGATCTCGAAGCGGAAGCCGCTATGTAGGCGTTCAAGCACTTTCAAGGTGGCGTCGGTGATGCTGGGACCGATGCCGTCACCGGGAATCACGATAATCGTCGTCATGGATGCTCCTCACAGGCTAGGTGCAGGTCGTTGGCGTCTCGGCTGGGCTGTTCCTGCAAACCAACGATTAAACAGAAAAAAGGCTCGCTTGGCAACGCCAAAGGCCCGTGAACAGCATGCGTGGCCTCGGGTGTCCTGCTTGCTTTACGGCAGTGGGTGTCAAATCCAAAAGCGGACACGGCCCTGTGGGCCGGTGATGAGCGCATGTTTATGGCCCGTTGCCGCGGAAAGTTCGTGCTATCATGATTTAACCACCGTGTGAGTGCGATGTTACGGGTGAGCCATGACCAAGATCCTGATGTGTACCGGTAAAAAGGCCAAAGTGGCGGCTATGCTCAAGTACTTCACAGATCTGGACAAAAAGGGCCATATCAAGCTGCTCGGCAAGCGCCTGCAGACCAAACGCGCACTGATCTGGAGCTATGACGAACTGAAATTGCTCTACGACCTCAAACACGACCGCCAGGAGCCTCTGCCGGATGGCTTGACTCGCTCGCTGGATTATTTTGCGATCAAGGATCAGGCCATGGTGGTCGTCAAGTTTGCCACCAAGCAGGTGGAAGACAGCCTGCTCAAACCCAAGATCCTCGCGCTCAGCCGGCCGTTCCTGAGTAAAAACGTGTCTGTCAAGCTGGCTGAGGAGGAGTTTCGCCACAACGACTACAAGATCGAGCGCAAATGCACAGGTCAGATTTCTGGGCCGGTCAGCAGCGTCATGACTTATCGCGAGCTTCTGGAAAAGGAAGACCTCTGCGATCCCAAGTCGGTCTCCTACATCTTCTGAAAGGGTTGTCGAAGGGACTGCGAGCGCGAGTAGGATTCCCCAGCGTGGACCTTTCTGTTAGTATGCCCTACGCGCGCCCCAAGCGGTGCCGAACTGCCGAGTGAGGGATAAGTGAAACTCTACGCGATCAGCGACCTGCACCTAGACTACAAAGTCAACCGCGAGGCCCTGGACGAACTACCGGACCACGGCGACGACTGGTTGATCACTGGGGGCGACCTCTGCACCAAGGGCGAGCATCTCCGTCAGGCCCTGGCGGTGCTGTGCCGCAAATTCGCGAAGGTTTTCTGGGTACCTGGCAACCATGAATTGTGGACCTCGACCGAGCCCGACACCCAGATCGAATACAGCGGTGAGGCCAAGTACCTGCACCTGGTCGAGATCTGCCGCAGTTTTGGCGTGTGTACGCCGGAGGACCCCTTTCCCATGTGGACCGGGGCTCCGGAGCCCCATGTGATCGCCCCGCTGTTCATTCCCTACGATTACTCGTTTCGCCCAGCGGACGTAAGTCTCGAGAATGCCGTGGCCTGGGCGATGGATGCGGGCATCCTCTGTCGCGACGAGAAGTTGATCGAGACCGCGCCCCATGGCGATATGATGGCCTGGTGCGACCACCGCCTGGCGCTGAGCCGCGCACGTCTCAGCGCCTTGCCTGCGGATATGCCGCTTGTATTGATCAATCACTTTCCCCTGCGCGAAGACCTCGTCCGGCTTTGGCGCATCCCGCGTTTTTCGATCTGGTGTGGGACCAAACGCACCGAGCAGTTCCACCGCGAATACCCGGCCCGGGTCGTCGTCAGCGGCCACCTCCACATGCGCGCCACCGACGTGCGCGACGGCGTGCGCTTCGAGGAGGTGTCCCTGGGTTATCCGCGTGACTGGGACCAGGGCCGCGGCATGAATCACTACTTGCGCGAAATCTTGCCCGGACCCGCGAAGCTTCCGCGCGGCGATGCCGGGCCGACCTGGCGCTTTCACTGAGGCTATCGATGACGACGACCTGGTATCTGCTCGACGAGCGCGAACCGCGCTCCGGTCCCGAAAACATGGCAGTCGACCAACGCTTGCTCGAGCTGATAGAGGAAGGCCGTCTGAGCACGCCCGTCCTGCGTTTCTACGCCTGGCGACAAGCCACGCTCAGCCTGGGCTACCATCAGCGTTGGCGCGACACGGTCGACCAGGATGCGCTGGTGCGCCACGGCGTCAATCTGGTGCGGCGCTGGACCGGCGGCCGGGGCGTGCTTCACGAGCCCGACGAGATCACCTACGCCGTCATCGCGCCCCTCGTGAAACCCTTCACCTCGCGGGTCACCCACAATTATCGCCTAATCGGCACCGCGCTCGAGCGCTTCACCCTGCTCGAGGGCGCCCGCGGCCAAATGTCGCGCACTCGCGAGGACGCCGCATCCGTGCGCGCCCAGCGCGGCCTGCCCTGCTTTGCCTCACTTTCCGAATCGGAAATCGAGAGCGGGGGACAGAAATTGATTGGCAGTGCCCAAAAGCTGGGCAAACGCGGTTTCCTGCAGCACGGCAGTATCCCCATGGTGCACCGCCATAAGGTCCTGCACGAAATCACCGGTGCGACCCGCGATGTCTCCGAGACCATGACGGGTGTCGCGGACTTTTACGCGGCCGCGGGTTTGGCGCTGCCCGACCGTGCCCAGTTGATCGCCGGCTTGGCCGCCAGCTTCGAAACCGTTTTCGACATGAAGCTGGTGCCTCTACCAGCCGAGTTCCTCCAAGAAGAGCAAGTCGCCCGCGTCGCCAGCGACGTCTTCGCTCAGGAATCTTGGACCTTTCGAAAGTGATGCCCGCCACGATCACAAGGGTTTGTCTTGCCTTTGTGTGCAAACAGCGAGAAAATCACAAGAACTGAATAGAGAACCAATTTGGTGAGCAAGGAGGGGCCCGCATGTTCGGTGATTTGGTAGGTCGCGGCATCATTCGCTGCCCTGATACGGGTGAGAAGCTCGAAGCCTTGGAACCCTGGCTCTTTGCTAACACAGAGTCCGATAACCTTTACCCGGTCATCTCCGGCACTCCAGTCTTGCACGCCGAGATCGACGCTTATCTGGAGTCCGAGATTTGGACCATTTCCCGTGCCCTGGCCCAATGGCCTGAGTACGGCGAGGTCCGCGAGTGGTACTTCTCGCGCTATGGCAGACTGGCCACGCCCGAGCTACCCGATATCGACACCGCAGTCGCTGGCGAAGGTTTTCCCGGCTTCTGGCAGCAGGTCGACCTGCCCGAGTTCGTGCGGCCTTTGGTGGCCCAAGCGCCAGAAGACTTAATTGCCACTTATCTCGAGGGGCAGCGACCGGAACTCGGGCTGGACTTGGGCTGCGGCCAGGGTGGCATGCTGCAGCGCATGAGCCAGGTCTGCGAACGCGCCCTAGGTTTGGAGCTCAATTTCTATTTGGCGACCCTGGCCAATCATCAACTTGCGGCCAGCGAGATCGCCGTGCGTTACCTCGTGCCTGAGCGCGGCGTTCGTCAAGATATCCTGGTCAAACCGAGCGTCAACAACGCCCTGGTGCTTTGTGGCGATGTGGAAGACCTGCCGTTTGCCTATCGCTCCTTCGACTGGATCCATTGCGGTCACTTTCTCGATCTGGTCGATGAACCGGCCGAGGTCCTGGCCAATGTCTGCCATCTGCTCAAACCCGGCGGTTGGTTGACGGTTTGCACGCCCTGGGATTTCGACGAGGAAGGTCACTTCGACCGCGTGCCCGAGGTGCTGGAGGAGTATTGCAGCACCGTCGACCAGCGCGACGGCATCCCTTGGTTGCGCTTCAACCACAAGCGCCGTTTGGTGCTCCACGAGGATTGGCTCTGGGTCGGCAAACGGCGCTGAGGGTCAGAAGTCCAAGAGGTTCAATTTCAGTTCATCGATCAGTTCGCCCATATTGCTGAAACGCATCATCGGCTCTTTGCGGCAGCATTTCTGGATGATCTCGCTCAACCAATAGGGCATCTCGGGGTTGACCGCCATGGGCTCGGGCAGGGGATCCTCGAGGTGCATCTTCATCACCAGCTGCGGCGTCTTGGCGAGGAAGGGCTCCTTGAGGGTGAACATGTAGAACATGATGATGCCCATGGCGTAGACATCGGTACGCACATCGGTCTTGGTGTTTTGGATCTGCTCGGGGGCCATATATTTAGGTGAGCCACTGATGGGCTTGCCTTGGGTATCGTGGGTCGTCTTGCGGGCAATGCCGAAGTCCAGGATCTTGGGGTTGAGGTTGCGGTCGATCATGATGTTCTGTGGTTTGATGTCGCGGTGCACTACGTTCTGCTCGTGGGCGTGCTTGAGACCCTCGCAGATCTTGATGATCAGGCGCACCTTGGTGGCAAGGTCGTCTTGAGTATTGTGGATGTAGTTCTTGAGCGGCTCGCCCTCGACGGCTTCCATGGTGAAATAGCCCATGCCATTCCAACTGCCCACATCGAAGACCTTGATGATGTAGGGATGGGTCAGGTCGCGAGCGATCAGCAGTTCCACTTTGAGCTCTTCAAAATCGCCGCGCTTGTGGGTCAGCATTTTCAGCGCGATGTTGCGGTTGAGCTCCGTGTCCTTGACCTTGAAAATAGCACCCATGCCGCCTTTGCCAATCGTGTCGATGACCTTGAAGCGATTGTCGATCAGGTCGCCTATGGCAAGTTCGGAGGGCACCGCAATGTTGCGAATCGCCGTCGCGGCCGTCGGCTCCGACGCCGCACGCACCGACTGTAGTTTGCGCAAGCGGGCCGTTACGTCGCCGAAGTTGGCGCGGCGTGCGAAAATGCGCTCATAGATGCGTTTGGCCTCGTCCAGCTGGCCTTCCTCCTCACAGCAGCGGGCAAAATAGTAGAAGCCGGACATGTTCTCTTCGGCAACCATGGACTGGCCAAGGAGGTCCTCGTAAAGCTGCCTGGCGACAGAATACACGCCTTGATGGAAGAAAATTTCGGCCATCATGTGCCGCGTCTGGGAAAAATTGGGATCGTCCTCGGGGACCATTTGCAGCTGAGCCAGAGCGTCTTCGTGGCGTTGAATTTTGAACAGGCAGAATCCTGCCTTGTAGCGATTGCGCGCGAGATGATAGAGCTTGGCGGCGTTGGCCCATTTTTCTTGGGCTTCGTAGTTGCGTGCGGCCTCGGCGAACAGGCCGTTCTGTTCAAACAGGATTGCCGCTCGGCGGTGGTCGTTGGCTTTTTCGAAGAGTTGGGCGGCAGCTTGAGGGTTGCCTGCTTTTTCCATCAGCGTGGCCGCTTCCTGGAAGCGGCCCAGTTGCTCATAGGCTTCGCTGAGCAAGGCATGCTCGGGTGTATCGGTCAGAAAATCCGCCGCCCGCTCCCATTCGCTGCGCTGAAAGGCGATGCGGCCTTGAAGGATGCGGCTCTCGAGGCTGTTGACCCTGGACAGAATGGAAAGGGCTTCGTCGAGCATGTTGATATGGATGAGCATTGAGGCGCCGCGCATGAGGTCGCCACCCTTAAGGTAGCATTTGCCTGCTTTTTCTAGCTGCTGGGCAGCCTCGAAGAACTCGCCGGCCTTGATGAAGCGCTTGGCGCCGATGTGAAAATTGGCGATCCAGAGCTGATACTTGAGGATTTTGCTCTTGGTCAAGGCGCCTTCGTTGGCGTCCAGCTTATCGATTTGGCGAGAAAGAACGTCGATAGCGCGGTCGAAAAACTTGCATTTCCCATAGAGGACCCCGGCTTTTTCGAGGAAACCCAGTGACTCGAACAGGGCTGCGGCGCGGGCGAGGTGATTGAGTTTCTCAAGCAGTTCGGCCGCTTCGAAGTTCTGACCGCTCGCTAGATAAACCTCCACCGCCTTTTCCGGTTGCTCGTTGCGCAGGTAGAACTCCGCCTTGTCCTTGGGCGAGGCATGCTTGAGCAGGAGCTTTTCGGCCTTGTCGTTTTTGCCCAGGCTCTCATAGAGCTTTGCCGCTTCGGTAAAATGCTTGCCGTCAGTGTAAGCCTGGATCGCGCCACGAATATCGCCGTCGAGCTTGAAAAAATCACCTGCCTGGATGAAATCGCCCTGGCTCAGCGATAGTTTCGCCTGCTTCGCCCATTTTCCCATGCACATCCTCTGGAGCCAATTAATCCAAATGATGGAGTCTCATCATTATAAGGCGGACTCGGATAGTGTATCAATCAAAACCACTGACAAGTCGCGGCCTCAATGCCTTGACCCACAAGGAGTGTGAACCGCCGACCTGTCGCGCCTCTTGAGGGGGACATCGTCAGTATATCCAGGGGATCAGCAGCAGCACCAGCGCGATCAACAGGAGCGAGAGCGGTGTGCCGACCCTTAAATAATCCTTGAAGTGGTAGCCACCGGCACCCATGACCAGCAGGTTGGCCTTGTGGCTGAACGGCGTCATGAAGGTCACGGAAGCGGAAACGGCGACCGCCATCATCACGGCTTTGGGCGACATCTGCAGGATCTCGGCGCTCTTGAGTGCGACCGGCGTCAAAAGCACGACCGCGGGCGCGCCATCGAGGCATTGGCTGAGCACACTAGAGAGCACGCAGACACAAGCAAACACGGCGTAGGGACCGAAGGGGCCCGCCAGGTCGGTCAAGACGTGGGACAGCAGCGCGGCGGCGCCGGTGCGCTCCATGGCGGTGCCGACCGGAAGCACGGCTGCGACCAGGAACAGCGAGCGCCACTCGACGGCCCGATAGGCCTCCTGCATGGTAAGGGCGCCCAGGAGCACGACTAGGCTGGCACAGATGAATGCAGTGACTTGCATCGGTTGCCAGCCGAGGACGACCGCCAGGATCATCAGGCATAAAACCCCCAAGGCATGGGGTGCTTTGGCACGATTGCGCGGCTCGGTTGCTTGCTGGGAGAGCACGACAAAATAGGGTCGAGTCGCGAACAGCCGAATTTTGCGCCAGGGTCCCTGTAACAACAGTGCGTCGCCCAATTGCAGTGGTGTATCGGCCAGGCCGCCGTGAATTGCTTGACCGCCGCGCCAGATAGCTAGCACCTGCAGGCCAAACCGCTCGCGGAAGTTCAATTGCGCCAAGGTCTTGCCCGTCGCCTCACTGCGCGGCGCCAGAGCCGCCTCGACCACGCCGACCTGGTCCGACTCCAGCGTTTCATCGACCGATTCGTGGTAGACCTCAACCTTGCCCCAGGAGACTAACTCGCGCACGAGCGAGGGTTCGCCGACCACGTATAGATGGTCGCCGGCCTCGATCCTATCGTGAGAACCGACGGCGACTCTCACCTCCTCGCCGCGCAAGATCCCCAGCACGGTCAGGCCGACCAATTCCGATAGCCGGCTATCTCCCAGCGTGCGTCCTGCCAAGGCGCTGGTCTGGCCAACGTCGAGGATGAAAATCTGATGGCGGAACTGGCGCAGGGTCTGTGTGTCGGCCTCATTCGCCGCGAAATCGGTGGCGATCCGCTCCAGCGACTCTTTACTGGCAGTGGCGGTGGCCAGCAGCAATTCGTCGCCAGCTTGAATAGGCTCAGTGGCGATCTTGACCTCGGCAAATTCGCCGCCTCGGCGCAGGCCGATAATCAGGGCCTGGTAGTGGTCGCGGAAGCGCAATGCCATGGGCGTCTTGCCGATCAGCTCCGATTCATCCCGGACGCGAGCGAGGACCATCTTAATGTGAGGTCTGGCTGCAGCCATGTGGGTGCGGCTGGCTTCACCCAGCGAAACATCGTGGACGGCAATCCAGCGGTCCAGGTCCGCGCGCTGGCCTTGGACGACCAGGAGATCGCCGGCCAACAACTGCGTCTCAGCCGTCGGGGCCAGGGTTTTTTTGTCACCGCGCACGATGCTGACGACCTGCAGACCTAGCGCGGTCCCGAGTCTCGTCTCCTTGAGCGTCATGCCCACCATGGGCGTGCCGCCGGGGACCCGGATTGAGTAGAGATTGTCCTTGAGGCGGTAGATCGAGGCCAAGTCGCGGGCCTCCTGACTGACTTGAGCCATGTCGCGCTGGGGCAGGAGTTTACGTCCCCAGGTTGTCATGTAGAGCGTGCCTAAGACCACAAAACAAAAGCCGATCGGCGCGAACTCGAAGAGCGCGAACGGTTGGAGACCTCGGGACTGCAACATCTCCGAGGCGACGATGTTCGGCGGTGTGCCGACCAGGGTCATGGTCCCGCCGAGGATCGTGCCAAAACTCAGAGGCATGAACAGGCGCGAGGGGGAAATTCGGCTGGCCTTGGCCAAGCTGGCGACGGCGGGTAGTAGAATCGCGGTCGCCGCGACGTTGTTCATAAAGGCGGAGAGGGAGGCAGCCAGTAACATGACCGCAATCATCAGCGGCACCTCGCGGCTACCGATGATTTGGTAAACCTTGTCGCCGACAAGGTCGGCCACCCCCGTCTGCAACAGTGCGCCACTGATGAAAAAGATCGAGAGCATGATGATCACGGCAGGCGAGGAGAAGCCAGCAAATGCCTCCTCAGGCTTGACATAGCCCAGCACGATCATGGTGCCCAGGCCCAGGAAGGCGGTCAGATCCATGGGCAGCTTCTCTGTGAAAAAGAAGTAAGCCATGGTTGCGATGATGAAGATGAGAATGGCGATATCAAGGGTCATGCCCAAATCTTAGCCTGTTCCCAAGGCCTAGGCAATACAATGCTTGCGGAACTTGTCGGGCCGAAGACGGAAGTACGGGTGGATGCGTGATCGCAGGAACGCGAGACAATGACTCTAATTACTTTATTGGTAATGTCAAAATGCAGCAACCGTGTGAAATTGACCTGGTTTGTGGTAGGTGCTTGTGTGGCTAAAGTTTCCTGTGAGATAATCCCATCAAGTGGGGTTCGGGATGGCTATCTTTTCAAAAAGTAAAATAGCAGGTCTCCAGAACAAGCAGCCGGAGAAGAAACATACCATCCTCGTCGTGGATGACGAACTGGCTAACTTGCGAGCCCTCGAGTCTCTGCTGAGCCGACAGTACAGCGTGCTTACCGCAGCCAACGGCATCGCTGCCCTTCAGGCCATCCAGGGGGATTGGCAGGGTCGCGATATTCACTTGATCATCAGCGATCATCGCATGCCCGAGATGAGTGGCATCGTCTTTTTGCAGGAAGCTCGTGAGTTGCTACCGCGCAGTATCCGCATTTTGCTCACCGCCTTCAAGGACGTCCAGGTCATCCTCGAGTCCATCAACCGCGCCCAGATTTTCAAGTACATTCTCAAGCCCTACGATCGCGATGACCTGCTGATCACCATCGAGCGCGCTCTCGAATTATATGACACCCAGGTGGAGTTGGAGCGCTATCGGACCTCGCTCGAAGAGCAAGTCGCTCAGCGTACGCGCGCGCTGGTTCAGCAAGCCAAATACTCGGCACTGGGCAGCATGATCCTCGGCATGGCGGACCGTCTTCGCAATCCGCTCAATTTTGTAGATGGCCTTTCACGGGTCAGTATCGAGCAGCTCGATGAATTGAGGCATGACCTGCACGGCGCGGGGATGACGGCCTTGTTGGACCAGGTCAAGTCCAACCTCGAGACAATTCTCAAGCAAGGTACTCGCCTCAATTCTATGGTTGAAGGCATGATGCGGCTCTCGCGTGATGAAGACGCGGGAACCCAGTCTACCGATCTCACGGGGCTGCTAATCGAGCATGCCGACTTGGCCAGCCATCGATTGTCAGCCTTGGCGCCTAGGTGGGAAATGGGTTTGGAAACGAGCTTCGACCCTGGCTGTGCCCAGATCGAAGTAGAGGTTCAGTCGTTTTCGCGTGCGCTCAACGCGATTTTCAGCAATGCCGTCGAATCGCTTCAGGAAAAACTGGGGCAAACCGCCGACTTCTCACCCAGGCTCGCGATTCGCACGCGCGTTGTCGCGGACGGAGTGATGGTGCAAATCCAGGACAACGGCTTGGGCGTCACGACGGACCTCTTGCCGCGGTTATGTGAGCATTTTTATACGACCAAATCCAGCGAACGCGGCCATGTCGGCCTGGGCCTAACGATGGCCAGTGATTTTATTCGCAATCAAGGCGGCGATCTGCGGTTCTCGACCCTGCCGGGCGAGTTTTTCGAGGTCCAAATACTGCTACCTCTCAAGGTTCTCGAGCTCACTTCCCATTAACCTTTGCCGCCTTCCTGGCTATAATGTGCCGAGATGATTGGAAGGGGGCTAGAGATGTTCGACCTCAAAGGGCGCTGGGCGGTGGTGACAGGAGCCTCGAGTGGCATTGGCGC
Organism: uncultured Holophagae bacterium; assembly: GCA_964423555.1. Lineage (GTDB taxonomy): Bacteria > Acidobacteriota > Holophagae > Acanthopleuribacterales > Acanthopleuribacteraceae > CAYRFM01. Next base: position 42,748 of record CAYRFM010000047.1, on the reverse strand, counting down.
CGCGCTGGCCCACGAGCTTGCCAAGCGCGGGTGCCACCTCATCTTGGTTGCCCGCAGCGAGATGGCATTGGATCAGGTTGCCAATCAATTGAAGTCTGCCTTCGCCGTCGAGGCTCGGGTTCTCGCCCTTGACTTGAGCCTCGAGGAGGCTGCTGAACGCCTGGCCGAGTGCATCGCCGATCTTCCTGTCAGCGTGGTGGTCAACAACGCGGGCGTGGGCCAAAGTGGTCCCTTCCCAGAGATGGAGGGTCGCCGAGTGCGCGCGATGCTGGCGCTCAATGTGGTGTTCCCTACTGAGTTTTGTCGGTTGATGATCCCCCGCTTGTTGGCGCGAGGCGAGGCCTGCCGCATTCTCAACGTAGGCTCGATCGCAGGCAACCAAGGGGTGCCCTGGTTTCTTCCTTATGCGGCCACCAAAGCCTATGTCAATATGTTCAGCGAGGGCCTCAATTGGGAGCTGCGGGGTACGTCCATCACTGTGACCAACCTTGAGCCTGGTTCGACCCATTCGGAGTTCTTCAAGAACTCATCCATGGAGGGCTCCTTCATGTCCCGAGTCGATGTCATGACGGCCGCGGCCGTGGCACGCCAGGGAATCACTGGCCTGGTCCGGGGAAAAGCCAGGGTCGTCCCGGGCTGGACCAACAAACTAAGGGTCTGGTCCTTGCGAGTCTCGCCGCGATGGTTGGTGCGTGAGATGATTCGCCTGATGTTTCGCGATCTTAAGTAGATCATAGCCGAAAAGGTCCCGCAGGCGCTGTAGCTGCTGTAGCGCAAGATGCAATCTTGCGCCGGACGGCGCGTGAATGTTAAAGCGGTCTTTTAAGTCGAGCGTAACTCCGTGAGCGTCCCTCTGAAATGATTCTGCTTTTTCCAAACGTCGAAGGGGATGACCTTTTCGGATGGGCTCAGGCTAACCATCGGCACAAAAAATAGCACATGGGATGAGAGGCGATGCAATTTCTTGCGCTCATATGATTTGGTCAGGATGCCTGCATTCAACGCTCTTCCGGCTCCGCCCAGCATTCCCGTTCCCCGTGGCCAGGCAAGGCAGGCACCTCATTTTTCCCGGCTAACCAGCCCTCTAACCACCGGTTGGTGGACTCGCATGAATATTAGGCTTCGCCTTGTTCTCCAACCTGACAAAGTCGTACTAGATAGATTTTAAGTGCGGGTTGTTGCTGTGCTACTAGCGGAATATTCTTCATCGAGAATTATATGGGATGTTTTCATGCTGAACATGCATTTTGGTATTCACGAATATCTTTATAAGCAATTTTCGCTGACCTGTTAGATTGCCTTGAGGTACTTGGTGTGAGATAGTCGATGCGGCGTATCTCAATTTTTTCAAGTTGGTTGCGCGAATAAAATTATGCGATGAACGGTTGTCCTGTGTTCCTCGCTGGCTGGTGTTCATGTGCATGTCTTGCTCATAAACGATAGTGTTCATGGTTTCTTTGTTCGATGTTTACCGCGGGCCATGGCGCAGCTGAGCCAGTTTTTTGGTGGACTTGTTCGGGGACATTGGCCTCATCCCTGCATCATCCGAGAAACCACGATTCAATCCATACCTTTTGTGATGACCATAGAGGTCAGCGCCGAATTCGTTTGCTTTTTCACCGTCTCCTACCAAGCTATCAAAAGCGTTACCCTGTTGCGAGTTTGGGGACTCCATCGCATAACCTCACCCAAGCAGGCGGTTTTTCCCTATGGTGGACCCTGGATTCCCCTGCAGAGCAGAGAGATCATGACGTTGCCTGAATTGGACTTGGCGCTTTTGCCCGTCTGGGCGCGGATATTTGACGAGACAGACCCCTGGCAAGTGGATTTGCGCTGGCACGAGATCAAGTTATCCCTCCATGACCCTGACCATATCGTATGGTCTGCCCAACGCACCAGGCTGCGCCCGCTGCCGCCTATCAGGCAGTTCCTGCGTCTCCAAGAGGACCAGTCAGAGAAGGGTGTTGGGCTGCGGGACAAGAATAGGCCCGCGATACGTGGTCTAATGCCGCTCCTGACTCATATACCGACACGGCCGGTGCTCCAGCTCCTCAATCGCTGCTTGAAGGCGGGTGATGCCGTTTTGTGTTCTAAATGGCGAGCGCTCGATTTGGTTGGGTTTGACGACGAGGTGCGGCTCGAGGTTTTTGAGGATGCGCGAGTGTTTGCCTGTGACACGCTCGTTCTTTGGTACCCCTCCGAGATCGCCAGGTCAGAACGGCTTTGTGATCCCTTTCAAACCGTCTTGCGCCTGGCCTCGCGTGCCCGGTGCATGGTCGCCATCGTCGAGAATGACGAGCATCGTGCCTACTGGCAAGAACGCTGTGCTAGCACGCTTTTCTATAGCGACGATCCGCAGCTCGTTGCGCTTACGCTTGAGGGACCGGCTAAGCCAAGCGAATGGCGGCAGTTGGGTCGCGCTTATCAGTGTCAAGGCCTAATCGATGCTGCCAAGATGTGTCTGTCGTTCGCCGGGGAAGCCTGGGGCAAGGGCGCGCGCAGCGCTCCCTGGTCGCAAATACTGCAAAAGTTGCGGGGAGAGGAGCGAGATCGCGAAATGGCCTTGGCCTTCGAGCGCGTCGCTCAGTGGGGTCAAGCGTTAGGGATATGGCGCCGGTTGGGTGAAGAAGGGCATGTGCTGGGATGCCGCATCGAAATGTTGTGGGAGCATGGCGAATGGCGCAAGGCGGCAAGGCTGCTGATGCGGCATGGCCTCTTTGCGCGAGCTGCCGAGGCCTACGAGCGAGCGGGAAAAACGCGCAAGGCACTGGGCGTTTACCTCGAGTTCCTGGGTGATTGGCAACGGGCCTTAGCCGTTTGTGAGCGCTCGGGCGAGCTCCTATACGGCGCGACGCGGTTCGAGAAGTTTGGCTTTCACGAACAGGCGCTCGAACTCTACCAGCGCTGTGAACACGCCAGGGGCGTTGAACGCTTGCTACGCAAGACAGGCCGATTCGAGGAACTCGAGGAAACCCTCGTAGTGCGTGGCGATCGCACCCAACTGCTGGATTTTTACGAGCACCGTGGCGACCCTCAAAAGTGCATCGAACTGATGGCGCAAGAGAAGATCAGCCATCGAGAAGCTATCGCCCTCTTCAACAGCCAGATGTACTTCCCCGCCTACGTGCGTCTGGTGCTGGTCCAAGATTGGGCCCTGGCCGGACAGTGTGCCCTTAAGCTGTCCGACTATCGCAGCGCCGCCCAAGCATTTCTTCGAGCAGACATGAAGTACGAGGCCGGTCTCGCACTGGCGAAGACCCGTGATAACAAACGAGCCCTTGCCCTGCTGTTGGCGACGGATCGTGACGAACCCAAATTTCACAAGTCAAACCGCGTGTTAATGCGTATCAAGGACCGAAAATGGAGCTTGAGCCTGGCTGATAAACTCAAGGCTCGTGGCGCGCTCGCACAGGCTGCTTGGCTGTACGAGAAAATAGGCCACCCGGTAGCGCAAGGCGAAGTACTGCTGAGTCTCGGTCGGGGCGACCAGGCACTGGCTATTTGGGAAAGACTCGAGACGCCTAGTGATGTGGATCAGGCGTGTGCCGCGTGTTTGCAACTGAACTCTTTGGCGCCAGGCATCAAGCTTTTGCTCGACTGTAAGGTCTGCTTTGGCTCATGGCTCAACGGCGCCTTCACACCCGACGATACACCCCATGTGTTTGACTTGGCATGGCGCTATTTCACCGAACATGACGACCCTCAACGCCTCCGTGCTTGGGCCGTTCGTTTGAGCAAAGGCAATTATTTTGCCTGGCTTCATCCCCTGTTGAATGCCCTAGAGCTGCTGGGTGACTATCGGGCCTTGCTCAGTCTCATTTCAAAGTGGCGAAGCCAACCTATGGAGTGGTCCCGCTTCATGGATCAGATTATTCGAGGAAAGGAAGCTCCCCTGATGGCCACGGCTGAAGGGCGCGTGCTTCGGAATTTCCTTTTGGATCAAGGGGAGCGTTTCAACCAGGCAATGGCAGAGCTGACGCTTTCCGAGGAAAACGCGCCCCTGTTTCTGCTGCGCGCCTCCTTTGAGGTAGCGACCAGCTTCCTCGTTTACGAGCGAATGGAGGAGTGTGTCGTCGGTGGCAGCCACCCGCTTTGTTTGGCCTTGGGACATCAAGCCAAGGCTCGCGGACTCTACCGCATCGCGGCCGTCTACTTTTTACAGTATGGCGCTGCCACGGAGTCATTGCTCTGCCTCGAGCAAGGTCGGGAGTTCGCCTTGATGGCACAATTACACATGTTGCTCGAACAACCCATGCAGGCAGTCGAGGCCTATCAAAAGCTCGCTGCCCCTCCCAACGAGAAGATTGCACTGGCCTACGAGACAGCGGGTCTCTGGGGGCCTGCGGCCTATCATTACGAACTCGCCGGTGACGGGCGCCGCCGCAGGCGCTGCCAGCAGCGTTTTGACCGGGAACAACGGCCTTTCAAAAAAAACAGATGAGGAACTGGGCACTGTTGATCGAGCCTTTCATGAGATCTCGATTCATTCGGGTGGCCCTGCTACAATGACAGCGCTGGGTGAAGACCTTCAAAGTCACAGGGGGAGCGTGTGGAACATTCTGAGGAGAAAAGTCTGAGGTCGGTCGCCATCAGGTCGATGTTTGGAGGGGTCCTGATGGGGATGGCCAATTTGGTGCCAGGTATTAGCGGCGGCACCATGCTGTTAGCGGTGGGCATCTATTCCGCCTTTATTGACGCCATCGCCGATGTTACGACTTTCCGCTTCAATCGCAGGGCCCTACTCACGCTGGGCTGTGTCGTCGGCTCCGCTTTTCTCATCATTCTTTTGGGTGCGGGTAGCATCAAGGACTTTGTTGTCTTCCACCGCTGGATAGCCTACAGCCTGTTCATCGGTTTGACCTTTGGCGGTGTTCCCCTGATCTGGCGTTTGGCCAAACCGGTGGGCACGGCCTTTTGGATCGGTACGATCGTCGGTTTCGGCGTCATGGTCCTGATGGCCATCGGCTTGAGCGGTCAGGGTGAAGGTTCCAGTAGTTACGGGATGTTGTTCCTCGCAGGTATTATTGGCTCGGTCGCGATGGTGTTGCCTGGTATTAGCGGAGGCTATATGTTGCTACTGCTAGGTCAGTACGAGGTCATTCTCGGCGCGGTAGACAGCTTCAAACAAGGCCTCAAGGCCATGGATTTGCGCTTGTTATTAGAATCCGCCAAGATCGTCGTGCCTGTAGGTGTCGGCGTCGTAGCTGGTGTGGCGGGCGTTTCGAATTTGTTGAAGTGGTTGCTTAAACGTTTCGAAGCAGGGACCTTGGGCGTGTTGTTTGGACTATTGCTCGGTGCGGTGATCGGTTTGTGGCCCTTTCAGGCTGCAAGGCACCCAGTGGTTGGAGATGTCGTCCGTGGCCAGGTGATTACCGTCGAAACACTGGAGAAGTTCGCACCGGAAAAATGGCCCCTGGAGCACTTCGACCCTACTGCGATTCAGGTGCTTTGCGCTCTGGCTTTAGTCGTTTTAGGCTATTTCCTGACCCAGGGCATTGATCGATTGGGTAGGGAAAAGACCTGATTCAAAGAGCCGCTTCGGCCTCTTTGAGGAGAGCGTCAATAATTGGCAACAGATCAGGCGGAGGGTTTTCCATCTTCTCAGCTTGTTTGCGCGCTTTTTGATAGTAGCTCAGGCAAGCTTTCGGTTGGTGATCCAGGTGGCTGAAGCTTCCCAAGTTAACCAACTGCGTCACTTCGCTCAGCGGATCCCGATGACGCTGCTTCTCGTATTCCTTCATCAGGGCTTGGTCATCCGCTACGATGCCGCGTAGTTTCAGATAGCCGGCATAGGTTTCAAACAGAATCGGGTTCTTGAGGTCCTGAGCCAGAAAACCTAGTACCGCATCGCGATAGGGCTTTCCGCCACCACTGCTGCGCAAGCAGTCCAAGGCCACAACAAAGGCAAGGGGGTGCCTAGGAGCCAGTTTCTGGGCGTTGAGGGCCGTTTCACCTGCTTCGAGAAATTTCCTTTGGGCAAATAGACCGCGAGCTGCGCCGATTAGGGCTTCGGCGCGCGTCTCGGGGTCGAAGGTAATCTCGAATAACTTGCGTGCTTGCTGGATGCCCGCATCATAGTCCTTTCGACGCAGTAGTTCGTTCATATAGGCTTGAACCAGGGGCGGTTCGTCATCTCTGAGTTCGAGGCCCTTCTGAATCAAGCGATCCGCCTCGTCGAAGCGTCCCTGGTCAAGTGCATCCAGTGCCAGCGCGAACAGACTGCCGGCGGTGACCAACCCTTGGGATTCCGCCTGGCCGAAAATGTCTAGTATCTCCTGTGGAGGCATGCTCAGCTTTGGTGCCGTTTGGCAGCAGCGTCCGCGAAAAAGGTAGTTAGCAACGGCGAAGCGGACATTGAGGTTGTCTGGGAATTTGGCCCTTGCGTCCATCAACAACGCCTCGAGATTTTCCTCCACCAAATGACCATGGGTGTTGGTCGTAATCGTTTCCGTGTGATGCCTCAGCGCTTCTAGGCGCTCGCCCTTGTGAAGGTTTTTCACGAAGAAGGTGCGAAAGCCGACCTGAGTTGTGTAGTATTCAGTGAGAATACAGGTATACTCCCTCAGAGCTGCAGGATCTTCGAGGGCGTGCGCTGCGTCCTGCGATGCTAAAATCAGGTCATAATACTTGCGTTCCTGAAGCAACCGTGGGTCGGTCAACCCAAGCAAGGCAATGAGGATGACGGACACGAATCGCTCCTGTTAATCTCACCAGGTCGGGGCGCAGTCACTGTCGATACTTTCCTCGTATTCGGTGTCGATCGTCTCTGATTCTTCATCGACGGGATTGCGCAGGTGGATCGCCGATGGCCGAGTGTCGATAACCACCCAAACGTCATTTTTTTCCGCAGTCCAGATGGGTTTCTTACGGTCGCAAAAGGCAACGACATACTTGGTGCCATCGTCAAAAACAGTAACCCGGCCCTCGTAGTAGTCACCGCAGGCTTCGGTGGTATTGATGCTGGCGAAGACATCATCTTCAGGATACTCCCCGTGGTTGCTTCGATAGTTCTCGAGACGGTTGGCTACATCGCCAATACAGCCTTGGACGGACGCCCATTTGCTCTTTGCCGAGTAAGATCGGTACATACCGGAGGTGACTGCCGCCAAAATCGCGATAATGGCGACCACGACCATGATCTCCACCATCGTAAAAGCTCTGATGCGTTTCATAGGGACTCCTTTTTCGAGCGATTCTGTGCAAGTGTACCACGCGGTCATAGACCAGGCTAGTCACTGGAAGAGAGTTGCGACGAGGGTCGCCTGAAAAAATCCACCGTAAAGAGGTTGAGGAAATTAGAGATTTCCTGTTTCAGCTTTTTGCCATCGACATCCTTGGCGTTGGCGCACTGCTGGGTGCCGATTGTAAGTCTCTCGACCCGCCAATGCTCTTGAATGGTGACCTTTGGCCTACTAGGGACATATTTCCCCTCATTGGGGGTCATGACATGGGTCGCTACCTTGCGCTGTGCCGAGGCAACGGCCCAGTAGGCAACGCGGTCTCCGTGGATCGGTTCCCAGTCGACTTGGACAACCGGCCCCGTGGTGGTGGTCAGCTGGCGCGCCTTGGTGATCAAATCGCCACGGCCGATCGGCGTATCGCAATTGGCGCGAACCAGTAATCGCATTCCGGCTGGATGAGAGTATATCCGCTTGAACTCCGCAACACTCTCATTAGGTGCTCGGCTTCCCGGCGTGGGACCGACATCTCTGGAGGTTTGCTTATAGCTCGATGAGTATTTGGGAATCGAAAAAGTTTTGTTCTTGGTTCCCGTGCCGGCCGAAAAGGTCAACAACACAACGCAGAGTAGGTACTGCAACAAATCACCTCATTCTTCGTGGGGAGAGTTGGCGATTGCCGACTCTCCCACGGCCTTGTGGATGGCTTATGGCGTTTCCTCGTCCGTATTTTCCTTGTCTTCTAAGGCGTTTTTCAGTGATTGCATCAAATCGTCTTGCCAGGAGTAGACACCGAAGATATCACCAATCGAGACTTCGGCTTGGCTAGAGAATTGCCCGATCTTGCGATTGCCGAAGACACTGCCCTCTTCGCGGGGATTATATGCGTTGTTATTTGATCCATGGGCCAAGACCCGACCATCGGAGACCACGATCGGGGCTAAGACTGAGCCAAAGCCGACGATATCCTCGTCCAATACGTCATCGGTACCGATTTGGGAGAGGTCGTAGAGCAGCAAGTCACCGGGGTCATCCGGATCTGCGTCGCAGAAGTTAAAGGTGTCGCCTGTGGTGGTACCAACCACGAGCTGTTGTCCGATCAGTTTGGGGCGACTAAATGCCTTGTGATTGGCCTTCATGGTGATGGTGCCATACTCAGACCACTTGTTTTCCTGAGTAACAAAGGAATAGTAGTAGATTTTGTTGTTGAACGGCTTTTCGGGGCTGTCATAGACCAGGGGGCTGTCGCCGGTCAAGGCTACGACGCGGACGTTGTTATCGGCGTCCAACTCTATATTGGGCGCCAAATAGAAGCTGCCATTCAACTCTTCGGTAGTAAGGAGCTCGTTCACGGTGTTGTAGGCAAACAGCCAGCCCTCGGAAGTGGCCCCAAAGACGAGGTCGATGTAGCCGTCGCCATCGGAGTCGATCAGGCCTGGGGTGCCAAGCATGCTTTCATTGCCCGTATTCGTGTCGGAGCCCACCGTTACCGAGCGAACCAAGGCGCCGGTGAGTGCATTGACGATATTGAACGAGGCTTTCTCGTTTGCCAGGGGCGTGCCACCGGAGGGATAGACGGCGACCCAGACTGGTTCGCTTCCGATCTTCATCCACCCCATACTGACGGGGTTGACGATGTCTTGGGTGTTGCCATCACTGCGGTGCCACAGCGGAATTGGGTCGTCGACATCGGTGAGATCCATGGCCCAGATAACATTGCCAATGCGATCATCGCCCCCGATCGTCTGAGTTCCTGCCTTGTAGCCCTGTGCGAAAACGACCACACGCTTCCAGGTATCGTCGTCCTTGACGATGGTGGAGATCGCCGTGGCATCGCATTTTGCGACAATGTCCTTGGCATGGGTGTAGTTGTACTTGATATCGGGCAGGAGGTGACCGGGCAGGAACGCCCAAACCTCTTTGCCGGTGCCGTAGTTGCCGTCTTCGTAATGGCCCTCTGCCCAAGGATACTCGGCGCCCGAATCCGGGTCTTTGTCGGGTGTTCCGACCCATTTGCCGGCGTCGATGCAGTGGATCAAGCCGGACTCGGTGCCGATCAGCAGGCGGGTTGAAAGGTTTTCTTGCTCTTCCGCGAATTTGAGGTAGGAGCGTTTGTCGATAATGGAGATATCAGAGGCGCGGTCAAGCCAGGTCGGACGGCCAGGTGCGCGGATGACAAGGGGCGAAGCGCGGTTGATGCCGCCCAGAACCCACTCGCGTTTCTCGGCACTGGAAACGACGCCATCCTCGCTGACTACCGGGTTCTCTTGGCCGTGAATCCAGTTGATGAGCCAGATGGCAGCTGCTTCGGGATCACGCTCCTCCGCCGAGGGACTCTGATAATTGTCGACCCAAACATTGGCCGTTGTCTTATCGCTCGTAAACTCGAAGGCATCCACCAAGCTCTCACTCAAATCGGCGGCGTTGGGATCCAGGAGCACCCTTGAGTTCTGGAGGTTCGTCTCGAGCGTCTCCGAGTTGCCGGCGATGTAGGTGTAAATGGTGCGCTCATTTTCATCGTTGAGATCCGTGAGCATGCTTACACCGGCATCCCATTTGAAAAGATTGATGGGTTCGGAGCTTTCATCTTTCTGGAACATGGCGACGGGTTGGGTGGTCGGTGTCAACTCGGGTGAGCCGTCTTCAGGGATGACCGTCAGGGTTGCCGGGTCACCGTGGATGAAACTCTGAAAGGCGTATAGGTGCCCACGGTTGGTTTGCTCGTCCCAGCTGTAGGAGGGCGACTCGTGGGAGGCGATGTAGGTGATATCGCTGTTGGGGATAACCGCACTATTGTAGTAGAAGTCGTGGATCAATGACTGATAGCCTACGTCAGCAGCGGTGACCTTGGGCTGGAAGGCAGCGTCGACGTTGTCCGAGGCCATCTGCACTTTCCAGTACAGCTCGGTTTTTTTATCCTCAACGGGGATGCTAACCGTGCGTTTAACCGTGACGCCATCCGAAAGCAGGGTGGTCGTGCCACCAAATTGGGGTTGGAATTTATCGACATTGCGCTCATGGTGCTGGTTGTCGGGAGGGTTGTCGCCGAGCAATACGGTCCACTCGTCGTTCTGGGAAAGGCGGTAGAAGTAGGCGATATAGCGACCTGAAGTACCCCATTGGCTATCGACGAAGTTATCTTCGAAGGAGAAGTTGACCTGGGAGATCGAGAACTCGGCATCCTCGCTGGCGCCCTGGCCGATTTCGTCAGCGACGTTAAGCGAGACCAACTCGCCGCCGGCTGCGCGTTTGACGTAGAAGACAACGTCCTCGTAGTCGCGGTCACCGCCGTTGTAAAGGTCTTCCCAGCCCAGTAGCCAGGCGTCCTTCGTGCTCTGCGGCGCACCAACCATGAGGTGGACCATCTTATTATTGAAAGCGCGAATGATCGAGCTGTCGCCCTCTGCCGACATGTCGATGCTGTAGCGGCCGTTGATGATGGTATTGGCCTGGAGCGGGGTCTCCGAGAACCAGTCAGCCAGAGCGCGATATTGCAGTATGCGCCGGCTGGTCGTGAAGTTTTCCCACTCGTCAACCCATTCCTGAGTGGCGCGTGAATCCTTCAGCGCGGCACCTGTATTCAGCACCGGAGAAGCGCCCGAACCGGGAATGCTGGCGATGTCGGTCCATTGGGTGACGGAGCCGCCGAAGATGGCTGTAACCAAGGTGTTGTGCTCAGAGGTACTGGCGCGGTTGGGGTACCAGTTGGTTGCCGGTGTGCCCGTGACGGTGGCGCTGAGTTTGCCGAACTGGTCGCCATTGGTGGCCGTGTTGCGGTTCGGACTTGTGGGCGGCGCATCGGGATTGAAGCGCGATTTGGAATAATAAGTGTTGACGTAATTGCTACCGCTGCCGTAAAAAACTGCCAGCCAAAAAACGAGCTCCCGGGCTCCGGAGATACTGCTCTGGTACCAGCGGTACTTGTACATTTCCTGGCCACGGGCGTCTTTTTTGAAGGACTTCGTACCATCGGCGGCCACATCGATCAAGGTGCTGGGAACGTTGGCACTCTTGGGATCCGTCGTGCCGTAGATCAGGTAGTCGACATTGGCGTCTACGTTGCCATAACTGTCTTTGTACTTGAGGGTGCTGCCCGTCTTGTAGGGCAGGTAGCTGGAATAGTTGCCATCCATACCGGTATCGCCATCGTCGTCACAGATATAGAAGACCGTCGATCCGGACCAGTGGTACTTGTCGGAGGTGGTCTCACCTGGCGTGCCCTGATAGGTCCAGTCGTTGCCGAGTAAGCCCAGGAAATTTCCCGAGATCTTATGCTTGGCGGACCAACCCTTGTCCACGACATAAGGCGCCATGTTCGTGGTGGTCACATACTCGAGCACATCGGGAATGCTGTTGCTATTGTTATCGATATACAGATAGGTGCCTGGCATCTCGTAATAGTCCTTGTAGGTCCCTTCCGAGATTTTGCTGTTGGGAACGAATTGCCAGTAGTCAGGTGTGCCGCTCTTGCCAGAAATCGAGCCATTGGCGGCCACGTCCCCATTGCGGTAGACGCTGTAGGGCATGGAGGTGACGCCCGAGGGGACCTTATCGTCCTCGTCTTTGATGCCGTCGCCGTCATCGTCCTCGTCAATGATATTCAGGTAACCGTCGCCATCCAGGTCGGCGTAGTCATCCGTTTCAAAGAAGTCGGGAAACCCGTCCTTGTCTGTGTCGATGTCGAGAAAGAAAAAGCCGAAGACATGGTTGGCGCCCGCACCTTCCGACAGGTAGTCGACATAAAAAGGCTGTTCCAAGCCTAAGACGAGGTTCTCCAGGTCGAGCTCCTCGGTGTCGAGCGACAGATCCGCGCCGACCAGAATGCCTTGGTCCGTCGCTAGAAAGTCGTTGGGGTCGAACTCTGGCTGGCGATAGGTTTTACTACGCGAAAGACAGGTGTCCTGAGCAAAACCGAATGAGCCGAGGAACAGAGTGAGGGTCAGGCCTAGTAGCGCGAGTCGCAGGCTGAAATGACGAGGATGTTTCATGATATCGTCTCTCCCAAATACCAGTATCTGGTCGTGGTTCGGCTGTCAGGCCAAGTGGCTCAGTTATCGCCTTTCAGTTCTTCAAGGGTAATGCCGGACGCGCTGCCAAGCGTGCCAGTGCCTTGGCCGCCAACGTCGGAGGCGTCGCCCTCGAGTACGGCATCATCGTGTAGATAGGTGTACTCGCCACCGGCCGGGGCAACAATTGCCGATTGGGTGACTACGGGTACTTCCTTGTCGTTAGGTGAAAAGACTTCCACGGTTAAGATGATGCGTCCGTCGAGATCCCAGTTGGTGTCGACCTCTTTGCTACTGAGCTGTTCGCCCGTCAAGAGGTACGAGGGATCGTCAGGGTTGTTTTTTACCCAGACTTTGTAGGTGAGTTCGAGCATGCCTGAATTCATTTCCGAGACATAGTCGAGGACGCCATTGTCTGGAAAGTTACCTTCCTCGGCACCGTCTTTGTTTGCTGCTTCTTTCAGCAACTCACCGAATCTCCATACAGTCGGATCATCTTCGATGGTATCGATGTCGTTCCAGTAATCGGGGAGGGTTGCCCGGGCCTTGTTGAAGGCGTTCAACCCCGCCGTTTCGTAGAATTGCTGGAGTTTAACCGCACTCGTAAGCGTGGATTGTGCTTGGGCATTGAAAGCCATGTTGACGGCAAGACCCGTCATGATCAGCAACAGCAGCATGGCGATCGCCAAGGTGGAGCCTCTTTCACGCATGGTGTTCATTCTGAATCTCCTGTTCTCACGGGTGCCGTAACGTTGCGGATGCGGTACTGCTGGGTAAAGCCGCGGCGCTGTTGATAGGCGCCATCTTCGCCGGCTTTTTCTGTGGTGTCCGTCGCACCTTGTTGCATAAACTCGACCTCTGCCTGCAAGGTGTGGCGGCCGATAGCGATCAGGTATTCATCCACGGAAATCGAATCCCACACTGAATCGTAACCTTTGCCCATGGTCCAAAAATCAGTATCGAGCCGGCTGACCTGGCCATTCATCTCCGAGCGGGGCATGTTCTCCATGTCTGCGGCGAATGACGGGTTGATATCTAGGCCGAGCCGCACTGTGAACGTCTGGACATTTGTGGCGAGGAGTTCATTGGTGTCGTTGCGTCGCCTGGCCAGCGCAAGGGTTCCCCCGCCTTCCTCACCCGAGACGACCTGGTATGTGACGCGGTTAAAGGAGTCGACATCACCGAGCTTGCGTGCAATCCAGGCTTGTGAGGGCAGTGCATAACCGCTATTAGTTCTATCCTTTATCGATGTATAGACGTCGGTAGAGGGTTCTATGGCCGATGAATTCGCAGGCGGTTTATCAAATGTATTGGAGAAGACGGGTCCTTCACCAAAAGTGACAGTCAGGGCTAACCTATTTTCACCCTGGTCGCTGATTTCTCCGACCTCCGACACTTGGAGAATGAACGCTTCGTTTTTTCCCTCAAAAGAACTCCAGGGCGTCCGTGTTTCAGAGCTTAACTCTACGAAGGGGTGGATTGGATAAATGAGCAAGATATCGCCTGACTCGAGCTTAGCCAAAGCCGCGTTGTCCTTGGTGCTGAGAATAAGCGAGTTGTATGTCTTGTGGGTTTCTTGCCCCCAATCCTCCGCTTCATCCTCAGGCACCTCGACAAAGAACGATGGGTTGTTGCGCATGTCGTAGTCGAAGTAATTCAAAGTTATTTCGGATGTTTGTGTATCCTCATCGTAATTCAAGTCACTAATGCTGTAGAGATAGGTGTCCCGTTCTTCCGTTTCGCCGTACGTGTAAAATGATTCTGAAAACTGGTAGCGAATATTGATGGGAATCAAATCCGAAAAACCGCGCCCGGCGCTTGCAAAATCGTAGCCGATCATATGGGTCAGTCCGCGTGTCGTATTCGTCAGGGCGGCAGACTTGCTGGTATTGGTCGAAGAGCTGGCGATTTTGCTAAAGGTCGTGACGACGCCGGCCAGGACCAGAATGGTGATGGCCACGGTGGTCATCAATTCGACCAAGGAAAAACCCTGCTGATTTTTACATTTCATGACGAGCACTCCTGTTCGGATCCACGGGCGGGTGGGGTATGGGGTTAGGGGGTAAAGGGTGCCAGTTCGGCCTCAAGGACATAGGCGGATTCCGCCTCTTCGGAGGGGCCGTAACCTGCCTTCTTCTGTTCGTCGCGCCAGCCAGACCAGGTGACGCCGATCGTGACTTCCCACCAACCGTTTTCATAGACGGGGTTACCGAGCGATACGCGGTAATACGTATCTTCATCCGTGTCGACGCGGCTGCCATTGTAATCGTAGCGATACATTTCGGAGATGACATCGTTATCCCAATTGTCGGGATCCGAATCGGAGAGCTCAGACAGCACTGATTGAGCGATGATGGCGGCTTGGCCTTGATTGCGCGCTGCGACGGTTTTCGCTGTTTGGGCCTGAAAGGCCAGAGCAATGCCGGTCATGCCAACAAGGAGCACGCCCAGTGCCACCATTGCCTCGATCAGCGAAAAGCCGCGTCCTGTGGAGCCTGTTTCACTCAAACCATTTCCAACCATTTAGATCTCCTTGGCCTTCTTCACCTTTGTACATCTTTGCCATTTTAACTTCGCCCATCGAGGTGATGTGCACCGCCCCGAAGGATTCACCGTCGCGGGACGTGAAGAAAAAAGTGCCGCTAGAACTGTTGTAAGAATAGTCGGTGACCGTGCCACTTGGCATGACCACGAAACCGCCATTGGGGAATTCATCCGCGATCGCGCCCGAGAACGCACCTTCCTGATACCAGAGCGGTAGTTCCTGGCCTCCTTTGCTGGGGTCAGGCATTGCACGGCTAAAGGAACTCGGTTCGCCCTCGGTGATCGACTTGCCGATGACCAAGGCGGGGCTGTCCGTGAAGTCACCATCGCGATCGGCGTCGCGAATCGCCAGAATGGCGCCATTGGCATCGACGCTCAGTCGGACAGGGGCATTGTATTCGATGGCGTTGGCCTTGGCTTTGAGAAAGGCCGAACGGATATACTTGAGCTGGTTGGTCACTTCATTGCGCTGAATCGTCGGTCCCATCATGGAGTAGCCAACCGAGGCGAGGAAGACGATAATCACAACCGCCGCCATGAGTTCGATCAAAGTGAATCCGGGTTGAACATTTTTGCATTTCATTTGAACACTCTCCCGCGAGGATGAGAGCATATTGTATGCCATCGAGCGATGCACTGTCATCCGCGGTTTCGGGGCAGGTCATTGCCAACGATGTAGGGGTTGATAGGAAAATTACTGGGCGGCGAGTGCAGCAGATTGCACATGATGGTGCGGCAAGCGCCTCGAAACACGCGCAGGTGGGATTTGGGTTCATGTGGAGCATGGCGAGCGGAGATGGATTTTGGACGGAAGGCGCTTTTTGGCGGCGAACAAGTGTTTACCCGCTGCGGTGGTCAGATGCTCACCGAAAAAACCGCTACGCGATGGTTTTTGGTCAAGTGGCCCATGCAGATGACGATTAGAAAAATATGAGGATTCCCAGGAGGCAGAGTGGACGTTGGGGAAATCGAGCAGCCAAATCATGAGCTCAAAGCGGAACTGGCGGAGCTTCGCAAGCTTGTGCCTCGATTGGAGCGCTTGACGAGTGAATACAAGGCTTCTGAGCGATTGCAAGCAGCGCTTTACGGGATCACCGAGCTGGCTTCATCGGCCGAGGACATGGATGCGTTTTATGCCATGCTGCACCGCATTGTCAGCGGCTTGATGTATGCGGAAAACTTTTATATCGCCTTTTACGATGCCGCTCACGAGATGTTGACCTTTCCCTATTTTGTCGACAGCGAGGACACCTCGCGCCCTCACCTGATGCCGTTGGAGCGGGTTAAACGGGGTCTGACGGCCTATGTCCTGCGCACTGGTAGGGGCATCTTGCTCTCTGAAGCTGATTTGGATCGACTGGTCGAGGCCGGTGCGGTCGAGCGGGTCGGCAAGGCCCCGATCTGGTGGTTGGGCGTACCGCTGATGGGTGGCAACACGGTTACGGGCGCAATCGTCGTGCAGTCCTACTCCCCGGAGCACAGCTTCAACGAGAAGGACAAAGAGCTGCTGACCTTCGTGTCCCAGCACATTGCCACGGCCTTGGAACGGAAATTAGCGCTGGAAGAGCTCGAACGGCGCGTGGCTCGGCGAACAGAGCAATTGCACCGCGAGGTTCAGGTGCGCAAGCGTGCGGAGACGCTGCAGGCCGCACTCTATCGAATCGCGGAGCTGACGAGCAGCGCTATGGACATGAACGAGTTCTACGCCAAGATTCACACCATCGTCGGCGAACTGCTGATGGCCCAAAACTTCTATATTTCCCTATTCAATGAAGACCGCAGCCATCTAACTTTCCCCTACACGGTCGACGAGCGGGACGCTTCGCCGCCCGCCCGCACCCCCGAGTTGGGGCTGACTGAATACGTCTTGCATCGAGCCGCGCCTGAGCGCCTGACCCGAAGCCAGATCGAGGCCTTGCGCGCCGAAGGGTTGCTCGAGCCGCTCGGCACGACCCCAGAGCACTGGCTGGGCGTGCCTCTGATCCACCTGGGCGAAGTGTGTGGGGTACTGGCGGTGCAAAGTTATCGACCGGAACAGGCATTCCGCGAGGGCGACCAGGAATTGCTGACCTTCGTGTCACACCACATAGCCACGGCCCTGGAGCGCAAGCGCGCGCTGGAAGCACTTAAAGTGGCTCACGCCGAGTTGGAGATTCGGGTCGAACAGCGCACGGCCGAGCTCTATGAGGCTAACCGCGTGCTCCAGCACCAGATAGAGGAACGCAAGCGCATCGAGCAGCAGTTGATTCACGACGCGCTCCACGATGCACTGACCGACTTGCCCAATCGCAGTCTGTTCATGGATCGCCTGGTTCAAGCAATGAAGCGGATGCGCCGCAGCAAGGAATTCCTGTTCGCGGTGCTGTTTCTCGATCTCGATCGCTTCAAAATCATTAACGACTCGCTCGGTCACGTGGCCGGTGACGAGCTGCTCAAGGAGGTCAGTCGCCGTCTGCTGTGCTGTATGCGTCAAAGCGATACCGTGGCACGCTTGGGCGGTGACGAGTTCGCGATTCTGATGGAGGGCATCGCTGATGCCGACGAGGCTAGCGCCATCGCCGTTCGCATCCGTGAACACCTCGATCAACCCTTCAGTTTAAGGGACCGTCAGGTGTTCACCTCGACATCGATAGGGATCACCATCGGCCATTTGCGCTACGCCAATCCTGACGACCTTCTGCGTGACGCGGACGCGGCCATGTATACGGCCAAGGAATCAGGGCGCAATCGCTACGCCGTCTTTGACGAGAGCATGCACGCCCAGGCACTGGCCTTGCTGGAAATGCAGAACGATTTGCGCCACGCCGTAGAGCGCGATGAATTCGAGGTCTACTATCAGCCATTCATGGACGCGCGCACTGGCCAACTGGCGGGCTTTGAAGCGCTGGCGCGCTGGCGCCACCCCATCAAGGGCATCCTCCTGCCCGAACAGTTCATCCATCTAGCTGAAGAAACGGAATTGATCATGGCGCTGGACTGGCTGATCATCACCCGAGTCGCTGCTCAGATGGCCCAGTGGCTCAAACTGCACCTTATGCGGCCGCTGATGGTGAGCGTCAATGTCTCGTCCCGTCATTTCGCCTTTACGGACTTTGCCACTTCCCTGACCAAGGTCTTGGAAAAGACTGGGATGCCGCCTGAACACCTCAAATTGGAGGTGCGCGAGGGAGCACTACTCGACAATCTCGCCTCGGTCAACCAAGTGCTTGGCGAGTTGGACCGTCTGGGTGTGCGCTTGATGTTCGACGACTTTGGCACGCGCTACAGCTCGCTGCTGCACTTGCACCGCTATCCCATGGAGATGCTCAAGATCGATCGGACCTTTATCACGAACATGCTCGAAGTGAGTGAAAACCACGCCATAGTGCGCACGATTCGGGCACTGGCCAAAACGCTCGAGATGCCTGTTGTGGCCGAGGGAATCGAGACTGAAGCTCTCTATGAAAAGATCCGAGAACTGGAGTGCGAATACCTGCAGGGATTTTTTATTTCACCACCACTCGACAACGTGGCCGCTGCCGACCTCCTTACTCGCGGCGGTAAATTGCGTTAGTAGATGTGTTTACTCATTGGTTTTCTTGTAGGTGCGGAGAAAGTCGGTCCGTTCACGGTGAAGTTGTGCACCTGTCAGCCGAACTTTCATAGGGCACATTTTTTATTCCCTAGAGATTTTTTTTGAACTTTTCATTTCTGTTCGCGCGTATTCAATGCAGCGCGAAAACCGCGCAGGTCTAGCATTTGGAGTGGGTTTCAAGCTATTGCAGAACCGTCAGGGAAGTCGCACTTGGCGGTTGCGCGGGTCAAGCCTCGGTGCTAGAATGCTGCGCCAGTTGGCCCTCTCATCATTTTCGAAAGGGATTCATATGAATGGCTGTTTGCTTTTATTGCTTTGTACGGTTGCCGGGTCAGATCTTCCAAGGGCGGTCTTTCAGCCAGTGGTGCAATGCGAAAACCCGCCTGCTGCGCTGGAGCTGGCGCAACCTCTGTCAATCGCCCTAGACGATCGCCAGCAGATCTATATTCTTGATGCCAGTCTTAAAAAAATCTACGTCTGGGACAAAAAGGGACATTTTCTCAAGGCCTTTGCCGGAGAAGGGGAAGGGCCAGGCGAGATCAAAATGGAGAACGGCATCGGCACGATCACCCTGACCAAGGACCATGTGATCGTGTTAGATGACAGCACGCGCAAGGTGCATTACTGGACCCGCAATTTTCAGTACGAAAAGACCCTTTCGCTGGTTGGCTTCTCCCAAATCCTCGAGTTTTATGCCTTTCAGGGCAAGTTCGCCATGCTGGTTGCCAGCCACGAACGCGGCGACATGCGCCTGTTGGTCCTCGACCAGAACCTGAAACAAGAGCGCGAAATAGCGATTGTCAAGGACAATCGTTACCGGTCCAAGAAGGACGGCGGTTGGCTGTTTCGTCCCCTTGCCGATCGACTTATCGTGGGTTTTGGCGAAGCTTCGATCTGGATCGGCAACAGCAACCAGAATTGGGTGCGCAACATCGATATCTCGGGCAAGAAGTTGCGCGAATTCCGCGTGCCTCACGCGCCCGAGCCGCTCAAGCCAGGCGACGCTGACTTCTTCAGGAAGCAGTTCGCACAGTGGTCTTCGGGCAAGGACAAGATGGAGTTGCCCAAAGAGGCGCCGGTCTTCGACATCCTCATGCCACTCGAGGGCGGGCGCTTGCTGGTCACCCAGTACAAGCTCGAGGATAAAGTCAGCAAGGGGCTGATTCTCGACGAAAAGACGGGTGCGGTAAAGGGTCGTTTTGAGCATGCCATGGGTTTGGACAACGGCTTCATCGTCGCAATCGAGGGGAAAATCGCCCTGATGACAGCGGACAAGGATGGCGTGTACCATGTGAGCTTGAACCAGGTGGTTCTCTCCAAAGCCAATTTGCCCGCCGAGACGGCGGGCAGCCCCTGAGGTTCCATGGATACCCCTAAAGCCCATGCCGACGCCTTTCGTGTCGCCGTGCTAGGTCCCGGCCGCTTCCCCGTGAGTGAGGTGCCGGGCCTGGCACATTTGGTCCAGGCCGCGCTGTTTACCGATGACAGCGAGCGCGTGCCCAATGCGGTTTCATTCCGCCAGGGCGAGCCCGTCGACCTGGAGTGCGCCTTCGAAAAGGCCGGGTTGCGCAGCCTGCTGTACTTCGATCCACGCCAAGTGCGGGCAGGTATCGTGACCTGCGGCGGGATCTGCCCGGGCTTAAACGACGTCATTCGCGCCCTGTTCATGACCTTGCGACATACCTATGGCGTACGCGATGTGCTTGGGTTCCGCTATGGATTTCGGGGCCTGGATCCGAGTTATGGCCTGGAGCCAATCCTTTTCGACCACGACATGGTCTATGACCTGATGGTTCACGGCGGAACGGTGCTTGGCACTGCTCGGGGCCAAATAGCGCCGGAGATCATGGTCGAGACGCTCAAATCCCACGGCATTCAGATGCTGTTTGTGGTAGGTGGTGACGGCAGCCACCGCGGCGCTCATGCAATCGCAGAAGCGGCGCGGGCAAAGGGTTATGATCTGGCCGTGGTCGGCGTGCCCAAAACGATCGACAACGACATCAATTTTGTCAGTCGCACGTTTGGTTTCGATACAGCGGTGGAGGTCGCGCGCAATGCCCTGGATGCCGCCGGCATCGAAGCCCAGGGCAATCCTGGGGGCGTGGGCCTGGTCAAGGTCATGGGCCGCGACTCCGGCTTTATCGCAGCCTATGCGACGCTAGCCTCCAATCACGTCAACGTCACCTTGGTGCCGGAAGTGCCGTTCGAGCTGGACGGGCCCCATGGCTTGCTGGCCTATCTCAAGAGTCGCCTGCAGCGACCGCATGTGACTCGGCGCCGCGCGGTGATCGTCGTCGCGGAGGGCGCCGGCCAGAATTTGCTGGCGGGCCAGGAGCGGTTCGACGCTTCTGGCAATAAACTGCACAACGATATTGGCCTGTACCTCAAGGAGCGTATCAACGCCTACATGGCGGAGGCTGGCGTTGAAGTCAACCTCAAGTACATCGACCCCTCCTACATGTTGCGCGCCCAGCGCACCAACGCGTCGGACAGTATCCTTGCCGCCGACCTGGGCCGGATGGCGGTACATGCCGCCATGGCCGGCAAGACGGACGTGATGATTGGTCTGCGCTATGACCACTATATTCACGTGCCGATCCCGCTGGCGGTGGCGACCCGCAAAAAGGTCGATCCCAAGGGACCGCTGTGGCGTAGGGTGATCACGGCAACGGGGCAACCACCGTTGGTGGCGCCCTAACTCATAGAGCGGTCATTTGGAATTGATTGGGGTCCAGGATGATAATGCTGTGACCCTGAAGACGGGTCAAGGCATCGCGCAGGTGCCAATCGGAGGCGGCCGCGTCGACGAAGAACCAGTTTTTGTCGACTTTGACGCCGGTGATGACGGCGTCAAAGGCGGAGAGCGGCAGTGCCACGGCACGGTCCAGCGCATAGCCGGTGATCAGGACGGGCGATGTTTCTAGGCCGAAACGTTCGGCCAAGGCATTGGCCAAAAGCTGGTTCGCCATTGCCGGCGAGTCATGGCCTTCGTGGCTATAGGCGACCAGGCGGCTGAGCTCAGGGCGAATCTTTGTGGCACGGCGGAATTCATCAATGAAATCATCCATGCGTGCCACCAGAGACAGGCTTTCCTGGATATCGACGGGAGCGGCGGCAACAGCCTCTGCTGGGCGATCGTCGCTATGTTTTTCAATGACCTTTAGCCAAGGTAGCAAATCATCGGTGGTATCGCCTGCACCGTGAAACAATCTGCGACCCGCACCGCCGCCGGGCTCGACTCCGAGGGGCAGGTAGGTTCGTTCCTGCTGCAGCCAGGTCAGGGCGAATTGCCAGTCGCGATTGGGGTTGCCCGTGTAGAAATTGGCGCTGTAGGTTTTGAGATCGCCAGTGATCGAGAAGCCCTTGTGACCGGCAGCGTTGTCCAGGCTACCCGCCCCTGGGGTGCCCGCATTGAAGCCGCCGGTTCCGCCCAGAATCCCGCCTATCCCTGCTGTGCTATTGGACACTTTCGGGTCCCACTGCTCCGCGCGCAGGTTCTCGAAGGAGAATGTGAAGGACTTGGGAATCAGATAGAGCAGTTCGGGTGCACTGGAACCAGGTACCTGCTTGCGCCAGATGCCGTAAATCCGTGTGGATTCGCCCGTTCGGGCGGCAATGGTACGAGGCTTGAACTTATAGGATGGACCGATGAAGGTGCCGGTCAACTCGAAGCCCGGCACGGGGGCAAAGCCGACTTCCAATCTGTCTGCCGCGATCGGCAAATTCGTCGGCGCGGGCGGGATCAGGAACAAGTTCTTGATGAAGAACACGCCCTCAGCGGTGACATGCTGACCCTCGCGATCGGGAACCCAGGTGGGCGTGGTGAGACCATGGCTCCACCAGGTTGTCTGATCCATGCGCATAGGTTCAGCTTTGTGGCCGTCGACCTTGAAGGAGAGCTTGAAACGCACGAGGTTATCGTCGGCCGGCAAAGCCAAGGCTGCGGGATCAAACCCGCCTTCGCCCTGGTATTCGTAGGCGATCTTAATGTAAACCTGGTAGAAATCCTGGGCAACAATGAAGCCCAGCTTCCAGGAATAGTCCTCGAAGGAGCCAGCTCGAGCACAGCTGCAAGCAAGGACGAAGAACATCACCAGGTGTTTCATGCAGCCCCCTTAAAACCGCCCCATCTGGATATCTTCCTCGCCCAAAATGACGATGCTGTGGTCCTTGAGGAAGGCCATGGAACCGGACAGCGTCCAGTTTTGGGTGGCAGCGTCGATGAAAAACCAGTTCTTGCCGATTTTTAGCGCGGTGATCAGTCGGTCGAACGCCGAGAGAGGCAAGGCGGCAACCCGGTCTTGTGGGAACACGGAGGTCAGGGCCGGGGCAGTTTCGACGCCGAATCGGCGGGTCAACTCGTTGGCGAGTTGGCGATTGGCCAGCGCTGGCGAGAGTTGATGGTTGTGCTCATGCTCGTAGGCGACAAGGCGACTCATGCTTTGGTCTATGTTGATGGCAGGGCGAAACTCGTCAAGGAAACTCTCGATCCTCGCCGTGATATCGTTGGTCTCCTCGACGGTCGGTTCGGCTGGGATTTTTCCGACTTCGCGCTGCTTGGCCGCGTCAGAGCTGGCCTCGTCGAGGGGGTCGATCCAGGGAATCAGGTCGTCGGTATGGTCACCAGCGCCTCTGAACAGCGAACGGCTTTTGACGGCACCGCCCGGTTGAATGCCAAAGGGCAGGTATGTGCGTTCCTGTTGCAACCAGGTCAAGGCAAAAATCCAGTCGCGGTTGGGGTTGCCCTTATAGAAATTGGCACTGTACTGCTTGAGGTCACCTGTGATCGAAAAGCCCTTGTGGCCAGCGGCGATATCCTGACTGCCGGCACCAGGTGTGCCCTCGTTAAAGCCTCCGGTGCCACCGAACAGACCTTCGAGGCTGCCGTTGGGTCCGCCGGACGTCTTGCCGTCCTTAATCTTGGGATCCCACTGTTCGGCGCGCAAGGTCTCGAACGAGAAGGTAAAGCTTTTGACCATCAGGAACATGAAGCCCTGATCGACCGTCGCCGGCACGTTCTTACGGGTGATCTCATAGGCGTGGGTAGGACGGCCATAGTCGGAGGCAATCTTTCTGGGCTTGAACTTGAAGTTCTCGCCGATGAAGCTGCCCGTGACCTCGAGGCCCTGAACAGGCGCGATGCTTATTTTCAGGTTCTTGACTGGGGCGGGTAAGGTTGTCGGCGCGGGCGGCACGAGAAACAAGTTCTTGATGATGTAGAAGGCCTCGGCCTTGACGACTTGGCCTTCATGGGCGGGCAGCCAAGAGGGCACCGGTAGGCCGTAGCTCCACCAGGTCACCAGGGAGATGGTCTGGGGGTCAACCTTGGCGCCATCGACCTTGAATTGCAGCTTGAAGAGCTTGAGGTTGTCATCTTGCGGCAAGGCCAAATCGGCGGGGTTGAATTGACCCTCGGCGCGGTAATCGTAAGCGATTTTCAGAGTGACCTGATAATAGCCCTGAGCGGGAAGGACCCCGAAATGCCACTCGTATTTGTCGAAGGTGCCCGCCAAGGCGAGTGGGCCAACGACCCATAACCAAAGGAATAGCAGCCGCATCGCAAGACTCCTCGAAAATGGGTTGATTGGGTAGTGGGTCGAATAGGGGGCCGATTAGGCCCCCAGTGGTTTAGAAGGATGCCATTTGCAGTTTGTCGTCGAGAATGACGACGTTTTGACCCTTGAGGTACTCGCCAGCAGTGCGCAGTTCCCAGCCATCGGTGGCGGCATCGATCAAGAACCAACGATTCTGGATTTGAATCGCGGTGATGATACCGTGGAAGGCCGAGAGCGGCATCGAGGGCGCTGTCTTGGCATCGACTCGGGTACTCAAGGCGGGTACGACTTTGAGCCCGAACCGCTGGGCGACCTGGGTGGCAAATTGCTTGTTGGCAAGAGCCGGGGAGATCATGCCGTTGGTCTCGCTGGTGATGAAGCGGCTCTGTTCGGGATCGATCTGTACCGATTTGCGGAAATCGCTGAGGAACAGGTCGATGGCCTGGTACGGCGCGGGGTCCTTGCTGGCGGGCGCGGCATCGGATTTGTTGCTGCCTGCAGGATCGACCCAGGCGATCAGGTCATCCGTCTTTTCGCCTGCGCCGTTGAACAGGCTGCGGCTCTTGACCCGACCACCGGGCAGGATGCCGTGGGGCAGGTAGGTGTAGTCCTGTTGCAACCAGGTCGGCGCAAACTGCCAGTCGCGTTCCTTTTTCTGGGTGTAGAAAATCATGGAGTAGGTTTTCAAGTCGCCGGTATTGATATCGGCATCACCGCCGCCGGGTGTGCCGGCCTGAGTGCCAATGCCGCCGAGCACATTGCCAGCGACGGCGGGGCCGCCAACGGTTTGGGCCTGGGTCGATGAGGTTTGTTCGGCGCCGCGCAGCAAGTTGAACGAGAAGGTGAAGGATTTGGGAACCAGGAAAAACAGGCCCTGGCGGCCTTGATTGGCAGGAAGGTCTTTGAGCTCGTAGAACTTCATGGTCGTCGGATTGCCTTCCTTGGCCGTGATGTGGCGGTCCTTGAACTTCTGTTGAGGGCCACTGAAGGTTCCGGCATAAGTGAACTTGGCCAAAGCGGCAAAGCCGACTTCAAGGGACTTGCAGGGGACGGCGAAGTCGGTGGGGGCAGGTGGAATCAGGAACAAGTTCTTGATGATGTAGAAGGCTTCGGCCTCGATCTTGTTGCCGGAAGGCGGCATGAAAACGGGGACTTCCTCACCATCGGACCACCAAGTTGTGGCATAGCCCTGCTCTGCCTCGACTTTCTGGCCGTCCACCGAGACACTCATTTCCATCAGGTGGAGATTGGGGTCACGGGGCAAGGCTAAAACAGAGGGATTCAGCTTGCCATCCGAGAGGTAGACATAGGTAATTTTCAACGTGGGCTGGTAGTAGCCACCGCCCGACTGGAAGCTGCTGCGCCAGATGTACTCATCGAAGCCGCCGGCCAAAGCGGCGGCGGACAGCAAAAGCAGTGACAGCGAAATCATAGGTTTCATGAGTATGCTCCTCGAATGGGCTGGTGTGGGCGTGCATGAACACCACCTGGGCCAGCCGTTGGCGACCCTGCGAGGAGGGTCCGAACACCTGCTGTCGATCCCACAGACCCGATCGTCGTTCCTGATCCCCCGAAGGTCGGCTCCTCCACGATAGCACAAAGCCCGGCCAAGGAGGAGGGGGTCAAACAGAGTCTTTCTGCAAATATTCGCATGGACGGAGCGTCCCGTCCTGTCTGGCGCTGCAAGGCTACAATTGTAAAGGCCAGGCTGGAACGTCCGCAGCTTCGAGGGCGCTCAATCGGCCAGGGTCGCGCACAGGAAAGTTAAAAACTTGTTGCGAGCGGCGCCGATCTGGTAGGGCGCTTCACCGTAGTAGACCTGGAAGAGATGCAGTCCTTGGGGCGGCGCCGTGGCCGCCAGTTCGGTGCGTTCACCACATGCCAGGCGCTCCCCCAGTTCTCGTGGCGTCCACTCGCAGCGTCCGACCATCATCAGCGCGCCCGCCATGTTGCGCACCATGTGGTAGAGGAAGTGGCGACCGATGACGTCGAAGGCAATCAGCGGTCCGGTACGTGTCACGGTGGCATGGAAAATCGTGGTTTCCGTTTCGTCGCGATGGTCCGCGCTGGCCTGCAGGGCTTTGAAACAACGCGTGCCCAGGAACAGCGCGGCGGCTTCGCTCATCGCGCGGTCGTCTAGCTCTGGTCGATAGCGCCAGAGGTAGGGGGCCACGAACGGCGAGGGATTGTCGCCGTTGTAGAAAAAGTAGGTGTAGTGCTTGGCGCGGGCGTCGTGTCGCACCGAGAAGTCGACGGGTCGTTCCATGCCTTCGAGGACGCGGATGTCCGCTGGCAGGATGTGGTTCATGGTGCGGACCAGGCCCACCAGGGGAATGCGGCTGACGGTGCGGAAGCCGACCCGATTGTCGTGGGCGTGAACGCCGGTGTCGGTGCGGCTGGAGCCCACGGTACGCACCAGATTGTCCTGCAGCACGCGGCTCAGCGTCTCCTGGACCAACCCTTGTACCGTCGGGCGCTGGGGCTGGATTTGCCAGCCGCAATAGCGCGTGCCCTGGTAGCCGATGCGCAATTCGATGTTTCGCAATTCCGGTTTCTGTTTTACCATAAGTACGTCAATTCGGCATCGTGCGAGGATGTGAGCCATGATTACCGGTTTCAACACGGACGTCAAACACGGCGCCAAAGTGTACCACGTCCAGACAGAGGACAAGGGCAGAAACAACCCCAAAATCGAGTCACTCGTCTATGTGGGTGGCGAGATCCTCGACAACTATCGGACGACCTATGACAATGAAACCACGGAACTGACCGAAGAGCAGATCATGGAAATGCTGGAAAACCAGCACAAACGGGTCATTCGCTCGATTAAGCTGGGCAAGTATGACGAACCAGGCGGGTTCCCGGATGACGTCGTCACGGAACGCCCGCTGGAGGAAGTGATCTGCGAGTACCTGACCTCGGAGCCGGCTGAAGATTGCCTCAAACTGGTCACCAATGGTGTGGCAGGGCTTTCCAAGGGGGGGCGCTCGGTCCTGACTTTTCAGGCTAAGCGTGCGGTTTCGCTGGTACCCGTTTCCGGTGTTCAGGTCCGCCTCAAGCTCAAATGCCCGCCTGCCAAGGTGCGCGTCTTATTCCGCGGCGAAACCGACCGGGCAGGTTCCTTGACCTCAGAGCTTGACCTCTCCAAATCACCGCCGGGCGAATACTCGTTAGTGGTGCAGGCGATCAGCGAGTGGGGCACCTCGGAACAGGAATTTCCCCTGCGCAATATCGGCTGATCAGGGCAGGGTCGCCAGCAGATCGCGGATATCGATCAGGCCGTTGCCGTCCGTATCGAAATTGGGCGGGGCGGAATCGTCGCGCCACATGGCCGCCTCCAGCGCCCAGTATGAAAAGGTCAGCTGGAGGTGGTGCAGTGGCAGTTCAATGGGCAAGCCGCGGTTGTCTGTCTGCCAGCCGTAACTGACCACAGTCGCGCGCCAGGCCCGGCGATAGTCGAGCGCGACCTCCAATACCAGATCCTGGCCGTTGTCGCTTTCCTGGCTGAGGTCGAAACTATAGGTACTGCGGTCGATGGCTCCGGCGGCGATCCGCGTGTCTTGATCGATGGCCACGGCGTCGATGAAAAGCACCGGTTTGTTGCCCGAGCTGTCCCTCAGCACGCGGGCATAGCCGCGGCCTGGCAGGCCGGCCCAGTCGCCGACCTCGGGGGTACCGTTGTTGTCGGAGCCGTAAAACGGGACCTGCGGCCCACTCAGCTGGGCCAATGGCAGGCCGTGAGTGCCGGTGGTCAGGACGCGGAGGATGGCATTGCGCAGGGTGATGCCGCTGGGAAAGCCGTGACCGGCGCCGCTATTGGCGACCTCGACCTCGACGGTCAGCTGGCCGTTGCGGACGAACACTGCGGCAATGCGCAGGTCGACTGCCGCGGCCAGGCCAGCTTGGCTGGTACCACTGATGTCGTGGCTGCGGTGGCTGCCCGCGCCGCGAGTCGGGCCGTTCCCAAAGCCGAGTGGTGGGTCGCACAGCTCCTGCGACGCTACCGATGGCGCCATGTGGCAATCTTGGCAACTGCTGAACTGGCCGCTCATTGGGTCGGCATACACCGAGGCCTGCCACTCGCTGAAGGTCGACTGAGCCGGGGTGCCATTGAAGGGGTTGCTGTACTCGTGGCAGCTTGCGCAGAACGAGCTCTCTTGGAACTGGGGCTGATACACGGCCTTCATGTAGGGGTAGTCGACGTCGTCGAGGGGACCCCAGACGTATTCGTGTGTGCCCGAACCGCCGATGCCATCCTGTGGAAAGCGCATCGTGGCGTTGCCATTGAGGTGCAGGGCCTGGTAGTTATCGTTGACCTGGTCGATCTGGTGACAGGATGCACAGTTGACGCCCTCTTTGGCGGAGATGCGATCCAGGGCTGGCAGGCTGTTGAGCTGGTCCAGGTAGACATTGCCGGGGCTTTGGGAATCCGCCGCCGGCGCATGGCAAGAAGCGCAGTAGCCGGTCTGGCCTGGGTTTTGGGCACTCCAGTTGGCAAAGATGTCGTTGACCCAGGTATTCTGGGCGGTGTCGGCATGGCGCGACTGCTCCCACTCGCTCAACTGCGTGGGATGACAATCGCCGCAGCCGTCGGGTGTGCGCGCCTTGATCGGGAAGTAATTGCTGTTCTCGGTTGTCGGAATCGCCGCCAACACGATCACGACACCGCTGTCGCCGTTGTCGGCCTCGACCCCGCCACTGATATAATTGGTTGCGGCGTGGGGGCTGTAGGGCAGTGCCGCGGTGACGGTGAGCTGACTACCGCTGGCGAGGACCAAGGTAAAGCTGCCGTCGGCGCCACTGATCGCTGGCGCGGCACTGCTGGTCTGGATCCTGACCCTAGCGCCAGGGATGGGCATGGCCCCGCTGTCGCGGACAAAGCCAGTGATGTCGGCATAGGTCAAAACCGTGGCGAACAGGAAGAGAAAGCGCATCGCGAACTCCGTGAACTGATTATTACACGGCTTTTCGGACGCGGCCTGTCAGTGCTTGAATCCTATCCGGGAATGGGCAACAGGGCGACGTGAATCGAGTACTCCTCGATCTGGAGTTGATAGGCCAAGCGATCGGGGCCGGGTGTGAGACAGCTGTCGCGCAGGTCGGCGTCGGCCAATTCGGGCAGGCCGATGACCATGTCTTTTTTCTGGGGCACGGCGGCACTGGTGAAGTGGCCGGCGGCGGTGTTGGTCAGTTCACAGACGAAGTCCCGCAGCATTTCGTCGCCAACATCTGCCATGTCGATGCCGGTGTAGACAGAGCTGAAGCACTCGATGGCGTGATCGGCGGCCATGGCCAGGACGAAACGGGCATTCATCGGCGCGGTCAGATCGATCATGGCGGCGATCTCACCCTCCGCGGATTCGGGCCGTTGCGCCAGCGGGATGCGGGCTAGGACCTGGGCGAAGGCGATGCCCTCGAACGTGTCTTCGAAGGCCTTCAGAAAAGCCTCGAGCGTGGCTTGCGCTTTGATGTCCATGGCCGCTCCTCAGGCTGATCCGGTTAGGGATTTGATGGCGTCGTTGAGCAGGTGGGGTGAAACGGGCTTGGGGATGACGTAGTTGGCGCCGTACTTCATGTACTCGGCCTGGTTATCCTGATTGGCGGCCGAGGAGATAATGATCACCGGAATGCCATTCAGTTTAGGTGAAGCTTTGAGGCGGTGCAGGAACTCGGTGCCATTCATGACCGGCATGTTCATGTCGGTCACGATCAGGTCACATGGGTGACCCTTGAGATGGTCCAAGGCCTCGCTGCCGTTTTTGTGTTCGCTAAACGAGCTCTCCTGACAGCCCACGATCTGCAGGTACTGCTTGATGATCATGCGGGCCGCGAGCGAGTCGTCCACGAGCATAATGTGCTTAAACATCGTCACCTCTCGTACTGGCACTGAGCTTCAGTGCCTTGACAAACTCCGTGTCGATCTCGAGGAGCAGCTTGGGGTAGGTCTGGATTTCCCAGCGAGGATCGCGGCGCACACAGGCCTCGGCGATGGGGTCGATGGCATAGCTCATGCCGTCCAGCTGGGTGGTGAAGCCCTCGAGCATGGCGAAAATATCGCCGAGGTGGACAGAAAGCGTCAAGTCGCGGAACTCTGCGGGCGCGTCGCTAGGGTGGTGGTGGTGGCGGATGATCGTGCCAATCGGATCGGGCAGGTTCCAGTGGGCGGCGACCATGGCGCCGACGGTGGCGTGGTTGGTGCCGAGGTAGCGCTGTTCCGCTTCCAGGAAATCGTGCTGTTGGCGGTTGGCGTGATCGTGGCTCCATTCCTCGTACTGTTCCTCAAGGAAGTGGGAGATGACGATTTTGCCGATATCGTGGAGCAAGCCGGCCGCATAGGCGATACCCGACTGGCTCTTGTCGAAGAGCTGCTCCATGACTACCCGAGAGGCGATGGCGGCGCGCAGGCCGTGTTGCCAGAGGTCCTCTTTGGTGGAGTTGTAGCCGGTCAGGTCCTGGCGCAAGATCTTGCTCATGCCAGTCTGCAGCGCAATCATGGCGATCGTATTGCTACCTAACAGGACGACGGCGCGTTGGATGGTGGCAACCTTGGATTTGAGCCCGAACATCGGCGAATTCACCATCTGCAGGCATTTGGACGCGAGTGTCAGGTCGGTTTCAATGAGTTTGACCAGATCGCCGGTGCGATAGGACTGATTGGCGATCATGCGCGTGATTCCCAAGGTCGTGTTGGAGATCAGCGGCAGGCCGTTGACTCTGCTAATCAGAGAGGCTTCGGAGACGATCACAGTTCCCACCTCCCTTGTCCCGGCGATTCCAGAAAGACGCGGCCGGTATCGACCTCAACCCAGAGGGTGCGCGAAAAGTTGCCGCCCACATCCTCGGCGATCGCGGCCATGTGATGTTTCCACAAGGCCTTGCGGGTCGCTAGGATGTTGCGTTTGCCAATGTCGAAGGTTTGGTTGGTGTCCATCACCGAGGCTCCGCCCGCAAGTTTAATGATCAGGTCCTTGGGGGAGGTCACCCCGATTTTCTGAAACTCGCGAAAAAAGGCGATGATGCCGGTGTCGGCGAAGTAACCCGGTATCTCGAGCGCTTTTTGGGGATCGATGGTGGAGCTGGGCAGCACCACGTGACACAGCCCTACCGCGCGAATCCTGGGTGCGATCGCGACGACGCCGACGCAGGATCCCAGCCCCAAGGACTTGATCACCACACCGGGGGTCTTAGAGGCGAAAAGGTCTCCCAATCCTACGATTCTGGAGTTGTTCCTGAGCAATTGACTTCCTTGCATGGGCGTGGGATCTGCAACAGCCTGCGTTTCAAACGCCAGTATAGTCCTGTTTTCTGCATTAATTTTAGAACAAGGAAGCCCGCTTGGGTATCATTTTATGCAACGACAAAAGTTCTCGCTCAGGCGGGCCAAACCTCGAGCCGAGCCAGGCATTCCATAAAGTCGTGAGGTGGTTTCTGCTTAAACGTCAGTTCTTCGCCCGTGGCGGGATGACGGAAACGCAGCAGTGCTGCGTGCAACATCGGCTGCTCTGGCATATAGGGAAAGGCCTTGGCCAGGTTCTTGTGGCGGCTCTTGCCGTAGAGCGCGTCGCCGACGACGGGGTGGCCCAAATGGGCGAGGTGGACCCTGACCTGGTGGGTGCGGCCCGTCAGGATGTGGACGTTGACCCGTGAGGACTCGGGGTAGACATCGGTTACCTTGTAGCGCGACTTGGACCAGCGGCCCTCGGGCACTTCGGCGGCCATCATCTGACGGTAGCGCGGATGGCGGCCGATATGGGTTTCGACCTCGCCGGCGTCGGGGTTGGGCACGCCCCAGACCAGGGCCTGATAGACCTTGGTGACGGTGCCGTCCTGCCACTGCTCGGTCAGGTTCTGGTGGGCGAGGTCGGTCTTGGCGACGAGGATGATGCCGCTCGTGCCCTTGTCCAGGCGATGCACGATGCCGGGCCGCATGGCGCCGCCGCGGGTGGTCAACTTGCCGAAATGATGGACCAGGGCGTGAACCAGGGTGCCGCTCCAGACGCCGGCGCCGGGGTGGACGACCATGCCGGCCGCCTTGTTGATGACGGCGATGTGGTCGTCTTCGAAGAGGATGTCGAGGGGGATATCTTCTCCTTCGATCGCATCGAGTTCGCGCGGACGGGGCACGGCGACGCTGATTTGCATGCCCTCGGCGACGAGGAAGCTGCCCTTGCGGGGCTGACCCTCGACGACCACCCTTCCCTCCTTGCACCAGCTCTTGACCTTGCTGCGGCTGACCTCTTCCAGTTCGTCGGCTAAATAGGTATCCAGGCGCTCCGGCAGGCTGGCGTGAACGACCAGCTCCAGCGTTTCGCCGTGCAGTTCTTCGTGGTCAAAAGCGTCTTGGGACATGGGTCGATCCTCAGTGAGCTTGTTTGCTCATCTTTAAATGGAGTGCGATCGCGGCGATCAGGGTGATGATGCTGATCAGCTGCGAGGTGCTGAGCCCGCCTAGCCAGATACCGCGCACGGTATCGCCGCGGAGCAGTTCGATCAGGCCTCGAGTCAGGGCGTACAGGAACATGAAGGCGATGATGATCTGACCTTCGAAGCGGTAGCGATGGCGCAGCCAATGGCGCAGCAGGAAGAACAGGGCCACGCCGTTGAGCAGGTCCAGCGGCTGGACCGGGAACAGGCCGACGCCGGGCGGTGCCTCGCACAGAGGGTGATCGGGGAAAACCAGATGCAGCGGCCCGTCGTAGCGGAAGCCGTGACAGCAGCCCGCCATCAGGCAGCTCATGCGGCCCAAGCCCACGCCCAAAGCGGCGAAGGGCGCCATCACATCGAGCGTGCGCCAGAGCGGCAGGCGATGGCGGCGCATGTACCAAAGCATGCCGGCGGCGCCGCCGATCAGACCGCCGTAAACGACGCCTGCGCTGCGCAAGGTCGAGAGCAGGCGATCGGGGTGTTCGAGATAATAGGGCAGGTCGACCAAGATCAACAGCAGCTTGGCGCCCGCTAGGCCGAAGAGCAGGCCCATGATGGCCGTGTCGCCAATCTTCTCGGCATCCAGTCCGTGCGCGGGGGCCTCGCGGCGCAGTAGGTACAGCGCCATGGCGAAAGCGAGGACCAGGAAGGCGCCGTAACTAGGAATCTGGAAACCGCCGATTTCAAACAGGATCGGATGCATGGAGCTCGCCTTGGTCGAGTGGATGGGTTCGGGTCACGTCCCAGGCGACCACGAAAGCGCCGAACAAAAAAAACAGGTCGGCGACGTTGAGAATGGGCAGGAACCACACTTGGATGAAGTCCACGACATGGCCGTGCCACAGGCGGTCGAGGCCGTTGCCCAACGCGCCCCCTATCATACACGCAAACCCCAAATGGCGCATGCGCTTTTTGGCGGGGGTCGCGGCGGCCAACCAGAGCACTGCGGTCAGGCCAAGCAACCATCCCAAATGGACGAGCGGGGAGATGCCGTCGCCCTCGCCGCGCTCGACCAGACCAAAGAGGATGCCGCGGTTGAAGACCACGCGCAGGGCCAGAAAGCCAGGGATCAGGGTTTGCACACCGCCAAATAAAGACAAAGCCTTGACTTTGGTGAAAACATCCAAAGCCAAGGCTATGGGCACGACGAGATACAGCCAGGCGGTGCGTTTCATCGCCTTATCTGAAGTCGACGCGGATCACAGGCCGCGTTTCTCCAACTCCTTGTCCAACTCGTCCTTGATGCGGTTGTATTCTTCCTCGTCCAGTTCCTCGAATTCTTCGCCTACTTGGCGCATGATGAAGAAGAGGTCGTCGTCGCCATACATTTCCTGGAACTCTTCCTCGTCCATGGTTTCCATGTTTTCCATGTCTTCGAGCACTGCCATGATGGCGTATTCGGTGCCGTCGATTTTGACGCGGTCGATGACCACGAACTCTTCAACGGTCCCGTCCTCGGACTCGAGCTCTACAACTTCAAACTCCTCAGTTGGCTCGTCATTTTCTACTTCATCCGACATTTCGCCACCTCCAGCGCAGTTTAGGGGATCAACCGCTCAAATATAGCACTTTCCCCTGCCCAATGAAACGAGACAAACACCCAGGCCCCTCAGATCCAATATTTTCTTGCCCCTCTTTTGGCGCTCGGCTAAAGTGAGGTGCGGAGGTAACGCAACCATGAAACAAGCTGAAGCAAGACACATCCTCGTCACGACCAAGGGCCAGGCAGAGGAACTCAAACAACAAATCGAGGGCGGCGCCGATTTCAGCGAACTGGCCCAGCGTCACAGCAAGTGCCCATCCGGTCGCAAGGGCGGCGCGCTCGGTCAGTTCGGACCTGGCCAGATGGTACCGGAATTCGATAGCGTCGTCTTCTCCGCCGAGATTGGCGTGGTACAGGGACCCGTCAAGACCCAGTTCGGCTACCACCTCATTGAAGTGACGACCCGCAGCTGATCGTCAGCCGCCAAGGAGGACGCCATGACCGCACTGGACCCGCGCCATCGCGCGCGCCTGCTGGAAGTGTTCGGGCACCTCCACGCCCACCCTGAAATCAGCTGGCAGGAGTATGCCACCCGGGACTACCTGCTACCACTCTTACGGGAAGTGGGCTGTCGTATCCGCACCTTCGACGACCATGCCGGCATCGTCGCCGACTGGGGCGAAGGCGAGCCCCGTGTGGGCGTGCGCGGGGACATGGACGCGCTCTGGCAGGAGGTGGACGGTACCTTCTGCGCCAATCACTCCTGCGGTCACGACGCCCATATGACGATCGCCTTCGGCACGCTGCTGCACCTGATCGATCAACGCGATCGCCTGCGCGGTGCCGTGCGTCTGCTGTTCCAACCCGCCGAGGAGCGCGGCGTCGGCGCCCTCAGTCTGGTCCACGCCGGGGCGGTCGATCCCCTAGAGTTCCTGTTTGGCGTGCACGTGCGCCCAGGCCAGGAACTGGCCATGGGTCTGCTGGCGCCTGCCATCCACCACGGCTCCTGTAGCGCCCTGTTGGGCCGTATCGTCGGTGACGACGTCCACGCCGGTCGCCCCCATCTGGGCGCGAACGCCATTGAGGTCGGCGCTGCCCTGGTCCAGGCCCTGGCAGGACTCCACCTGGATCCCATGGTGCCCTACTCGGTCAAGCTGACCCGCTTCCAGGCCGGCGGCCAGTCCACCAACATCATCCCCGGTAACGCCGAGTTCAGCATCGACCTGCGCGCCCAGAGCAATGCCCAAATGGCGCGCCTGACCGAGCGCACGCTGCAGTTGCTGGCCGCTGTCGCAGCGACCTACGGCGTCGAGATCCGCCACGAGCTTCTGGCCGGCGCGCCCGCGGCCGAAGTCCATCCCGAGGCCTGTGAAGTCCTGGCCGAGGCGATTCGCAGCAGCGAGGGCGAATCCGCCTATCACCCGCCGGTGGTCACGGGCGGCGGCGACGATTTCCACAGTTACTCGGTGGCCCGCC
Organism: uncultured Holophagae bacterium; assembly: GCA_964423555.1. Classification (GTDB taxonomy): domain Bacteria; phylum Acidobacteriota; class Holophagae; order Acanthopleuribacterales; family Acanthopleuribacteraceae; genus CAYRFM01. The sequence goes on along the minus strand of CAYRFM010000047.1, from coordinate 7,508 downwards.
CCCAACTCAAGGCGACCATGCTGGCGCTGGGCTGCGACCTCAAGCCCGGACTGCACCATCCCCACATGACCTTTGAGCGAGAGTCGATCTTCACCGCCGTGCAGGTCTTGGCCGAGGCCGTCCTGCTGGCCCAGGCGCGCACCACCCGCTGAGTTTGAATTTTTATGCGCTGTGCTTTTTTCTCATGCCCAATCCCACGCTTTTCGCTTTCGCTCGAGCGGGTAGCTCGCTATAGTTCTTCCCCGTATCCGCTCTGGAGTGCGCATTGCCCATGAGACAGTTAGGTTCCCTATTCCGTCATCTGTATCGCTTCCGCTGGAGTGCGTCGATTCTGCTGCTGGTCCTATTGGACTTCTGCACCTACATGGCATTCAGCGATACGGGTGCCCCGCCGACATTCCCTTACCAGGACAAAGTCAACCATCTGCTGGCGTTTTTCACCCTCTTCTGCATGGGTCACATCAGCCTGCATTTCGACTTTTTTCCGGCCCGCCGTCTCGGCGGCGCGGCCGTCCTGGCCCATGCCGCCCTGTGGTTGGCGTATGGCGGCTTCATTGAACTGGGTCAACGTTTCATCGCCGCGCGCGACGCCTCGCTGCTGGATCTCGCCACCGACGGGATCGGCATACTGTTGGGTTATGCGTTTGTCTCCAGTGCCGACCTTATGCCCAGGAGTGCCGACCATGGCTAGACCCCCAGCCCAGGATCATGACGAACCCAAAATATCGCCGATGATGCAGCAGTACCACAGCATCAAAAAGGAGTACCCGGACGAGATCCTGTTCTTCCGCATGGGCGACTTCTACGAGATGATGTTCGAGGACGCCATCAAGGCCTCCGAGCTCATGGGCATCACCCTGACCAAGCGAGGCCGCGGCACCGCAGCCGAAGCGCCGATGTGCGGCGTGCCCTACCACGCCGCCGACGGCTACATCGCCAAGCTGATCCGCGCCGGTGTGCGGGTCGCCATCTGCGAGCAGGTCGAAGACCCGAAGGAGACCAAGGGCTTGGTGCGGCGCGAGGTCACCCGCGTCATCACGCCCGGCACGGTGCTGGACGAGAACTGCATGGAGAGCAAGGACTTCCAGTACCTCTGCGCGCTCGTAACCGAGGGCCAACGGCACGGCCTGGCCTTGGTCGAGTTCTCGACCGGCCGCTTCGAGGTCAGCGAGTTCGAGGGCAAGCAGGCGCGGGTCGAATTGGCCGATCTGCTGGCTGCCCGCGATCCCGCCGAGCTGGTCGTGCCCGAAGCCACCGACCTCAGCTTCTTTGACGAGGGCTTTCTCAAGCGCCGCTGCGTGACCCATGTCGATGGCTGGACCTTTGGTTCCGATTACGCGCGCAAGCAGCTGCAGGACCACTTCGAGACGCTGACCCTCGACGGCTTCGGCCTGGAGGGCATGGGTCTGGCCGTACGCGCCGGCGGCGCTGCGCTGGCCTACATCAACAAGACGCAGAAGGGCAAGGCCGCTCACCTGATGAGCCTCAAGGTCCTGACGCGCTCCGAGTTCATGATCCTGGACGGAACCACCCAGCGCAACCTGGAGCTGACCCGCTCGCTCTTCGACGGCAACCGCGAAGAAAGTCTGCTGGGCCAGATCGACCAGTGTAAAACCGTGATGGGTAGCCGGCTCCTCAAGGAGTGGATCCTGCAGCCGCTGCTGGACGTGGTCGCCATCGAAGAGCGCCAGTCCTTCGTGACTTCCTACCTGGGCGCGACCATTTGCCGCTCCGAGTTGCGCGACGTCCTCAGTCAAATCCCCGACCTCGACCGCCAGATCGGCAAGCTGGCGATGAATAACATCAAACCCCGCGAACTGTTGGGCGTCGCCGACGCGCTGGCCAAGATTCCCAGCATCGTCGAGAACCTGGACCAGGTCGTGCCCGACCGCTACGGCCTGAGCGAGGAGCTGTTCGGCAAGCTCTGGGGCCTGTATGAGCGCATCGTGCAAACGGTTCATCCCGAACCACCGACCCACACCCGTGACGGCGGCTTTATCCGCGATGGCGTTGATGACGAGCTGGACGAACTGCGCGAGCTGCGCCGCGACAGCCGCACCACCTTGGCCCGGATCGAGGCGCGCGAGCGCGAGGCGACCGATATTCCCAAGCTCAAGGTCCAGTACAACAAGGTCTTCGGCTACTACATCGAGGTCGGCAAGAGCCACGAGGACAAGGTGCCCGATCACTACGTGCGCAAGCAGACGCTGGTCAATTGCGAGCGCTACATCACCGAGGAATTGAAGGAATACGAACAGAAAATCCTCGGCGCCGAGGAGCGCATCATCCTCTTGGAGAACCGCATCTACGGCGAACTGCTGGCGGCCTGTGTGGCGGTTGTGCCCGAGCTCAAGACCTGGTCGCGCACCCTGGCCGCGGTCGACGTTCACGCGGGTCTGGCCGAGTTGGCGGCGCGCCGCAATTACTGTCTGCCCAAGGTGGGCCGCGGCGACGAGATCGCCATTGTCGAGGGCCGCCACCCCGTCGTCGAATCGCTTTCCAGCGAGCCCTTCATCCCCAACGATGTCTTTCTGGACAACCGCGCCGAGCGCCTGCTGATCATCACGGGCCCCAACATGGGGGGTAAATCGACCTACCTGCGCCAGACGGCGCTGATCGTGTTGATGGCCCAGATGGGCAGCTACGTGCCGGCGACCCGGGCCGAGATCGGCGTCGTCGACCGCATCTTCACCCGGGTCGGTGCCTCGGACCACCTGGCCCGAGGGCAGTCGACGTTCATGGTCGAAATGACCGAGACCGCCAATATCCTCAATCACGCCACCGGCAAGAGTCTGATCATCCTCGACGAGATTGGCCGCGGCACCAGTACCTTCGACGGCCTGTCCATCGCCTGGGCGACCGCGGAGTACATCCAGGACCGCAACCGCATCGGCGCCAAAACCCTGTTTGCCACGCACTACCACGAGATGACCGAACTGGAACGCACCACCGAGGGTGTGCGCAACATGCACATCACCGTGCGCGAGTGGAAGAACAAGATCGTCTTCCTGCGCCGCATCGAGAAGGGCGCCGCGGATCAGAGTTACGGCATCCACGTGGCCCAGCTGGCGGGCCTGCCTGGCGAGCTGATTCGCCGCGCGCGTGAAATCCTCAAGAACCTGGAGAAGAACGAGCTGGACACGACGGGGGCGCCCCGGCTGGCGCGCAAGAGCAAGGCGGCACCCGAGGTGCACGATGGGCCGATGCAGCTCAGCCTGTTCGGGCCCGAGCCATCGCCGATTCTGGACGAGCTGAGGGACCTCCAAGTCGACAGCTTGACGCCGCGCCAAGCCCTGGATCTGCTGTACCGCTGGAAGGAGACGCTGTGACCTTAGCGGCTGGCTAATCCCTTGAGGCGCAGCTGGATCAGGAGGCGGTCAAGTTCCGGTTCCGCGTCGGTGTGGTCGGGTAATCGGCTTTGCGCCTGGGCCTCCAGCAGTTGGGTCTCGAGGCGTTCCACTTCAGTGCGATGAAAACCCAAGTCGTCGTCCTTGAGGCGTTCCTTCTCCGCACCGCCGACTTTGGCCGCGATCAGATCTGGCAATTGAGGCAGTTGGTAGAGCTCGTTCAGGGCCAGTAAGTTGGCCTGGAGCTCGCCCGTGCGCATCAGATGGATACCTGTCAGCAATACCCGGTAGGTGTAGAGCAGCGGCTTGACGCGACGCTCCTGTTCGACCAGTTTCCACTGGCCGGCTGCGAAACCACGGTAATGGCGAGCGTGGTTGCGGGTCAGACAACGCGGGGCAAGGGCCACCAATTGCTGGTGTTCGGGCGTGCTAAAGACCACTAAGGGCGATAACAGTTGCTCCAAGACGTAACCGTTGGGCTGAAGCATCATCGCCAGAAATTTGCGAATATCGTGGGTGACCAGATCCATCTCGAAACCGTCCCGGGTGTAGGCGGTCGTCACGGTCTCCTTCGGCTTGCCCAGTCCGACCACCTCGTTCAGCGGCAAAATATGCGCGCCACGCAGGTCCCAGTCGGAATCGGCCGAGGGGAAACCGTAAAGGTGGGCGCCACTGACGGTTGCGAACAAGAGCGGATAGGGGTGGTTTTCGACCTCTTGATTCAGACGTTCGTCAAGTTGCATGATTCACCATAGCGCGCCTCGCTTTGAGCAAGAATTGATCGGCCCCATCAAAGTCAGGGCGATCGGGGAGCCGGGTTTGGCTGAAGGCTTGGTCGAAGCTCTGATGCAGACTCTGACGCCAAGCGTCCACTTCCGCGAAGGAGAGCAAGCCGTTGCGCACGGCAAGCAATTGCTCGCGTTCATTTTCGACCCTTACGGGTACATAGCCCTCACGCATGACGGTGATTCCTGAAAGTAACAAGCGCAGCAAATGCATGGCGTGTTTCCAGCGAATGACGCCTTGGGTTCGCAAGTCCTGTTCGATTTTCTTGAATTGCGAGACCACATAGCCATTGAAGGTCTGGTAGGCGAGTTTGGACAGGAAAATCTGGCGAATTGCCAGAAGTTCCTCCATCAAGGGCGAGATGTCTTCAACAAGCGGGGTATAGAGCACCTCTAGGACATTCGGATTGGCCTTGAGCGCCAGTCTTAAGAATTTGCCCAACTCCCAGTAGCATTCCTCGGTCGCGGTGTTTTCCAGCTGTTCGGGCAGTCCGTAGAGCGACCATTGGAGTTCGGCCGGGGGTAGGTAAATCCCGCGACGATCATGGTCCGAGCCCTCGTGATCCAGGCCATAGGCCCGCGAACCGACGATGCAGCGATAGACCACGTATTGCCAGAGCTGATGGCTGTCGAAAGCACCAGCCATACCGGCGGTCTCTAGTTTGAACCTGTTGAGCAAGGTGAACTCCTGGTCCGTGAGGTCGACTTCGCGACCACTGATCAGGCGGACGCGGAAGAACAGCTCCCCTGCGCCGGGCAAGGCGGCAATCACGCCCACAGAGCCATGATCGCAAATCAGCCCCTCCGAAGGGTTCTCGATGCGTTTTTGCAGGACGACCCGGGTACCGGGTTGGAAGGGCGTGCGCTCTAACGGGTTCATCTCCACTCCTTGGGCCATTTTACCATTGTCGGGCCTTCACCAGGGCAAAACGGGGGGCGTGTTTACGGAAGGTCGGGTGTTTGGTTGGTTTCAAGATCGGCTTTGTTCTAATATTATTTTTTGTACTCTTTGGAAGTCACTGTCCTTGGAGAGCAACTGGCGCGACATGGCTACATAGGCTGATTTTTCTTTCAAGTATGACTTCAGTTCATTGTATTCACTTTTCAGTTTTTTTTGAACGAACGAGCTGTTTCTGCGCTCGTGTTCCTGGAGTGTCTGTTTGAGGTCGTTCAGCTGTCGGGTAAGGGCTGCTGCATGTTCCCCACGGGCGACGTTAAGCTCTTCGCGGTCAAGGCCACAGGTAGCAATAGTGACCCTACCTGCTTCTGATTCCCCACTCACTTCCCCTGTTTCCAAAAAGGTAAAGTGTGTAGCGGGATCTTCCTTGTAGGGGTTGAGTAGTAAGGGTTTTTCCTCCTTTTCTACCCCTTCAAATATGGGAAGTCTGACTTCAACGGGAAATAGTGTCCGTTTATAGCTTGTGTTGCAGACTTCACATGCGCATAGCCAAATATCCCAATCATAAGCTAACCACCAATACCCGGGGGTGGCAATCACCGTGAGATTCGATGTTTTATGTTGATTGATTGGTTCGGTAACTTCTCCTTTCGGACGATAGTGCTCCAGCACGCCATATGTAACGGCCGTAAGTTTCGAATCGCAATAGCAACACTTGTGATTTTGCGCCGCTTTGAATATGTCCTTATATTTTTGCCAAAAGTCGGCTTTGAAACTAAGCTTTGGCTTGCCCGATCCGGTTAGCGTGCTGGCTTCACGATCCATGACTTCTTGGCGCAATCTATCCAAGAGTGCTTTTGCTTCTGTGTCGAAGGTCTCAGGCTTCTTTGGCTTCCTTCCGGTAAGGTCGATCATTCCTCGTCCCTGAGTTGGCGTTTGAGGTCTTCCAAACCGTTGGCGATAAGAACTCGTTTCCGTTGGGCCGGAGCGCTGTTGTACTCGTCGCGATAAGTATCTGCAATCTTCATGGCGAGCTCGTCTAGCACCGTCAAGGGCGAGAAACCTAGGTAGTTACGAACTTTTGCGCGTGCTGCCTCAACCTTCTCGGGATCGCCATTCACGACCGCCAATCGGTATTTAGCTAACAGTTTTTCTGTCTCGTCGTCCATGGTTTCATTCAAGCCAAACCAACGGCCCTTGAGGATCTGGTCGGTGGTTCTGGCGCGTAATGCTTGGTGGAGCGGATAGGCAAGCTCCGCCTTCGCATTGCGTAACTTACATAGCGCCACCTCAGATTCGGTGCAGTTGACAATCGTCATGGGACTGTGAGTCGTGCCGACCAGTTGGACGTCAGTGAGCTTTTTCGATAGCGAGCTGAGGAAATGCCGCTGCCAGGTGGGGTGGAGATGCTCATCGACTTCGTCGACCAGCAATATGCCACCAACCGGTCCCTTTTTACCGATCCTAATATTGTTTTGGTGAGCACGGCCCAGGAAATCCAAGACCCATGTTGCCGTTCCGCGGTAACCATCGCCCAGTGCATGGAAGGGCTGCCCACCCCAGGGCCCATGAACCACGACACCTCGAGAATGAATGTTGAGGCGGAGATTGGGCTCGTCCATGATTCTTTGAAAAACCCTTTGAACCTGATTCAATAGGGACCGGCCTTTCTTTTCGGAAGCGGCCAATTTAAAGTTTTTCAGGATTGCTTCGGGGTCGGTTAAGGAGGGTTCCTCGCTGAACAGGGACTGTAGGGCGGTGGTGTGGCTGTAACTGTCGATGGGCACATAGCGGCCGGTACCGCGGTTGACGCCATAGCCACAGACAAAGACCCTGGACCAAGGAAACTCTTTAGGCTCCGTGGTTTTTTCAACCTGCTCTTGGCCACTGTCTCGCTGAATCTCGGTCTTGATCCTGTAGAGGGTGTCGGGGTCATCGGGGTCGCAAAGCTCGATGACTATCTGGGCGCTGCTTTGGCTAATGCCTTGTTTGTTTTGACGGATCATTTGCCCCGCCAATTTGGTGGTCAAGGCGTTGGCGTCCTTCGCGGGGCTGAGACCGATGGCGAGTGCCCTGAGAATCGTCGTTTTTCCATGGCCGTTATTGCCAAGCACAAGCGTTTGGGCCCTGGGTTGGCCCTGTTGGTCGACGAAAGGCAGGTCAACCGTCTCGAAACAGCGAAAGTTTTCCAGGTGGAGGTGCTTCAACTGGAGAGGCCTTGGTTCGTGAACCAGCTCGCTATGTGGTGTTTTCATTCGTATCCCCTTGGTATCCTCTCGCATTATAGGGAACAGTCTGACTGCAACACAAGCCCGTTAATCGGACCTGTCGTGTTCCCCCTGACCAAGGCAATGCGGCGGGGCGCCTTGCCGGCTTCATCACTTTGCAAGGCTCCGCGGATCTGTCGTGTTCCCCGCGACCGAGGCAAGCCAGCGGCGGGGGCGCCTAGCCTTACCGCACTTTTCCTGGCTTCGCTCA
>CAYRFM010000046.1:0-64657 GCA_964423555.1 uncultured Holophagae bacterium | reverse complement strand
CTAGTACGACTTTGTCAGGTTGATTGCGGAGGCAGAGTCTGGCACCCAGGCGGGCCAGCCCGGTCGTCGTTGTGGGGAACACATATAGTTTGCGGAGCGTGGAGAGTGTTCGTCACAAATGCACAGGCCCGTTTAGGCCTGTCACAAGCTCTGTCGCACCTTGCTTAAGGGTTCCGATGGGCGTCTGGGCGATCGGCACACATTGAATCGATCCGGGGACACATGGGAAAGGTGCTCGCCACAAGTGTATCGGCGCTTCCGATAGGCGGCAGGGTCCTCGTGCAACGTGCACATGGTCTTCGCACGAAGGGAAAAGTCCTAAAACACTTTTTTTCGACACATTTTACAAACCATAACACAACCGCGCCGCATTGCTAGAACAGTTGGCGACACGCTAGGTCGCTTTGTCAAGCGAGATCATATGCCTTGACGCTTGTTTAACCTGCAAAATCACCCAGTTTTCGACCTCTTCTGTCCAAATGATACGCGTGAGCAAGGTGGAGCAGGGCACCGCGCTCCTCGGCGCGAATAAAAACAATGTGTTTGAGGCCCTTGACGCCGCATCGGACCCCGTATGAAACGTGCACGAACACTTTTCCTGTCGTGACGCGAATAAAAACAATTTGCACAAACTGATTTCTACAACTCGGACAGCCTCATGCACCTGCGCAAAACAGGCGTCAAATGAAATCGCTACAGTCGTGCATATGCCTATTTCCAAACGTTTTATGCGTGATAGCCGGTCGACGCGTTTGCGTTGTCAATCGCATGTTAAGAATGAATCGTCACAACTTCGCTTTGACTCGATGCGGACGTTGTGGGAACGCGTCTGAATGGCAGGAAAAGCGAGGTGAAGCGTCCGCTGCGATAGGTAACACCTATGGTCCCGCGGAGCATGGGGGAAATATCGACCCTCCGCCCGGCGCAAGATTGCATCTTGCGCTACAGCAGCTACAGCACCTGCGGGACCTTTTCGGCTAGGCTCTGCCGATCACCAACCTGACAAAGTCGTACTAGTGATTCAGGTCAGCTCCTCAGTAGGAAACACCCCACGATCAAAAACCCATTTATAGCTGTTCATCCTAACCTCTATTAGATGTCTCAGCCTAGGCATAAAGTATCTAGGATCCTGTTGTACACTTTGCTGTAACCAGTGCCTTCTTTTATCCATCGCTTGGAGGGGTGCATGTTTCTCCAAGAGCGCGTCGGCATACCCATTAACCTTAGGTGTAGAGGGATTTTGTACATCTTTTATGGTTATCGAAAAAAGCAGTGAAACAAGCAGTATTTGAAGACATGAATCTTCATTGAAAACAGTGACCATTTCCTTGACAACATCCAAAACATCATCCATTGGTGCTTGTACCCAGGTTAAGAGCCAGGTAGCCTGGAGAATTTCACCGACATTCTCATCCGGACCAGCTTTCCACATATAGTACAGCAACTTTGCAACATCTTCCCAGGCTTTGATTTGGATAAAAATATTCAACGCCTGTTGGTGGTAAATCAGCTGTTCAGTCACACGGTTGGCTTTTCCTTCGATCCAAGCCAAATTCGCCATCACGGTTGCTTTATTTTTAATATTATTTTTCCTTTCGTGAATTTCCAAAGCTTTACTCCATAAACCACGAGCTAGATCATCATGATCGAGCAATGCATATAGCCTGGCCATCTCATTTAACACAGAGGCCTTGCCGGCCCAATCACCAATTTGCCCAAAGAGATTATAGGCATTCTGCCATTGCTGAAGAGCAAATTCAAAGGCGCCTAATCGTGTATGTGCCTTACCAAGGTTGTGCATTGCTGAAGCTTGGCTTCGAACGTCACCGATCTGTTCAAACAAGGGCAGACACTCCTGCCAAATTTCAACAGCTCGATCGATATATCCGTTTCGTTCCAGAATTCCAGCCATATTATGCATAGCGACTGCCTTTCCTTCAATATCTCCGATTTTCTGACAAAGCATTATGGATTCATTCCAAAGAGCAAGAGCATGTTCGCTTTGGCCTTGTTCAGCCTCTATCCCTGCCATCTGATTCTTGACTGCAGCAATGCCTTTCACATCTCGTAGCTGAGTATATATCATTAATGACTCTTCAAGGAATTGGGCAGCTAGACCTACCTGGCCACGTTGTGTTTGCATTGCAGCCAGCTCGAACAAGGTCTCAGCTTCTCCATTTTTATCGCCAGCAACGACATGGAGCGCAAGAGCGTTTTGACAAATGCTAATAGCCTGTTCAGCCTGACCATGCAAAAATGTCAACTTGGCAATTTCGCACAACGCAAGCGCCTGTCCATTGATGTTTCTTGCCGTCGTATAGCTCAACAATGCATTTTCCAACAGTTCCCGAGCTTCTTTAACTCGACCTCCAATGGCTATTATTCTGGCAATCATCACAAGCGTTACAGCTTTATTGCTAACATTTTCAAATCGTTCAGCCAATAAAAGAGCCTTATGCCAATACTCGAGAGCTAGCTCAGTGTGTCCGTATCTCGCATACCCTGCTGCCATATTCGACAAATTAGTAAACATACCGTCCACACAACCAATCCTTTCATTAAGGGCATAAGACCTGGTCCAAAGCGCTTGAGCCTCATCCAAATTACCGAGCCTCAATAACGGAATAGCCATTTGTCCAAGTGTCGAGGCTTCGCCTTCAGCATCGTCCGCTTCTTTAAATATTTTTAGTGCTTCCCCCCAAAGTTTGAGCGCTTGATCGACCTCGCCCAACTGCTCTGTTAAACCTGCTAGATTATGCAATGAAGCAGCTTTGCCTAAAACATCGCCAATCTGCTCATTTAAAAGGATCGATTCGTTCCATAGCTGTCGAGCATGCTCAACTTCGCCGCATTGTGCAATGGTTCGGGCCATATTTGAGAGCGCCGTTGCCTTTCCTTTTATGCTGCCAACTTCATCGAGGAAAGTTAACGAGTCATGCCAAACCTGCAAAGCACGATCGATTTCACCTTTGGATGCAAGCGCCTCGGCCATCATGCTTAAAATTAAACCCCGCTCTTTTCTTTTGTCTAATTGGCCTAACATGGAAAGTGATAATTCTAACAATTCAAGTGCACGATCGACCTGGCCACGCGCGACATGCACCCAAGCTATATAGTAATATGACACAGATTGACCATGCAGATCTCCTATTTGCTCGTCATACGTAAGTGCTTCCTGCCAGAGTTCTATCGCATAATCGTATCGACCGGCTCTCTTCTCAACAAGAGCTAAATTACAAAGAACACAAGACAACAGCTTTGAAACAACTACGCCATTCTCATCTGATGACTTTAATTGACCACGACAGTCCGACATGGCTTGATTAAGTGAATCAGCTGCCATTTTCAAATCACCTAGCATATATTCGGATCGCCCAAGCTGATTCAGTACGCGAGAGTCACTACCCAGTTCGAGCACAGAATTACACAAATCGCGCGCTTCTCTATACCTATCGATTCCATTGTAATAGGCAGCGAGGCTCTCAACAACTTCATAAAGTATTTTTAGTGCCTTCGCTTCCCTAGCATGATTAAAAATCTCGAGTGCCGTTGCCAGCTTATAGGCGTCATGATTCTCCCACCATAATTGGTACATCGCTTGCGCCAACCAATTGTGGGTTTGTATTTTCTCAAGATCACTTAGCTTTTCGACAAGAATTCCTTTCAAAACACCCGAAACATAAACAGTTTTTCCCTCTTGCCCGGCATTCACACACTCGACTATTCCTAAATTACTTGCCTGTTCCAAGCAATCAGCGAGGTCATTGGCATTTGCCATCTCCATTACAACATTCAATGGAACAGGAATACTGCACAGCGCAATTTTACCCAACAACTTTCTCCAATTCGGCTTCACCTTCTCCAAGATATCGGCAAGCATTAAGTCATTTCTGAAGGTTGCGACTATGGTTTCCAGGTTCTCCAAAAGTGCATTGACACTGCGTGACATCACTTCATTCTCAAGCCACCCATTCAACACCTCTAACAGGCGTGGATTACCATCCGCCAACACCATTGCCCGTTTACTCATCTCCGATTCCCTATCAAAGTGCAACATGGGTAGGTTGCTAATTTTTTTTGTCAAGTCCGCGGCAAAAAGATGTTCCAATGGCTCAACAAGGATCTTTGCTGAAGTGAATGACAAATCAAACTGATATCGACAGCAGATAATCACTCTGCTATCTGATTCTGTTTCGTGAATCGCATTGAGTAATTCGCAAATTATTGTCAATGAATCGATCCCCATCTTCATTCTACCATACTTGTCAAATTGAGACATAAACTCATTAACGCGTTGGCCATTTTCTTCAAACCCATCAAAGACAAATAGCACCGGATCAGTTAATTGTGACAATAGCTTTTTCATTCGAATATCGATACCTATAACTAATGAGCACAAGCCTTCTTTTACAGAAGTAGTTAGGCTCTTGACAGCATTTTCGAAAAAAATATGCTCATCCAAATGACCGTTCCAAACAATATGTTTGTATTTGGGAAGGCGAGTGCAAAGCCTTATGGCCAGACTCGTTTTCCCCAGCCCTCCCATGCCGGTCAAAAGAATGCCTTTGTAGTAATTTTTATCCTCCAATCCTGCGTCTAAACATCTTAAACAACGTTGAAGTGCTCGACGCCGCCCTACGAACCCGACTGTGCTTAGTTTACGCTGCTTATGGTCACTACAGTTTACGCTCTCGATAGCATGTTTCAACCATTCTGCGCCAAAAGCGTCATGCGGTTCCACAAGCCTGACCGTGGGTGTGCCACCAACAAACCATCTAAGTGTGTGCCATGCGTCTGATTTTTCCTTGAGAAGCTGTAAACGTGTATGTCTGACCGCTTTATCAACAGTCATGCCATTGGCCAGAGAACGATACAGGGTCGCCGCAGCAATACTTGCCGCAGCATCGCCGACCCGTACCGACCAACCTATGACCGTTTGAGCGCCTGCCTCGATCAGCTGTTCGCAGAAGGAAGGAACATGACCCTTGCCGGGTCTTCCTCCTGTTTTACAGCCAGACAGAAAGATCAACCCTGGCCAATGGGGCTGGATGGCTGCTGCCAGATCTTTAGGGGATACATACTCACTTTGACCCTTCCAATCCTCCATAATAAAGATGGGCTCTTGTTGGACGATATCCGCGTGCCCACTAATATGCAACACATCAAAATAGTCCGGACCATAATCAACCAAACGCTCCATTAGGCCCGAAAGACTACCGCTTTCCTCGACAACAAGCTCCATAGGACATCCTATGGCTCGGTCCAGCATGATAGATTCCTCTGCTTCGAAATCCAACACTGGCTCGTGGTCATCAGGTGCACAAGCCATGAATAGGACCCGTAAGGGCCGCTTTGCAGAACCTCTCGATCCTTCTGTGCGCGGCTTGACACTGATACATGGGTTGACAAGCCCGCCTGTAAGGTAATAACTAGCTTGAAAACATAGCTCCCATGGTAATTGACGGACCACCGGATTAAAATCGAGGACCAGTGTGATACCGTCACTTTGCTTAAGCAGTCCAGTTAGCCATAGCTCTTCGCCATCAAGCCAACGGAACAAATGGATGCCGACCTTAAGTAAATCCCTGATGGGTAGGGCGGCCTTCTTGGTTTCCGCGATGACGTGGTTTGTGTCCCCCAGCGGCCGTGCACCGATAAGGACATCATCTGGTCCGAAAAAATATAGTTGACGATCATCGGTAGTGATCCGATAGGAGTCTGAGTTTGGCACGCGCTCCAACCTGTGTACGTCACAACTTTCCAGCGTAATTACCCTATGCCCTGGGTATCGGCAGGCCGAATGATCTGATTGAGTTGTCTGCCCATCGGGATACCGTTTTTGTCGCCGCCGTCGGATGCCCCCGCCCGAGTGGTATTGACTAATGCCAATAGCCCTTCTGGTTACGGCTATCAGCCTGCCCAAAAGGAAAAAAGGGCAAGGACCCCAGAGGGATCCTGCCCCAAAAGAGACTTCTCGGTCTCTTGGCAGTGATCGTGTTTACAATAAGCTGGATACCGTTCGAATCGGCGAGGCACTCCGGCAGTCTCGGCTTGGCGTGAAAGGAAGGCCTGTCTCGCTGGATCAAATGGGGTGGTTGGCGCTCGCGTCGATGCACGACCGGCTCGACTGCATCAAAGCAAGGCCTGTGCCAACGTCCACCGGCAGGAAAAGACCGCAAATTCCCTGGCCTTGGCCAGCCCTTGGCGGTGCTGGCCTTATCAAGATGAACTGAAATGGATCATCGTGACTACTTTAGTCGCGGATCATGGGGATCCTATCGGACCCAGGCGCCAAAAAATGTTTACCGGCGCGACACGCAGCCAGTCACCCTCGAAGAAAGGTGACCGCGGACCCTGTCTCAGTAGAAGTAATCGAACTCGACAAGTTTCTCTGAATAGTTGGCGGACGTCAGCTGGAGATTGATGCGGTCCAACAACTCCTGCTCCTTGCGGTTGATCCCCTCGACGTGCTTCTTGGAGACCAAGCGGATCTGCTCGTCCTTGAGACCTTCATACGTGATTCTCTCGATCCTCACGGCATACTCCTTGCGAGTCCCAACGACGCTCGCAGAAACTGCTTTCGGGATGAGCACTGCACCCTTGACCCCGGAGCACACGACCCTGAGGATGGGAGTGCTGGACCTCCGGTGGAAACGCTGAGACCAACTCTTGTCCCACCAAGAGGTTACCTCATTCACATCAACCCAGTCACATCTTAAAAGAAAATGCAAGAAACATAAATATGTTTCACGCCTTTTTTGCGGATTTCCGACATTTTTTGCTGGAATCGTTAAAAAAATCACAGGCACGACCTAAAAACCCGCGCCGCGGACGCCTTCTCACAGGTGTAGACCTGATAAAATGGCCGCTTCCGGACGAGTTGTTCGTCGATGCCCTCACGAGGTCGAACATGCCCTACTTGCTGCTTTTGTCGCTGCTGCTCACCACGCCCGGCGACGCAAAACCCTCCGCTGCCAAAGAAGAACCGGTCGTGACCCACCACGCCATCGAATTGGGCGGCAAGAAACTCGCCTACACCGTCACCACCGGTTGCCTCGAACTCACCAAGGAAGATGGCAGTCCCCGTGCCTCAGTGTTCTTCGTCGCCTACACCCTCGACGGCAAGAAAGCCGCCGAGCGGCCGCTGACCTTCTCGTTCAATGGCGGCCCCGGCTCCTCCTCGGTCTGGCTGCACCTGGGCCTGCTCGGTCCCCGCATCGTCCAGATGGACGACGAGGGTCACCCGCTCCCACCGCCCTACCAACTGATCGACAACCCCCAGACCCTGCTCGACCTCTCCGACCTGGTCTTCATCGACCCCGTCAGCACCGGCTACAGCCGCGCCGCCAATGGCGTCAAGCCCGACGAATTCCACGGCGTCCAGGAGGACATCTCCTCCGTGGCCGAGGTCATCCGCCTCTACACGACGCGCTATGAGCGCTGGCCCTCCGCCAAATTCCTGATCGGCGAGAGCTACGGCACGACCCGCGCCGCCGGTCTCGCCGCCTTCCTCCAGGAAGAGTACGGCATGTACCTCAATGGCGTGATGCTGGTCTCCTCGATTCTCCACTTCCAAACCGCGCGTTTCGATACCGGCAACGACCTGCCGTATATCCTCTTCCTGCCGACCTATACCGCAACCGCCTTCTATCATCACAAGTTGGACGCCGAGCTCTCGAAGAACCTGGAGCAGACACTGCGCCAGGCCGAAGCCTTTGCCATGGGCCCCTACGCCGACGCCCTGTTGCGCGGCGACGCCCTGCCCGCCGCCGAACAGGATCGCATCGCCGAACAACTGGCGCGCTTCACCGGTCTTTCCAAGCTCTATGTGCAGCAGTCGAACATGCGGGTCCAAATCCAGCGCTTCACCAAAGAATTGCTGCGCGATCAACGCCGCACCGTCGGCCGTCTGGATACCCGCTTCCAGGGCGTCGACCGCGATGCCAGCAACGCGCAAACCGAGTTCGACCCCAGCTATGCCGCCATTCAGGGCCCGTTCACCGCTTGCCTCAACACCTACATGCGCGAGGAACTGGGTTACAAGAACGACGCCAACTACGAGATTCTGACCGGCAACGTCCAGCCCTGGAGCTACCGCAGCTATCAGAACCGCTACATCGACATGGCCGAGCAGCTGCGCCAGGCCATCACCCAGAACCCCCACCTCAAGGTGCTCGTCGCTAACGGCTATTACGACTTGGCCACGCCCTACTTCGCCACCGACTACACCTTCAACCATCTCCAATTAGAGCCAGAGCTGAGGGACAACATCCGCATGACCTACTACCCGGCCGGTCACATGATGTACATCCAGAAGGCCTCGCTGGTCGCCCTCAAGGCCGACATCGCCAAGTTCATGACGGACGCGTTAGCGCGCTGAGGGCGCGCACGCACGGCCGCCGCGACCATGTGTTTACAATCCTGACATTCCAGGCTATGCTTGAAATGTGGCGGGTCTCCTAGCGGAGCCCGCCCTGTCTGACCACCCCCCTGAACGCCGGACTTCCGGTAGCATGATCACCCCGAGGTGAACGTGTCCGCCACGCTCATTCGCATCCACTATGATGCCGGTTGGCAGAACCGCTTGACGGTCCGAGGCGAGGGCGCGGGCCTGGATTGGGACAAGGGCAAGGATGCACTTTGGCACGAGGGCAACGTCTGGGTCCTGCCATTGCCGGACCTCAAAGGCACCGCCTGGTTCAAGGTCCTGATCAACGACGAGACCTGGTCCCTGGGCGGCAACTTCAAGGTCGATGCGGGCGAGCGCCTGGAGCTATATCCTCACTTCCACCAGCGCCGCGGCCGGCTCGATGTTTCCTACCACTTCGACACGCCGATCATCACCTACCTGCCGCCCAGCTATGACGAGAACCCGTTCAAGCACTACCCCGTCATCTATATGCACGACGGCCAAAACCTCTTCGACCCCGCCACCGCCTTCGGCGGTCAGGCCTGGGCGGTCGACAAGACCATGGACCGCCTCGTCGAAGAGGGCGCCATGGAGGAAGTCATCGCCGTCGGTATTTACAACCGCGGCGCCGCGCGCATCCACGACTTCACGCCGACCCGCGACCCCTCGTTCCGCGGCGGCGCAGGCGGCGGTGCGGACAACTACCTGGACCTGATTGTCGACGAAATCAAACCCCACATCGACACCCACTACCGCACCCACACCCGCCGCGAACACACCGCGCTGATGGGCAGTTCCCTCGGCGGCTTGGTCAGTTTTTACATGGCCCGCGAGCGCCCCGATGTCTTCTCGAAAGTCGCTGCCCTGTCCAGCAGTTTCTGGTGGAACCAGGCCAACCTCATTCGCAGGGTCGTCAAACGCCGCCTGCACATTCCCATGAAGATCTACCTGGACGCCGGCAGCCACGACAACGAGGTCGACACCCTGGAAATGTACCGCGTGCTCAAGGAGATCGGCTACCGTCCCGGCGAGGAAATCTTTTGCCACATCGCCGAGCGCCACGCCCACAGCGAGCGTTACTGGGGCCAGCGGGTCCACCTGCCACTGCGCTTCCTGTTCCCATTCAACGGCATCACCGATCCCAGCCTCTGGCCCGAGGAACGCCGCGTCCGCCATACGGAACTGGTGCCCAACTAGCGCGAACCCCGCTTGGTGACCGGCATTTGCCGCCCATCGCGCATGATCTGGCGAGCTTAGACGGCCACGCGCCGACCTGGAGGAATGATCCATGTACTACCCGCTCAATCTGCTGAACGCCGGCATTGAAGTCTTCCCGCTGTTTGGCGAGCGCCTGACCGGCGCGCCCCTGGTCTTCGACTTTTCCTCCGCCAACCCGGAGGTTGACCTGTTCGACACCGCCGACTTCGACAGCTTTCAGCAGCGCATCTTCGGCCGACTCGCACAGGCCGGCGCGACCTGGGGCGTGGGTCGCTACCTCGAGGAACGCGGCCGACTGCTGTCGCGCTATCCCCAGATGGCGGAGGAACAGCGCTTCTACCACGTCGGCTTGGACATCGTCGTACCAGCCGGCTGGCCGCTGCATGCGCCGCTCGACGGCACCGTCCATGCACTCGGCCGCGATGCGGGCTTGGGCAATTATGGCGGCTACCTGGTGCTGCGCCACGAACTCGGCGGAACCGTCTTCTACACGCTCTACGGCCACCTGGCGCTGCCGCTGGAACTCGCCCAGGGCGACGCCATAGCGGCCGGGCAGATCATCGCGCAGATCGGCGCAGGCCTAGACAGCGGCGGCTGGTTCACCCACACCCATCTGCAGGTCATCACCGCACGCGCCCTCTCGGAAGGTCGGATGTTGCAGGGCTACGTCACTGCCGCGGACCTGCGCCAGATCGAGGATCTGTTTCCAAGCCCCTACCCGTTGTTCAGGATAAGATCGCGACCTGGCATGTTTTGACGCCTGTCAGCACGTTCCCCTATTACGCAGTGGCCGTTGTTTACCCAGGAACAACATGTACAGAGTTAGCCAGACACATGTCACAACCAGCTCATTTTAATAGCTTTAAGCGATGGTTTTCGACATTTCACCCAATTGCAGGCTTTGTACGGCATGGACTTTTATCACATTAGCTCTGTCTTTACGCCGATTTTACATTACAAATTAATAACCTCCGACTACAATGGTCCACCTGCACGATCAGGTATGGCTGGTTTGACTCGTTCACCCAATCCCTAAAACCCTAGGTGGAAGCAATGAATAGCAAGCTTTTTGCAACAGGCACGCTGTGCCTGTTCCTGATCGCCGTCGGCCAGACGCAGGCCGGCGGTTGTGTCGGTGCCCACGCCCTTGGCAACGTTAGTTGCGGCCTGGAGCACCTCAATGACAAAACCGGACAATTCGAGTTCTCGATGAGTTTCCGGAACCTTCACTCCGATCGCCACTACCGCGGCGCCAAGGAAGAACCCGAGCGCCAAGAGCTCGGCAACAACGTGATCAACAACGTCAACTCCTATGACCTGGACCTGACCTACTGGAAAAACAACACTTGGTCCTTCCAAGTGGCACTGCCCGTGATCTTTTCCGGCCGCAGCTCGCTGCAGGATAGGGTTCATCGCACCTCCGTCCACTCCAAGGGCATCGGCGACATGCGCCTGATGGCCTATCACGAGAAGCACTACACCGGTGGCGAGCGCCTCAAAGGCCTGACCTGGGGCCTGGGCCTGAAGGTGCCGACCGGCGACTACAAGGCCAAGGACGACTACAACGCGCCCACCGGCCCCGAAGTCCGCTACGTCGACCAGTCGATCCAGCCCGGTGACGGCGGCGTCGGTGTGATCACCTCCCTGCAGGGTTTCACCCAGGTCGCCAACGACCGCAACTACCTGTATTTCTCGGGAACCTACCTGATCAACCCCCGCGAGACCAATGGCACACCGACCCACCGCGCTCGCGCGAACGAAGCCATCACCTCCGTGCCGGACGCCTATCAGGCCCGCATGGGTTACCAGTTCGTGGCCTCGCAGCGCCACAGCTGGAACCTGGACGGCAGCCTGCGCATCGAAGGCGTGCCCGACGTCGACGTGATCGGTGGCAGCGAAGGCTTCCGCCGTCCGGGCTACGCCGTTTACGCCGAGCTGGGCACCAGTTTCGACTGGGGTCCTACCCGTTTCGGTTTCAGCATCCCGGTCGCCATCCAGCGCGAGCGCATCAAGTCGGTCGCCGACCGCGAGAACGGCATCTTCGGCGATGCCGCCTTTGCGGACTACCTGCTCTTGGCCAACGTGGCCTATCGCTTCTAAGTTGATGCCCGGACGCCGTTGCGCGTCCGGGCTCTTTTTCAGCCATCGCGCGATGGTGCCACTAGGTCGGCAAAGTAGACCTCGTTCCAGCAGCGCTTGGCTTTCGTCTCCAGTACCTCCAGCCCTTCCAGGCGCAGCAGCTCGAGCACGGCACCCCGACCACTGAGCGACGAGGTGAAGAGCAGGCCGCGACCACCCTCGGCGATGCGACGGCGCATCGCCCCACAGGCGCCGCGCAGAATTTCCAGGCGCTCGCCGGCGTGGAAGGCGCGCGTGTACTCTCGCGGTGCACCTGGCATGAAGGGCGGATTGCAAACGACATAGTCGAAGCGCGCCTCGCCCAAGCCCGCGTCCCAGTCGGAGAGCAGGACGGTCAGGCAAAGGTCGTTGTCGTCGACGTTTTCGACCGTATTGGCCACTGCCTGCGGATCGACGTCCAGCGCCACCACTTGGTGCCCGTATCGCGCCAGCAACAGCGCGGTCAGGCCGCAGCCACAGCCCAGCTCCAGCACCCGCGCCGGTCGCGGCGGCGCGAGACTGGCCGCAGCGCGGGCAAAGTAGGTCGAGGCCTCGAAACGCGAGGGGTTGACGACCCCGCCCCGGACCGAGAGCCGCAAGCCCTCGAAATAGAAGCGCTCGCGGGTACGCAGATGAGCAAGCTGCCAACGCAGCCAGGAGAGCAGGGCGCCCATCAGAAGCCTTCGGTCTCGGGCCGCATGTAGCGGAAGGCGCGGTGCAGCGCGCGCAACTCGAACGGCGCGCGATAGACACCTAGCCGATAGCGCCAGGAGGACAGTGCCCGCAACAAGGTGCGCTGCCAGCGGCGCAGGCCCATGTCGGTGACCGTCGGGTGGTAGGCGTTGAGCACCGTCTCGAATTCGCGGACCCACTCGTGGTGCCCGCGCTTGCCCCATGGCAGCACGCGCCCGCGGCGGCGCTCCAGCCCCTGCCAGTCCTCGGAGAGGAAGCCATCGAGCGTCTCGGGGTAGCGGAAACCGGCGCGCTCGGCCTCGTCGTTGAGTTCGCCAGGGAGGACCACCGGTGTGTACAGGTAGAGAATGATCTCGGCGCGCGGGTCGAGCTGTTTGATGCGCAGGATATACTCGAAGTCGCGGAACAGGCGCGCCTGGTCATGGCGCGGATTGCCCAACACGAACGAGTATTCGGGCACGATGCCGATGCGGCGAAAGCGCCGGGTCAGCTCCAAGGTATCGTCGGGGGTCAGCGTGCCGCCTTTTTGATAGAAGTCCAAGGTCTCCTGGTCGGAGGATTCGGCGCCCATGAACACCATCTTCAAGCCCGAGCGCTTCATCTGGACCAAGGTCCGCTCGTCGAACTTGAGCAAGGTGTCGATGCGGCCCTCGCCCCACCAAGTCAGCTGCCGGCCTGAGGCCAGCAGGCGTTCGGAGAACTCCAGGCAGCGGCGCTGACTGACGAAAAAATTATTGTCGAAGAACTGGACCGAGTCGACCCCATAGCGATCCTGAAGGTCGAATAGGGTCGTCGCCACCCGCTCGGCGGATTGGCCCTTCCAATAGCCATCGGCCATGGCGACCACGGCGCAAAAGGAGCAGGTGAAGGGGCAGCCGTCGGAGGAGTGGTAGCCGATGCAGGCTCGGCCCAAGTAGTTGGGATGGATGTAGCGCGCCATCGGCACCCGATCGTAAGGGAGCGGCGGCAGCCCGTCGGGGTCCAAATAACGCCCCTTGCAGGCCGGTCCCAACCGGTTTGCGACCGTGATAAAACCGGGTACCTCGAGCGCGCTACCGCTGCGCCATTGGTTCACATAGTCAGCGAAGCCCGCATCGGCGGGCCCCCTCGCGACAGCGTCGACCAGGCCACTCTCCAGCACCAGCTTGTAGTGCTGGGTCGGAAAATAGCCGCCCCAGACAATGTGCAGGTCCGGAAAGCGGGCGCGCAAGGCACGACTAGTGGGCACCGCCTGGGCCAGCTGGGGGCCAGGCATGACCGTGACCGCCAGCAGCGTCCGCGCCGGGTTGTCGATCTCCGCGGCAATCGCGGCCGCCGCGTCGCCGCGCGCGTAGTTGCCGTCCACCAGGCGCCAGCTGACCTCGCCCGGTAACTGGGCAGCCAACTGCAGCAGGCTGATCGGCAAGGGCTCCTTCCCAGGCGAGGTGCTGGTGGGGTTGAAAAAGACGACGCGTGTCATAGTGGGAGAAGGGAACCTCACTAGAGCAATGCCTTTCCTGCGGCATTCACTCGGCAATCCCTGTAATATTAACCCAGGCAAATGGATCCAAGGCGGTCATCGTGCAAAAAATACGACACATCTGGGCCTCGCCTCGGGCGCGGCGCCTCCTGCTCTGGTTGGCGCTGATGCCGTTGAGCGGCTCCTTTATGCGACTGGGCGTACTGCCCGCCTGGCGCGAAATGCACAGCGACTTTCCCAACTACTACGTCTCCAGCCGGGTTCTGGCGGCGGGCGAAGACCCGCGAAAGCTCTACGACGATGCCTGGTTCCAGGAGCGCATCGACCGCGAGGGCATCGACCAGGCAGGCCGGTTCTCGACCTTTCCACCCTGTACCGCCTTTGCCATGCTGCCGCTGACGCCTTTCACGCCCCCCACCGCGCGCCGCATCTGGCTGATGTTCAACCTGGGCTTACTCGCGCTTGCTATCGTCCTGCTGGCCCAGCTGGCCCAGATCGAACCCACCACCGCGGCCCTGTTGGTGATGCTGGCCGGCAACGCCCTGGTCTCGAATACCGTACTGGGTCAACTTTACCTGGCCGTCACGACCGCAACCCTGGCCGCGCTGGTGCTGGCAGAGCGCGGCCACCCACTCAGCGCCGGCGCCCTGCTGGGCGCCTGCATTTCGGTAAAATACTTCCCCGTCATTTTCCTGCCGGCACTGTGGCTGCGCGGCCAGCGCCGCGCCGTGCTGGCCTGCCTCACCGCCATCGCAGCCATGACGGGCGTGGAGCTGCTCGTCTTTGGCTGGCAGACCTGGTTCCAGTTCGCGACAACCGTCTTCTTGCCCCACCTGGACGGTCGCATCGCCCATCAGGGCGACGGCCACGTCATCGCCTACCAGAGCTTCAACAGCCTGTTCCGCAATCTCTTCGAACGCCATCCCCTGGAGAACCCCAGGCCCTTGTGGCCCGCTCCCATCCTCTACCCCTTGGCCAAATGGGCGACGTTGCTGGTCATCGGCGGTGTTGGTACTTGGGCATGCCTCGCGCAAGGCACCGATGCGGCTGGCCATCGTCGCAGGCTGGCCCTGATCGGCGCCACCGCCATGGTGCTCCTGCCGGTGACCGCCACCTACCACCTGCTGCTGTTCCTGCCCTCGCTGACCTTGCTCCTGGCCGAGCTCTGGCGCCTGGGCCGACGCCGCGGCGCGGGCCTGACTGTGGCCCTATGGGCACTGCTGGGTTTTGCGCCGTTCTGGCGGCTGGCCGCGCTGGGCCGCGACGGCATCCTCCTGCCGCTCCACTACCCCAGGCTCTGGCTGCTGCTGGCGCTCTGGCTCATGGCGGTCATCGGCCTTTGGCCGCGCGAACCCGCTCAGAACAGCGACCAATCCAACTCCGCCAACGGCTTCTCCAACAGCATTGCACAGGTATGACCGCGCAAGCCAGCGAACGGGTACACGCCCTCGTGTACGAAGTCCCGATAGTCGATGCGGTGGAGCTCGTGGAAGCCGAACTTGTCGAGCAGGATGTGCTGGGAAATCGCCCCAGTCGGCTCTGTGACCGCATAAGAGTAGCCGCGACTGTGCACGATTTCGAGAAAGTAGCGGTACATTGTCGGCGCGATGCCGCGGCGGGTATAACCCTCCGCTACCGCCACCATGAACATGTGGGCGTACCGACCTGGCACGACCTCACGGCGCTCGCGGAAATAGGCGCCCAGCTCGTCCAAGAGCGCGAACAGCGGATTGAATTTTGGCGACAAATCCGCTATTTCGACCTCTTCTTCGGGCTTGGCGTAGTCCTCCGAGATGCGCACGCCGATCACCTGATTGCTCATCTCGTCCACCGCCACCAGCGACAACTGCTGGGGAATCAGGTAGCGGTAATAGGTCTGGGCGAACACGCTGAAATCCTTGGCCGTGATGCCCAGATGGCGCGACATCGGCTCTTCGGCGGTGAACACCGAACTGACGCAGCGCACGGCACCCTCGAGATTGCGCTCGCTGAGCATCTCATAGCGGATCCCGTCCTTGCGTCCCAAGTGTGCCAGTTCAAGACGCCCCGACTCTCCTGCGAATGGAACCATAGGAGGCCTCCCCAATGAGTCGCGCACCGAAACGGGCGCTGTTTTCATTTTAAGAGAAGTGGGCGCGTATTGCTAACCTTTTGCATTATTTTCAATGGCGGGTCATCATGAGTTTTGCATTTGGCCGTTTTTTGAACAGCGCTCATATTACCCCAGAGAACCTTCGGCGCGCATTTGACGGCTGGCGATTCAGGCATGCACGATAGTTCAAGCATCCGCCTGCTTGTCGATTGAAAATTTACCTAAATCTGGTAAAATCACATTGACCAGTCTCGTAAATCGCCTGGGAAACAAGCGAGGTGTCTCGGTATGCAGACCGAATCCGCGAACTTACCCTTGATCCGCCTTCAGGGCAGCCATGATGATCTGGGCTTCCAACACGGCACCCGTCTTAAACGCCGTATTCGCGCGAATTACGCCTTCTATACCGAAAAGCTGATGGTCCTGCGCGGCTTCGACCTGGAACCTTTTGGCCGCCAATTCCTGGACTGTGTGCGCGGTCGCTTTCCCCACTATGCCCGCGAGATGGAAGCAATTGCCGTCGGCGCCGACATGCCGGCCTGGCAGATCAGCGTGCTCAATGCCCGCACGGAGATCTTCGTCAAAACCCTGGAGGCCATGATCGCCGAATGTACGGTGTGCTACTGTCCGCACTCGGGTCTGCTGGGCGAGAACTGGGACTGGATGAAGGAATCGGAGGCGCTGCTGGTCATGCTGGAGATGACCCACGAAGACGGCCACCGCCTGATGATGGTGGCCGAGCCAGGCATTATTGGCAAGGTCGGCATCAACAGCGCGGGCCTGGCTGTGGCACTCAACATCCTGCACGGCAACGAGTTCCAGGTCGCGGTGCCAATCCACGTGCTGTTGCGCGCCCTGCTCGACAGCCGCAGCCTGGCAGAAGCCCACGCCCTGCTCGAGACCGAGCCGGTCTGCGCCTTCAGCAACGTCATGGTCGCCGACGCCGAGGGCGCTGTCCTGGACATGGAGTTCATGGGTAGCAAGCGCCAGTGGGTCAGCTACGGCGACGAGGCCCCCGTCCACACCAACCATTTCCTCGGACTGGAGCGCAACGAGCGCAACAACCCCATGTACGCGGGCTCCGTGCGCCGCTTGCAGCGGGTTCGCCAGCTGCGCGACGAGCGCGACGACGAGGGCCTGGCGCGCATGCAGCGCCTACTGGCCGACCGCGATGGTGGCAAGGACGCAATTTGTTCGCCCTTCCACGAGCAGCTCCACTTCCAGGTCGGCACCGTGAGCTCGTTGATCATGGATCCGCGCAATCGCACCCTGCGGGCCACCCCCGGCAGCCCCCGGCACTTCGATTACCGCCTCTACCACCTTTGACGGCCCTCGACAGCCCAGGCCGATCTCGCTAGAATAGGCCCATTCCAGCATGGGGTGAGGGCCATGAGCGAACGCGAACATCCATTGGCGCAACTGAGGGACCAGATCGACGAAGTCGACCGCCAGCTCGTGGCCCTGCTGGCCCGGCGCAAAGCCTTGGTGGCGGGGGTCGGCGAAACCAAATCCCGCCTGGGCTTGCCGGTCTACGTGCCCGAACGCGAGGCCGCCTTGATCGCCGCGCGACGGACCGAAGCCGAGCACCAAGGCGTATCGCCGGACATGATCGAGGACGTCTTGCGCCGCATCATGCGCGAGTCGTACAGCGCCGAGGGCCAATTGGGCTTCAAGCCTACCGCGCCCGAACTTGGACCTATCGTCGTGGTTGGCGGCGGCAACGGCATGGGCGCGCTGTTCGTCGAACATTTCATGGCCTCGAACTACCAGGTGCGGATCCTGGAAAAGGACGACTGGCCGCGAGCAGCCGCGCTGTTGGAAGGAGCCGAACTGGTCCTGATCAGTGTGCCGATTCACTTCACCGCCGAGGTCATCGACCAGGTGGCGCCGTTCCTGCCCCCACACTGCCTGCTGGCGGATGTGACCTCGATCAAGGCGATGCCGCTGCGACGGATGTTGACCGTGCATCAAGGACCCGTGGTCGGCCTGCACCCCATGTTCGGACCCAGCGCCGGCACTTTTGCCAAACAATTGGTGATCCACTGCCCAGGCCGCAACAGCGAGCGCGCCGCCTGGTTGCTGGACCAGCTGCGCATCTGGGGCGCGGGCCTGTTGGCTTCGGACCCGGAGACCCACGACCACATGATGGGCACCATCCAGGCCATGCGCCACTTCGCAACCTTCGTCTACGGCTCGCACCTGCAGCGCGAAGGCATTGAGCTAGAAAAGGTGCTGGCCTTCAGCTCGCCCATCTACCGACTGGAGCTGGGCATGGTCGGTCGCCTGTTCGCCCAAGACCCGAACCTTTACGCGGACATCATCTTCTCCTCGGTGGAGGGCCGCGAGATCGCCGAACGCTTTCTGCATCGCTTCGCCAAGGAACTGGAGGTCCTGCGGTCGGGCAATCGCGAGGCCTTCGTGGCACGTTTCCGAGAAGTGAGCGGCTATTTTGGCAGCCACGCGGAGCGCTTTCTCAAGGAGAGCAGCTTCATGCTGGAAAAGGTATTCGAAAAATATGGCGATCGCCCCCACGCACCCCAAAACGGCGACCAAACAGGCGGCGATAACTCGCTTAGACCATAGAACGCAGTTGGTTAGCATGATGCGCCGACCCAGGGTAGCAACACCGACAAGGTCGCCAAGACCGCAAAATCAGGAAACAGCTGCACGCGCCGAAATTCCCTTGAATTCCCATCAAACCATGTTATGCTTGGTCTGTCAGTTTTGTCTATTTAACTCGACGCGGGCCGGGCTCTCTTTAGGCGGAGGACCCGGCTCAACTCCTTCGCGGCCAATCACCTATAGCCATCTCACGCGGCCGCGCAGTCCTTGTACCAGCCTGCTACGAACGGCCCAGCGCACGCCCAGCCTTGAACTGGGGGGATCCTGCACGTCTCGCGGCATTCTAACACAACGAAAATGTGCTGGCTTCGGCGTAACTCAACCCCAAGAATCGATGTGCATCACGAAAATTTTTATAGTAAGATTAATTGGGCCGAGATGGGGGACGGAGGATTTGATCAAATGACCATGAAGATTTTCGATTCGGACGAGATGAAACTCAATGCCGTTGACCCCGCTTGGACGGTCGAGGAAATGCTGGCAGAGGACGGCATCTTTTTCCTCAAGGACGTTGCCGCCAAATTGGGCATCGCCACCCTGGATTTCAAGAACCAGGCGCGCCGCCTCCAGGACTCGGGTCAAAACCCTTGGGAGGTCATGGGCATCCGCAAGACTTGGACCCATTGGCAGGTGCGCATGTCGATCTTCCGCGGCTATTTCCAACACTGGTGGCACAGCCCGGCCGTTTCCACTTTCGACGAGGACTGGGACGCCAACGAGCTGATCAACCAGTCGGGCGTCTATCTACTCAGCGACGTCTGCCGCAAGATCCCTTTCACCGGCCGCCAAATTCGCTACCAAATGCAGAAGATGGCCGATCCCAAAGCCGCCATGGGCGTTTGGAAGGACGACAACCTCAAACAGTACTTAGTCGATATGCGCGTCTTCGGGCCCTATATCCGACAGGTCTGGAGCGGTGTCAAGTCGCCCTGACCTGCGCGGGGAAACAACGAGTAGCCCGCGGTTCGAGGGAGGTGAAACCGTTGACTACTCGTGTCCCGTGACTTGGCGCGGTATTGGAGGACCACTGTCCTCACTGGTGACAAGATACGCCGCCGGTTTGAACGGCTTGTGAAGGCCGCATGAAATCGTCGTGAAAAGCGACCGCCGTCGGCGTGGCCATACAGGCAATGGCTCGAACGCAATCGGGCACGGAACGACGACCCTCTTGAAATCGAGCCTGGCCAAGTTGACGTTGCCTATCCGGATAATTTGACTACAATAGATCGTTTGGCCAACCGGAGCTTCCGGCGCATGCACCTCAAAGATCTGGAGTCCCGACATGACAAACTCTTCCCCCATGGATATCACCTGCATCAATACCCTGCGGATGCTGGCGATCGAAGCCATCCAAAAAGCGAACTCGGGCCATCCGGGTCTGCCCATGGGTGCCGCGCCCATGGCCTATCAGCTCTGGCAGTACCACCTGCGCCATAACCCGGCCAATCCCAACTGGCCCGATCGCGACCGCTTCGTCCTCTCCGCTGGCCACGGCAGCATGCTGCTCTATGCGCTGCTCCACCTCACCGGCTACCCGCTCTCCTTGGACGACATCAAGAACTTCCGCCAGTGGGACAGCAAGACGCCTGGCCACCCCGAGGCCTTCATGACCCAAGGCGTCGAAGCCACCACCGGCCCGCTCGGCCAGGGTTGCGCCAACGCCGTCGGCATGGCCATCGCCGAACGGGCGCTGGCCCATCGCTATAACCGCGACGGCCACGAGATCGTCAACCACTACACCTACGCCCTCGTCGGCGATGGCGACCTGATGGAGGGCATCTCCGCCGAGGCCGCCTCCCTGGCCGGTCACCTCAAACTCGGCAAACTGATCTGTCTCTACGACAGCAACGACATCTCCCTGGACGGCCCCACCGAACTGGCCTATACGGAGAACCTCGCCAAGCGCTACGAGGCCTATGGCTGGCAAGTCCTGACCGTCAACGACGGCAACCTGGATCTGAACGCGATCGACACCGCCATCACCGCCGCCAAACAGGACACCAGCCGCCCCACCATGATCGTCGTCAAGACCACCATCGGCTGCGGCTCGCCCAACAAGGCTGGGACCAGCGACGCCCACGGCTCGCCGCTGGGTGAAAGCGAGATCACCCTGACCAAACAGAACCTCGGCTGGACCGAAACGGAACCCTTCGCGGTCCCGGCTGGCGCCCTGGGCCACTTCCGCGGCGCGCTCGAGCGCGGCGGCCAGGCCCAAAACGACTGGCAGGCGCGCTTCGCAGCCTTCCGCGCGGCCTTCCCTGAACTGGCCGCCGAGTTCGAGGCCAGCCTGCGCGGCGAACTGCCCCAGGGTTGGAACGCCAACCTGCCGAGCTTCCCGGCCGGCGGCAAAATGGCGACCCGCGCCAGCTCCGGCGCCGTGCTCAACGCCCTGGCCGCATCGATCCCGACCCTGATCGGCGGCGATGCCGACCTCTCCTGCTCCACCAAAACCCTGCTCAAGGGCGGCGGCAACTTCGACGGCCAGACCGGCAAAGGCCGCAACATCCGCTACGGCGTGCGCGAGCATGCCATGGGTGCGATCGCCAATGGCATCGTCTACCACGGCGGCCTCAAGACCTACACGGCGACCTTCTTCTGCTTCGCCGACTACATGCGCCCGGCCATGCGCCTAGCCTCGCTGAGCCACCTCAACCCGATCTATGTCTTCACCCACGACTCCGTCGCCGTCGGCGAGGACGGCCCGACCCACCAACCGGTCGAGCACCTGGCCAGCCTGCGCGCCATGCCCAACCACCTGGTCCTGCGCCCGGCCGACGCCACCGAAACCGCGGTCGCTTGGCAGATAGCACTCGAGCAGACGAGCCGTCCCACCAGCCTCGTTTTCTCGCGCCAGGATGTGCCTCACATCGACCGCCAGACCCTGGCCTCCGCCGAGGGCGTGCGTCGCGGCGGCTACATCCTCGCCGAGGCTGAAGGCCCCGCCCAGCTCGTCCTGATCGCCACCGGCACCGAGGTCGGCCTCGCCCTCGAAGGCCGCGCCGCGCTTCAGGCCCAGGGCATCGCCACGCGCGTCGTCTCCCTGCCCTCCTTCGAGCTGTTCGCGGAGCAGACGCCCGCTTACCGCGCCGAGGTGCTCGGCAGCGGCCTGCCGCGTCTGGCCATCGAAGCCGGCGTCTCCTTCGGCTGGGAACGCTGGCTGGGTGAGCGCGGCGCCATGATCGCCATCGACCGCTTCGGCGCCTCCGCCCCCGGCGAGCTGGTGCTCGAACAGCTTGGCTTCAGCGTCGCCAATGTCGTCAGCCAAGCCCAGGCCCTGTTGCGCTAAGTTTGTTGCCGCCGGCCGGACCTCGTTCCGGCCGGCTTCCGCGCGCGAAAAGCGGGCACCTTTGCTATACTTAGGGCGGACCCACAGCCCTGCCCGCGATCCGGTGCCCCTGCATGTCCTTTCGCTCTCCGCTGTTACAAGCCTACCCCACCCGCCGCGGCCGTGTGCTCACCACCCATCGCCGGCGCGCGCTGCTGGTCAGCATCGCCGGTTTTATCCTCGGCATCCCGACCGCCATGGTCGCGCTGCGCCTGCCCCCCGTCGACGGCTGGGGCTATCCGCTCTACTGGCTTCACGACCACCTTTATTTGCCCCTCGAAGGCCAGCTCTTCACCCGTTTTTTGCCTTACAGCATCGCGGCCTGGATCATCATCGCCGCCGTCGCGCTCGGGCTTCTGTTCACCTACTTGACGGGTCAATCGCTGGTCCACGCTCTGCACCTCAATCTGCTGGAGTTCTGCCTGCGCCAGCGCGGTCTCCGGCCGGCGCTGCTGGCCAGCGCCAAACGCATGCGGCACATCGGACCTGGGTCCGTCATGATGGCCGAAGTCTGCGACAACCTGCGCCGGCGCGCGTCCGCAAGCAGTCGCTCACCCACCAAACCACCAGACGAGGTGCTGGCGCTCTGCCTGTTCCTGTGTGAGTTGACCCTGGACTGCGCCCTGCCACACCACTACCTGCTGCGCGCCGCTCTGGCGGTTCAGGAAACACTCGAGCACTACACGCCCCAGCCCAGCTGCCCGGCGGAACTCGTCCAACTGCTGCAGCGCCTGCCCCGCCTGCTCAAGCGCTTGATGCAGCGCGACGAAGACAACCCCTACGCGGACGACCCGACCGAACTGCCCTTTGCTGTCGCGGCCTTTGCCCAGGACCTCTTGGTCGTCGCCAGCATCCACATGCCTGCCCTGACTGCCCCCTCGGGCAAAAGGCGTTCGCCCGAGCGCGCCGGAACGCCCCTGCTCCGCCAGCTGGCGCTGGCCAACGACCGCCGGCGCACGGCGCTCGACGCCCTGCGCCTGGCCATTGAGGACCGCCAACTGCGCCTGCGCCCGACACCCCTGCCACCTCTGCCTCTGACCTCCGCGCCCCTCTCCGACCTGCCCTGGTGGGGTCGATGGCACTTCAGCCTCGTCATGAGCCAGGCCCGCCTCGAGCGCCGGCCCGAGAGCGCGCTCCGCCAAGTGGACACGCTCGAGGCGCTGCGCCTGACCCTGGCCTTGCTGCCCGACGAGGCGGAGGAGGATCTGGCACCCGAACGCCTTCTCGCCCTGCTCGGCGAGCTGCCCCAGCCGCACCACTGGCGCTTGCTCGCCGAGTGGACCGATGTCGGCCTGAGCCGCAGCCGCGACCAGTTCGCAAGCTCTAGCCTCCAGCGCGACGGCGTCCTGCGCGGCGATGAATTCGACCTGCTGCAGGAGCGCAGCTGGGCCCTGCGCCACGCCGCCGGCCCAGATCAGCTGCCGGTCCTGGAGCAGGCATGAGGGCGCGCTGGAACCGCGACGGTCGCAGCGACGCCGACTGGGCACGCGCCGACCTGGCCGCGCGCACCCGCGACCTGCCCCTGCGCCAACGCGCCGACATGGTGCTTTGGAGCGCCATAGCGCTAGCCCTCGCCCTCGTCTTCGGCACCCTCGTCTTCGGTCTGCTGCTTGGGAAAAGGGTCCGCTGGTGGGAGCCCCCCCTGCTGCGACCCATCGCCGATGCCCGCATCCTCAGCAATGTGCAAGAGCAGATCAGGAGCCAACCCATCGTCGATGCTGTCGCGCATCTGGGCGATACTTTTATCCTCCGCCAAGACGGCCAGGTCCTGCGCTACCAGCCGAGTACGGAACTGTGGTCCGAACAGAAACCCTTTGAAGAGGCGTCCATCCGCTTGACCCGGCTGCGCTCCGACGCCGGCGACGGCAGCGGCGATCCTAGCCTGTGGGGCCTGACGACCGGCGAAGGCCTGGCGCGACGCACCGACGGCACGTGGCGCATGCTGTTCAGCAACACCGCCTTCACCGCCCTCAACGGCCGCCCCTTCACCAACGACGATTTGACCTGCGCGGCCGTCTCGGAGGACCGCATCTGGCTCCTGGTGGGTACCCGTTTCGACGGAGTCGGCCTCTACCACATCCCCGACCGCACCTGGCTGACCCGCACGCCCGGCGAGTTCGCCTACCGTTTCAACGAGCCCGTCAGCCATGCCGCCTGGTATCGCGGCCGCTTCTACTTCGGCACCAACGCCGGTTTTCACTGGATCGACCCACTCACCACCCGCGGCGAGACGCTCGCGCCCGAGCTCGCGCTGATCGACCTCGACGCCGCGCCCGAGGGCCTGTGGATTCTCGGCCGCCGCGCCAGACCCAGTGGTCAGTTCCTCATAAAGAAACCGCCCATCGCAAGCGCCCCAGCTACCGACGAGGGCGCGCAGGGCGAGGGCGAGCAACCCGAAGTTCAACTGTTTGACGCCCTCTATTTCGCGCGTCTGACCGAACCCGACCAGAGCCCTCAGATCCTGCTCGAGGAAACCGCACTGTTCCCGGAACTCAACCAGTCCGACCTGATCTTCGCCTGCGAGAAGCGCGGCAAGCTCATCGTCGCTGGTCGGGGCGGCATCTACAGCTACGACATTGGCGACCACCGCTGGCAGCGCCATCACGACCGCCCGGTGCGCCACGCCTTCACCGCCGGTGTCACATCTCCCGTCTATTTCTCGGGGCCTGGCGAGGTGGGCGCGTTCGATGGCGCCAACCCTCTGACCTGGGCCCTACCCGGCGAAGACATCATCCAACTGGACGCCCTGCCCTCCGGTCGTGTCCTGGCGACGACCCGCAGCGGCGGCCTCTACGGCCTCTCCCACAAGGAGCCGCCTGAAACACTGCGCTACAACCGCTCGTCCGCGGACACCAAATTCACCCAGGGCGTGGCCCAGGGCGACGACCTGCTGCTGATCGGCCCAGAGGGCGGTATCCTCCACAACACCGCGAAACGCACCTATGCCGAGATCCCCAAAAAATCCATCCCAGCCTGGTTCCAGGAACCCAAAACCGAGCTGCTGCTGGCCGACGGCAGCCTCCATGCCTTTCGCCCGACCGCCAACAGCACCGAGCTCTACAGCTGGCCCAACAGCGGCGGCCAGATCCAGATCAACCCCGCGGCCGCGCCAGTACCTATCCCCTCCCCCCGCAATCACCCGATCGCCTGGGGAAGCCAGGGCTTTCTCTACATCGGCGGCGACGGCCAGGTCTTGGCCTACAAAAAGGGCGTGCAACAGGTCCTGGTCGGCCCAGCCAACGCCGCACTGAACGGACAGCGCATGATCGACGTGGCCTCCTGGGAGGGCGACCTTGTCCTGGCGACGGAGAGCGGCTTGGTGATTTACGACCGCGGCGCTCGAACCTTCGGCAACCTGATGCCCGCTCAGAAGGGCGAGACCACCGTCGAGCTGGCCAACTTAGACAAGGTCCTGCTGCGGCGCACGGAAAGGGGCCGCCTCCTCATCCACCCATGGCGCAACAAACCCGAGCAGAGCCAGGGCCTGATTGGCGGCAGCTTGGCGTTCCCCTTTACCCAGTCCCAAATCAGCGACGTCTTCAGTCAACACCATGCGCTTTTCTTGGCCGGGGAAGGCCGGATCGCCCAGTACGACTTGGCCGAGCGCCGCATCACCTGGCTTTGGGACACGAGCAGCGACCAACCAGTCAAACTGCTCGGTTTCCAGCAATACCCCATCTCCCTTGTCGACGGCGCGCTCTACCGCGGAGCGAGCAAGATCGATCCCGATGCCGGCCGCGTCAGCGCCGCGGTCATGTCGAATGAGCGCCTCTTGGCCGCCTACCCCCGCCCCGAAGGGATCGCTATCAAGACCTACCTCGAAGGTGTCAAGTTCAATCCCGAGGCAGCCCTGACCTCCTACGGCTATCCCAGCACCGGCCCAGGAGCTACCCAAATTCAATCAGTCGCCCACTTCAGGGACCGATTCTTCTGCGCCACCAACGCTGGTCTGCGCATCTACGACACTCGTCAGCACAACTGGTATCAGGGCCCCAAAGACCTGTTGGCCAGCGGTGGCCAGATCTATCTCCTCGACGACACCCTGTTCCTGGTCGATCGCCAGGACGCCCAACACCAGCGCGTCCATATCCTCGATTTCCAAAGCGTCCTAGCCCACAACGACAGCAACCTGGTGATGCCCTTGAAAACCACCAGTTTCACGGTGCGCAGTTTCGCACTCAGCCCTGGCCGCGAGGCCGCCTGGCTGCGCGACGACGGCACCCTCGAGCGCTGGCGCCATGGCAAAACCGAGACGTTGTTCAGCCCAACCGGCAATACCCCCAGCAGCGGAAGTCTGCAATGCGTGTTCCGCTCCTCGGACAAGGAGCGGCTCCACTTTGCCGCCGTCAACGAGCTGTGGTCCTACCACTGCACCAAGCGCCAGTGGACGAGGACGCCCCTGGTCTACGAGGGTCGCCCGTTCGTGGCGGCGCACATCGAACTCGAAAGCGGTCCCGACGGCCCCATGGTCAACGCTCGCCGCGGCGATGGCGCACTCTTCAGCGCCCAGTTGGATCCAGATGCCGTAGAGATCGCCATGATCTTCCTGGCCGCGCCCCCCAGAGCTTATTTCGAGGCCGGCTTCCAGCTGGTCGACGTCCAGGGCCGACCCAACGCGCTTTGGGCCTTCGTGTTCACCGACAGAATCGGTTACTACGACCCACACGGACGTCAGTGGGTCGGCGAACAACGCCTGCCGATCGGCACCCGCCAAGTGACCCTGGCCCAGAGCGCTGGCCTGGACATCATTCAGGCCGACACCGGCTGGTTGATCGCCCAGGATTACAAGGCCGTCCCTGGCGGCTATGTCCTGCCCTCCCGCTTCGCCGCCTATTCACCGGAGCCCGGCGACCAGACCGCCATCGACAGCAACCGCCAGATCTGGCGCCTGACCCCCACTGGCCTGTTACTGCGCGGCCGCAACCAGAACGGCACCTATAACTTCACCCATATGGCCGGTCCCGCCCCAGCCATCTCGCCCGAGCGTGTTCGGCAGGCCTTCGATTGGGGCGCCCTGCGCCTGCTCGAGCTGCACGATCGCCTGATGCTGCTCGACACCGAGTCCGATAGCGAGCTGCCGCTGGGAGTGGCCCAAGGCCTGCTCGGCATCAACCAGGCGCACAGCGTCGGCGACGAGCTCTGGCTGATCAGCGACGCCGGACTGGTCCGCCTCCACCGCGAGCAGGGTGGCGGCGTCTCAACCAAGATTCAGGCAGGCGTTTCCCGCGTCGCCCTGGACGCCAATGGCACCCCCTGGGGGCTGATCGGCGGCGTCTGGCAGGTCTGGAAAGAAGGCGCCTTTGTCCGGCCCTGGTCCACTGCCAGCAAAGCCCCATGGCAGGGACAGGAGCTCTTCGTCAACGAGGGCGCTCAGGTGACCACTCTCGATGCCGCCGGCGTGCCCTACTATTGGAACCATGGTTTTGTGGCCGGGGGCGTCCCGCTCGAGCCGACCCTGCGCGGTGACATCGTGGCCCTCTTCCGCGGCCGCCAGAACGACTGGTGGACGGTCAGCGCCGGTACCCTGCTTCACCTGACGGCGGGACCCTGCACCCTAGGCGGCAGGAAAGCCACCTGCCTCATCGCCTCCGCCCGCCTCGCGCTGCCCCAGACCTTCCGCTCGCCGCTCGCCTGGACCGCGGTCGCCGTCGACGGCCGCAACCGCTTGGTTTTGGCTGCGGGCAAGAGCCGGATCGAGATTGCGGTCGAGGGCGACCACCTGCGCCTAACCGAGAGTGTCAGTGGCAAGCCCTCGGCCCTGTTAGCCGATATCTGGCCCAAACTCCGCAAATCTCTGGCCGCCGACCGTACCGGCCAGTTTCGCCTCAACCCCATCACGGCGCTGCGCACGGACCGGACCGGCCGCCTGGTGGCCGTGCGCGCCTCCGGCGAGCAGCTGCTGGCCAGCCGCGGCGATGTCGCCCTCCAGCAACCCAAGCCGCTGGACTGCTCCTGGTTGCGCTGGGACCGCGACAAACGCGTCTTCTCCGTCAGAACCGACCAGGGCAACCGCGAGTACCGGCCGCAACAGTTCGTGCGCGATGGCCACCTGCTGTTCGAGGATATCGCCGCGATCACCTTCGACGAGCGCGGCCTGCACGCGGCCAACCAGACCGGGATCTGGAGCTTCCCCGAAGACAGCTTGGCCGTCGACGACCCCCGCGTCAACTTGGTGTTGGTCGATCTTGGCGACGATATTCAGGCAGCCCACGGCCAATTCGTGACCGCCAACGGCCGCTTTGACAGCACCGGCAAGCCGACGAAGTTTAGGGCCAACGAGATCGCGATCAACGACCTGGTCCTGAGCGAGACCGCCGCTGGCATCACCGCCTCGATCGACCATGGCCGCAAACCGATCGCAGCCTTGGCCGAACACGGCTTCGTGTGGGACAGCAGCCGCCTGGCCATCGCCTACGATGGCGAGCGCCTGCTGATCCAGAGCCCGCTTGGCTTTCAGCCCACCGAGGGCCTGTTCTCCTTCATGCCAGGACC
Source organism: uncultured Holophagae bacterium (assembly GCA_964423555.1). Taxonomy (GTDB): domain Bacteria; phylum Acidobacteriota; class Holophagae; order Acanthopleuribacterales; family Acanthopleuribacteraceae; genus CAYRFM01. The sequence goes on along the minus strand of CAYRFM010000046.1, from coordinate 36,228 downwards.
CGTGCCCGGCCTGACGGGCAGACCCCAAACAGCTCCTGATGGCTCGCTCCATTTAGATCTGGCCGGCTCCTGGTGGCGCCTCCAGGAGGGTCTGTGGCAACCCGCCACCGACCCCTCCGGCACACTGCCGCTCTACGAAGACAAGCACTGGTCTTGGCGCACCAACCGGGGTCAAATCCGGGTATCCTATCGCGGCAAATCTTTGCCCATCAGCGAGGACGAGGCCGGCCTCTCGTTTGCTCGCGACCGCATCAGCGAGGCGCTGCTAGCTAGCTCGGCGATGGCGCTGACCACTGCGGCTGGCCTGCGCCTCATCAACACGAACGATCCTCAAGAGACAGCCTACACGCTGAAAGCGGGCGAATCCTTGGCCGTGTTGCCCGATGACGCCGGCAACACGGATATCTATCGCCTGCGCGGCGCCGAAGTTGCCCGCTGGGATGGTAGCGGTTTCACACCCAGTACCCTCGACCCGAACAGACGCCGCATCGTGCTCCAGCTGCCCAGCTTTCGCGTGCACCAGAGCGCCCGCGGTATTGGTTTCGATATCGTTCAAGAAACGCCTGACGGCCAAACCATTTGGCAGCCTTTGCGCATCAGCGAAGGTATCTTTCCCTTCGACCGCGTCACCGCCCTCGCCACCGCTGGAAAGCAGCTCTTTGTCGGCACGCCCATCGGTCTTCAGGTCTACAGTGCGTCGACACGCGTAGCGCTGACAGAACGGCTTCGCTTCCTGGACCTGCGCGCTCGACCAGATGCGCCACCTGCAAGCGTGACCCGCATTGGCATACCCGCTGATGGCAGCGCGATGCTGGTTAAATCTACCGGCGTCGGCCTCGAACGCAACCTCGAGGGCGAGCTGAGGGTCTCCGAACGGGCCCAGAGCCTGGGCGCCCGCAAGCGGGTCGAGGATCCTTTCTGGCGCTGGAGCCAACAGGAGGACGGCAAGCTCATCGGCGCATACGACGACGGCAGCGGTGCCTATGCCTCGCCCCCAATCGACCTCGAGGGCGGCCGACTGCCCCACGACCGCCTGGCTGACTTGGCCTTCTGGGGGGGCAACACCTACGCCCTCTGGGACAACGGCTGGGTGACCCAGTCGCCCGGCTCCGGGCTCGTGCTCGGCAAGAAGATTCGTCATTTCAACCTCGCCCAGTTCTGGCCCAGTGGCTTCGCCCAGGCACCTAACAAAAGCGGCGACATGGCCCTGTACCTCAAGGCCAAGGACGGCAGCGTTCTCCAAAGAGTCGACCAGGGTTGGGCCGCGAGCGGCGACCCGCTCGCCCAGCAGCAACTGGCCGAGCTGGTCGGCAACCCGCCGATCTACCTGCGTGGTCGGCTGCGCATGTTGCGCGAGGCGCCGCTGCGCTTCGAGTACCAGGACGACGGCGGTCAATGGCAAGAGCTGGCGTGGCAAGAGGGTAGAGTCACCATCGACCACTGGCGCGGCCTGGTCAACATCGGCCAGACGACCTGGGCCGCGACCCCCAAGGGGCTGCTGCGCTTGGTCGAGCGCAACCGCGCGCTGGTGCTAGATCCCGAGCGCTTCCAGCTTTGCGCGGACTGGAGCGAGGCCGCGCTCGGAGGTCCCATCACCGACCTTCGCAGCACCGGCAAAAACCTGACCGTGCGCGTCGCCGACGATGGCACGCGCGTGTTCCAGGCCGCCCTCGACGGCAAAGGCCTTCCCACGGCGCCCCAGAAACGGGAGGGCAAGGATCCCTTCGAGAGCCGCCAATGGATCGGCAAAGACTCGGCCGGCCGCTGGGTTTGGGAGCTGATCGGCCGTGCTCGTGGCCGCGCGGGCAGCATGCGCGTCACCAAGGATGGCGAGGTCGTCAACCTGCTTGCCGGCCGTTTCGACTTCGACACGGTCAATTCGGTCGCGCTCGCAAACGACAGTCTGCTGGACTTTTGCACCGACCAAGGCGGCTGGTATCGCGCGCCGCGCGAGCGCTTCGACGTCGGCCAGATCAAGCGGGCGCGCCTGCTGGATGTCGAGCCCACCGCCTTCGACCGCATCGGACTCGGCTACGACGACCGCGGCAAGGTTCTGGCCCTGCACCGCCGCGACGGCAATACCCTGACCGTCGGCAAGGGCGCCCCGCGCGAGGTCCAGGGCGCGAGCGAGTTCCTGGGCGAGGACCCGCTCTGGCGCTACTTCCGCGGCGAGCAGGGCCTGACCGCGGTCGGTCACGACGGCCTGGGCCAGCGCGCCATGATCGAGGGCCGCTTTACCGACGATATCGTGCAGGGCTTCCCCCAGCGCGACAGCAAGCACACCTGGATCCCGACCCGCGCCGGCGTACAGGTCCTCGACCACAAGCTCGTGCCCGAGCGCCTCCTGACCGCACCCTTCGCCGGCCTGGGTGGCGAACAGACGCCGTCGGTCCTGCTGCGCTACCAAGGAAAGCTGCTGTACGCCGGCGAGGACGCCTTCCACGATCTGGCCGAGCCGCGCTCGGTCGTGGCCGGCCTCGGCATCGCGGCCCCGGACGGCTACGAGCTGGAGCGGGTCGCGGCCCTACCCGAAGGCGGCTACCAGGCCCAATGGCGCAGCTACAACCGCCGCGGTTTCACTCGCCTGCGCGCCAAGGACCTGGTCACCTACCCCGCCAACCAGCTCTACATCGACATCGCCGACCTTGAGGACTTCATCTCCCACCGCCTCGCCTGGGGCAACCCAAATCCCTGGCTGACCTTCGACTTCTCCGTCGCCACGCCCACCGTCGCCAGCACCGGCTGCACGGTACCGCTGCTCTTGCCCGACCACTTCGCCCTGGTCAACATGATCCGCAAAGACAAGCACCTCTACCTGATCGGCGAGCACCACCTGCTCGAACTCGACCTCGAAGTCCTCGCCCGCCGACTCTTCAGTGTGCAAGCGCAAAAAGCCAACTGAAGAAGCGGGAGGTTGTGCTCCCTCTACTCGGAGGCAATGTAGCGCAAGATGCAATCATGCGCCGGTCGGCGGGCGATAACTACGGACATCAGTAGAGTAGGGGCGACAAGCGTCCCCCTCTTCAAACCCATCGTGCAGATTTCCCGCACCGGGCTTTCCTTTAGTAGGTCTCGGTCGAATCACCGGTACTTCGGAGGCGGGCCTTTGAAGCCCTTGTAGCTGAGGAAAGTGAGACCATGCCTTTGCAGGTCCGTAGAAAGCGGTCGAACCGCCAATAGAACTCTGTTTGGCAGCATCGGCTTGGGCTCAATATCGCAGCCATAGCCGACCGTCGACTAACCTGCCCGTGCAAGAAGGAAAAGCCATTCGCATCCTTCTGATGTAGAATAGGGCCAATCTCTAATGGGAGACACGCATGCTCAATAGCCTGTTCATCAAAAACTTTCGCTTGTTTGAAGAGCTCACCATCCCTGAGTTATCGGCCATCAATCTGATCCTCGGTTTCAACAATTCAGGTAAGTCATGCTTGCTCGAAGCGCTCGAGGTGTACGGTACTGGGGGGAGGACGAGCACACTGGCGCGCCAAATAAGCTTGCGTGGTGAGGATCTGGAGCTCCGCAATGCTCGTGTCGCTGAAAACGAAATTTCTCCCTGGGAACATCCCTATCGGTATCTCTTCCGCGGCGCTGTCTTTGAATCTGAAATCGTGCTGGGTACGTGTCACGACAGTGATCCTAAATTGTCCATGAGCGTCGGCGCACCCGAGGAAGACGATGACCTTCTGCTAAAGCTTCGCTTCGGCGAGAAATCATTCTCTGTTCGACTGACTTCTCCCCGATTTGAGGGTCCCCTCACTCACCTACGCGACCTCGGCTTAAATTCGATTCCCACCCGCCTGGTTTCTACCAAAGAACGAGACTTTACCCAATTAGCCCCGCTGTGGGATCGCATTAACCTGAATCCCCCCCTGCGAGAAGACGTGTTTAACACCATGCGCATCATCGAGCCCGAGTTAGACGAGATAGTCATGACGGGGCAATATGGCCGGGTCATTCCAATGGTCATCTATCGAAACAAAGCCCTCAGAACGCCTCTGACCAGTTTGGGCGACGGCATGAACCGCCTGTTCCGCATCATCATCGCGGCCATGGATGCCAAAGATGGCATGTTGCTCATCGACGAGCTTGAAAACGGGATTCACTACACCGTCCTGCCCAAGCTCTTCGAACTATTGTCAACACTGGCCAAAGACCATAATATCCAGATCTTTGCGACGACTCATAGTTTCGATGCCTTGAAGGCCTTTCAAGCACTGACGTTCGAATCGAAGCGCATGATTCGCTTGGGTAAAAGCGCTAGGAAGAGTGATGAGGGTCGCCTGATTGCCCAATCCTTCGATCACACTGAATTGCATTTGGCTGACCTTGCTACCATGGACCTGCGATAACTCAGGCGGCTGGCGTCCCACTGGACTTGCTTTTAATCAGCTTCAGACACTCGGCCAAGACCCATTCGGCCTCAGTCGGGTGCTCCTCGACAAGGTGCTTGAAGGCACGAAGGCATGCGGTGTGCGGTTCGGGTCCTGATAGAAAGTGGGTGTCACCGAAAAAGTCGTTGTGAAACAAGCGGATCTGCTTGGCCCGCTGCATCATCAGGTCCGATCGGTTCAAATTCAAGACTTCGATCATGACCTGACCGCGTACGCTTTTCTGCCCCCCAATCGATCGGGGCAAGATCATAAAGCCCAGGAACTCGAGATGGTCCTCGGGATCGTCGTCCAGCTCGCCGATCGGATAGATCAGGTAGGGTCGTTCCGTCGCGTAGTCCTTGGGATCGCGGCTGGTGCTGGGACTGCGTTGGTCCTGGATCGGAAAGTAGTCATGCTTGTGGGGCGAGTTGCAGACTTTGCAAGAGAGCAGGTAGTTAAGCGGCGAGTAGGCCAGCATATAATAGCCACCAGGAAACGCACCACCCGTCGGCAGTCCTGGATTTTCCTTGCTCTTCCAGGCCTCCACATTCTTTTTAGGTCGAAAATGCTCGACATCCTGATCTACCGCGCCGCCATCCGCGGAGGGCGGCAGAGGCGCTTCGCAGAATCCGCACTTGCAGGCTTGCAAGCGCTCGTATACGCCCTTGATCTCGCGCCAGATGCCGGAACTTTCGTCGTATTGCCCGGCAGCGAAGAACGCCGCTGCCCGCTGTTCGGCACGCGCCAGCCAGCCCGGTTTAGCGGCTTCGATCAGGGCGGCCAGAGCCTGCTCATCGCTTGCATCGGGTGTGTCTGGTCGAGGCAAGGCGTAGCGGATCATCGCTTACAGTCCTTCCGACTGCATGCGCAATAGACGCATCCGCGCTTCGCGATCGCCTTCGGAGGCTCGCCGGTATAGCTGATCGTACGCCTCGTGATAGGCCTCTGCACGGGTCGAGTCCAGCCCGAAATAGGGTGTCAACAGAATTTGATCGGCGTCCAACCCGTGGATGCTCTGTTCGAGGTTCACCAGCTCCGAGCGTCCCTCGACGCAGCGCACGACCCGAATGTTTTCGGACGGGATCGAGCCCGCTACGATCGGGCTATGGCTCGTGACGATGAACTGCAGGTTGGGAAAGCACTCAGAGATCGTTTTTAGTGCAACCCGCTGCCATGAGGCATGCATGTGGAGGTCGATCTCGTCGATCAGGACCACGCCCTTGATGTCGGTGAACTGCGCTTGGGTCGGCAGCACCTGCCAGAGGTGGTAGAGCAGGTCGAAGACCCAGGCCAGGTAAGAGCGGTAGCCGTCGGAAAGCGCTATGGCGGGCAAACCTAAGCCATTGCTGACAAAGTGGGCGGACAAAACCTCAAACGCCAACCCGGTCGGTTGCAGAAGCGCATTGGCCAGGTCTTTCAAAGGGTCAATCAAAAGGTATTCTCTAATGAACTCACCCAGCCAAGACTCGGCTGGGATCAGGCCAAACTGGTCCTCAAACAGGCTGGCCACCCGTTGGTAGGGCCGCTTGCGCGCTTGGTCCCGCGAACTTGGCGATTCGAAGTTGCTGGGCAACGGCACCCAGCGGTTCGCGCCATAACCGGCCAGAAAGTACTTGGCGCTGCGTTCGTCGTAAAGGTCGTCGCCCAGATCCTCACGCGCGTGGATGAACTGAAAATCTCGCTTGCGGTCGATCATGACTTCCAGGTCGCGAACGCCTTCCTCTAGCTGGACCCTGGTGCGAATCTGGCAGCTGAGCTGCTCGCCCGATGCCCGCACCAGAAAACGCGGTTGGTAGCCCGACTGACTCAGCACTTGACCGAGCACGCCCAGGCAGACCGCCCGCAGGATCGAAGTCTTGCCACTGCTGTTCTGGCCCACCAAGAGGGTCAGATTGTCGAAGGGCTTGCGCTCGGCGCCGGGACACTGGAACGCCACTTCCGCCGCCTCAAATGACTTGAAGTTCTGTATTGCTAGTCGTTCGATATACATACACACCACCTGAGTCAGCGCAAATCATAGCATGGGCGTGGGTCGGGGGGAAGCTCGGTTCCCTCGCACGCGTCGCTCCTGTCGCACTGACAGAATTCGTCCCAAATAGTGCCAGGGCGCGCGGCGCTCTGACTGAATTCGACCCAAATAGTGCCAGGGCGCGGGGCGCCCGGACAGAATTCGACCCAAATATCGCCAGGGCGCGCGGCGCTCTGACTGAATTCGACCCAAATAGTGCCAGGGCGCGCGGCGCTCTGACAGAATTCGACCCAAATAATGCCAGGGCGCGCGGCGCTCTGACAGAATTCGTCCCAAATAATGCCAGGGCGCGTGGCGCTCTGACAGAATTCGTCCCAAATAATGCCAGGGCGCGCGGCGCTCTGACAGAATTCGACCCAAATAATGCCAGGGCGCGTGGCGCTTTGACAGAATTGGCCCCAAATAACGCCAGAGTGCGTTGCGCCCTGACAGAGTTGGCCCCAAATAATGCCAGAGCGCGCGGCGCCGACGAGGTCGACGCGCCCGCGAAGCCCTTTAGTTGCCGCGACTGGAGCTCGTTTATCGCCAAGCGCTTTCACTCGACTGGGGAAAGGTGTATGATAGGTGTAATACAGTGGCCGAGTTCGGCCCTGACTTTCGCGTGGGATGATTTCCGGGATGTTGCTCCAGCTCGACCCTCATAGTGGCGTGCCCATGTACCGCCAGATGATGGACCAGATCCGCTTCCATATGGCGTCCGGCCTGCTCAAGCCCGGCGACGAGCTGCCCTCGATCCGCAACCTCAGCGCCGATCTCGGCATCAACCCCATGACCATCTCCAAGGCCTACGCCTATCTCGAGCGCGACGGTCACATCCTGCGCCGGCCCGGCCGACCGCTGGTCGTGCGCGACCAACGACCGGAGGACCAGCAGGAGAACCGCTTCGATCAGCTGCGCCAGGCGCTTCGACCCGTCGTCGTCATGGCCCGCCAGTTGGCGCTCTCCCGGCAACAGTGCCTCGACTTGTTCGGCGACCTGCTCGACGAGGATCCGTCCTGATTTTCCTTGGACGCGAGCCCGCTCCATGGTACAAGGTTGGGCGCGAGCGGACTGGCCGCGCTTTTGCAAGAGGGCGCCGGTGTGAGTTTTTTGGGGAGGATCCCAAATGTACCGTGATTTAACCGTAACCGTCGTCATCCCCTGCCTCAATGAGGAGGAGGGTATCCGCTGCGTGCTCGAATCCAAACCCGCCTGGGTCGACGAGGTCATCGTCGTCGACAATGGCTCGACCGACCGCACCGTCGAGGTCGCCGAATCGTTCGGCGCCTGGGTCGTGCGCGAGGACCTGCGCGGCTATGGCCGTGCCTATCAACGCGGCTTCAAGCACGCCACCACCGACATCATCTGCTGCCTCGACGGCGACCATACCTATCCCATCGCCGATCTCGGCCGCCTGATCGACACGTTCATCCACTACGATGTCGACTTCCTGTCCGCCTGCCGCTTTCCGATCATCAATCAGGAGGCCATGAGCTTCAAACACTGGATCGGCAACAGGCTGCTCTCCTTCGCCATGGCCATCCTGTTTCGCTACCCGATCGAGGACAGCCAGAGCGGCATGTGGGTCTTCCGCCGCAACATCCTGCCCAAGATCAAACTGACCTCGCCCGGCATGCCCTTCTCCGAGGAGATCAAGCTCGAGGTCATCCGCCACAAGGAACTGCGCTTCAAGGAAGAACACATCAAGTACTCCGCGCGCGAGGGCGAGATCAAGCTGCAGCCCTACCGCGACGGGATCCGCAACCTCTGGTTCCTGATCCGCAAGCGCTTTTTCGGTTGAGCCATGTCAGTCTCCGTCCTGATCGTCAACTACAACGGCCGTCACCTCCTGGGTGAATGTCTCGGCGCCCTGAGACACCAGACCGTGCCGCCCGTTCAGGTCATCGTCGTCGACAACGGCAGCAGCGACGACTCCCGCGCCTTTCTGGAGCGCTACGACTGGCCGCTGCTCGAGTGCCACTTCCTCGAACGCAACACCGGCTTCAGCGGCGGCAACAACGCCGGCCTGCCCCAGGTGCGCGGCGAGGTCGTGGCCCTGCTCAACACCGATGCGGTCGCCGACCCCACCTGGATCGAGCGCGCCCTGCCCCACTTTGCCACCCGCGACGTCGGCATGGTGGCCTGCAAGACCCGCCGTCTCCAAGACCCAGGCACGATCGACAAGGTCGGACATCTGGCCTATGCGGATGGCCTCAACCGTGGCCGTGGCACCGGTCAGCCCGACGACGGCCGCTTCGACCAGGTCGCCGACGTGCTCTGGCCTGACGGTAGCGCCGGCTTCTACCGCATGGCAATGATCGCGGAGATCGGCCCGCTCGAGGAGCGCTTCTTCCTCTACGGCGAGGACGCCGAGCTGGGCATGCGCGCCCAATGGGCCGGCTATCGCTGCATCTACGAGCCGACCAGCACGGTGCGCCACTTCCACAGCGCCGGACTGGGCCGCTTTTCCCCCAAGAAAGCCTATTTCATCGAGCGCAACCGCATCTGGGTCCTGGCCAAAACCTATCCCTGGTCGATGGTGCTGGCCTCGCCGTTCCACACCCTGCTGCGCTACCTCTGGAACCTCTACGGCCTGATCGCCGACCGCGGCTCGGCCGCCGGCTTCCAGCGCGACAACGGGCCTTGGCCCCTGGTCCTGGCCCTGCTGCGCGCCAACTGGGACGGCTTGCTGGGGCTGCCGACCTTCCTCCGTCTGCGCCGCAGCTATCCGCGCCGCATCACGCCCGACGAGATGTGCCGCCTGTTGAAACGCCACCGCATCAGCGCCCGCGAAATCGCCCTGCAGGACTGAGTCGCGCCCGCATGGCAGCCACACCCGCGGGTGAGCCCGCGAGCCCTGCTTGTGGTTTTTGCTCGACCCAAGCTGTGGTACAGTTAGAAACCTGGCAGCCTACAATGCCGATGCACCGCCCGTGGAGGCCTTTTCCTACATGACCTCGAAGCCACTCATGCCCACGCTTGACAATCCCTTCGCCGTCCAAAAGACCGTCGAGTTCTCTATCCCAGGCGAGGTCGACCGCAAGGCCGGTATCTATGAGGCCGCCCTGTTCGAGGGCCACCAACTGGCCGAGCGCCCCTACCTGGCCGCCGGTGAGGACAGCATCGCCCGCCAACACGAGAAGGGCCGCATGACCGTTTGGGAGCGCATTCGCTGCCTCACCCCCAAGCAACCGACCGTGCTCTTTCAGAACTGGGGCAAGGATCTCGACGGCGCCTCGCTCGTCACCGCCATCCTCGACATCGGCGGCCGCGACGTCGCCCTGTATGGCCACGACTTCACCGTCCGCGCCGGCTCCATGGACGCCACCAACGGTCGCAAGCTGGCCAAGCTGTTCCAGCTGGCCGGTGAGCGCGGCATCCCCCTGATCGGCATGAACGACTCCGCCGGCGCCTTCGTGCCCGCCGGGGTCGGCGGCCTCGACGGCTACGCCGACGCCTTCACCGCCCTGCGCAAGATCAGCGGCATCGTGCCCTCGATCATGTGCATGTTCGGTTTCAACGCCGGCGGCGGCAGCTACCTCCCCCGCCAGGGCAGCTTCCTGATCCAGCCCCAGGGCACCTTCTTCGGACTGACCGGCGCCGGCGTCGTCAAGTCCGTTCTGGGCGAGGACATCACCCCTGACGCCCTCGGCGGACCCGCCGTCCACGGCGCCTCCGGCGTCACCGACTTCGTTGTCCCCGACGAGATCGCCGCCCTGCGCACCGTCGTGCGCCTGCTCGACTACCTACCGGACAACAACCGGGTCAACGCCCCGTTCCGCAAGACTTCCGATCCCCTGCAGCGGCCCACATGGGAAATCGACACCCTGCTCAAGAAGGCCTTCAACACGCCGACCGGCTTCAACACGCCCTTCGACGTCAGCATCATCATCCAGCAGATCTGCGATCACGGCGACTATTTCGAGGTCCAACCGGGCCGCGCTCGCAACACGATCACCGCCTTCGGTCGCCTGGGCGGCCATGTCGTCGGCTTCGTCGCCAACAACTCGGCCGTCGCCTCCGGCCAGATCGATGTCGCTGCCGCCTACAAGAACGCGCGCTTCATCCGCTTCTGCAACCTCTACAACATCCCCGTGATCTTCATGGAAGACACCACCGGCTTCCTGCCTGGCCGCGAGCAGGAGAGCTTGGGCATCGTCCAGGCCGGTCGCGCCATGCTCGACGCCATCATCGACCTGCGCACGCCGCGCATCCTGCTGCTGATCCGCAACGCCTTCGGCGGCGCTTACGCCTCCTTCAACAACTACAATACCGGCGCCGATCTGGTCCTGGCCCTGCCCACGACGAGGGTCGCCGTCATGGGACCCGCCGGCAAGGAATTCGTCTACAAGCGCGAACTGCGCGAACTGCGCGATCGCCGCCCCAAAATCGAAGCCCAGTTCCGCGAGGAACTCCAGGACAGCGGCATGGTCGCCGAGCAGGCCGCCGCCGAAGCAGCCAAACGCGCCGCGCGCTGGCTCCAGGAACAGGAGGCCGGCTACAATGCCCGCTACGAGCGCGAGCTGATGAACCCCCGCGAGGCGCTCTCGCTCGGCTCCATCTCCCAGATCGTCATGCCCTGGGACTTGCGCAGCTGCCTGGGCGAGAATCTCGATTTCTTCATGCGCCACTATCAGGCCGGACCGCTCCAGGCGGTCCAACGCGAATTCCACTGATCTCTCGCTCCCGCCGGCGCTCGCCGCATCCCCACACTACGAGGAATTGCCTTGGCTATCAGCTCCTACCTGCAGAACCCCTTGATCCACCGCGACCGCCGCCCCTCTCCCGACTGCTCCGAATGGGTGCGCTCCTTCGACTGCAGCGCGCTGCGCCCGCTGATCGTATGCCGCGGGCCAATCCGCAAGGAGACCATGGACGTTTTCTGCGAGATGGGCATCGAGGGCTTTGGCATTCTCCTCAGCGAGAAGGATTCGATCGTCTACACCCACGCCCTGGCTCCCGAGCTGCGGTTCTTGACCGACCCCAAACGGATTCACCGCGTTCCCGACTACAGCGGCACCAGTCGCGAGGAGCGCAGTGTCCGCATCGCCCAGATCATCGCCATCGCCCACCAGAACGGCTATAACGCCGTTTTCGCCGGCTACGGCTTCATGGCTGAAGAGGAGGAGTTCGTCCGCGCCATCGAAGAGGCTGGGTTGATCTTCATCGGACCCTGCAGCCGCACCGTGCGCGAGGCCGGCCGTAAGGACGAGGCCAAACGAACCGCCAAGGCCGTCGGCGTCTCGGTTACCCCCGGTGTCGACAATGTCACGACCCTGACCCTGCTGGCCAAGTACCCCGATGCCGCCGCCTTGCGCGGTTGTGCCGCGGACGCCGGTCTGGTCTTTCCGGAGTCCTCTGCCCAACTCGAGGCCCTTGCCAACCAGCTGCTGGAAGCCTCCTACGAGAAGGGCATCGACCTGATCACCATCGACGAGATCGCCGAGACCGTGCGCGCCCAGTGCGAGCAGATCTGGCGCGAGTTCCGCACCAGCCGGATCCGCCTCAAGGCGATCGGCGGCGGCGGCGGCAAGGGCCAGCGCATCCTCACGGCGCCGTCGCCAGCGGGCGAGTCCGAGGCCAGCCTGGCCGCCGCGACCGCGGCTGTGCCTTCCGCCGTGCGCGAAGTCCTTGGCGAGGTCAAGGCCAACGGGGTCGGCGACAACAAGAACATGCTGCTCGAGCTCAACATCGAGTACACCCGCCACCAGGAGATCCAACTGCTCGGCAACGCCACCTGGTGCCTGGCCCTGGGCGCGCGCGACTGCTCGCTGCAGATGCACGAACAAAAGCTGCTCGAGGTCTCCAACACCGTCGAGGAACTGGCCAGCGCCATCGCCGCCGCGCCCAACCCGACCATCGCCGCCGCCCTCGAGGCCGACCTCGCCATCCTGCGCCGCATGGAGGACGAGTCGGAGCGCTTCGGCGCCGCCGTCGGCCTGGACTCCGTCTCCACCTTCGAGTGCATCGTCGACCGCGAACGCTACTTCTTCATGGAGATGAACACCCGCATACAGGTCGAACACAGGGTCACCGAGCTCTGCTACGCCCTGCGCTTCACCAACCCCGACGATCCCGAGGACAGTTTTACCGTCGACTCGCTGGTCGAGGCCATGGTCCTGCTGGCGCTGCACAAACAGCGCCTGCCGCGTCCACTGCGGATCCCGCGCAACGCCGCCTCCGTCGAGGCCCGCCTCAACGCCACCAATGCCGCGCTGGCGCCCCACGCTGGCGGCATCATCAGCTTCTGGAGCGATCCGCTGCTGGGCGAGATCCGCGACGACCAGGGCATCTGCTTCAAGAACCCGGATACCGGGACCTTCATGAAGTACCGCCTCGCTGGCGCCTACGACAGCAATATCGCCCTGCTCGTCACCGCTGGCGCCAGCCGCGACCTGGCTTTCGAATCGCTCAGTGAAGTGCTGCGCCGCAAGAAGCTCCAGGGCATCGACCTGGCGACCAATCTCGAGTTCCACTACGGACTCGTCAACTGGTTCCGCGCCCGCAACGTCCGCGCCAAAGCCACTACCCGCTTCGTCATGCCCTACCTGACCCTCGTCGGCCTGCTGGCCGAGGCATCCGCCAAGCTCGACCTTGGCTGGGCCTACCACGAGCTGCAGCACCGCCACCAGCGCGATTACGCGGACCAGGCCGGCGGCACCGCCAAGATCGCGGAGGTCATGGGCCGCAAGCGCTCGCTCGTGATCCGGCCGCTCGAGTATCTTTTGCGCCAACCGCATGTGCTCTCGGGCTGGCTCAGCGAGCACCTCGACCATTTCGACTTCAACGCTGACGGCCGGTTGATCTGGCGGGAAAACCCCTTGAAAATACTGGACAGTACCTACCATTTCCTCAACATGGACTGGCGCCCCAATGCACTGCCGGCGGAGATCATCTGGTCCGAAGATCGCGCCCTGCTCGAACAGGCCCGCCACTTCTACGAGCAACTGGAAAAACACCTGGGTCTGAGCGACTACCAACAGCTGGTGGCCGCCCTGAACGGGCCACGCCCCGCCCAGGTCGAAGAGTCCAACTGGCAGCGCTGGCAGGCGGCGCACCTGGGTTTCAGCATGGGGCTCGAACTGATCGGCCTAGTGCCGCTGTTGGCCCACGAAACCGGCTTCTTCGAGCTCCGGGTCAACGCCGATCTGACCATCGAAATCCCCGAGAAACTGCTTGACCGCGACCTACAGGAACGGATGGCCAAGGTCCTCGTGCCGCCGCCCGAGAGTGGCGCTGACGAGATCGTCGCAGTCTCCGGCGGCATGTTCTATCCCCGCGAAGCGCCCGGCATGGCGGCGCTGATCGAGGAGGGCCAGTATTTCGAAAAGGGCCAGGCGCTGTTCATCATCGAAGTCATGAAGATGTTCAACAAAGTCTATGCCCCCTTTGCCGGTACGCTCGACAAGATCCTCGTCGAAGGCGATGGCGTCATCGTCGCCAAGGGCCAGCCCTTGTTCAAGGTCACTCCGGACGAGCGGGTCGTGCCGGTCGATCCCAAGCATCTGCGCGCACAGCGCATTCAGAGGACCGGCCACCTGTTGGAACGGCTGTGAAGGACGGCCGCGCGCAACGCGGCCGACTCAGCGCTTGACGGCCAGGGCCCGCTGCTTGTTCGCATGTTTGAGCAGCGTTGCGTCGCCGTAATAGTCCAGATAATAGTCGAAGCCTGCGTCAGAATCGCCCTCGCGGAATAGAACCAGTTGGTTGCCGTTCTGGCCAACGACAAAACCCCTGAAAACCGAGGTCATGGCCAGGGCTCCGCCCTCGCGGGTGAAGGGTACAACCGCCTGCAAGCTATCCTCGGTATCCTCGGGATCCGGGATTTCAAAACACACCACAAAGTGGTCGTTGATCTTGCCAAAGTAATTGTTGCGCGACCAGCTGCGCCACCACTCCAACAGTGCGCGGTGCTGACGGTTCTTGGTGAAATGCTTGGGCGGATGCACGTAGCGGGGGAATTCCAGGTTGACGCTGGGGGCCTCGAACGGCTTGAGGATATCGACCTTGGCCTCCGCCTCTCGCGTCCTGCGGTCGTAGATGTACATCCTCGGCTCGACCTGATTGACGACATAGAAGGTGTCCCCCTCCTCGACAATCCAGACCAGCTTGAAGTTCATCACCAGGTCCTGTTGGGCTTGGCTGATCTTGTAAAAAAGCAGGCCCGACTTTTCGACAGAGAGCTGGTTGTTCTCGATCTTGACCTTGAGTTCCTGGCAATTGCGCGGGTAATTGCCGATATTCTGGTTCGCCTGGGAGTAGTCGACACTGAAAATTCGTGTGCCGACATCGATCAGCTGGCGGTAATAGAGGTTTTTCCGGGTGATAAAACGACCATTGGCATCGAAGAGCGAAGACTGGAGCGACTGGCTGTCGATGACCCAATAATACTTACCGGTCCAATACACCTCACCCAGGCCCTCGACCTCGCCGGGGCCACTCCCTTTTTGGCAGAAACGCCGCAACAGGCGGCCGTCCTTGTCCCAATGCCAGACTTGGTATCTGGTGCGACCAATGATCGTACCATCTTTGGCAAAACCTACGCGGTTACTGTCCATTGAAGAGAGAAACATGCCGTTGTTCTGCAACTTAATGGTTTTTTCGGGTTCACCAAAAAACAGCAGGGTCAACAGTAGTGCATGCATGGGCGTGCTCCCGTGGGGGTGTGGGGATTAGGCGAACAGACTCGCCCCGGCCTGATCCGGAAACACTCGAATTGTAGCACATTTCATCAGAGAAATAATGCACCCCGCGAAAAAAGGCATCCTGTCGGGTCAGTGGCCGAAGTCATGCGAAGGCTGTTCGTGACTGGGTTGAACTGAGCCGATAAGGCTTCTAGCAGGAGCCTAGCCGAAAAGGTCCAGCAGGCGCTGTAGCGCAAGATGCAATCTTGCGCCGGGCGGCGGATGAATGTTAAAGGGACCTTGTAAGTGGAGCGTAACTCATGGAGCGTCCCCATGAAATGACTCTATTTTCTGCCAGTCGTCGGACGGGGACAACCCTTTCGGATGGGCTCTAGCAGGCAGCGGCTGACGCTGAGGCGGACAATGTGCACACCCGTGATAGGGCTCTATTAAGCCTCGTTTAAAATCTAGTTTTCGCCCGGTGAAAATTTGAAACCTGGGCAATTCCGTCCACAAGACCTTTTCGGCTTAGGTTAAGGTGTTAGGGGGGGTTCGGAGCAGCGTCCGAACCCTGTTCCCTTTTTGAAAGACGTCGCAGTTTAGGCGAAATTGCCTTCCCAAAGAGTTTTGACCCACTTCGAAAAACGGCCCATGTCGACCAGGAACAGTTGTAGTTCCTTGTCTTTCCAAACGCCGAACTCGGTGCGGGAACGGGGGTTCTTTTTCGCCTGGTAGCGAATTTGATGCGTCGTGAAGGGGATATGGTTACAGACTTCGGTCAGATAAAAGATTCCTTTGGACTGCAGAAGCTTGTTGCCATCCCAGTCCTTGGGAATGCGTTTGGCCTTGGGCACCAGATTCTTGCGATAGTAAGGCGCAAACACCTTCATGCGCACGATCCAGTGGTTCCAGGTCTTGCCGACGCCCATGGATTCCCAGGGATTCTTGCCGGTGCGCTCCATCTCCTTGCAAAGTCGCTTGACTTTGAGAGGATCGAGCCCCAGAGGCACGACGATATCCTTGAGGAAGAAGATACATTCTTGTTTGAGCAGAGTTTCAGCATCCCAGTGACGCTTCACCTCGCCCAGAGTCATTTCATCGTCTGCGAAAATTCGTTCGATGTTTTCCTGTCGTACTGTTGCCATAAGAGCCTCCTTACTTTGTGTCTCGTAGTCGTCCTCGAGTCGGGTTCGGGTCCCGCCGATGGAATCGATCGATGGAGTGGCACCAGTTCGACCTCGCTCATATTTCCCACTGTCAGAGTAACGCAATGACGAAACAATGTCTATTTAAAAATCGTTGGCCGATCACAATGTTTCTCGACGTAGATCCCTCAACCTGGAGAGTCTTGGGGTGATGAGTTAGTACTCACTCAACATCGATCTGCCAACATCGAGGAAAAAGTGTAATTTGACCCGAGTTGGTTTGCAAAAGTTCGACACCGCGACTTTATCAACGGATAGGTGACCGCGTGATCCCTCCGCTTTCTGCAAGAATGCTCGCTGCAATCAAAATATTCCAATCTCCGTCATTTTTAACTTTTTTCCACGCCGCACTCCCGCGCCACCCCCCAACCCAGCCCTGCCCCTTCTTCTCGCAGGGACCCCGCTGAGAAAAAAAAACTCGCCTCATAAATCGTACTGATTGAATAGAAACCGTTGATCAGATAAAATTTCACTCACCAGTTCGCAACCGCGAACGGACGAACGAGATCAAGGAATTGCTCAATGAAGAACACCAAGAAAGAACCCGAAAAAGAAAAGGCCATCAAGCTGAAACTTTTTCTCGAAGACTATGGCGAGGCCAAAGGCTATGACAGAACAGGATTTTATCAACAAATTCTGCGCAAATTCCGCACCCTTGAAAAAGAGGGCAGCACCCTCAAGGACGCTCTTGGCGTGCAGCGCTCCGGCGGGCTTTGGGTCGGCTTCAAGAGCAAGCTCAAGGGTTGGCTCGACCAGACCGTCAAGCCCGGTCCCAACTATGAGGTCCGCTCCATTCCCGAATACATGTCCGCTGAGGAGCTGCTGCAGACCGCCGGCGTCTACCACCTCAAAGAGACACTCAAAAAACTCGACCCGCAGATCGTCACCTACTGGAAGGTGATCGGTGCCGTCAAGCGCGCTTCCGATCCCAATCGCGAAGTGGGGGCCTTTTTGAAGAACGGCGTATACGTGGTGGATATGAAGTATTTCTCCGATTGGTACGCCAATAATGAGCCCTGAACCGGATCTCCGGCCGGACAAGCGCATCGACGAATACGTGCTCATCACACGACTGAGCAGTTATTCACACGTTTGGCACGCCTTCGATGAAGGCGCTCAGCGTGAAGTCGTGCTCAAATTCGTCGCCGACCGAGATTCTGCCAGTCGCGAGGCCACGATCCTCGCCGACATCAACCATCCCAACATCCTCAAACTCTTGCGCAAATTCGAATATGAGGGCGTCCACGTCCTGGTCTTCGAATACGTTCCCGGTGTCCGTCTGGACAAGGCCATCCGCGAAGGTGTCAGCCAGGAAAACAGCTACACCATTTGCATGGATATCTGCTCGGCGCTTTCCGAGATCCATCGCTTCGGCCTTTACCACGGCGACCTCTCACCCTTCAACGTCATCTGGTCGGTCGACAAGGGCAAGGCCTTTCTCATCGACTTCGGCTCCACCGGCGGCTGCACCGTCCTCAGCGCCGCCCCGGAGCACGACCCCGACAACGCCATGAGCATCGGTCCGCACACGGATATCGTCGGCTTGGGCAGGGTCATCATGCTGCTGTTGCCGAAGATGAGGGGTCTTTACGAGAAGTGCCTGTACGACGAGATTCACCTCAGGCCTACAGCGCCGTACATCTATAATGTTCTGAAGAAAGCCCGCGACCGTCGCAAAATGCTGTTGCGCACGACCGCTGCCATCGTCCTGCTGGTAGTCGTTGGCCTGGCCTCCGCCTACTTTCGCCAACCCACCCGCGACGAACTGGTGACCCGCATCATCCGCCGCCCGCCCTCCCCCGCGACCGTCCAAGAGTTACGCGTCAAACTGTTCGACCCGCATTACGCCAATTTCCGGACCATGATCGAGGAATCCCTCGCCGACCATCAGACGCGCCTCGGTAAAGACGCCCTGATTCTGCCCGACCTCGACACCTACGTCGCCGCCTTCGCCTTCGAAATCAACCCCGTCGTCATCGTCGAGCAGGGCTATTTTCAGCTGGGCGACCCCATCGTCCTGGGTGGTGAAAGCGGCTATGTCAGCGAGATCAACTCAGGCAGTGTGGTCGTTCGGACCACCACTGGAACGCGCGAATTTCCCTACCCAAAACCGGTGATCTTCGGCTTTGTGACCCAGACGTTCATGCCGGTCAACATTCAGCCAGGGCGCGACAATTTCTTCCAGATCCTAGAAATTCTCGCACATATCAACGGCCTTCACTTTGAAGCCGACGGCCAAATCGATGGCCGTATTTCCGGCAGCTTTCGCGCGCGGACCCTGGACGAGTTCGAAAAAGATTTACTTGGAAACGCGGATTTTAACGCGTACAATATACGCGTACTATACTCGCCGCCGCCCAGGTCGATTATCGGCTCGGAAGCGTTCAGGGTGATCAGAAGCACGAAGCTATCCGACCTGCTCAGCCGCTATAGTACTTACACCGGATATTCCTGCCAGTACATGGGGCGAAACGACCCGGATGACTACGTGTACCCCATCATGCAATTCCATGACTTGACTGCCGCCCTGGGGCTCGAGCTCGAGGTTGCAGGCAAGTCCATTATCGTTCGAGAGGGAGCGCCACGATGAAGAAACTACGCCTTTTGGTTCTCGGTTTTGTACTGATCTCCGCCGGACTGCTCATCGCAGACGGCGACCCACCCGCAACCCAATCCCGTGAGACGACGGTCGACGGCAATAACTGCCAACCCGTAATCGGCACGTGCGATCAATAATCACCCTTTCACTATTCTTTGCCCTGTCGGCCCAAGCGCGCCCGATCGAGCTGGAGGGTCTTGCCCCCAATCAGCACGACTGGGTCTGGCTGCAGGTCACTGAATCAGGTGAACTGCTGGCAGCCGACACCCATCACTTCTATCACTGGAGTGATGAGGGTCGGCTGCTCCAAAAGCTCGCGGCCGCACCCAAAACCCTGATCCTTGCCGCCTATTTCGATGGCACCTATTACTTCCTTTCGACCAACGACCTGGTGACCTACCAGTACGACCACCAAGGTCACCTGCTGGCCGAGACGCGCGACCCCAATCAGTTTATCTACAAATATCTTCCCAAGGGCGATCAGCTCTATTGCCTGCCCTTTACGAACAACGACACGCTCACCATCGCGCCCTACTTCTTCCAGGTCCACGAACTCGACCTCGAGCGCGTCGGCCGCGATTTGCATGTCCGCACCAAGGCGCTGTTGGGCAAAATCCAGCCGATTCAGGCCAGCATGCAGTACAACATGCTCGGTGTCTGGCTGGCGACGCACGGCAACGAGACCCTGCTGGTCAATCAGCTCGAAGCCAAAATCTACCGCTACAGTCCCGATCAGGTTCGCAAGGAACAGTTGGCCGGCACCAAACAACCCACCGAAGTCGCCGCCGTCTCGCTCGATCTAGTCGGCTACCGCAAACCGCCCCAGGAACCCTTCATCATCACCCGGCCAATGAAGCGCGAGGCTTACGCCGCCAGCCGCGACGCCTGGTGGAATAGCTGGTCGCGCATCGCCTGGTTTGGCAGCCATGCCAAGGGTTACCTGATCGCCTATGAGGTCCCCGACTGCGCCGAACCGACCAACTGCGCCTCGACCCGCCTTGATCTTCAGGTCCTGAGCCCCAATTTCCAGCGCCTGGGCCAACCGCAAAGTACCCGCGGCCGACCCTTCGGGCTCGACGGTCAGAGCCGCTTCTACGTGCTCGACACCCGCGCCGCCAAGCCCCTCGTCCAGGTCTACGACTGAGGTCGCAGCTCGCCCTTTCAAAATGGACCCGCTGCCGCTATGATTAAGGCCATCACGCGCCTCGTCGGGGCTCTTGGGTGGAGTGAAACTTGGACAGTCAGCTGATTGAATTGAGGGGCCTGCCCCACCACGACGAGGCCGAACGGGTCCTGCTCGGCGCCATGCTGCTCGAGCCCTCGCAGATCGCCCAAGCACTTGAGCACGTCAAGGAAGAGGATCTCTACCGCAAGGGCCACCAGATCATTTTCCGCGCCCTCGTGCGCATGTTCGAGGCCGATCTGGAAGTCGATGTCGTCCTCGTCTCCGACGAGCTGACGCGCCAGAACCAGCTCCACGAGGTCGGCGGCCTCGAATACCTCGACAGCCTCACCCGCGGCATTCCCCGCACCACCAACGTCGGCCACTACGCCAACCTGGTCAAGGAAAAGTCGCTGCTGCGCCGCCTCGTCAATTACGGGCAGCTGGTCGCCAGCAAGGCCCAAAGCGGCGAGCTCAGTGCCCATGAGGCCATCACCGCAGCCGAGACCGGTCTTTTCGACCTGCGCGAGGGCGAGGTCAGCCACGGCTTCCGCGAACTGCCCGACCTCTTGACCGAATCCTACCAAGCGCTCGAGAAGCGCGCTGAACTGGGCGGCGCCCTCGTCGGGCTCAGCTCCGGCTTCGCCGATCTCGACCGCATGACCAACGGCCTCCACCCCGGCGATCTGATCATCGTCGCCGCCCGACCGGCCATGGGCAAGACCTCGTTCTGCCTCAACATCGGCATGAACGCCGCCCTGCGCGGCGCCAAGGTCGCCGTCTACTCGCTCGAGATGCCGTCCGCCCAGCTCGTCACCCGCCTCATCGGCAGTGAGGCCCGGGTCGGCATCTCCGCCCTGCGCTCAGGCCGCCTCACCCCCGAGGAATGGTCGCGGGTCGGCGCCACCGTCGCCGAAATGAACCAGTGCCGCATCTTCATCGAGGACAGCGGCGACTCCACCGTCGCCAAGATGCGCGCCGAACTCAAGCGCCTCAAGATGGACGTCGGCTGCGACCTGGTCATTATCGACTACCTCCAGCTCATGAGCGGCTCCGCTCTCAACGCCCAGCAATCGCGCGTCCAGGAGGTCAGCGCCATCAGTCGCGGCCTCAAGGTTCTGGCCAAGGAGCTCGGCGCCCCCGTCATCGCCCTGTCCCAGCTCTCCCGCGCCGCCGAGCAGCGCAGCGACCACCGCCCCCAACTCTCCGACCTGCGCGAATCCGGCTCCATCGAGCAGGACGCCGACATGGTTTGTTTCCTCTTCCGCGAGGACTATTATGCAGAGAAGAAGAACATCAAGGACGGTCCACCCGACAACGACGAGGATTTTGGCATCGCCGAACTGATCATCGCCAAACACCGCAACGGCCCCACTGGCGTCGTCGAGCTGGCCTTTTTCAAGAAGTACACGCGCTTCGAGAACTACTCCCAGGACATGGATTACCAGTGAGCCCACGCCCGTTGCTCTTCCTCCACGGCCTCGAGAGCGGACCCGGCGGCCTCAAGGCCCGCACTCTGGCCGCGCGCTTTCCCCACCTGGACGTGCCGGCCCTCGGTCGCGATCCCTGGTCGCGCCACGACTTCCTGCTGCCGCGCATTCCCCGCGATTGTGTGCTTGTAGGTTCATCCCTTGGCGGCCTTTCCGCCCTGCTCCTAGCCCGCGACCTACCGCCTGGTCAGCTCGCTGGCATGCTGCTGATCGCACCCGCCGTCGGTTTCTGCGACCCCGCCTTCCGCACCCCGGAACTGCTCGACCTCGTCGCCGACCTCGTCGTCCCAAGTGGCGTCCCGACGGTGATCCTGGCCGGCCTGCGCGATGTCGTCATCCCCATCGAAGCCATTCGCGACCTCGTGCGCCGCTCCCCTGGCGCGCCAACCCTCCACGAACTGGACGACGAGCACCGCCTCAACAGCCCAGAGGCGCACCGGCTCATGCTCCAGGCGACCGCCGAGCTCCTGGCCGGGCCGCCTTTCGCACCTGCCAACCGCTGAATTTACTGCACTTTGTAGAATCTTTGCGAGTGGGCCAAAAACGCGTCCGATAAGCATGCCATAGTGTGCTCCACGATGAGCGTACAGGCAAGGAAGCCTGTGAAAACCACGGAAAAGGATTTCCGCCATGAAAATCACCGCATCGGACATCTCCCTGCAGAGCAGCCGCGCTTTCGTCAGCGAGCGGCGCACCCTCGGTGAACTCAGCGCCAATCGCGGCGGCACCCAACTGCGGGTCAGCGCCGCATCCGTCGAGCGCCGCGAGGAGGCCTCGGTCGAACGCAGCCGCCGCGCCCAGGGCGACTTCGTCGAACTGACCGGCACCCGCCCGCGTCCCCAGGCCGTGCCCCAGGCCAAGATCGACCAGCTCGACCCTGAAGCCATGGAGAGCAGCGACCCCAACCTCCAGCTGACCAAGATCCTCATGGAAAAATTGCTCGGCAAGAAATTCAAGCTGCTGGCCTTCAAAGTCGAGGGTACAGGCGGCGAGGGCCAGGCCAGCGGCGCAGCCGCGCCCGCAGGCGCTGGACAGGTTGCCAACGGCGGCGGCAGCGGCACCGTCATCCAACGCGCCGTCGCCACCTACGAGGCCGAATCCACCAAGTTCGCGGCCAAGGGCGTTGTCCAGACCGCCGATGGCAAGCAGATCGACTTCAACCTCGACCTCAGCATGGACCGCGAGTACACCTCCTATGAGCTCGAACGGGTCGCCGTCGGCCAGGCCACCGATCCGCTCGTCCTCAACTTCGAGGGCAACGCCGCCGAGCTCACCGATGCCCGTTTCACCTTCGACCTCAACGCCGACGGCAGCGCCGAGCAGATGCACTTCCTCAAACCGGGCAGCGCCTTCCTCTCCTTCGACAAGAACGGCAACGGCAGCGTCGACGACGGTACCGAACTGTTTGGCACCCAGACCGGCAACGGCTTCGCCGAACTGGCCGCCTACGACGAGGACGGCAACGGCTTCATCGACGAGGGTGACAGCGTCTTTAGCAAGCTCACGCTCTACAACAAGGACGCCAAGGGCAACGACCAGCTGACCGCCCTTTCCTCCGCCGGCGTCGGCGCCATCTACCTCGGGTCCGCCAGTACCGAGTTCAGCCTCAACAAGCTCGTGGACAACAGCAAGCAGGGCCAAGTCCGCGCTACCGGCGTCTACATCAACGAGAACGGCAGCGTCGGCACCGTCCAGCAGATCGACATCGTCACCTCCGCCGCCAGCGATGCGGCCACTGCCGCGCCAGCCGAGGCGGCGGCACCCCAGGGCATCGCCGCCGGCGAGCCCAACCCCGCGGCGCCGCAAAGCGAGGCGATCGACCTACAAGCCTAATCCCCGCGCCTTCCGATCACCCCTAGCGCAATGGCGCTACGGGGCCAGCAAAGGAGGAAAAAATATCACGCGAAGTCGAGAAGGCGCGAAGAAAGGTTGAGAAGGGCACAGCGTTGCCCGTCCCTTGCCGTGCGAGCTACTAACCGCGATGGGGCATCACGGCAATTTCCGGGAACTAACGCCACTTGGCCAACAGTGATAGTCTAGCGGCCACCAGCTCTTAACCCGTGAGCCGACGCGGACGTCAGGTCCCGCTAAAAAACGACGCTCTTAGCAATCCTTCTTCGCGGCGTCGCGCCTTCGCGTGATCATTTTTCCTCGAAATCTTGGCGCACAGCTCCCGCCTGAACCGACTTAGCACGAGCATATACCACAGCAGTCATGCTATAATCTCCGAGTTACATATTTTCAATAAATTACCGGAGATGCTCATGGACCCGATTCTTGCCGCACTCGCCGCTGGCGCCGCCGCCGCGTTGAAGGATACCGCCACCCAGGCCGTCAAGGACGGTTACGCAGCGCTCAAGGCCAAACTCGGCGAAAAATTTGCCGCTAACCCCAAACATGAACGAGCCCTCGAGGGCTTTGTCGAGGAGCCCGAAGACTACCAGAAACCCATGGAGAAGGCCGTCGCCGAGTCCGGTGCCGCAACGGACCCCGATGTCGTCGCCCTGGCCGACCAGCTCAACAAGTCCCTGGCAGGACCCAGTGCCGCCAAATCCGTCAACGTCCAGTTCAACGGACCCACCAAGGGCGTGGTCATCGGCGACGGTGCCACCGTGACCATGAACTTCGACAAGGACAGCTAGTGGCCGACCAGGATATTGACTTTAATGCCCCCGTCCAGGGTGCCGTCATCAATCCCGGCAGTGTCGTCCAGAATTTCTATGGCGACGCCGCGCGCAAGTTGCGCAATCCCTACCTGTTGCCCTACCTCTCCGACCGCACCAAGCAGGTCCGCACCTTTCGCGAGCACCTGCGCGGCTTCGTCCAGGCCCGCCACGACCGGCCGCTCTTGTGTATCGTTCACGGCCTGCCCGAGCAGTGCCACGACAACCTCCTGCTGCGCCTGCACCGCAACATCATCCCCGAGGAGCTGGGCCCCGAAACCCAGATCCGCGAGATCAACCCGATCATGAACGCCGAGACCCGCGACCCTCAGGACCTGATCGAGCAGATCGCTGCCAAACTGCAGTGCCCGCCGAAGCCCGACGACCTGCGCAGGCGCCTCTACGAGAACGCCGGCTTAGTCTCGATCCGCCTCGAGCTGGAGGTCGTGCCCGGCGAGGAGGACGCCCAGTCCGCCGAGCGCAAGACCGCCCTGCTGCGCGACTGGATCGCCTGGTGGCGCGCCTTTGATCGCCTGACCCCCGAAAGGCCGACCTTCGTCTTCACCTCGATCGTCCTGGCCGAACTGCCCGGCGGCCTGCTGGGTCGCTTCAAGAAGGTCCACGAGCGGCGCTGCAACGAGGCGCTCCTCGACTGGCTCGCCAGCGAGGGCCCAAGCCAGGGCCTCGTCCTCGAGCGCCTGGAATCCGTCTCCCGCAGCGACGTCATGGAATGGGTCGAACTGCATGGCCGCGCCTTCGCCCAGGTCCAGGAACTCAAAAACGGCATCCGCGACCTCTTCAAGAAGAACGAGGACCGGCCACTGCCGATGCGCGACCTGGCCGAGCACCTCAAACCCCTGATCCAGCAATACGCACTCGACCTGGAGGAGCCCTCATGACTCTGACCTACCAACCGGGCAGCCGTCAGCCCTGGAGCCAGCGGCCCGCCGCCGACGCCGCCCCCCTGCCCGAGCGCGGCGCCGCCGAGCTGCTGCCCGAAGCCTGGCGCATCCGCGGCCTCAACGACGAACAGCCCTGGGCCTACCAGCCCTCGCCCGAACTGATCGAGGCCATGAACGTCGCCCTAATCCTCGGCAAGCCCCTGCTCTTGACCGGCGAGCCCGGCGCCGGCAAGACCTGCTTCGCCTTCTCCGTCGCTTGGGAGCTGGGCTTCGGCCCACCCCTGAAATTCGAGGCCAAGTCCGACAGCACCGCTCGCGACCTCTTCTACCAGTTCGACCTGCTGGGTCTGTTCAAGGCCGCCCAGACCGGTATCGGCTCCCGCAACCCGCTCGACCACATCACCTACAACGCGCTGGGCCTGGCCATGATCTACAGCCTTGAGCGCGAGCAGCTGGCCGACCTGATCCCACCCGACTTCGAGGCCTGGACGCGGCGCCGCTCGATCGTCCTTATTGACGAGCTCGACAAAGCACCGCGCGACTTCCCCAACGACATCCTCAACGAGCTGGAGTGCATGTACTTCAAGATCCCCGAGCTCAACCACGCCGGCGACGGCAAATCCCGCCGCGCCCGCATCGACGCCGATCCCGCCATGCGCCCCGTCGTCATCATCACCTCCAACTCCGAGAAACAGCTGCCCGCCCCCTTCATGCGCCGCTGCATCTACTACGACCTGCCCTTCCCCGGCCGCCACCAGGGTGAGACCTTGGGCCAGATCGTCCAGAAACGCCTGGGCCGTTCCCTGGCCGAAAAGGACCCCCTGCTTGAGGATGCCCTCGACCTCTTCTACCACCTGCGCACCCAGCTCAGCCGCCCGCCCGCCACCGCCGAACTAATGGATTGGCTGCGGGTGCTTTCCGCGCTCGGTTTCACCCCCGGCACCCGCCTCCACGACCGCCGAGAGCAATTAACCGGCACGCTCACCACGCTCGTCAAGGACGCCCGCGATCGCGCCCGCATTGACAGTATCCTCAAACCCTGGTTCGAGTCGCCCTAAGCCATGGTCACGCTTGAGGCCTGCGACCGCCTGTTTGCCAACCTGCGCCAACACGGCTTCGAGGTCGGCGTCGACGCCCACCTGGCCTTGGCCGATCTCTGGCTGAACCTGCTCGCCCGCGGCCAGGACCCCGCCACCGACCCAGAACGCCTGGCCCGCTTGATCGGGCCACTCGTCTGCGCCTCGCCCCACGACCAGCTCGTTTTTCCCCGCCTCTTCGACGCATGGTGGGCTAGTGAACAAGCCCAGGCCGCCCCTCGCCCCAACCGCGTCGCGGCCCAGCTCTTGGCCCTGCCTGGCCGCACCCGCTGGTCGTGGCTGATTGTGATCGCCCTGCCGATCGCCCTCATCGCCATCTGGGCGCTGCTTCCGTCCACTGTCGTGAACCTCCAAAAATCGGTCAAACAAGCGGCCGAGAAACGTGCCACCAAGAACATCCGCACCTCCGACCAACCTCAGACCGGTGAAAATGGCAGCAAGACCGACCCCGAGGAGCTCGTTAGAAGCCGCGCCGACACCCCTCCCGAGGTGGCCGTGCAGGAGCTGCGCATCCGCCGCCGCCTGGAAGCCATGCGAGAGCAGGGCTACGACGCCGCCAAGTTGACCGAATTCGAGCGCGAGGCCGAGCAGTTACTGGCGCGCAGGACCTCCACCCAAGGATCGGTGACGGCTGCCGAAACGCAGTCGCCCGGCGCGCGGCAGCCCCTGTCGGGCAGTGCCGATAACCGGCCCAACGACCAGGCCCCCGTCGAGCAACGCCAAGAACAGCGGCCCTGGACCCAGGTGCAAAGCGCGGATCCGAGCGCCGCCGCGCCGCTCTACCCCACGGCGCGCGATGACCTGGACAACCAAGCCAGACGCGATCCCCTGCTCGCCCTCGACACCCGCCTCGGCCAGTGGCATTGCCAGCAGCAACTGGCCGAGCTGGAGAGCCGCATCGCCTTTCTCGGCCTTGAGGCCAAAGTCCTCAGCGGACCCGAGCACTTTTACCAGCGCATCCACCCCTATCTGCCCTTTCTGCCGCTGTTGCTGGCGTTGCCGTTCGGCCTCTGGTTCCAACGCCAGGCCAACGCCCTGGAACAGCGCCGCGCGCAAGCCGGCACTCAGGCCCAGCAAATCAACGTGCCTGCCGAGGAGCAGGAGCTTTACGCCAGCAGCGGCTTCCGCCGCACGCTCCAGGCCATGGGCGTCCACCGGGTCGTCGGCTCGCGCCAGATCGACGTCGCCGCCACCATCCGCGCCACCGGCCAGCGTGGCGGCATCATCTCCCCCGTCCAGGGCCAGAGCCGGCGGCTACCCGAATACCTGATGCTGGTCGACCGCCACGAGGCCGACAGCCACGGCGCGCGCATGGCCGAGGTCCTGGCCCAGCAGCTCAGCGGCGGCGGCCTCTACGTCGACGTCCTCTACTTCGATCGCGACCCGCGCCAGTGCATCAACAAGGAAGGCGATCGCCACTACCCCGCCCGCGACCTCCAGCAGCGTTTCCAGGACTACCGCCTGCTGATCTGCAGCGACGGTGCCGGTCTGGTCGACCCCTTCACCCTCGAGCCGCTGCCCTGGCTAACGTTTCTCAACACATGGCCCCACCGCACGCTGCTCTCACCTACCGAGTTCTGGGGCTACCGCGAGCGCGCTCTGGCGGAGACCGGCCTCTGGACTCTGCCCATGACCGAAACCGGCCTGGCCCAGTTCATGGAGTTCGTCCTGCTCGAAAGCCCGCCCAAGCTGCCCGACAGCAAGCTCAACCTCTTCCCGTCCCTGCTGCTGGAGCGACCCAACTACTGGTTCACCCGCGCCAAGCCCGACGACCGCCTGCTCGCTCGCCTGCTCGACCAGCTGCGCACCTACCTGGGCGACGACTTCACCTGGCTGGCCGCCTGCGCCGTCTACCCTTCGCTCCACTGGGAGATCACCCTCCTGCTCGGCCAGGCCATCGACGGCGAAAATGCCCAGGGCCGCGAGCTGCGCCTGCTGACCCTCGTGCGCCTGCCCTGGTTCAACCGCGGTTTCATGCCCAACTGGCTGCGCCAGGCCCTGATCGAAACCCTGCCGCCAGCACTCGAACAACGCCTGCGCGCGCTGCTGCAGAAACTGCTGGCCGGCGGCGCCCTGACCGGCGACCGACCCGGTTTCAAGTTGGAAGTTCATCGCGAGTTGCCCGTCTCGCCCGAGTCCGCCCAAAAAGTCAGCGCCCCCAACCGCGACCAGGTCTTCCTGCGCTTCCTCACCCGCACGCGCAGCCAGCGGCTGGCTCTGCGCCTGCCCCGCGACCTGCGCGCTCTTCTGTTCCACCGCGGCGACCCCTTCAGTGGCCCGCGCTGGCTCTGGATCGGCCTTTTGACTCTGGGCGCCTGCCTGCTGCTTCGCCTCGGCCTGCCCCAGCCCAACCTCGAGCGGACCTTTCACTTGCCCAAATTTGTCGCGCATGATCAGGAACGCGCCGAGATGGGACCTTACTTCCTCGTCACGGCCCTCAGCCAGCAGACCCTGGGTGAGCTCCGCAACCCCGAGCAGACCCCCGAGGACTACCTATTCTGGCTGCAGAACTACCTCCACGAACAGGCCGACGGCAACTACTTCCTATTGGTCAAGCCGCCACAGCCCACGGCCCAGTTAACGCGCCGAGCCAGCAGCCTGAACTGGCCCAACAGCGCCAGCCCTGCGGTCAAGGTCGAAAGCGACACGGTCACCACCCAACTGGCCGAGCCCCTGTGCCTGACGAGTCCCGTCACCGACCAGCTCCTCATCCCCGGCGAACGCCCACAGCTGATCGTCAGCCAGAGCAGCGGCGAGGTCTGCGCCTTCGTCCTGGACGGCCGGGCCTGGCTCCCGCACTGGTCGACCAACCTTGGCCAAGCCGTCGACAAGCTCGCCATCGACCCTAGCGAAACCCTTCTCCTCGCCCGCACCAATTACCTCTGCATGCTGGACCTGACCACCGGCCAGCGGGTCAGCCTGGCCTTCGACGCGGCAACCACGACCTGGGACGAGCAGAGCCAGTGGGCCACCGCACTCGACCAGCAGCGGCTGGTTCTGGCCGTGTACGACAAGATCTACCCCGACTTCCTCATGGAGCAGCCCAGCCAAAACAGCGGTGCCCATCGCCATCTCGTCAAGGACCCCGTCGCCGGCGAAGCGCTCGTCTTCCGCTGGGCCGCGCCGCCCTTGCCGCCCCCCTACGATATTACCTGGGACTTCGGCGACGGCGCCCGCGCTTGGGGCCCCGACGTCCAGCACACCTACGCGAACGCTGGCCCCTTCACCATCGCGCTGACCTATCGCACCGGCCTGACCGTCGAGTCGCTCGAGCGCAAACTGAACGTCGCACCGGCCGTCGAAAAGCCCAGGGAAGTCGCGACCAAGCCCGTCGTCGTCCCGCAGGTCCAGCTTCCCAGTCCAGCACGGCGCCGACCCGATGCCGACGCCCTCCGCAAGGAGGTCCTGCGAATACTGGCCAAAAGGGTGCCGATCCGCGCGCTGACCCTAAGCGAGTCGGGCAGGTTCGCCCTGCTGGACGGGTCGGCTCAAGTCTGGCTATGGGAGGACCAGGCCAATCCCCCGCTCAAGGCGTTCTCGTTCGCCTCCTCCGCCAAAAGCCTCTATGCCCTGGCTTTTTCGCCCGACGGCAGCAAACTGGCCATCGCTGGTGACAACGGCTTCCTGGCGCTGCGCAATCTGAGCACCGGCGAGAACCTCATCCCCGCCCGCAGGGAGGCCGACAGCTTCGGCGCCATCGGCTTCCTCGACAACGATCAGCTCGTCAGCGCCGGCAGCGACCAGACCCTCCGCTTCTGGCGCGCCACCCGCCTCGCCAAATGGAAGGCGCTGGACACCAAGCAGGGCGACATCAACATCCTCGCCATCAGCCCCGACCGCCAGCACATCGCTTCCGCCGGCGGCAACGCCGTGCGCATCTGGGGCACCACCGGCAAGCCGCTCCAGGAGTTCCGCCCAGGGCCTGCCATCGCCGCCGTCGCCTTCTCGCCCAAGGGCAACCTCTGCGCCGCCGCCTGCGACGATCGCACCATCCGCATCTGGGATCTGGACGAACCCAAGGCCGGCGCCATCGTCCTGCAGCGCAAAGCCCCGGCCACCCAGCTCGGCTTCCTGCGCAACGGCAGCCTGGCCATCGCCGAGCGCAACGCCATCAGCCTACTCGATCTTGCCACCAAGAGCGAGCGCCGCCTCGACGGCCAGCTCGGACAGATCACCACCATGGCCACCACCACCGGCGGCCGCCTGATCCTCGCTGCGGACAACACCGGCACGATCCACCTCTGGAACGACGCGCGCGCCTCCGGCGAACTGCTGATCCTGCCCGACCGCGGCTGGTTCCTTTTTGCCGAGGGCGGAACCTTCGACGCCGCCGATGCCACCCTCGCCCAGCTCGAAAAGGCCTGGAACCTGACCGACTTCAGCTTCGCCGCCTATCGCAAGCAGTACAAAATCTCCTACCTCAAGCGCAAGTGATATCGGCTATTTTTGGATCCGACAGAGCCGTGCCGCCCCAACACTGAGTAGCTCTCGTCAAGATCGGCTGATGATCCGCCTGATGAGCTTTTTCAATTCAATAAAGTCCTGAGGTAAGTTTTTGCTGATTTTCACGAGCTCTGTAACGGTTGAGGTGAGATGATCGCGGTCGCTTTCCCCAGCATGCATGCCCCAATGGACGATGGCATTCAGAACAGGCTTCCCATCAACATGTTTAATCCAGTCACCTTCCCCATACACCAGGCGCTCTTTGCCATTGCTCAAAAGGTGATACTTCATATCAAAAAGCTCGCGAATTTTGGCGGCTGAGGTAGCTTGGGCGGTATCTGTGGCGCGCATTTTAAGGGCTTCATGGCTCAAGAGAAACATTCGTGCTGACTCAGCATCAGGGAAGAGCTCAGGGTTCGTGGGAAGGGTGATCCAGCTAGTCTTAAGGGTTTCACGGATATCGATGATAACCATCTTCACCAAATCCAGATACAATCTCTTCTGACACAGCCCAAGAATTTTTGAGCTCAGTTGCTTCATAGCTTTAGGCTTAAGACGAGGGGACTGGGCGAGAAAATCAGGATCTATAAAGTAATTCTCAATCATCCTTCTGCGCCAAATCAGCAAATTGTGGTTATCGGGATTCGGAAAACTAAGCCAGGTAGCTTCCACCTCTTCATCGCTGCTGTGATCGCGATCAATCAAAAAGTAATAATCTGGGTGAAAGGGATGAAGCGCCTTGGCAACACTCCTGATATGGAGCGATGGGCCCATCCCTTCGACGGCAATCTCCCGCTCGAGTAGGGCTTCTAAAACGTTTCGATCAACCGAATCATGATCACCCTCAACAAAGAGCGTGTGTTTTGCCGCGAAATTTACTTCCGATGATTCGATATCTCTCTTGACTCTCATGCAGCGGGTCACCTCGTCAGCAGGATTCGTTGGGAACGATCCACGCTGTCCATAATTTCCTGAGAGTGCGTTGCAATAATGTACTGATTTTGAGGTGCCAGCTTGAACAACTGGCGTATAAAGCTCCTATGCCATTGGGCATTGAGGTGCAGCTCGGGCTCATCGATCAGAACCACCTTTGGGCTTTGCCTGCTGACATCCCAAATGAGGAACAAAGTTGAAATAATTTCCTTCTGCCCTGAGCTCAAACCGTCGAATGAGTACGAGTCTGTGCCATTTAGGGGACTGATCCTGATATCGATCGAATTATCGGATGATGCCCGGAGCTTGCCAAGTACACCACCTGCGTACTCGCTGATCAGCGCATTCAGCATATCGATCGGCGCAGATTCCTTTTCTGTGCCGGTTTCGAACAGACCAGCATCATTAAGAATCGATTTGAGAACGCGGACCTTGAACTCGCCAATCGTTTGGCTTATTCTCGGTGCCTCCGTTGAACGCGAAACAATGGCACTCATTTGCGGGTTGCTTTCTTGAACCTTACGATAGCTATGAAGCAAGATAAATTCGTTTCCCAACACGGGGTTGGAGGTAAAACCAATCGTGGCCTGGATCGAATCGTCGTCACCCTTTGGTCGGGGGAAGGCCATCCCATCGAAAGCTAACCTCCCATCTCGATAAATTTCGAGTTTTCCCTGGTCTACCGATCCGTTTTTGTCGAGAGTGTAAGTAATGGCTGCTTTCTGGGTCCCCGCTCTAACCAACCGATCACTGATTTCTGTGGCAGGCCCAAGCGTTTTCCACTGCAATACCAAAGCACAGCACTCCAATACCGAGGTCTTGCCCAGGCCATTCTCGCTTCCCATGACTAGGATATCGGGATCACCGGCATTCGGCGTAGGGAATGAAAGAGCCAAATGGTCAATACCCTTGTAGTCGACAATCTCGATTTCCTGGATTCTCAACCGCTCAGGGTTGGACTTGCTGGTCACATTGCGCTCCCAATTTTGGCCATGTACTCAACCTATCCTGCTTGTTCAATAAAATCAAGGTCAATCCGCGCTTTGAAGGGGACAACCTCCTGAGCTATCTTAACATGGAGGCATTTGGTCCGTCCTGACTTTACACGCACGCCGTGGTCGCTCGAGCGGTGGGCACCGTGAACAGCCTGACCGGCAGGCAGACCGAGTCAGCCCTACCTGATTGCGCGCAAAGCATATGCCCCACGGTGGCGCCCTGCCCTGCTTGCGCACGTTTCCCGAAAAACGCTTGAACCTTGGCTCTTGCTTCTTGTAGACTTGTATCGAGGAGTTTTGTCATGTCTTTCGCTCAGCACCACCATCATCATCACGGCAACAAGGGGTCAACGATACCTCCGTGGTAGGGTGCTGTCCAAGACTGGCAGGCACATGAAAAAGCCCCGTTGGTATCAACCGACGGGGCTTTTTTCGTTTTAGGCACCGATTCATTCCCCAAAACTAGGAGTTTTCCCATGGTTCTCAAAATGGTCGTCCCCAAAGGTCGCATGTTCGACAAGGTCAACGAGCTACTCGCCGACGCCGGCATCGGCCTTCAAGGCACCGCCCGCAGCTATCGCCCCACCACCGGCGACCCCAACCTTGAGGTCAAGCTGCTCAAAAGCGCCAACATCCCCGCCCTCGTCGCCCTCGGCCAGCACGACTGCGGCTTCGCCGGCCTGGACTGGGTCGAGGAACAGCAGGCAGACGTCGTCAAGCTGATCGACCTCAAGTTCGACCCCGTCAAGATCGTCGCCAGCATCCCCGAGTCCTGGGACTGGAACGAGGTCTGCCGCCGCAAGATCATCGCCGTCTCCGAGTACCGCCACCTCACCAGCCGTTGGCTCGAGTCCGAGGGCGTGGCCTACACCTTCCTGCGCTCCTACGGCGCCACCGAGGTCTTCCCGCCCGAGGACGCCGACCTGGTCGTCGACAACACCGCCACCGGCGCGACCCTCGTCGAGAACCGCCTCAAGGTCGTCGGCACCCTGATGTCCTCCTCCACCTACTTCATCGCCAACCCCGCCGCCCTCGACGACCCCGAACGCCGCGAGCAGATCGACAACCTCGTCCTGCTGTTCTCCTCCGTCCTCAACGGCCGCGAGCGGGTCCTCCTGGAAATGAACTGCTCCGAACAGGACCTGCCCGGCCTGATCGAGATCCTGCCCTGCATGAAGTCGCCGACCATCGCCCGCCTCTACGGCGAGGAGGCCTTCGCCGTCAAGGCCGCCGTCGCCCGCGGCCAGGTCCGCGAACTGATCCCGCGCCTGCGCAAGGCCGGCGCCACCGATATTCTGGAAATCCCGATCCGCAAGGTGATCCCATGAGCCTTTCCCCCACCGAGCTGACCGCCGCCTGGTCCCACCTCGCCCCCCGCTGGGAGGGCAGCGATCTGACCCTGGCCCTCGGCCGCCTGCGCGCCGGCTTCGTCGCCGGCCTGCTCGCCGCCGCCGGCCACGAGGCCTGGTCTGAGTCCGAGCGCCTGCACCTGGCCCGGCCCGACGGCGCCGCCCTCGAGGCCCTGGCCCAGGCCCTCGCGCCCGACCTGATTTGCCTCGACGTCGACGGCTGCCTGATCCACACCGCCGCCTCCTTCGACGGCGTCGTCAAGACCCTCGTCTCGCGCTATACCGGCCGCTGGCCGGAGGACGACGAGCTGCTCGCCATCCGCCGACTCGGCGGCTACAATGACGACAACCTGCTGGCCTTCGAACTGATCCGCCGCGCCGGCGTCGAGCGCCCGCTCGAGCTGATCTTCCCCGAGTTCCGCGACCTCTACTTCGGCACCGCCGACACGCCCGGCCTCTACCTGCGCGAAACCCCGCTGATCCGGCCCGAGCTGCTGCGGCGCCTGCGCGAGCGCGGACCCATCGCCCTCGTCACCGGCCGTAACCGCGACGAGCTGCGCCTCGCCTTCGAACTGCTGGACCTACCCGCCGACCTGCCCGCCTGGACCATCGACGACGTCGCCGCCGGCAAGCCCGACCCCGAGGGCATCCTCGCCGCCAAGTCCCGCTTCGGCGCCCGCGCCGCCTGGATGGTCGGCGACAACGTCGACGACATCCTCGCCGCCCGCAACGCCGGCGCCGTCGCCATCGGCGTCGGCCGCTACCGCGAGGCCCTGACCCAGGCCGGCGCCACCATCGTGCTGGACGACATCAACCAGCTGGAGGAACTCCTATGATCGAAATGAGCCGCAAAACCAAGGAGACCGAGATCCGCCTGGCCCTCGACGTCCACGGCGCCCAGAACGTCCAGATCCGCACCGGCCACGGCTTCTTCGACCACATGCTGCATCAGCTTGCCTTCCACGCCGGCTGGGACCTCGAGCTCGAGGCTAAGGGCGACCTCCACATCGACGACCACCACCTCGTCGAGGACGTCGCGCTGCTGCTCGGCGCCGCCCTCCAGCAGGCCTGGCGCGGCCTCGACGGCATGGCTCGCTACGGCCAGCGCCTGTTGCCCATGGACGAGACGCTCGTGCTCTGCGCCGTCGACCTCTGCGGTCGCCCCAACAGCCGCATCCGCCTGCGCCTCACCCGCGAGTCCGTCGGCGGCCTGGCCTGCGAGATGGTGCCCCACTTCTTCCAATCCCTCGCCACCACCGGCGCCTTCACGCTCCACCTGCGCAGGGTCACCGGCGAGAACCACCACCACCTGATCGAGGCCTCCTTCAAGGCCCTGGCCTACGCCCTGCGCGAGGCCCTGACCCCCGTCGTCAAACAGACCTCCACCAAGGGCAGCCTATGACCATCGGCGTGCTCAACCCCAAATCCGGCAACCTCACCTCCGTCTGCGACGCCCTCGAGCGGCTCGGCCAAGCCTACCGCGTGCTCGAGCGACCAGAGCTCGACGGCATCACCCGCCTGCTGCTGCCCGGCCAGGGCCGCTTCGGCGCCGTCATGGCCCAGCTGCGCGCCCACGGCTGGGACCAGGCCCTCGCCGAGTGGGTCGCCGCCGAGCGCCCGCTGCTCGGCATCTGCGCCGGCATGCAGGTCCTCTTCGAAACCAGCGAGGAGGACCCCGGCGTGCCCGGACTCGGCATCTTCCCAGGCCAGATCCGCAAGCTCGACGCCCCTAAGCACCCCATGATCGGCTGGAGCCGCATCCACTGGAACGCTCCGCGCTTCCCCGAGGGCGCCGCCTACTTCGTCAACAGCTACGGCCTCTACGACCACCCCGAGGGCATCGCCACCACCACCTACGGCCGCACCTTCACCGTCGCCGTCGCCCGCCGCAATACCATTGCCTTCCAGTTCCACCCTGAAAAATCGGGTGCCTGGGGCCAGGAGCTGCTCAAGCTATGTCTGACTACCTGAAACGCATCATCCCCTGCCTTGATGTCGACCGCGGCCGCGTCGTCAAGGGCATCAACTTCGTCGGCCTGCGCGACATGGGCGACCCCGTCGAACTCGCCGCCCGCTACGAGCGCGAGGGCGCCGACGAGCTCGTCTTCCTCGACATCTCCGCCTCCGCCGAGTCGCGACCCACCGCCCTCGACATGGTCCGCCAGGTCAGCCGCGCGCTCTCCATCCCCTTCACCCTCGGTGGCGGCCTGCGCAGCCTTGACGACATCTACCAGTTCCTCGGCGCCGGCGCCGACAAAATCTGCCTCAACACCACCGCCGTCCAGAGCCCCGAAGTCATCGAGCAGGGCGCGCGCCAGTTCGGCAGCAAGTGCGTCGTCGTCGCCATCGACATCAAGCGCGACCCCGACGGCCAGCACCGAGTCCTGT
>CAYRFM010000045.1:39488-66296 GCA_964423555.1 uncultured Holophagae bacterium | reverse complement strand
ACACGGAGCACACGGAAAAGCATGTGGCGCCTTTTGTTGTCCCACTATTTTCCGGGGTAAAGACTTCTTAACTTAACAGCATTGTGCCAAGCACACCCCAGCTCCGGAGAACGACCGCGTG
This sequence comes from uncultured Holophagae bacterium, assembly GCA_964423555.1. Classification (GTDB taxonomy): domain Bacteria; phylum Acidobacteriota; class Holophagae; order Acanthopleuribacterales; family Acanthopleuribacteraceae; genus CAYRFM01. The sequence continues at coordinate 66,175 of CAYRFM010000045.1, read as the reverse complement.
TCTCCAAGGCCTGACCTGCCAACCACCGCACGACCGGCATTTGGCGAGGCAGGACCCGCGACCCCAAAGGAGTCGTAACAAAGCACGAGCCACACCAAAGAAATCCCTGGCCAGGACGGTCACAGCCAGGGTAGGATGGGTTTGCCAACGGAATCACAACACCGAGGTGTGCGATGCAGCAACCGGCAATCAACCACGACAGTGCTTTCAAATGGGTCATCACCGCCTTCCTCGACGATTTCTTCAAGCTGTGTTTTCCCAGCTTGACGGTCCAGCGCTGTCGCTTGCTCGACAAGGAATTCTACAACCGCCTGGGCACCCAGGATCAGAGCAGCGAGGCCGACCTGCTGATCCTGGCGGAGGTCACCATCGACGGCAAAGCCTGGCAGCTGCTGGTGCTGATCGAACTCAAGAGCCGCAAGGTCAAAGCCATGGCCCAGATCCGCAAGTATATGCTGCATGCCTGCTTGATCTCGGACCGCCCGGTCTGGCCGCTGCTGCTGTACACGGACGGCAGAACCTGGAAGAAAAAGGTGGAAAGCTCCTTCCCGCTTGCCTTTCACAGCGTCCACGGACTCAACCATGTGCACTGTGATATAATCCGTCTGAAAGACTTCAACAGCGCGGCGCTGTCAGAGAGCGCTTCGCTGTTGGCCAAACTCTTCGCCCTCAAGGCGAGCGGCGGGGAGCGCAATCGCGAACAAAAGGTCCGCGGCATCTACCAAACCCTCAAGGCCCGCAGCACTACCCTCAAAGACGATCAAAAACTGGCTGCGGAACGCTTCGTCACCACCTACGGCACCTTGCCACCTGATCGAATCGAAGCCATCAAGCAGGAGGTCGACATGAAATTCATGGGCAACACCATCACCGAGTACTACACCCTTCTCGGCGAGGAGCGTGGCATCAAACTCGGCGAGGCGCGAGGTAAGATAAGCACGCTCGAGCAGCTGTTGGCCGATGGCATGATCGACCAGAACTATTTCGAAAAGGCGACCGCGCCACTGCACGAGCTCCTGGCCAAACTGGAAAAACAGCAGGGGCCCGCTTAGCGCAAGCATGCTTCAGCCGGAATCGCCACATGATCCTGCCCCGTTCTTCCGCAAACCAAGCACGAGGTCGACATGAAATTCATGGGCAACACCATCACCGAGTACTACACCCTTCTCGGCGAAGAGCGTGGCGAGGAGCGTGGCATCAAGCTCGGCGAGGAGCGTGGCATCAAGCTCGGCGAGGAGCGTGGCGAGGCGCGTGGTAAGATCAGCGCGTTCGAGCAGGTGCTGGCCGATGGCATGATCGACCAGAACTTTTTCGAAAAGGCGACCGCTCCGCTGCACGAACTCCTGGCCAAACTGGAAAAACAGCAGGCGCAATGAAATCATTCAGCGCCAGCGCTTATCCCATGGGTGTCCCAAAAAGCGCGCAAGATAAATATCAGCGCACCCCGGCCACGGCCTGATATCGCAGCGCACCGACCTTTTCGGCTGGGGATTGGCGCGCGTGCCTGGGAGCGACGTTGCGGCGCGGTCTGTTCCTGGAGATGTCGAGGACCTTTGACCACGGGTCATTCCAGCACGATAGTGGAAAACCAGACGTCCACACGCCTATCCATGGTAAACTTAGCCCCTTGAATTCACGCGAAACCGGGGCCACCATGCAAGATAATGACATACAGACCAAACCGCCCGAACTCATTCAACGGCTTGAAAAACTGTCGGGCGTTAAGTTCAATAAGTTAGTACCAGCTGAATTTCATCAAGCCTTTTCTTACTATGAATTCAAGAATGTCTACACCATGGCAGAGGGTAAGCTTGTAGGTCTCATATTGTCACGCATAAAACTTGGCGCGCATGACTTCAACGCATTTCGTGAGCTCCGCTACCTGCGCTTCAGTGATGTTAACGCCAACTTTGAGGGCCTTGCCAAGCACACCCCTGCTCTGGAGAAACTTCATTTCGCTGGGAGCGGACCCAATGACCTCACTATTTTTGCCTCTTGGAGCTATTTGACCTATCTCGGACTCACGCGTCTCCAACTTGAGGACTGTTCTCCCCTCGCTTCCTTGACCGCTTTGAACGCACTCGACCTCGTCGGAAACCAAATCCTGGACTGTTCTCCCCTCGCTTCCTTGACCGCTTTGAACGAACTCTTCCTCGTCAGCAACCAAATCCAGGACTGTTCTCCCCTCGCTTCCTTGACCGCTTTGAACGTACTCTCCCTCGGCTTCAACCAAATCCAGGACTGTTCTCCCCTCGCTTCCTTGACCGCTTTGAACAATCTAGACCTCTGCAGCAACCAAATTCAGGACTGTTCTCCCCTCGCTTCCTTGACCGCTTTGAACGTACTCCACCTCGGCGGCAACCAAATCCAGGACTGTTCTCCCCTCGCATCCCTAACCACTTTGAACACACTTTACCTCGGCGACAACCAAATCCAGGACTGTTCTCCCCTCGCTTCCTTGACCGCTTTGAACACTCTCGACCTTAATGGCAACCAAATCCAGGACTGTCGCCCCTTGGCAAGCTTGATTAGGGCCGATCTGTCTTTTTGCTGGATGGACCACTTTTATAATGTCAATGGCATCAACCCCTACGGCAACCCCCTCACCCATCCGCCGGTGGAGATTGCCGCGCGGGGGCATAAGGCGATCATGGCCTGGTTGGCCGCCCAGCAGGAGCCGCAGCGCGAGCTGTGCGAGGCCAAGGTCCTGCTGGTCGGCGCCGGCGGTGCCGGCAAGACGTCCCTGGTCAAGCGCCTGCTCGGCCAAGTCTTCGACCCGCACCAAAGTCAGACCCACGGCATTGCCGTGGCGCCCTGGACCCCTAGCTGTGCGGGCCGCACGCTCAAGGTCAACCTCTGGGATTTTGGCGGCCAGGAGATCATGTATGCCACCCACCAGTTCTTCCTGACCCAGCGCAGCCTCTACCTGCTGGTACTGGATAGCCGCAAGGAGGAGGGCCTGGAGGATGCCTGGCTGCGCATGATCCAAAGTTTTGGCGGCGATGCCCCGATTATCGTCGTCTTGACCAAGGCCGACGAGAACCGCGCCTATGATGTCAACCGCCGCGAGCTGTCGGCGCACTACCCGGCGATCGCCGCGTTTCAGCGCATTTCCAACGCCAGTGGCGAGGGCATAGAGGAGCTGAAAGCGCTGATGCTTGACCAATTGGCCAAGCTGGAACTGGTCAGCACCAGCTGGCCCGAGACCTGGTTCCAGGTCAAAAGCCACCTGGAAACCATGGCCGAGCCCTACGTCAGCTACAACCACTACGACGCGCTCTGCGGCCAGCACCAGTTGCAGGCTCAGGACCAGCGCAAGACCCTGCTGCAATACCTCAACGACCTGGGTACCGTCCTGCATTTTCCCGACCTGGAGTGGCTGGACACCCAGGTGCTCAAGCCCAATTGGGTGACCGCGCCGATCTACGCCCTGATCAACCACCCGGACCTGGCCAAAACCTTTGGCGAACTGGACCTCAACCAGGTCCGCCATCTCCTGCCCGACTTTCCCACCGAGCGCGTGCCCTACCTGCGCGAACTGATGAAGCGCTTCGAACTCTGTCACCCCCTCGACAAGAGCAACACCCTGCTATTGCCGGCACTACTGCCGGTGGGCGAGCCGCACCTGCCCCTGACCCCAGCGGCGACCGACCTCCACCTGCGCTTCTCCTACCGCTACCTGCCCCACTCCCTGATCGAGCGCCTGATGGTCCGCCACTATCACCTGATCCACACCGACGCTGACCAGCGCACCCAATGGCGCACCGGCGCCCTGTTTCACCACGTCGGCCTGGACAGCTACGCCCTGGCAAAAGTCGACCACCCCAACCGCCGGCTCGACCTGCGCTTCAGCGGGTCAGGCCGCCACGACCTGCTGCTGATCTTCCGCAAAACCCTGCTGGAGCTACACGCCAGCTTCCAGCGCATCGAAGCAACAGAGTGGGTCTGCTGCATCTGCGATGAATGCCAGGCAGCCATCGACCCGGAACGCTACCAATTGGCGCAGCTCAAGAAGTTGAAGGATAAGGGTAAAAGGACCTGCCAATGCCGGCAATCCGGGGACGACCTGCTCATCGAGCAAATACTGGACGCGACCTTTGTCCGGGTCGAAACGGAGGAGCACCTGGCCGACCTGCTCGGCCACTCGATCCTGGCCGACGACCAGAATCAATTCACCCAGCGAGCCACATGGTTTGCCCACTCGCTCGACCTGCCCGCCACGGTCTCCACCAGCCGGGCCATCCGCTTGGCCTGGCAGCGCAAGCAACAGCCCGACCCAGCGCGGCCCGCCATCGCCTGGCTCCACCTCAGCGACATCCACTACACCCTGGAGCAGGGCTGGCGCAGCGACCAGGTGCTCGCCCACTTGGCTGCGGACGCCCAAGCCAAGTTGGCCGAGCTGAAGGTCCAGCCTGCCCTGCTGTTCGCCACCGGCGACCTGGGATTGGGCCAAGGTCGCTCAGAGCTCACGCTCAAGGACCAGATCGCCGCCACCTTGCGCAGCCTGGTCGACCTGGCGGATCGGCTGGGGATCCCGCGCGAAAATATCTTCGTCATCCCCGGCAACCACGACGTCAATCGCAAGCGCCAGGGCCCTGCGGCGGCCGCTTGCCTCAAAGATCTAACAGCTGAGGGCGGGTGCCAGGAGGTCGAGCAGATGCTGGCCAGCCAGGACTTGGCTCAAAAGGACGACCGTTGGCCCTTACTGCGCATCGCCCTGGACGACTACTTCAGCGCCGTGGCCGAGGAGCTGCCCCACCTCTACCAGGCCGCGACAGCTCAAGGCGTCTACGCGCACCAACGCCAGGTAGCGGGCCAAACGATCGGCATCTTTGGCTTCAACGGCGCCTGGTCCTGTGGCCCGCACGAGCAAAAGGGCAACCTCTGGCTGGGCAGCGGCTGGCAACGGGCCGCCGCGATAAATGCGCTCGCGAACTGCGATCTGCGCATCGGCCTGATCCACCACCCACCCGCCTGGTTCCAGGAAGCCGAGCAACAACAGCTTCGCCACCTGGACCAGGCCCTGGACATCCTGCTTCACGGCCACGAACACGACGCCTGGGTCACCGCCTCCCACTACCTTACCATCGCCGCCGGCGCCTGCTTCGCCAGCACCACCCCCGAACTCGGCTACAACCTGACCGTCATCGACCCCACCAGCGGCCAGGGTACCGTCCACCTGCGCGATTACCACCCCCGCGGCTGGAAAACCCACGAAATCCCCGACCTAGCCCCAAAAGGCGCCTGGCCGATCGAGGTCAAGCGCCGCAAAGCCCAATCTCCGCCCTCTCCCTAAGCCGCACCGGCAACCCCGCTCGCGACCCTCCGCCCGGCACAAGATGACAAACTTGCCCTAGCGGATCAGCGTCTGGCTGGCACCGTCATCGGCCCCTGGGCCGCGCAGATCGGGCCCGCCCCTGGGCGCAAAGGCCAGATACAGCAACGGCAGGATGAACAGCGTCGCAGCAGTCGCCGTCGCCATGCCGCCCACCACCACCACCGCCAGGGGCCGTTGAATCTCCGCCCCAACGCCCGTGTTGAGCACCATTGGCACGAACCCCAAGGCCGCCACTAGGCCCGTCATCAGGATCGGGCGCAGACGCGTGCGCGCCACTTCCCGGATCGCCGCCTCGAGCGCCAATCCTTGCTGCACGACCTGCCTTACCCGCGACACCATGACCATATCGCCCAGCACCGATACACCCGAGAGCGCGATAAAACCGACGCCCGCCGAGATGGAAAAGGGAAGATCCATCCACCACAAGGCCCAGATCCCGCCCACCGCGCCAAAGGGCACGCCAGTGAAGATGCGCATCACGTCCGTCAGCCGGCCATAGGTGAGATAGAGCATCACCAGAACCAGCAGCAGCGCGAGCGGCACCACGAGGTACAATCGCTTCCGCGCCCGTTCGTAGTTCTCGAACTGGCCACCGATCGCCGCGCTGTAGCCCGGCGGCAGGCGCACCTCGGCCAGGACCTCGCGCACCTCGGCCGCGAAGGAACCCATGTCCCGACCGCGAATATTCGTCTGAAGCAACAGCCGACGCTGAGCCCACTCCCGCTGAATCGTCGAGGGTCCCTCCTGGAGCTCGATCTTGACCAGGGCAGACAGGGGGATTTGGGCGCCCGTGCCGCTTTGAAACGTCATGCGGCCCAGGTCCTCGGGCGTTTGGCTGAGGGTATCGTCCCATTTCAGGACGAGGTCGATGCCGCGATGTTCCTCAAATACCCGACCCACCTGGCGCGTGCCGAGGCTGTCGATAAAGGCCAGGACTTCCTCGACCGGAATGCCCTGCCGGCCTGCTGCCTCGCGGTCAACCGTCAATTTCAGCAGCGGTTGCCCGGTCAGCTGTTCGACCGTGACATCCCCGCAACCAGGCACCGCGACTAAGCGCTGGCGGATGCGCTCCGCTTCGCGCTTCAAGACCTCGAAATCATCGCCAAACAGTTTGATGGCCAGATCGGCCTTCATGCCGGCAATCATTTCATTGACCCGCATTTCGATGGGTTGGGTGAAGATCGCCCGCATCCCTGGCAGGCCGTAAAGCGTGGCCGACATCTCGGCGCTCAGCGCACTTTGAGTTTTGGCCTTGCGCCAGGAAGCCCTGTCCTTCAAGGTGATGAACACGTCGGAGACCTCCAGACCCATGGGGTCGGTGGCCACTTCCGCGGTCCCGGTCCGCGTCCAGATATGGGCAATTTCATCAGGATAGGTTTCCAAAAGTAGCCGCTCGATCTGGGTGCCGTAGCGCACCGACTCGTCCAGGGAGATGCCCGCCATGCGCACGGTATTGATCACCAGCGCCTGTTCCTGTAACCGCGGCACGAACTCGGAGCCCATCCGCAGCGCGAGTAGACCCGTAGCGACCACCGCCAGACAGGCGAGCAGGAGCACCACCCGTCGCGGTCCGATCAGCGTGCCCAACAGGGTGTCATAGCCCTTCTCCAGCCACAGCACGAGGCGCGGACGAGCCAGGCCGCGGCCTGGCTTCAGGACGTAGGACGCCAAGACCGGCATCAGCGTCATCGAGAAGAGCATGGAACCCAAGAGCGCAAAGATGACGGTCAGCGCCATGGGCCGAAACAGCTTGCCCTCCACACCCTCCAAGGTCAGAACCGGAAGATAGACCAGGCAAATGATCAGCTCGCCAAAAAGCGTGGGCTTGCGAACCTCCACCGTGGCGTCGCGCACGATGTCGCGCACCGACCGCTTGGCGCCCTCGCTCAGGTGACGCTGCGCGTTCTCCACCATGATGATGGAACTGTCCACCACCAGCCCGAAATCGATCGCCCCCAAACTCATCAGGCTACCGACAATCGAGAACTGCAGCATGGCGTTGAAGGCGAACAAAAGGGACAAGGGGATGGCCAGCGCCACGATCAAACCCGCACGGAAATTGCCGAGGAAGATGAAGACCACCGCGATCACCAGCAGGGCACCTTCCAACAGGTTCTTCATGACCGTTGCCAAGACTTGGTCGACCAGATCCGTCCGCTGATACACCGGGGTGACGGTCACGTCCTCGGGCAATTGCCGCTGAACCTCCGCCAAGCGCTGGGCCAGGCGCTGGGTGACCTCGCGACTGTTCTCGCCCATCAACATAAAGCCCAGGCCAAGCACGACCTCGCCTTGCCCTTCGGCCGTCACTGCCCCGCGGCGCACTTCGTGGCCCAGGCGCACGTCGGCCACATCACCCAAATGAACCGGGCTACCGTTGACTTGCGCGACCACCATCTCGGTCAAGTCGGCCACACCGGTAGCCTGGCCCCGCCCTTGGAGGAGGTAGCTCTCGCCCGCCAGGTCCATCGTGCCGCCCCCAGCATTGCGGTTTCCAGCACCCAGGATCCGCGCCAGATCGTCCAGACTCAGACCGTACTTGGTCAGTCGCGCGGGATCCACGACCACGTGAACCTGTTTCTCAAATCCACCCCAGGTGTTGATCTCCGCCACACCCGGCACCTGCACCATCTGAGGGCGAATCACCCAGTGGTGCAGCGTCCGCAGCTCTTCGGCCGTCAGGCGGTCGCTGCGCACCAGATACTGGAAGACCTCGCCCAAGCCGGTGGCGACCGGACCCAGGGTCGGTTTATGGTCGGGGGCAAGGTCCGCCGCCGCAACCCGTTCGGCCACCAACTGCCTGGCTCGATAGAGGTCGGTTCCGTCTTCGAACACCACCGTGACCTGGGAAAAGCCGAATTTGGAGAGCGAGCGCACCTGCTTCAAGGCGGTCAGGCCAGACAGCGCCTGCTCCAGGGGGAAGGTAATGCGCCGCTCGATTTCCAGCGGACCCCAAGCCGGCGCGTTGGTATTGACTTGGACCTGGACCGGCGTCGTATCGGGAAAGGCATCCCAGGCCAGGTGCGAGAGACTGACCGCCCCAAAAACAGCGAAGAGCAGGGCGCACAACAGCACCAGCGGCCGATGGTTCAGGCAAAGATCGATGAGCCTGGTCAACATCACTTGCCTCCAGCCGCTGCGACGGGAGGGCTGACCTCGCAGCAACCGGCACCGATGGCGCCGGGCAATAGCTCCGTTTTCAAGAGCACGGCCCCTTGAGTGACCACTTGATCACCCTCGCGAAGATGGCCCGTGACCGCCACCGGGTTACCGGTCCCGTGCAGCGTCACGACGCGGGGCTGGTAGACCCCTTGCTTTTCGCGGACAAAAACGATGGACCGCTGCTCGAGTCGCTGCACGGCCGCGCGCGGCACCAACCAAGTTTCGCCGCCCTGCGCTTTCGCCAAAGACGCACGTCCGTATTGATGGGCCCGCAAACGGCCATCGCGGTTGTCCACCTCGGCGCGAACCGCTACCAATCGGGTGGTGGGATCGACCGCCGCCGCAACCCAGGTCACCGCACCTTGCGCCTCACGGCCATCGTCCCCGTGGAACCGGAGGCTGGCGCCGAGTTGGACATCGCCAACGGCCTCCTCGGGCAGGTCGCAGAGGACCCACATGCGACCGGTGTCGACCACCCTACCCAGGCTGGTTTCGTCCGTGGCATAGGCGCCGAGCACGGCAACTCGGGAGACCAACGTCCCCGAGCGCGGGGCCTTGATCAGATAATAGCCGCCCTGATCGTCTGCCAGCGCACCCGCGGCCGCGAGCGTCGCCTCGGCTTCAGCAACCTCGGCCTGGGCGTGCGTCACCGCCAAGTCGGCCTGCTCCAATTCGACCCGGCTGACAATACCTTGCTCCGCCAGCGCGCTGGTGCGTTGCTGGCTCAGTTCCGCCATTTTCAGATGGGCGCGGGCCGTCCGAAGCCGACCTTGGACCTCGCCAACCATTGGGCTCACCAGCTTGAACAGCGCCTGCCCCTGCTCCACGTACGCGCCCTCTGCGGCGTATACCTCGCGGACGACGCCAGGCAGGACCGCTCTCAGATCCGCGCTGCGATCGGCGCTGAAGGCCAACCTGGCCGGACCGGTGACCTCGGCCTGTGGCGCGCCGCGTCGTACGGACTCGACCCGGATGCCCACCCGGACTTCATGGTCGGGATTCTTGAGGCGCACGACGCGCTGCTCGCCCACATGCGCATCGCCGCCGCTCAGGGCGCAGCTCGGACAGACCGACTCGGGCAGCTTATGCTCGGCACACCAGTCCCCCGCTGCTTGAAAAGCGGCGATCAAATCCGCATGGCAAATCGTGCACTTGAACTCCGGCACGCCGTGCTCGCTGCACCAATCGGTTTCGGCGGGAATCTCGGACGCCACAGCCGCTGCTGGAGCAGCGCCACATTTTGGACACACCGACTCGGGCAGTCCGTGTTCCGCGCACCAATCACCGGCAGCTTGAAAACCGGCAATCAGGTCCGGATGGCACAAGCTGCACTTGGACTCGGGCACGCCGTGTTCGGAACACCAGTCTTGGGCAAGCGTCTCGACCTCGGCTTGCGCCGCCGCGGCCGCGGGCAGCGGCGGCGCGGTGGGCCGACAGCCCGCGCAGATCAGGGTCAAACCCAAAAGGCACCAGAATCGGGCCGTGCCCAAGGGGCCGGTTTCCTGGCGGGCTGGTGACCCGCACCAGATACCGCGTTTCTCCATATACATAGCTACTCCCTGGTGGCCACGGGACCACCCTCTTCGCTTCGTCTCATGCGTGTTGGAAACTGGACTTATCCGCGAGACGCCGCGAAATCGGGAGGATGAAAGACACTGTCTGCCAAATTGCGCAGGTTGGCAGGCACCTGGGCGGGAAAGGAACGGACTTGCGCGAATAGGGTCAAAAGCGGGCGAGAGGCGGGCAAGCCAGCGATGAGGCGCGCATCGCCACACCCGCATTCCCGACAATCACTGGGGCAGCGCTCCTCGTGGGAAACCTCGGCCAGCGCCGTGCCATGGGCAGCCTCGTCACAGGAATCCTCGATCGCAGCCGGCTCGCCTTCACAATCGCCTGGCGGCACTGCGTCACAGGCACAGGCGGGTCGGCACACCAAGGTTCGCGGAGAGGTCGCGCCACCAGCGGGCAGCATCAGGCAGATCAGCAACAACCCGCCGATGGCGGCCGCATAAAGATCTGAGCCTGTTTCCAAAGCTTTCACCCACTCACTCCAAAGCCGCACGCATGGAACACATCACCAGGAAGCCCGTTCTGTACCCCATTATACAGAGGCCACCAACTTGGGTCCATGTGGATAAGTCCCGCAGGCGCCTTAGCTGCTGTAGCGCAAGATGCAATCTTGCGCCGGGCGGCGGGTGAATTCTCAAAGCGGTCTTTTCAGTAGAGCGTAACTCCGGGAGCGTCCCTCTGAAATGATTCTGTTTTTTGCCAAAAGTCGAATGGGGTTTGGAACGCTGACATTCGACCCAGGACTTTTCGTGTCATTCGTGCCTTCGTGTGATACAAAACAGGGCCCGTTGGCCAAGTGGCGTTAGTTCTACCGGCTGTGACCGCCCAGTTCCTCTGCAAAGACCTCCTCGAACAACGCCACTTTTTTGGGCGGGAGGTTGGCCGCATGAAGTCGCTTGTAGAGGGAGGAGATCGGGTGACCGGTCATGGGAGCCAGAAGGCGTAGGTCCTCGAGCAGGGCGCGGTCGAACTGGCCCGCGAGCACGCGCTTTGACAGGTATTGGTATTCTCCTTCCAGAAGGTCCGTCGCTGCTGGAAGCTTACAGGCTTGCAGGTGCAGGTAGAGCCGGAAACTTGGGAACTGGTCATGCTTCCCTTCGCGCTTTTCCAGCAGCACTGCTTCGACCAAGCGAACGGACTCCTCAAGCTTTTGGCCGTAGAGCAGCTTCGTGGCCAAATCGTAGCGCAGAGCGGGGTCGCCAGGATGTGCGGCAAGCTTCTCGCGGGCGATGCGCTCCAATTGGCCGGGAACGCCTGCGTTGCCGCTGTCCTCCAGGAATTGTTTGGCGCTGCAAGAGCTCAAGTAGCGGTAGAGCACCTGGCCATGGGCATCGAGCAGGATGAATCCCGGAAAAACGCGAATCTGATACCTTTCCACCAATTCAGGCTGGGCATCCGCGTCAATCAGCAAAGCGTAGGTCTGGGTCTGCAACCAGTTTCGGGCCTTGGCATCCCTTAAAAATCGATGGCCCTTGACCTGAGCGGGACCCGAGGCGGCGCGATAGAAGGCCAGGAAGATCAGCTTGTCGTTGGCAACAGCCTCCTGCTGGGCTTCCGCTAAGGTCAGCGAGTGGAAGGGCAGATCACCGGCGCAGCAGGAAAGCGAAAGTAGCGATAAGAGCCAAATACGGAGCACGACGGCCTCCTTGAGGGATCACTGGGTATCGTTATCGCGGGTCGGCAACGCCTGATCAAAGGATGACTGGGGAAAAGCATTGCCGGTCCCCAGCATACCACCCTATCGGGCCTTGGCGGCCTTTGGTCACGGGCCGCATAGATCTGCAGCTGCTTGGACCAGGGACCTGACATCGCTGTTCGGCCAGTCGGGCAGCATCGTCCGGAAGGTCAGAACGCTGGAGCAGGTCCGGTTGTAGCGCGTCAAGCTGTAGGATTGCATGGAGTAGACCAACAAGTTTTCAGGTTCCGCGCTGAGGACCTCCCCGTTGGGCAAAGACGCCACCAAAACCGGATGGGCCGGATCCTCCACGTTGTATACCTCGACCGGACCCGTGCGAGAGCGGTTGCCATTGCGGAACAGATAAGTGCCATCGGTACTCAGAATGGAATTGCTACCCATAGCCACCGTGTTCAGAAGTGCCGGCTGTTCAGGGTCGGTGAGGTCATAAATGAATAGCTCTGTTCCAGTTCTTGCGTAGAGCGTTTTACCGATCACCACCATATTCCCCACGTAGCCACCGATAAAATTAGTACAACCGACCAAACTCAAGTCTTCCGCTCGATAAACACACAGTTGATCATTGTCCGTAACGTAAAGTAGGTTGCCGTACTGAACCACGCCATCGATGAAGGAATGGATACTGGCGTACACTTTCATGTCCGTGGGGTCCTGGACATCGATTAACTTCAATTCGAAATCGTTGACCAACAGTTTATCGCCGACAAAGCGTGACTTGAAATAAAGCCTCCAGCCAATCGGCAACTCACCCAACACGACAGGCTGGTCAGGGTCGGCGATGTCGTAAGCCACCAAGCGATCATAGAATTGCACAAAGAGCGTCGTGTCGCGCACGGTCACGTCGAAAACCTGACCGCTGATGTTCAGCTTTTCACGTTCGCGTAAGCCGCCATCTTCGTCGCTGATTCGGTAAATGCCGCTGCGATCGCAGGCAAGCCACAGGTCATGACCCTGCCGTGAGACATGCCTGACCAGCTCTGGCCCAGGCCCCGGATAGACCGCGGCCGGCGTCATGGTCGAGAGATCGTAGAGGCCGACGTGTTGACCATCCTGAACCAAGGCCCGGTCACCGGATACGGCCATGGTGCCGTTCATAGGTAGCTCGAAGCGACGCACGGCCATGCTCCAGCGGTCGGGGTGGACTTGACCCAATTGATCCGTCCACAGCTTGCTGCCATCGTTCTGGAGATGCCTGCTATGGACCCCCTTGACCGTGGCCTCGGGAATATAACCATTCAACAGCCGCTGGAGGTGGTCACCCACCGCAAACACCTTGGTGTAGTTGTCCAGGCTTGCCAGGTCGTAAACCTCGTGCTGTTGCACCCCGTGCGTCCATGTCCTGCCTGAAACTAAGAAGTAGGGGTAACCATCGCTCATGCCCACACCTCGGACCATGGTGCCGAGGAAGTCTAGGTCGCGAGGTTCACCGAAACCCAGGTTTCCTTGGTAGGTGGGCTGATGGTTGGTGAGATTGTAATAGGACATTCCCTCTGGTCTGACCGTGCATAGCTTGCCTTGAGTGACATGGGCTTTCAGCACAGAGCCGAAACTCTTGGTGCCCAGGAGGGAGGGCGCGTCGACATCGGTAGCATCGATAATGTCGAGGTCCGTATCGTACATTGCATAAAGGAAGTCGCCGTCCAGTGCCAACTTGGCGTCGGCGGGGCCGAATGGGGCAGAGACGGTCAAGGCGTCGACGGAGTCGAGATGGATCCCCGTCACGCCTTGCGCGTCGGCGACGAAGCCGTAATGGTCGTTGATGGCAAGGTCGGTGATCCCGTCGAAGAGACCCTCGGCCATCAAGGTCGGCGGATCATTGAGGCGTTCCTCGACGACGACGATGACATTATCGGGTGCCGTGAAGACCAGCCTGCCGTCCTTGCGCGCCAGTCCCTTGCGGGCGCCCACAACCTGAAAGCGCAGGTAGGGTACCAGATTCAGGTCCGCATCGACCTCGAAGAAACGACAGGTGCCGTAGCCTGCGTCCTCGCCGATGACGTAGAGGCCGTCAGGGGTTGGCAGGACTTGGGCGATCGGCTGGATGCCGGTTTCTTCCTCGCCAAGCGGCTGGGGCTGGCTGGGATCGGCGATATCGAAAAGGGCGAGTTGGCTGCCTCGAGGCGCCCAGAGTCTCGTACCGTCGATAACGGGCGCGCCGTTTAGCCCACTTGTGGCCAGCTGGTTGGCCAGCTGCCCATGGCCCTGACCGGTCAGCAAATAGCGCGATAGACCGGAGCCGTCGATGGTCCAGAGCGCCGAGCCGTCGACCGCCAGGCCGGTCGGTTCGGTGAGCGCGAGGAAATCACCGGGCACGAGCAAAGCGCCGTCGAGGTCGAAGAGCTGAACGCCATTGGGCAGGAGCGCTGCCAGCGTCTGGCCGGAAAGGGCCAGGCCAAGCACGGCGTAGCTGGAATAGCGCCGCAACGGACGAGGTTGACTGAGGTCGGTCAGGTCGAACACGAACAAGCCCGAGGGGCCGCCGGCGTAGGCGCGTGTATCGTCGGCGACGACGGCATTGAAGAAGGCCGGCTCGCTGGCCAGGTGAGGGAAAGAGGCCTCGCCGCGCACGACAGGTGCGCCGTCGACGATTTCGAGTACTGCCAGACCTAAGCCTTCGCCGGCCAGGATCAGCTGCTGACCCCGTTCGGTGATCGCTTGATAGGCACCGCGACCCCAATGGTCGACCGCGGTGTATTCTTGGGCAGAGAGGGGAAGGAGCGCGAGCGATAGCAAGATCGCCAGTTGGACAGCATGCTTCATTCGGGATACCTCGTGGGAATTTTCAACGTGGAAAGCGGATATTCATTAAAGTGCAAATAACAAGAGAAGGCGGCCCTTAAGGAGGAAAAGAACGCCAGGCCCGTTTTCTATCACAGGTCGTCAAGAACTTCAAACAGCATTTCAGGCCGGGTACACCCATGCTTTCCGGCACGGCCCAAGAACAAGCCCCAGTGCCAAGCCAGTCAAGCCAGGACACCCAGATTGCAGCAGCAGGGGCACGATTCACAACCTAGTCAGGCCCCCAGAATCCAGCACTGTGGCAAGCAGCCAAGACCCGCCAATGTAAAAATTTCGCGATGGCCCGCTTCGGCGGCACCCTAGGCCGCCGGCAGCATCCGAGTCTCGCCGTACCCTGCCGGGTCACAATGCTGTTAACACCAAAAAACACTCCATGCTTTTCCGTGTGCTCCGTGTTTTCCGAGGTTAAAATCCTCCTTTCTATCCGGCGAACCATTGCCTGTGGTGGACACCAAAGAAATCCCTGGCCAGGAAAGGTATACCCAGGGTAGGATGGATTTGCCAACGGAATCACAACACCGAGGTGTGCGATGCAGAGAGCGCCTCGCTGTTAGCCAAACTCTTCGCCCTCAAGGCGAGCGGCGGGGAGCGCAACCACGAACAAAAGGTCCGCGGCATCTACCAAACCCTTAAGACCCGCAGTACCGCCCTCAAGGACGATCAAAAACTGGCTGCGGATCGTTTCGTCACCACCTACGGTAAGTTACCACCGAATCGGATCGAGGCTATCAAGCAGGAGGTCGGCATGAAATTCATGGGCAACACCATTACCGAGTACTACACCATTCTCGGCGAAGAGCGTGGCGAGGAGCGTGGCATCAAGCTCGGCGAAGAGCGTGGCGAGGAGCGTGGCATCAAGCTCGGCGAGGCGCGTGGTAGGATAAGCACGCTCGAGCAGCTGTTGGCCGATGGCATGATCGACCAAAACTATTTCGAAAAGGCGACCGCTCCGCTGCGCGAGCTCCTGGCCAAACTGGAAAAACAACAGGGCCCCGCACAGCGCAAGCATGCTTCAGCCGGAATCGCCAAATGATCCTGCCCCGTTCTTCCGCGAACCAAGCAGGAGGTCGACATGAAATTCATGGGCAACACCATCACCGAGTACTACACCATTCTCGGCGAAGAGCGTGGCGAGGCGCGTGGCATTAAACTCGGCGAAGAGCGTGGCATCAAGCTCGGCGAGGCGCGTGGTAAGATCAGCGTGTTCGAGCAGGTGCTGGCCGATGGTATGATCGACCAGAACTATTACGAAAAGGCGACCGCTCCGCTGCGCGAACTCCTGGCCAAACTGGAAAAACAGCCGGGCCCCGCACAGCGCAAGCATGCTACAGCCGGAATCACCACATGATCCTGCCCCCGTCTTCCCCGAACCAAGCAAGAGGTCGACATGAAATTCATGGGCAACACCATCACCGAGTACTACACCATTCTCGGCGAAGAGCGTGGCGAAGCGCGTGGCATCGTGCTCGGCGAGGCGCGTGGCGAGGCGCGTGGTAAGATCAGCGTGTTCGAGCAGGTGCTGGCCGATGGTATGATCGACCAGAACTATTACGAAAAGGCGACCGCTCCGCTGCGCGAACTCCTGGCCAAACTGGAAAAACAGCCGGGCCCCCCTTAGTCCTGGTGGCGGGCTACGCTGCTAGGCGCCCACGCTGCATTGCCTTGGTGATTGGGAACGCGTAGGGTCCGCGGAGCATGGGCAACCTGACTAAGTCCTACTGGTACGGCTTTGTTCGGCTGCCCCTTCCCACCCAGGCCATCCGCGGTTAAAATGATGCGCGTGTCCAACATACGCCAAACAGAACCTTGCCGGAGATTTCCGCTTGAGTCGCTATCACAGCCAGCGTGACCTTTCCCCCATTTTCGAGGCAGCCGAACATTGGCGTGACCGCTGCCTGATCGAGGATGGCGCCGTGTTCGCGGATACGCCGCTGTGGACGCCGGCCCACTTGTACGAGGCCTTGGCGGTGATCGACAGGGCCGTCCCTTCGGGCGAGGGCAGTTGGGTCGACCAGTTCGCCACGATCTTCGCCAACCACGGCGAGCTCGTTCAGCTCATGGCCGAGGCCCTTTGGGTGTTCTATCTGTTCCCGCTCGGATCGGGCGCCAATAAGCGCGAGAATCTCGCCAAACTCTGGCCCGCCCCCTCCAGCTCGCCCTACCTGCGCGACGCCGTCCTGGCCGGCATTGCCCAGCCAGGCCAGGCCTATTTCCGCCATGCCTGGCGCGAGCTTCGCTACCTGTTGGACTTTGCGCGCTTCGTCAAGACCTATGACGCCGACAAGCGCGGCCGCCTCTTCCGCGGCGCCGAAGATCTGGCCCGGCACCTCGAAAAGCTGGCCGTCGGCCAGACCCGCGGTGGGCGCCACACCCTGCTGTACCTCTTTTTCCCCGATGAGACCGAGCCCCTGATCAGCTTCCGCGCCAAGCGCAGCCGCCTGGAACGGCACGGGCACGCCGCCCCCAAAGGCGACAACTACGCCGTCGACCGAGCCCTCCTGGACCTGCGTGCCGAACTCGGCAGCCGCGATTACGATCTCTTCCTCAAACCAGCCAAGACCGACGCCGTCAAAGTCTGGCGGATCGCGCTGCCCCAGCGCAGCGAGCTGGCCGACGAACTCCACTTGCCGTTCGCGACGCCGCCCAACCCCGGCGACATCGTCTACCTGACCTTGGCCGACAGCGACGAAACCCTGGCCCGGGGCGTGGTCGCCGACCTGGAGGACGCCGACGATACGCCCGCCCACTGGCCCGTGCAGGTGCAAGAGCGCGGCCGCCGCCCCGGCAAGGGCACGCCCCTCGCCCAGACCAGCCCGGCCAGCCCCGCCGCGCCCGTCGACGACGCGACCGGGCGGAACCTGGCCCAAAACCTCGACCTACTCCGCCAACGGCCCGATGACCTCTGGCCCGACCAGATCGAGACCCCCGGCAATTTCGTCTATTGCGGCCCGCCAGGCACCGGCAAGACCCATCGCCTGCTCCAGACGCTCGCCGACTATGAGGAAGCCAACCAGGCGCCGCGCTGGTCCCTGGTCACCTTCCACGCCAGCTACGGCTACGAGGAGTTCGTCGAGGGCTTTCGCCCCAATGCCGAGGGCCGCCTGGAGCTCCGCGCCGGCGCCTTCAAAGCGCTCTGCGAGCGCGCCAAACACAACCAAGGCCGCCGCTACGGCCTGTTCATCGACGAGCTCAACCGCGGCAACCTGACCGCCATCTTCGGCGAACTGATCACCCTGCTCGAGCCCGACAAGCGCTGCGTCTGGGCCCCCGACGGCAGCTTGCGCGCCGGTCGCCAGGTGCGCCTCGCTTACTCGCAGGAGCCGTTTGGCGTCCCCAAGAACCTCGACCTGTTCGCCGCCATGAACACCGCCGACCGCAGCCTGGTCCACTTCGACCTGGCCCTGCGCCGCCGCTTCCACTTCATCGCCTGTCCGCCGCAACCGAACCTGCTGCCAGCGCTGCAGCTGGCCGACGGCAGCCAACTGGACCTGGCCGCCTTGCTGCGGCGCCTCAACCAGCGTATTGCCTGCCTGCTCGACGACGACCACGTCCTGGGCCACAGCTATTTCCTCCACCTCAGCAGCTGGGAGATGTTGGCCCAGCGCTTGACCGAGCAGGTCTTCCCCCTGCTCGAGGAGCTGTTCTACGACGACCCCGATGGCCTGCGCCTGGTGCTCGGCCCCGAGCTCGTGCAGCTGGCCGCCGTCGACGAAAAGGGCCTCTTCGGACAGACCCTCGACCGCACCGTGCGGCGCCGCGCGCGCCTGCTCGAGCCCGCCCTGCTGACCCCAGACCACCTGCGCAGTTTGATCGCGCCATGAGGACCCTGCGCATTCACGAGCACGAGCGCATTCCAATTAAGGTATTGGGCAAAAAGAACAGTCAGCGTCTCATGCGCCACCTCGAGCGCCTGCGCTATCCAGGGGTGCGCCCGCGCCTCGACGGCACGCACCTGCGTTTTTCCGGCGTTTGCGGCCTGATCGGCATTGAGGACCTGCTGATCGAGATCGTGCCAAAACTGTTCGACCGCCAGCACAGCGCCATGGCGGTGCTGGTGCGCATGCTCGTCAAGGTCGGTAAACAGCTGCACCTCTACCCCCAGCACGGCTCTTTTTTCGCCTTGGGCCAGCACGATTTGCTGGACGTGATGATCGGCCTGTACCTCGACCAGCTGGAGAGTCAACTGAAGCGCGGGCTGTTGCAGCACTATGCGACCAAACACGAGCAGCTGCCCAGCCCGCGCGGAAAACTGCTGGTCCACCGCCTGTCCTGTGAACCGCACCCGCTGCGCTTCCCCTGCGAGCGCCGCCCGCTCCAGTGCGACCACCCCATCAACCGCACCCTCAAGGCCAGCCTGCAGCAGCTGCGCCGCCACACCCGCGACAACGGCCTCGCCACCCGAGTCCAGCGTTTGTTGCACGCCTTTGCCGAGGTTGCCGACCAGTTGCCGCCACCGCGCGTGGTCGAGGCGCTTCAGGTCGGCCGCGCCCAGGCGCGCTGGGCGCCGGTGCTGCTCTGGGCCAAAGCCTTGCTGCGCGGCAACATGCCAGGCATCACTGCCGGCACGAGCCGGGTTTGCACCCTGCTCTTCCCAATGCACCAGCTGTTCCAGGACTTCATCCACGCCAGCCTGCAAAGCGTGGTACCCGCGAGCTGTTCCGTTGCCCTGGGCAACGAGCAGAACCTGGCAAGTGCGATCACTTCGGGCGGTAAAAACCTGGTCCAGCTCAAGCCCGACCACATCGTCCGCGATGCCGAGGGTCAGGTGACGGCGATCCTCGACAGCAAGTGGAAGCACAGCACCAAACCGGCGCGCGAGGATTTGTACCAGATGTTCGCCTACGCGACCACCTACCGCGCCCAGCGCGTAGGCCTGCTCTACCCCAGCGACGAACCGCGCGCCCGCCAAAGCTACCGCTTCAATGCCTGGGAGGCCCAGCTCGACCTCCACTATCTGGACCTAACCCAGCTGGCCACCAGCCAGCATGCCTTCGAGCAACACCTCGCAGAAGTCATTGACAAGTAGCAAGAATCAAGACTCAAGACGCAAGACAGGGCAGGGTACACGCCTGCCCCAAACGACCAGGCCATGTGGCGCAATTTCCAAAGTTGCGCTGGTGGCAGTCACGACCCTATTGCCAAACGGGGATCAGGTCGACCAAGGGTTTGTAGCGCAAATTCCAAATTTGCGCTGGTGGCAGTCACGACCCTATTGCCAAACGGGGATCAGGTCGACCAAGGGTTTGTGGCGCAACTTCCAAATTGCGCGGTGGCGGTCAGGATCCGATTGCCAAACGGGGATCCGGTCGACCAAGAGTTTGTGGCGCTACTTCCAAATTTGCGCTGGTGGCAGTCACGACCATATTGCCCCACAGGGACCAGGCCATGCGGCGCCAAAGTTGCGCTACAATCCCTGGCGCGACCTCGGCCCCGTTTAGGTACCTGAGTGTGACCTCGCAAATTTGGAATTTGCGCTACAAACCCTGGCGCGACCTGCGCCCCGTTTAGGGACCTGAGCGTGCGGTCGGAGAACTCCCGGCAAACTCAGCTCAGCTGCGCCCACAGCGCCGGCCAGAGGCTTGCCTCTTCGGGAAAATGGACCGCTAGGCAGCCCTGGCGTTCCTGGGCCTGCCGTTCCGCCGCGCTTGGTGGCGCGCCCAGGTAGACGAAGATCTGGGCTTCGCGGAAGTAGAAGCGGGCCGAACCCGCCAAGCCGCCCAAGCGAGCGTGGGCCTGCAGTTGCGCTTCGTCTAAATCCGGATCGCGCCGACCCGTCGCCCGCAGCGCCGCCAGCCAGTTGCGCGCCAGGGCGTCCCGGCCCTCCAACGCGGTCGTCGCCGCTTGTCGGGTGACCCCACCCCGCAGCTGCGCGAAGACTTGCAGCATCCGCTGAAACTCGGGATCCTGGCGGTTCAGCCGACGGTGATAGGGCTGGTTGTAATAGCTCAACAGACAGCGGTAACAGGCCGCGCCACAGCCATCTGCCGTGTCGTGGAGGACGCCGTCGCGCTCCTCCAAATGGCACAGGGCAATGGCCCGGGCCGCTACCCGCCGCAGCGCGCCGTCGTCGCCCGCCACCTGCGACAGCACGCCCGCGCCGCCCTCCGCCGCCTCGTAGAACAGCATCGTCCGCGGCGCCGCATCGTTGGGCAGACTCTCGGCCACCAGCTCCGCCTCCTCCAACTCGTACTCCAGCTCGATGCCCCGCTTGAGCGCGTACATCACTCCCAGAAAGACCCCTGGTTCCAACCTTTCCTCGAAATGCAACAGCAGCAGATTGCGGCGATCCTCCACATAGGGTGTCACCCGCTGGGTCTGCAGCGGTTGGCGACCTGGCTCGCTCTCGGCCTGCTCGCGCGCCTCCTCGGGCGCATTCCTTTCGCCCCAGCGTCCCGTCAGCGACTCGATCAGGAAGCCGTACGCCGTGGCCTGCTTGCGGCGGCGCCAGCCGAGGTTGATGCGCCGCACCACCGCGCCCGGCGCGTAGCGCAAGGTCACCGCCGCGCCCTGAAAAGCGCGCGTAAACAGGCGGGGCCGCTGGTCGACGACGGCGAACCGGATCGCCGTCTGCACTTCATAGCCCAGGCGCAGGCGCTCCTCCTCCTCGCAATTGATACGGTGGTAGGGCCGTGTGCTGACATTCTGGATATGCAACAGCGTATCGACCGTCAGCGCCTCCGTGCCCAATGCGGCGCCGCAGTTCTCGCACAGGTCCGGCATCGCCGCCGGCGCCTCGCCAAAATGCCCGTAGCCACAGGTCGTGCAAATGCTCGCGCAGCTGGTCGTCAGCACCCCCTGCTCCAGCGCCGTCTTGACGATCGCGCGGTAAACCTGGTAGCGGTTGCCCTCGTGGTAGATCTGGCTTAGCGGGCCGAACTCCGAAATCGCCAAAAAGCGCGGGCGCGTCAGGTAGGTCTGATCGCCGCGCCGGCCTGTCTGACCGGGAATGAAGGCCCACAGCGGCAGTCGCGGGAAATTGTAGCCGGGCAGGAAGCCCTCGCCGGCCAGGTAGCGGTACAGGTAAAACTCCGACTGCGGCGAGGGCCGCTCGGCCATCAACAGTTCCAGTTGCCGACCGGCCTCCTCGTACTGCTGCTCCGCGTGCTTGCGCTCCTCCTTGCCGACATTGAAATGCAACTTGATACGGTGGTTGCGCTCCAGCTCCGCCCGCGCTCGCGCCACCAGATCACGCCAGCGATCGAAGGCGCGATCGAAGCGGGCGACGAGGTCGGCCGCCCAGCGCTCCAGCCATGCGGGCGTGAACCACAGCTCGCGCGCGGATGCCAGTTCGCTGCCCATTTGCTCGAGTATGCGCGCGGCCGCCATCTGGGTGCGCTGGCGCCGCTCCGGCGTGTCAAGCAGCCGCCGGAACTCGGGCCTGAGCCGGAAGGCGCCCTCCTCCTCCATCATCATCTCGACAACGCTGTCCGGCAGGTCCACCGGCGTGATGCTCAGCCACAGTGCCTGCAGATGGGCCGCGATCAGCTCCTCGTTGGCCAGGTCCAGATTCGGCCGCCGCACGACCCCAGCCACCATCGCCTCGGGCCGATTGTAGAAGTACTGGTCGTGCGGGCTCAAGGCCGCGCAGTAGGTCAGCACCAGCGCCGGCTGGCCGGCCCGCCCTGCCCGACCGCCGCGTTGCGCGTAATTGGCCGGCGTCGGCGGCACGTTGCGCAAGAAAACGGTCGAGAGGCTGCGGATATCGACCCCCAGTTCCATCGTCGGCGAGCAAAACAGCAAGCGCAGCTGGCCGCTGGTAAAGTCCGCCTCGCGCTGGCCGCGCACCTCCGCATCGACCTGGGCAGTGTGTTCCCGCGCCGTGATTGGAAACAGCCGCGGCACCCGCGCCAGGTCCTCCGCCACCCGCTCGTACAGGCCGCGGAAGTAGGCGTTGTCCACCGCGTGCTGGCCCTCGCCCCGACCGTTGCCCGGCAGCCAAATCAGCGCGTGGCCCTTGAGTCGGTAGGCCTGAAAACCCTCCACCTGCTCGCGGTTGTCCAACAGGCCGTCGGCCACGCCCAGCCGCAACAGCTCGTCCAACAGCTCCCGACCCTCGTCCTCGCGCAGCGACCGCCCCCAAATGGCACGCGCCCGCAGGCGCCGCATCAGGTGCGAACGCGGCGAGAGCCAGAACAGGTTGCCGTGCCGCGTGCGTACCGCGCGTTCCGGCACCATCAGCCGCGCCGACTCCAACCGCTCGTCTTCCTCCAACTTCCAGGGTTCGCGGAAACTCTGCAGGCTGTAGTTGCGCAGCGCCTCTAGCTCGCGCTGGCCCAGCACCCGGGTCAGGATACAGACGTTCTGCCGCAAGGCATCGAACACCAGGCGGAACAGCCGCTCGCGCTTTGCCGGGCTCAAGCCGGCCAGCGCAAGACCGGCAAAGACGCGCTCGTCCGCGCACAACGCTGCCAGCCCGCGGTAGTCGACCCGCATCAGCCCCAGCTGTTCCAGGTTCGGCTGGGTGATCCGCCAGCCACGCCGCTGGTCCAGCAGCATGCGGTAGGCCAACAGCTCGCGCATATAGCTGCCCAGCTCGTCGCGGTAGCGCTTCGTCTCCGGATCGACCCACTCGGCCTGGTTGGCCGCATCCTCGAAGCCCAAATCGCGAAAGACCTCGTGGACCAGGGCATTCTCGTCCAGGCCCTGGGGATGGCGCCGCAGCGCGGCTAGCATCGCCCCGCGCAGCTTGAGGATCAGGTTGAAGTCGTTGAAATGGCCCGCCTGCAGCGAGGCATCCTGACGGTTGTCCGTAAAGCCCAGCAATTTGCGCTCGCTGTCGGCGACGCCCTGGACCAGTAACTGGTCCAAGGTCACGATTGCCAGCACATTCGTCGCCGAACTGCGACCCTCATTGCCGAGCATGGCCAGCTTGATCTTGTCGCTGTTGCTCTGCGACTGGTGGCCGCAGCTGGGACAGAAGCGGAACGAGCCCTGGATCAGCCAGCCTGGCAGGCCGGTCTCGTGCTCGCGACCGCTGGCGTCCAGCCTGAGCGCCTGGGGTCGACGCGCCCGGAAGTGGGCCTTGACCCGCAGTACCAACCCGGCGGAGCCGCTCGAGCCTTTGCCCTTGGACTTGACTTCCTCCAGCCACTCGCTCGGCAAATCGCCGTCGTCGCCGCGCCAGCGCGGCTGGCCGCCGGGCGCATCGGGCATGAAAAAGCCGAAGCGCGCCTGGCCGTCGTCCTCCTCGTCCGCGCCCTTGTCGGCGATATCGCGCGGCTCGAAGCCCTGGTCGCCGCGCAGCACCGGCAGGAACTCGCAACCGCACTCGCGACAGAAATGATAGGCGAAGAACGGCTTCTCCGGCGCACCCGGCAGATGGAGCTGCGGCGTCACCGTGAACTGGCGCTGGCCGGGCGCCTCCAGCGTGCCGTAGAGGCGGTCCGCGCCGGACACGAACTGGTGGAAGCGAAACGCCAAAAACGGCGCGGTCCCCTGCTCCGCCCGCGAGACCCGCAACAGAAAGGCGCGCAGCCGCGCGCTGCAGAACGCGGCGCGGTCCGGACCCCAACCCGTGGCCGCCAGCAGCGCTTCGGCCGCCTCCTCGAGCGTGCGCGGACGCGCCCGCCGCGGCGGCACGACCGAGGTGTCCAGACCTAGCTCCATTTCCAACCAGCGGGCCAGGGCATCGTCGGCCAAGGAACCGACCGCCGCCTCCTCGAGCAGGGCCGCGCGCAGGGCCTGCTGGTCCGGTCGACCGCCGCGCGTGCGCGGCTCCAGTGTCTCGCCGATCACATCCGCCGGCGCGATCGTCACCCCGAACAGGCGCGAGGCGGCCTCGGCCACCGTGCGCGCGCGATCGGCCTCGTCGCCCTCGCTGGACATGGTCGCGGAGGTGCCAATACACTGGGCGCCCTCGCCCAGCAAATGCCTGACCCGGCGCACCAGCATGGCCACGTCGGCGCCCTGGCGGCCGCGGTAACTGTGCAGTTCGTCCAGGACCAGGAACTCCAGCCCCTCGGCCGCCGCCAGCAGGACCTGGTCCGTGGCGTTGCGCCGCGTCAACATCATCTCCAGCATCATGAAGTTGGTCAGCAGAATATCCGGCGGCTGTTCCGCCAGCGCCTTGCGCTCGGCGACATCGGCCTGGCCCGTATAGGCGCCAAAGCGAAACGGCGCGCCTCCAGGGCAGGCGGCCACCAGCTCCTGCAGGGTCGCCACCTGGCTGTTGACCAGGGCATTCATCGGATAAACGATGATCGCGCGGATCCGGCCTGGAGCGGGCCGCCGACACAGCGCGTCGACGATCGGCAGGAAATAGGTCATCGACTTGCCCGAGCCCGTGCCGGTCGTCACCACATAAGAGCGCCCGGCCTGGGCCAGGCGCAATGCCTGTTCCTGGTGGCAGTGCAGCACATAGGGCACGCCATCGCGGCGGAACACCCGGCCGCTACCGGCATGCAGCACGCCTGTGGCGACCAGCTCATCGATCGCGCGCCCCGCCTTGAAGCGCGGGTTGATCTGCAACAGCGGCGGCTGCCAAAACGCGCCCTGTCCATAGATATCCTGCAGATAGGCCTGAATATCCTCCGCCTGGACCTTGGTAAAGGAGCGCGCGAAGCTGCCGTAAGCCTCGATAATTTTGTCCCGAAGTTCAAATACGTCCACGAATCAAAACAGTCCAACCCAAAAACTCGCAAAGCGCAGCGCCAGCATAGCCGCCTACCCCAAGCCTGTCAAGCGTTGCTGCCTCACGCGAACCTGTCTCACGCGAAGCCGCGAAGGCGCGAAGAAGGTTGCCAGGGAACGCTTGATCAGCGGAGCCGAGAAAAATGCGGTAAGCCAGTTAGGCGCCTAGCCGAAAAGGTCCCGCAGGTGCTGTAGCTGCTGTAGCGCAAGATGCAATCTTGCGCCGGGCGGAGGGTGAATATTAAAGCGGTCCTCTAGGTAGAGCGTAACTCCGGGAGCGTCCCTGAAATGATTCTGTTTTATGCCAAACGTCGAATGGGGACGACCTTTTCGGCCAGGCTCCAGCTAGCTGGGCCTAGCTGGGCCTGCTCCACCACTACTTACTTGGCTTTGATCAGGTAGTAAACAAACGCATTGACCGGCCGCGTTTCGTCGACGCCGTCCGTGTTATCCATCGTTTCCGTGACAGCTGGCCAACTGAATAAGTGATACTTGCTTGAAGCAATTTTTTGATCTCCACGTGCAATTACTGCGTGCTCGATGCCATGCTTATGTCTTTTCAGCCCATCGCGCTGATAGGTTCCGACCAGGTCATCTTTTTCAGGAGCGTGATTAAACCGCTCGCGGTTCGTGAACCCTTGTCTAGCAAATGCGTTCTCATCCCTTTCCCTAATCACGCCCCGCAAAAAAACACCACGCAGATCGGGCAAATGAAAGGTTTCCGCACCTGATCCCGAACCCCAGGCCGAATCGACGAATCGTCCCAACTCTGGATAATCGTTCCGACTGACCACCTTGCCGTCACAGACCAACCAACCCTGAGCCCTGAGCGTATCGCGCAGATGGTCGCTCATTGGGCAGGCATAGGCGGTGATCGTTCCTACCGGGACCGACACGGCGTTGACTTTATCAGCCAGATCATTGCTGAGTTTATCGATGGCGGTGGTGGTTTTTTTTAGCTCTGCTTGCGCCGTACTAGCCTCATCAGCGGCTGCAGATAACGTGCCGCGATTGGCGTAAATGGAACCCAAAGCTGCGATCGATGCGAGCATGATGGGCATGATGAACTCGCGAGCAATATTGATTTTCCTTTTATCCTCTGTCATAGGAACTCCTAGGGATGGGCCAGATTCAAACGTGTACTGATCTAGTGGATGTGGGTGATGCTTTATTTCACTAAAAGGCACAAAAAAATTGGCACAACGAGCCGCACTCAAGAGGCGCCCCCTTCTTCGCGCCTTCGCGCCTTCGCGTTTGGAGACACAGCGGCTCCGCCCCGCCTTCGTGGCTTCGTGCCTTCGTGAGAGATTTTTCCCCAGGCTTCGGGCGAAGCCCACGCCATAGCCAGCAACCTGTCGGCTCCGGTGGCCCACGCAAGATTGCATCTTGCGCTACAGCCTGCTTCGCACGGGATCGGCCGGGCTTCGTGTGCGCATGCGCGGGATCGGCCGGGCTTCGTGTGCGCATGCGCGGGATCGGCCGGGCTTCGTGTGC
>CAYRFM010000045.1:34919-39388 GCA_964423555.1 uncultured Holophagae bacterium | reverse complement strand
CGGCCGGGCTTCGTGTGCGCATGCGCGGGATCGGCCGGGCTTCGTGTGCGCATGCACTGGATCGGCCGGGCTTCGCGTGCGCGGGAGCCGCTTGCCAGCGCCCTCGTTTTCTTGTATCTTGCCTCCTGGACCTTGTTTTCCCTTCCTATGGTGCTTTTCCATGACCCATTCCCCCTATTTGCCCGGCGCTCTCGTTCGCTTTCGCGATCGCGACTGGGTCGTCCTGCCCCAGTCCGACGCCGAGCTGCTGCAGCTGCGCGCCCTTGGCGGCGCCGAGTCCGAGCCGACCTACGTCTACCTGCCCGTCGAACGCGTCCTGGGTCAGGCGCCCGTGCCCGCCGGTTTCCCGCCGCCCTCGCCTGCGGCGCCCGGCAACTACCTGGAAGCCCAGCTCCTGCGCGACGCGCTGCTGCTCGAGCTGCGCAACGGCGCCGGCCCCTTCCGCTCCTTCGGCCAGATCGCCATCGAGCCCCGCCCCTACCAGCTGGCGCCGTTGCTGCTGGCCTTCCGCCACCCCGTCGCCCGCCTGCTGATCGCCGACGATGTCGGCGTCGGCAAGACCATCGAGGCCTGCCTGATCGCCCGCGAACTGCTGGACCGCGGCGAGATCCGCCAAATCTGCGTGCTCTGCCCGCCCCACCTCTGCGACCAGTGGCGCGACGAACTGCGCCAGCACTTCAACCTCGACGCCGTCGTCGTACGCGCCGGCACCGTCGCCGCGCTCGAGCGCCAACACCCTGGCACCTCGCTGTTCGAGGTCCACGCCGTCACCGTCGTCAGCCTCGACTACATCAAGGCCGACAAGCGCCGCGACGATTTCGCCCACCACTGCCCCGACTTCGTCATTGTCGACGAGGCCCACACCTGCGTGCGCAAGGGCCAGGGCCGCCAGCAGCGCTTCGAGCTGCTGCGCCACCTGGCCACCCGCGCCGAGCGCCACCTCGTGCTGCTCACCGCCACCCCCCACTCCGGCGACACCGCCGCCTTTTACAACCTGCTCTCCCTGCTGGATCCCGAGTTCCGCCAGCTCGACCAAATGCCGCCCGGCCCCGAGCGCGACCGCCTGCGCGAAAGAGTCCGCGAACATTTCATCCAGCGCGGCCGCGACGACATCGACCAGTGGTCCGAGAACCGCCTCTTCCCCCAACGGGTCAGCCGCGACGGCACCTACCAGCTCCACCCCGAATACGCGCAACTGCTCGAGGAGGTCCGCACCTACGCCAGCGAGCTCCTGACCCACAGCCGCCGCCCGCGCCTCGACTGGTGGACCGCCCTGGCCCTGCTGCGCTGCATCTCCTCCTCGCCCGCCGCCGCCGAGACCGCCCTCCGCCGCGCCCAGTCCCAGGACAGCGATGCCGGTCCCGGCTTCGAAGAACAGGCCCGCGCCACCCTCATGGACGGCGACCTCGACGGCGACGGCGACCCCTTCGACGACGCCCCGCCGCCCGTCCTCGACCCCCACGACGCCAAGCGCCTCGAGCGCTTCGCTCGCCTCGCCCGCGACCTGCGCGGCCCCGAGTACGATCGCAAGCTCGCCCTGCTCATCGAAGAACTGCGCGTCCTTCTCAAGGAGGGCTTCCATCCCGTCGTCTTCTGCCGCTACCTGCGCACCGCCGACTACCTCGTCGAACACCTCGCCACCGCCTTCCCCGAGCTGCGCCTGAGGGTCGTCACCGGCGCCCTGGCCCCCGAGTCCCGCGAGCAGATCGTCGCGGAGCTGGAGCCTGGCCGCGACCTGCTCGTCGCCACCGACTGCCTCTCCGAGGGCGTCAACCTCCAGGCCAAGTGCAACGCCGTCCTCCACTACGACCTCGCCTGGAACCCCAACCGCCACGAGCAGCGCATCGGCCGGGTCGACCGCTTCGGCCAGTCCGCCCCCCAAGTCCGCAGCGTCCTGATCTACGGCGCCGACAACCCCATCGACGGCGCCGTGCTCCGAGTCATCCTCGACAAGGCCCAGCAGATCCAGCGCGAGCTCGGCGTGCGCGTGCCCCTGCCCCGCGACGAGCGCGGCGCCGCCAACGCCATCCTGCGCGCCGTGCTCATGCGCCAGGGCGGCCCGCGCCAGCAGGCCTTCGACTTCTTAGGCGAGGACGACCTCGACGAGGCCGCCCTCGAGCAGGCCTGGCGCGAGGCCGCCGCCCAACACGGCAGTCGTGGCGGCTACCTGTTCGCCAACAAGCGCATCCGCTACGCCGATGTCGCCAGCGAACTCGACAAGGCCCGCGAGGCCCTCGGCGGCCCCGCCGAGACCGAGCGCTTCGTGCGCGCCGCCGCCGCCCGCCTCGGCGTGCCCGGTGAGCCGCTCGAGCCCGGCTGCTTCCGCTTCCCCTGGTCCCAGCTCCAGGACCCGGCCCTGCTCGAGCGCCTGCGCTACGCCCGCCTCGATGGCCTGCACAGGGTCTGCTTCCACTTCCCGCCCGCGCCCGGCCACACCTACCTGCACCGCGCCCACCCGCTCTGCCACCTGCTGGCCGACCACCTGGCCGAGCGCACGCTGGAACAGGCCAACAGCCGCGAAGCCCAGCCCCTGCCCGGCGCCCTCGCCCGCGCCAGCGCCATCTACAGCGACCGCGTCCCCGCCCTGACCACCCTCTACCTGCTGCGCCTGCGCCTCCAGCTCGGCCTGCGCGGCCGCGACCGCCAGCTGCTCGCCGAGGAGGCACTGGTCCTCTGCGACGACGGCGACCAGGTCCGCCGCCTGACCCCCGCCGAATCCGTGGCCCTCCTGGACCTGCGCCCCAGCCGCAACATCGACCGCGCCGTCCAGACCCGCTTCCTCGACCGCGCCCTGGCCCGCTGCGACCAGCCCGATTGGCCGGCGTTGCTGCAGGCCGTGATCGCCGAGCGCGAACAGGCCCTGGCCGCCGACCACCAGGCCCTGCGCCGCGCCCACGGCCGCACCGGTCAGACCCAGGTCGCCGCCCACCCGCCCGACCTGATCGGCGTTTACGTGCTCGTCCCCGACCTCTCCGCCGGAGCCGTCTCATGAGTGACCCTCGCCTCGACAGCCTGCTGGTCCAGGGCAATTTCTGGTCCACCACCCTGCTGACCGAAATCGCCAACGGCAGTGCCGGCCACCAGAACCCCACCGACTACGGCCTCCACCGCAGCCAGTCCCTGCGCGACGAGCCCGCGCACCTCTGGACACCCGCCCAGGGCCATTGGCACGACTTCCGCCTCGACCTGGCCCGGCAATTGCCCGTCGCCGAGGTCACCGCCCGCTGGCACGCCTACCTGCTCGGCCGCGCCCTCGGCCTCCAGCTAGCCCCCTGCCCGCCCCAGACCCTCGAGGAGCGCGACTTTCCGATCACGCACCTGGCCGACGGCGTGCCGTTCGTGCTCGTGCCCGCCGACCTCGATCTCGACGCCCCCGACCCGCGTTTTGGCGGCACCCGCCGCAGCGCCACCGTCCTGCTCCAGAACTTCCTCAACGCCTCCCGCAGCCACACCTGGGGCCTCGTCGCCAACGGCCGCCGCCTCCGCCTGCTGCGCGACAATCCCAGCCTCGTGCGCCAGGCCTTTCTCGAGTTCGACCTCGAGCGCATCTTCGACGGCAAACGCCTCGACGGCTTCCACCTGCTCTGGCTGACCCTCCACCGCAGCCGCTTCCAGCCCGCCGCCAAGGGCGAACGCGACCTGCCCGTGCTCGAGCTCTGGCACCACCGCGCCCGCGCCACCGGCGAGCGCGCCCAGCTGGCCCTGCGCGAGGGCGTCACCCGCGCCCTGATCGAGCTCGGCAGCGGCTTCCTCGACCCCGCCCGCGGCGACCTGTTGGCCCGCCTGCGCGACGGTCGCCTGGACCTCGAGGCCTTCCGCGAACAGCTGCTGCGCCTCGTCTATCGCCTGATCTTCCTAGTCACCCTCGAGGAGCGCGACCTGCTCCACCCCGTCGACGCCAGTCCCGCCGCCCGCACCCGCTACCGCCAGATCTTCGCCGTCACCCGCCTGCGCGCCCGCGCCTTCCGCGACCGCGGCGAGGAGCGCCACCACGACCTCTACCGCGGCCTGCGCACCCTCTTCGCCCTGCTGCGCAGCGGCGAGCCCAGCCTGGCCCTGCCTGCCCTCGGCGGTCTGTTCGAGGCCGACCAGTGCCCCGACCTCGAGCGCACCGACCTGGCCAACCGCGCCCTGCTCGAAGCGATGCGCCAGCTCTGCGCCTTCGTCCACCAGGGCGACCGCATCGCCGTCAACTACCGCGACATGGGCAGCGAGGAGCTGGGCGGCATCTACGAGAGCCTGCTGGAACTCGTCCCGCGCCTGGACTTCGCCCACGGCCGCTTCTACTTTGCCGGCTTCGACGGCGAGGAGGCCCTGGCCGGCAACCAGCGCAAGCTCACCGGCAGCTACTACACCCCGCCCGCCCTGGTCGAGAAACTCGTCGACCTGGCCCTCGAACCCGTCATCGCCGAGGCCCTGCGCCGCCACCCCGACGAACCCGCCGCCGCCCTGCTGCGCCTCAAGCTCGT
>CAYRFM010000045.1:3493-34842 GCA_964423555.1 uncultured Holophagae bacterium | reverse complement strand
GCCGAGACCCATTTCCGCCACGCCCTGCGCGAGGTGGTGCGCCACTGCATCTACGGCGTCGACCTCAACCACCTGGCCGTCGAACTCTGCCGCCTCGGACTCTGGCTGGAGTCCATGGAGCCCGGCCGCCCGCTCGGCTTCCTCGACCACCGCATCCGCCACGGCAATGCCCTGCTGGGCCTGCAGCGCCCCGACCAGGTGCGCGAGCCGATCCCCGACGAGGCCTACAAGGAGCTGCTGGGCGACGACAAGGACAGCGCCAAGGCCCTCAAAAAGAAGAACCGCGCCGGCGTCGGCCAGCTCAGCCTCGCCTTTGGCAAGGACACCGCCCTGTCGTTCCGCCTGCGCGGCGCCGTCGACCTGGACGCCATGGACGAGGACAGCCTCGAGGCCGTCGCCGCCAAGCGCGCCCGCTGGCTGGCCGAGCGCAGCCGCCCCGAACACCTGCGCGAACGCCTGCGCGCCGACTGCTACGTCGCCGCCTTCCTGGCCCCCAAGCTGCCGACCACGCTCGAGCTCGTGCCCACCGCCCACGAGCTCAACGAGCTGCGCCTGGGCCACGCGCTGCCGCGCCCGCTCCAGGACTTCGTCGAAGACCTGGCGGAGCGCCACCGCTTCTTCCACTGGCACCTGGAGTTCCCCGAGGCCCACGCCCAGGGCGGTTTCGACTGCGTGCTCGGCAACCCGCCCTGGGAGCGCCTACAGTTCGAGGAACGCGAGTACTTCGCGCGCCTGGAAGCGATCGCCAAGGCACCCAACGCCGCCGTGCGCAAGCAGCGCATCGCCGCCCTGGCCCAGCAGGACCCCAGCCTGTTCCATGCCTACATCGCCGACAAACACGCCGTCGATGGCGCCGGCCAGTTCCTGCGCAGCGGCGGTCGCTTCCCGCTCACCGCCCGCGGCGAGCTCAACCTCTACCCCCTGTTCGCCGAACACGCCCTCAACCTGATTGCCAAGCACGGTCAGGCCGGTGTGATCGTGCCCACTGGCATTGCCACCGACGATTCGACCAGCCTCTTCTTTGCCCATCTCACCGCACACCAGCGCCTCAAGAATATTTTTGACTTTGAAAACGGCAAAATATTTCCTGCGGTTGACAGCCGCATGAGGTTCAGTCTTCTGACCCTCACCACAGGCGAACAAAACCCCGAGTTTTCCTTTTTCAACCGGGAAATTGCCCACCTGGAAGATCCCCGTAGGCGTTTCCGCATCCGCACCGATGAGATTGCCATGCTCAATCCCAATACCGGCAATGCACCGGCCTTCCGCACCGAGCGGGACGCGGAAATCACCAAAAAGCTCTACCGTGCCGGCCAGATCCTGGTCGACGAAAAGCTGCCGCGCGAACGCAATCCGTGGCAGGTGGAGCTCTGCCGCTTTCTCAACATGGCCGATGACAGCGACAAATTCGAGACCTTCAAGGGTCTCCTTGCCAAGGGCGCCACCTTCACCCCCCCAAATTGGCAGCTGGAAGGCCAGACCTACGTCCCGCTCTACGAGGGCAAGATGGTCCACCACTATGACCATCGCTTTCAGGGCTTCGACCAGGACGGTGTCTCCATCCCGGATAGCGGCACGGCTGCGCTCAGCCGCCACCCCGACTATGCCCCGCTGCCCCGCTATTGGGTCCCCGAAAGTCTGTTGCCCCCCTTCTTCGCCCGCCGCGGCTGGCCCCATCGCTGGCTGCTGGGCTGGAGAGATGTCACAAACGCGACCAACGAGCGCACGACGATTGCTTGCGCTTTTCCGCTGGCAGCCGTCAACCATAAGCTTCCGCTGATCTTCCCAAATATTGATCCTGAAAAAATCCCATGTTTAATCGCCTTGCTTTCCTCTTTAGCCTTTGATTTTGTGGCCAGACAAAAGATCGGCGGCACCTCAATGTCCCAATTCATCCTCAAACAACTGCCGGTGCTGCCGCCGGAGGCGTTTAGCGCGGAGGAGGTGGCCTATATCCGTGAGCGCGTGTTGGTGCTGGTCTACACCAGCCACGTCCTGGCCCCGTTTGCCCGCGACCTGGGGCACGAGGGCGGCCCGTTCCCGTTCCAGGAGGCCGAACGCTATGCCCTGCGCGCCGAGCTGGACGCCTGCATCGCCCACAAATTCGGCCTGACCTACGACGAACTGGCCTACATCCTCGACCCCACCGTGCTCGGCGAGGATTTCCCCTCCGAAACCTTCCGCGTCCTCAAAGACAACGAAATCCGCCGCTTCGGCCACTACCGCACCCGCGACACCGTCCTACGCGCCTTCCGCGAGCGCAGCTTCCCGCCCTACAAACCCTAACCACCCGCCCGCCGCGAGCTGTCATTGCACTACCCGGCGATTGCCGCGTTTCAGCGGTTCAAATGGGTCATTACCGCGTTCCTCGACGACTTCTTCAAGCTCTGCTTTCCCAGCTTGACGGTGCGGCGTTTCCGCTTGCTCGACAAGGAGTTTTACAACCGACTGGGCGCCCAGGACCAGAGCACGGAGGCCGACCTGCTGATTCTGGCGGAGGTATTGATCGACGGCAAAGCTTGGCAGCTGATGATTCTGATCGAGCTCAAGAGCCGCAAGGTCAGGGCCATGGCCCAAATCCGCAACTATCTGCTACATGCCTGCCTGATCTGGAAACGCCCGATTTGGCCGCTGCTGCTGTACACGGACGGCAGAACCTGGAAGACCAAAGCGGACAGCTCCTTCCCGCTGGCCTTTCACAGCGTCCACGGACTCAACCACGTTCACTGTGATATAATCCGGTTGAAAGACTTCAACAGCGCGGAGCTGTCAGAGAGCGCCTCGTTGTTGGCCAAACTCTTCGCCCTCAAGGCGAGCGGCGGGGAGCGCAATCGCGAACAAAAGGTCCGCGGCATCTACCAAACCCTCAAGGCCCGCAGCACTACCCTCAAAGACGATCAAAAACTGGCTGCGGAACGCTTCGTCACCACCTACGGCACCTTGCCACCTGATCGAATCGAAGCCATAAAGCAGGAGGTCGACATGAAGTTCATGGGCAACACCATCACCGAGTACTACACCATTCTCGGCGAAGAGCGTGGTATCAAGCTCGGCGAAGAGCGTGGCGAAGCGCGTGGCATGTTGAGAACACTCAAGCAGCTACTCGCCGAAGGGATGATCGACCAGCCCTATTACGATAAAGCAAGCGCTCCGCTTTACGAGACTCTGGCCAAACTGGAAAAACAGCAGAGCCCCGTGTAACGCCTGCATTCTAGTCATAGCGCATGTCTCCATGCAATCGGTCTATGAACACCTGGGGCGCTGACGGATTCCTGGCCTGGGTGCCTTGATTACCAACCTGACAAAGGTTGGCACCAAAGGCAATGGTCCGCAAGGGAAGACTGACCGCTTCACTTTCTGTGTTCTCTTCCGTGTGTTCAGTGTCTTCCGTGGTTAAAAAAAACAAATGGAACCTCGTAGAAGCCCTACAGAAAGGAGGATTTTAACCACGGAAAACACGGAGCACACGGAAAAGCAGGGTGGCTCTATTCGGTGTCCCACTATTTTCCATGGTATAGACTTCTTAGCTTAATCGGGACCAGCTCATGCTCGAACGCAATCGGGCACGGAACGACGACCCTCTTGAAATCCTTTCTTCGCGCCGTCGCGACTTCGCGTGAGAAGCTCTTCTCCTTTGCCTACCGCCATAGCTGTGGTTAGACGATGCCAAGTTGGTCCCCCGCGATCTGCAACAACTTCTGCTTAAACCTGGTAAAATAATGGGGCCTGACGGGATTTGCGATTTGGGGTTGGATCTGCATGGACGAAAAGTCGCGATTGAAGCGCTTGGACGCTCTTCTGGACGAAGCGCTGGAACTCTCCAGTGGGCGCCAGGAGGATTTGGTCCGCAAGATCAGCGCCTCGGACCCCGAGCTGGGCAAACGCCTGGCCACCCTGCTCGGTGTCCGCGACCAGGCCCATGGCTTCCTCGAAGGCACGCTCAAGTTCGGCGACACCAAGACCATGCCCACCGAAATGGCCGCCGGCGATTTTGGCAATCTCGAGGACCACGGCCTCGCCGGCACGGTCATCGGGCCTTGGCGCCTGCTCGACGAAATTGGCTCCGGTGGCATGGGCACGGTCTACCTGGCCGCTCGCGACGATGGCCAGTTCAACCGCAAGGTCGCCTTCAAGGTCGTCCGCACCAGTCGCGACAACCAGCGCCTGCGCACCCGCTTCGCCCAGGAGCGCACCCTGCTCGCCTCGCTCAGCCACAAGGGCATCGCCCAACTGCTCGACAGCGGCGTCTCCGAGTCCGGCCTGCCCTACTACATTATGGAATACATCCAGGGCAAAAACATTCTCGCCTATTGCGACGCCAAGAACCTCACCGTCGAGGAGCGCCTCAAACTGTTTCTCGACGTCTGCGATGCCGTCGCCTATGCGCACCGCGCGCTCGTCGTTCATCGCGACATCAAGGCCAACAACATCCTCGTCACCGAACAGGGCGAGGTCAAGCTGCTCGACTTCGGCATCGCCAAAGCGCTCCAGCCCGAGGAGCTGGGCATCGTCCGCGACACGACCACCATGGGTGGCACCTTCTTCACCCCCGACTGCGCCGCGCCCGAGCAAATCAAGGGCGAGACGGTCACCACCGCCACCGATATCTACGCCCTTGGCGTCTTGCTCTACCGCCTGCTCGCCGGCAAGTCCCACATCGCCGCGCGCGGTCCGGTCGCCGGTCAGCAAGCGCTGCTGCTGGCCCTGTTCGAGTCCAAGCCGCTCGCCCCCAGCAAGCGCCTGGAGACCACCAGCAACGCCGGCGACGACGAACTGCTGCGCATCGCCAAGCTGCGCGCCACCACGACCCTGGCCCTGCGCCGCCGCCTCAGCGGCGATCTCGACGCGATTGTCCTGAAATGCTTGGAGCACCAGCCCAGTCAACGCTACCAGCAGGTCGACGAACTGGTCCAGGACATCGCCAACCACCTCGCCAAACGGCCCGTCAAGGCGCGCCAGGGCGGCCTGCTATACACCGGCGGCCGCTTCATGCGCCGCCATCTGCTTTCCGCCAGCATCGCCGCGGCTTTTGTGACCCTGCTGCTGCTGCTCGTTCTGACCCAGTGGCGCAATGCAGCGCAGCTGCGCCACGAGCGCAACCTCGCGCGCCAGGAGGCCGCCCGCGCCCAGGAGATGGTCGTCTTCCTCAAGGATCTGTTCGAGTCCGCCAACCCCAAACTCGAGGGCGGCGAACTGACCGTCCACGAACTGCTGCTGGAGGGCATCCGCAACATCGGCTTCAGCCAGGCCTACCACCCCGACGTGCGCGCCGACCTGCTCCAGGTCCTGGGCAGCAGCCTCAAGTCCCTGGGCGACCTGCAGACCGCGCGCATGATCCTTGAGGACGCCGCCCGCAAGCAGGCCGAGAGCCAGGGCGAGACCAGCCTCGACTACGCCATGACCGCGCGCCTGCTGGCGCTGATCGCCGTCGACGAAGGCCACTCGGCCGATGCGCTGGAGCGGATGAAGGCGCTGTGGCCGACGTTCGAGCACCAGCTGGATCGCGGCGACCCACGCTGGCTCGAATTGCTGCGCGATTACAGCGCCGTCCTCCAGGCCAACCACCAGTACGCCGAAGCCAATGCCATGCTCGAACGGGCCCTGGAACTGGCCGCCAACCTGCCCACGGTCTCCGAGTACCAGGTCGGCCGCCTCCATCTGGCCGCGGCCAACTTGGCCGAGGAACGCCAGGACCCACAGCTCACCGTCGAGCACGGCAAGCAGGCGGTCTCCCTGTTGGGCCGCGCCTTGGGCGAGAGCCATCTCCAGGTGGCCGAAGCGCTGGTCCTCTGCGCCAATGGCCAACTCCAGCTGAACCAGCCGCAAAAGGCGCGCGAGTGGTTGGAGCGCGCACGGGCGATCTTCAAGATCAGCTTGGGTGAAAACAGCCTCGAAGAGGCGCAGGCGCTGGCCCTGATGGCCAAGGCCGCCTGTCGCGAGGGCCAGTTCGACCTGGCCTACCAGCTGCAAGTCACCGCCTTCGCCACCCAGTCCGAGCATTTGGCTCCGGACAGCCTGACCCTGGCAACTGCGCGCATGGACATGGCCGAGGCGGAACTGGATCAGGGTCGACCGGACGCCGCCGAAGCGCTCCTGAGCGCCGCGCGCACGACGCTGTTGGCCAAATTGCCACCCGACCACCTTTTCTTCGCCACGCTTCAGAACCTGATGGGCCGAGTCATGCTGAGCCAGCGCCAGCTGGCGCCAGCGCTCGAGCAATTCACCGCCGC
The DNA here is from genome assembly GCA_964423555.1 of uncultured Holophagae bacterium. GTDB lineage: Bacteria > Acidobacteriota > Holophagae > Acanthopleuribacterales > Acanthopleuribacteraceae > CAYRFM01. The sequence goes on along the minus strand of CAYRFM010000045.1, from coordinate 28,612 downwards.
CATGACCTACCGCGAGCGCGCCTTTGGCCAGGACCACCCCAGCGTCGCCCTGCTCTGGCTGGCACGCGCCCAGGTTTTGGCCCAAATGCAGAACTGGGGCCAGGCCGAACAGGAATTCAAACGGGGGCTCGAGGGCCTGAGCCGCGACGCGAACAGCTTCCGCCGCGAGCAATCCCTGGGCCAGGCCCAGCTGGGCGATCTGTTGGCCAAGCGCGGCCGCAGCCAGGAGGCCCTGCCCTACCTCGAGGCCGCTTATCGCCAGCGCCAGATCTTGCCGCGCAGGGAACAGGCGCCCCTGCGCGAAGCCTACGCGGCGACACTGCGCAGCCTCGGCCGCGATCTGACTTCAGACTCGCAGTCCCCAAACCAGGACTGAAGTTCGAACGTTAAAGAAAAAAATTTGAGTCTGCCGCTTGACAAATCGGCTCCCAGGAGTTAACTTATAGGTGAACTGCTGGGATTGCCGAGGGGAGGCCAGCCATCAGCGCAGAGATATTTTATAATGGTCAATACATTAGCTTTGTGTTCCCAGAAAGGCAAAGCAAACAAATAAAAACCTTTATGGCTGAGCTTTGCGAAAGAGATCTGAAAAAGATTTACGCGACACTAGCTTACATCGATCTAAACAAAGGACTAATAGGAAACACAGAAAAGCTAAAACTACTAGACACAATTAGAGGTGTAAAAGTATGGGAAATCAAAGTTTTTCAAATCAGGATCGCCTGTGTTCGCCAACAAGGAATCTTCATACTTTTACACGCGTTCTTCAAGAAACAAGACGATTGGCCAAAGAACCACCTAGAAATCGTCAAGAATGCGATTTCTAAACTACAAGGAGTGCCCCATGCTTAACGATCTCACCACCAAATCTTACAGTGACTTCATGAATGATGCCGAGTTCCACGAAGACTTGGCTATTATGGCCGCACAAGAGCGGATTGCAGAACTCATGAAGGAAAAAGGCATTAGCAGGGCGGAATTAGCCCAACTCCTCGGCAAGTCGAAAGCGTTTGTCACCAAGCTGCTTTCGGACCGACAGAACCTTACGATCAGGACCTTTGCTAACGTTCTGTACCATTTGGGTGAAGACGCTGAATTTGGAAGCATACCCATCAAACGCCGCTCTATGAAACCCGTTTGCTCATACAGCTATAATTTCAATACCCCCTCACTTGATAAACAGATCTGCGGGATCGTAGTCGCGGCCTGACGTTAGGACATTTATTATGACTTCCGAACTAGAGCATACCGGGCCGTCAGCAGATTCATTTCGCAATGTCGTGGAAGCTGCAGAATTACAAAGCATAACCTTACTTCGATTCGAATGCAAAAGAGCAAAAGCCCTGCCAGAGCACGGAGAAGTCAACTTGGTTTGCCAACTAAACAGTCAACTCATAGAAAGCAATCTGCTTTGTGTGGAAGTAACAGCTTCAGCTTTAATCGACGACGACGAATTCGGGAGGTCTGTGTCATTTGAAGCCGATTACAAGGTCGAATACGCTCTTACGCACCTGGAGCTTGAGGCAGACGCAGTTGAGTTGTTTTGCAGACTCAACGCCCCCTTCAACGCGTATCCTTATTTCCGCGAGTTGGTGGACAGCCACTCACGAAAAATGGATTGCCCTCTTACCTTGCCTCTTTGGAAGCCATCAAAACGGTCTCCTTAGAAGCTTGAGTGGAAACTTCTAGAGAAGTGATTAAAGTCTAGGTAAAATCGGTAAGTCAGAAACCGCCAACCGAGGTACCTCCTTGAGCACTTCCTTCTCTCCCCAGGACCACGATCGCTTCGCGGCGATCGGCACCAGCGCGGAACGGGTCGAAGCCCAGCTCGCGCTCTTTCGCGCCGGCGTTGCGGCCACGCCCCTCAGCCGCGCCTGTACCTTAGCCGACGGCATCATCGCACTCGACGCCAGCCAGCAAGACGAGGCGCTGGCCGCCTTCGAGACGGCGCGACAGGCAGGCCGCTTCAGCAAATTCGTGCCCGCCTCAGGGGCCGCGACCCGCATGTTCAAGTCCTTGCATGGTGCGCGCTTGACCCTTGCCGAAGACGGCTACCAGCTCAGCCGCGACGTGCTCGAGTTCCACGACAACCTCGACCGCTTCGCCTTCGCCGAGGAGCTGCGCCAACGCCTGGCCGCGCTGGGCAAGGGCAGTGCCGACCTCGGCGCCGTGCTCGACGTCCTCCTGGGCGAAGACGAAATGAACTACGGCAACAAGCCCAAGGGCCTGCTCAGCTTCCATCGCTACGAGGATGGCGTGCGCACCCCGGTTCAGGAGCACCTGGCCGAAACCCTGGCCTATGTGGCGGATAGCTCGGGCCGCGGTCTCCTTCACTTCACCGTCTCGCCCGAACACATGGACGGCTTTCGCGCCCATGTCGCCGCAGCTCTGCCCGCCTTCAACGCCCTGGGCCTGCGCGCCGAAATCGGGTTTTCGATCCAGAAACAGAGCACCGATACGGTCGCTGTCACCCCGGACAACCAGCCCTTTCGCGACAGCATGGGCCAAATCCTCTTCCGTCCCGCAGGCCACGGTGCCTTGATCGAGAACCTGGACGAGCTGGCTGGCGATCTGATCTTCATCAAGAACATCGACAACGTCGTACCCGACCACCTCAAGCAGCCAACCATTCATTATAAACGTCTCCTCGGCGGCCTGGCCGTGCTGCAGCAGCAGCGCAGCTTCGCCTACCTCGAGCGCTTGACCTCACAGGCTCCTGACCCCGACCTGATCGCGGAGGTGGCAGACTATGCCATGGGCCATCTCGGCTGGAACCTGCCGGCCCAGATCCGCGACTCCCAGGCCGCGGTCGACTTCCTCGTTGCCCATCTCGACCGGCCCTTGCGGGTCTGCGGCATGGTCCGCAACCAAGGCGAGCCCGGCGGTGGTCCCTTCTGGGTCCACAGCGGCGCCGGCCACGACACCCTGCAAATCGTCGAGTCCAGCCAGATCGACACCAAGAACCCCGAACAGGCCGCTATTCTCGCCAATGCTACCCACTTCAACCCCGTCGACCTGGTCTGCGCCGTGCGAGACCGCCATGGCAGGCCCTTCCCGCTGGCCAGCTATGTCGACCCCGCCGCCTGCTTCATCTCCGAAAAATCCTACGAGGGTCGTGCCCTCAAGGCGCTGGAGTTGCCAGGACTCTGGAACGGCGCCATGGCGTATTGGAACACCTGTTTCATCGAGGTGCCCCTCGAGACCTTCAACCCGGTCAAGACGATCAACGACCTGTTGCGTGAACAGCATCAGTAATACAGGAGTCGACCCTTGAAATGTGTCTATGCATTGCTGATGGCGCTCGTCCTCAGCCCCACCCTTTCCGCCGCCGATGACAGCCTGCTCGCCGCCGGCCCGATGCTCGGCCATGTCGACCTGGTCGAGGTAAAAATCTGGCTGCAGACCAAGGCCGAAGCCGACGTCGCCCTGCGCTACTGGCCCGTCGCCCAGCCGGACAGCAAGCGCACGACCCCCGTCCAGCGCACCAAGTCACAAGACTACCTGACGACGATTTTTGTCGTCACCGACCTCTTGGAAAACACCGAGTACGCCTATGAGGTCCTGATCGCCGGCAAACCGGTACCACGCCCCTACCCCACCCGCTTCAAGACCCAGAAATTTTGGCAGTGGCGCACCGACCCGCCCGACGTGCGCATCGCCTTTGGCTCCTGCCTCTACGTCAACGACCCCTATTACGATCGGCCCGGCACGCCTTACGGCAGCGAGCCTAAAATCCTGGCCAAAATCGTCGAGGCCAAACCGGACGCGCTGTTCTGGCTGGGCGACAACCTCTACCTGCGCGAGAGCGACTTCTTTTCGCCGACCCGCATGGCCTACCGCTACCGCCACGACCGCGCCATCCCCGAACTACAACCGCTGTTGGCGGCCTGCGCCAACTACGCCATCTGGGACGACCACGACTACGGTCCCAACGACTCGGGCCGCTCCTACCCGCTCAAGAACACCTCGCTCGACCTGTTCACCAAATACTGGGCCAACCCGACCTGGGGCATGCCCGACACACCCGGCGTCTTTGGTCTGGTCTCGTTTGCCGATGCCGACTTTTTCCTGACCGACAACCGCTATTACCGCGCACCCGAGGATCAGGACGAGGACGACGCCGCCTACTACGGACCCGGTCAAATGCAGTGGCTCAAGGACAACTTGCTGCTCAGCAAGGCGCCGTTCAAATTCATCCTCTCCGGCAGCCAGGTCGTCAACACCTTCACCCCCTGGGAGGCCATGCCCCACCACGAAAAGGAGCATCGCGAGTTGCTCGAGTACATCCGCATGCACCACATCACTGGCGTGGTCATTCTCTCCGGTGATCGCCACCACTCCGAGCTGTTCAAGGCAAATCGCGAGGGCACCTATCCGCTCTACGAGTTCACCGCTTCCTCGTTCAGCGCCGGCCTGTCCAAAATCACCAAATCCGAGGAAGGCAGCCCGATCCGGGTCGAGGGCACCTTGGTCCAAGACAAGCACAGTTTCGGCGTATTGGACCTCTCTGGCCCCCGCAACCACCGCGTGTTGACCATGAAGGTCATCGATGTCGACGGTACAGAGCGCTGGTCGATCAGCGTCAAGGAAGAGGAGTTGCGCTGAGCGTCCCGCTCGCTTCCTTGCCCCAAGCCTTGATTCCACCCACAAAAAAGGCGTATGATGGGGCAAGGAGGCGATCATGCAGGTCCACTTCTATTCCCCACCCCAGAGCCAAGCGATCGAGCGCACCGCGCCCATTGGCCGGAGTGAGGGCAACCGCCAGGCCCCGTTCGAGGATCCCCGTTCAGCGCCGGAGCAGGAAACGCGCCTGGTGCGTACCCAGCACCAGCGCATCGAGGAACAGGACGGCTACGTCGTGCTCACGACCTTCACCGAGGAACGTCTCGAGCAGGCGGGTCAGACGATCGAGACCCGCACCGACAGCAACTCCGAACGCCTGGAGCCGATCGTCGACCGCAGCGAGACGGACCCCAGCGATCTGCGCGCCGGCCTGCTTGCCACCGACCACGACCACGGCCAAGAGTTCCGCCAGGCAAAATTGGCCGCCGAGTCGCAACGCCCGCTCGACTCGCAACGGGTGCTGTCCCTGTTGGCCGACACGTGAGTCAAGACCCACTGGTCGAACTGCAAACGCTCTACGCCGAACTCGAGCGCGCGACAGCGCCGCTGGAACAACGCCACGAGTCCCGTCTGAACTGCCGCCGCGGCTGTAGCCAGTGCTGCGTCGACGAACTGACGGTTTTCGCCATCGAAGCGGAACACATCCGCCGCCACGCCGGCACCGTGCTGGCGGAGCCGCCGGGACCTCGCGGCGCCTGCGCCTTCCTAGACGGCGAAGGCGCCTGCCGCATTTACCCCTGGCGACCCTACGTCTGCCGCACCCAAGGCCTGCCGCTGCGCTGGCTGGAAGAGGACGAGGAAAGCGAGGACGTTTTCGAGTACCGGGACATCTGCCCCCTCAACGAGGCAGGCGAGCCCATTGAGGAGCTGGACGAGGACGCCTGTTGGACGATTGGCCCCATCGAAGAGCACCTGGCCCGGCTCCAACACACCCGGTCCGGCAACGGCCAGCGCATCGCACTCCGCGACCTGTTCCAAGACAGTCCTGTTGAGAGCGCAAGCTGCAATCTTGCGCCGCCCGGCGGAGTTCAAGAGCTCCCGCAGCTGCTGTAGCGCAAGATGCAATCTTGCGCCGGCGGCAGATGAAAGTTCAAGAGCTCCCGCAGCTGCTGTAGCGCAAGATGCAATCTTGCGCCGGCCGGCAGATGAAAGTTCAAGTGCTCCCGCAGCTACTGTAGCGCAAGCTGCAATCTTGCGCCGGCCGGCGGAGTTCGGAGATCCCGCAGCTGCCGTTGCGCAAGCTGCAATCTTGCGCCGGCGGCAGATGAAAGTTCAAGAGATCCCGCTGGTGAATTGCGAAAAGAGCATGCACTTCGGCGCCAACTCTGGTAAGTTAGTTGCGCCAACGTGGCCCCACGACCAGGCTACATTTTTCCACGGCGAAGCCCATGTCTCGTAAAAAGCACAAAAAAGCGCCCGTTCCCCCAGAAGCGACCAAGACCGCCGCGCCGGTCTCGCGTCGTCCCCTATTCGCCGGTCTGGCACTGCTGGTACTTGTCCTCGTGGTCTCGCTGTTTGCCATGAACAGCTCCAGCGCCAAGCCAGCGCGCTTCCGCGTCATTCACAAGATCCCCCACGACCACCAGGCCTTTACCCAGGGCCTGCTGGTCCACAACGGCCAGTTCTTCGAAAGTACCGGCCAGTATGGCTACTCGAGCCTGCGCCGCCTCGACATGGCCACGGGCGCCGTCTTGCAGCAGCTCGACAACGAACCCAACATCTTTGCCGAAGGACTGGCCTTTTCCAAAGGCGTGCTGGTCCAACTGACCTGGCAGTCGAAGAAGGCCTTCATCTATAACGACGAAACCTTCGAACGCATTGGCGAGTTTGCCTACGAGACCGAGGGCTGGGGCTTGACCCACGACGGCCAGCACTACGTCATGAGCGACGGCAGCCATCGCCTCTACTTCCGCGACGATACCTTCAAGACCGTGCGCATGATCGAGGTCAAGGAGCACGGCAAGTTCATCACCCAGCTCAACGAGCTCGAATACATTGATGGCGAGATCTGGGCCAACGTCTGGCAGACCTGGGAGATCGTGCGCATTTCGCCAAAAACGGGCGCGGTGCTCGGCCGTATCGACCTCAAGGGCATCGTTGCCGGCGAGGACCACAACCCCCGCGAGGACTTCCTCAACGGGATCGCCTATGACCCTGCCACCAAGGCGATCTATGTTACCGGCAAACGGTTTTCCTACATTTACCAAATAGAACTGGCTCCCGCCGGCTGACCCTTCGGAGGATTCTTGGACGCTCTCAAAGTCAAAGGTCTCAAACTGTTCGTCGCGACCGCGATCTTCGGTCTGCTGCTGGCCCAACTGGGCAGTTACCTGATCGAACAGAACCTGCCCCTCTACGAATCCGTGTCCCTGACCGGCTTCCTCAAATTCACCCACGTCCGCAATATGGGCGGCATCTTTGGGGTCTTCCAAGGCAAGGGCTGGATTTTCACCACCTGTTCGATCGCGTTCCTCGGCGGCCTCAGCTATTGGGTTTGGACCGACCGTCAGCTGCGCCTGTTCCAGTATGTCTGCTGCGGCCTGATCTTTGCTGGCGGCGCCTCCAACGTGCTCGACCGCCTGATCTACGGCAGCGTCATCGACTTCATCGACGTGCGCGGCATTCCCGGTTGGAACTATATCTTCAACACCGCCGACACCCTGATCCACCTAGGGATTTGGCCCTGGCTGCTGTTCAGCTACATCGCCAGCCGCAAGCCTCAGCGGCCTACTGAAGCGTCACTGGCACCCGAGCCCTGAGGGCGGCCGAGCTCAGCCGCCCTTGATCAAGCTCTTGATAAAGTCCAGCTGATTGGTGGTAATCGTTTCCAGGGCGGCCTTGCGGTTCTCTTCCTCGATCGCCAGGAAAATTTCCTTGCGGTGAATCGTCACGTTACGCGGCGCGCTGATACCGAGCTTGACTGTATCGCGGCCAATCGAAATGACCTTCAGCTCGATTTCCGACCCGATCATGATGGCTTCGTCTTTTTTGCGGGAGAAAACTAACATTCAAACCTCGAACCGACGCTTCAGGTATCTCGAATCACCTTGACGCGCAACAAGTTGCGATTGCCATCCACGACCACCTGCATGCCCTTGCGCGTTTTGGGATTGAAGACCAGCGGCGCCAGCAGGTTGGCAGTCATTTCCTTGGGGTCTTTGGGCACTACGATCAGCGATTGGACCAGCAGCTGTTTGGCATCGTTGACCAGATCCACCACACCCAACTGCTCCGCCGCGTCGCGCGAGAGGTTGAGATGGTAGTTGGGATCGACGAACACCGGGTCGAGCATCATCAGCGACAGATAGGAGGGTTGGCACGCCTGAGCCCATTTGAACGGAGCGAGTTCCGGGCGGTCGATAATCACCCATTGCGTCATGCCCTTCAGGCCGGGGATCCCATCCTCGAACGTGAATATCTGTTCGGGATCAATTTCGACTTCGCCGAAGGTTACCGAAGGAATCTTCAAGCGCCACCTCTAAACATGAATTGAAATGCGTGAAGGATTCTGTAATGTGTTGTCTTGAAGACATCAACAAACCTATACTACCGCAAATTCTGGCAGGTCGACAGGGGATTTTTGTAAACGCGCGAAATCGAAGAGGTTGGGATCGAGCATATGGCTCGGTTTGATATCTTTCAGCGCTGCAAAAATCACATCCGAACGGCCTGGCGTCGCCGCGTCCCATGCGCGCAACATGGCCTTGATCTCGGCGCGTTTGAGATTCTCCTGACTGCCACAAAGATTACAGGGAATGATCGGAAAGGCGCGGTGGCGGGCGTAGGCCTCGGTATCAGCCTCGGTTACGTAGGCCAGCGGGCGGATCAGGATATGGCGGCCGCTATCGCTCAATAATTTGGCGGGCATGGCTTTGGTTTTGCCGTTGAAGAACAGATTGAGAAAGAAGGTCTCGATGATGTCGTCGCGGTGGTGGCCCAGGGCGATCTTGGTGGCACCGATCTGGTCGGCAAAACTGTAGAGGATGCCGCGGCGCAGCCGCGAACAGAGCGAGCAGGTGGTCTGGCCTTCGGGGATCACCCGTTTGACGATGCTAAAGGTGTCCTCGGTGATGATGTGGTAGGCAATGCCCAGCCCTGCCAGGTAGTTGGGCAGGACCTCCACGGGGAAACCGGGCTGGCCTTGGTCGAGGTTGACGGCCACCAGTTCGAAGTGGACCGGTGCCCGCTGTTGCAGGATCATCAGCAGATCCAGCAGCGCATAGGAGTCTTTGCCGCCGCTCAGGCAGACCATGACCTTGTCGCCTTCCTCGATCATGTTGAAGTCCGCCAATGCTTTGCCCGTCTGGGACAGCAATCGCTTCTGCAGTTTCTTGAATTCCAGTGCCTGATCCGTCATGCAAGTGCCACACTCCGCCGAATTTCCGCCCACCCGCGGATCGATTCCCACTATAACACAGATGCCATGCGCGCGAATCATGGTGCCGGAACCAAGGTCGAGGCGGTCCTCGAATGCGGCGATTGGCACGTCACACGCCCGCCGGTCCCGTCCAGCAACAGCACGACCGGCGGGCGCTAGGGATTCCGTGCAATGGCTCACATCAACTCCGGACGAGCGCGCAAACCACCACTAAAGCCTTCCAATTTTTGAGCCTAGGTTATATGATTGGCCCAAGTGTCAGTTAAAACCCAAGGTTTTACAGCGAGGTACCCATGGCAGACCAGAAGTTGACCGAAAAACTGGATCAGGCGCGCGAGCATATCCAGGATCGACTGATTCAACTTAACCGCGACATCCGCATCGAGTTCGACCGTTTGATCGAAGAGATGCCAGAGCCGGTCCCTGCCGCACCCGCTGCCCAACCGCCCGCCCCGAGCGAGCTGCCCAAAATCCTGGCCGCTGCCCACAATCTCCACCAGGCGACCAACCAGGTCGACCTGCTGCGCATTCTCGTCGAATCCTGTGGCGTCTTCGTGCCGCGCGTGCTGTTGCTGATCAAGAAAACCGGGTTCCTGCACGGCTGGTCCAGCTCCGGTTTCAGCGAAGAATTTGTCGAGAACCGCCTCAAGCGCGTGCGCTGGGCCGTGGACGATTACGAGGAGCTCAAGCACGTCGTCGACCACAGCGCCCCCCTGCCCTGCACCTTCAGCGAACTGGGCGAGATCGCCCAGCAGATCGAGCAGTTCGACGGCTTCGTGCCGTTCAAGGCCGTCTTCTACCCGTTGGTCGTCAAGGGCAAGGTCGCGGCCGTGCTCTACATCGACTCCGGTACCGATACCAACTTCGATCGCGACCCCGCCACGCTGCTCTGTCACGTCGCCGGCCTGGAGTTGACCTTGGTCGCGCTCAAGGCCAAGTTCGTCAACGGCAGCCCAGCGGAGAGCGAGGCTGCCGTACCGGCCCCCAAACCGGCAGCGCTGCCCAAGCCGGCCCCGGCGCCCATCGCCAAACAGGCTCCCCGGCCCGCGCCCGCACCGGAGCCGGAGGTCGACAGTTCCTTTGTCAGCCGCATGGATCCCCCCGTGCGCCCTGTCGCTCGACCGGCCGCGCCGCCGCCCGCGCCAGAACCCGAACCCCAGTTCGATCCCTATGCCGGCGACTTCGACGAGCCACCCACGCCCGGTGATTTTGCCATGCCCGAAGAGCCCCAGTTCGAGGACCACGGTTTCAGCTTCCAGCCGCCGCCCCCCGCCCCGGCACCCGCCGCTGCGGCCCCCGTCGACGACGACGACCCCAGCACCAAGAAAGCCAAACGCGCCGCCCGCGTGCTCGTCTCCGACCTGCTGCTCTACAACGAAGCTGCCATCAAAGCTGCCCGTCAACACGGCGACCTCTACGCCCGCCTCAAGGAAGACATCGACCGCAGCTACCAGCACTACCAAGAACGCATTGCCGACCTCAACACTCGCGCCGACCGCAATTTCTTCAAGGAAGAGATCATCCGCCAGTTGGCCAACGGCGACCCCAAGGTCCTCGGGAGCCTGCCCTTCTGATCGCGCCCAGGGCCGCCAAACGGCCCCTCCGCGAGGAGTGACACGTGCCCTTGACCAGGATCCGCTCCACTCTTGCCACCCTCCACCAGGCCGCAGCGGCCTGGGGCGTCTGGCCAACCTGTGTGATGCTGCTGGCTCAGCTCGAGTCGGCCCGCATCACGGGCGAATATTACCCGCGGGCCGTCGCGGCCGTGACGGCGGCCGGCACGCTCGCTATCTATTTCGCCGATCGCCTGGTCGAGCGCTTTAGCCTGACCAATGTCGCTGACCGCCACAGGCCCAGTCCCCTGGATGCGCTCTTCCCCTTCTTGATCCTGACACTGCTGCTGTTGGCCTATCCGGAACGCGAGCAGGTCAGCTATGCCTGGATCGGCATGCTGGCCTCGCTGGGCGTGGCCTATGTGCTGATCACCGCCAACATTGTCACCACGCCACCGCTGGTCAAGGAGCTGCTGGGTGGTTGGATCTTCGCCTTTCTCATCTTCGACTGGGTACCTGGCCAGGACCTGTTGCTGATCATGGCGTTTCTGCCTCTGGCCATGGCCAATTTCATGCTCTCTTCCCATCAGGACCGCGAGCGCGACCGCGCCAATGGCGTTTTATCGTTGGCGGTGCGCCACCCACAGGCCAACCTCATCCTGGCGCGCATACTGGCGACCTTCACGGCAGGCTTCTATTTCCAGTGCGTGGGCCCAACCAGTCTCTTCGCCTGGATCGCTTTAGCCCACGCGCTCTGGCCATCGCGCCATCACGTCGACTTGGCCTTTCTCCCGCTGCTGGCCGCGCCCTGGCTCTACAGGTTCGCTAGCTGACCTCGGGCTGGCTCTGCTTGCCCTGTTCCTCCGCTTCACGCTTCTTGCGCATGCGCTCCAGCAGCTCTTGCTCCTGCTTGCGGAAATAGGCTTCTTCCTTGTCATAACCCTGCTCGTGCAAGGTTTCGCGCAAATCGTGAAGGGACATGGGAGCACTCCCCGCTCGCTCGGTATAGGGCGTCGCGCAGCAGCTCGAGGCGACCGCCCACGCCATTATATACCGAAACCGCCTCCGCGCTTCCCCATCCGTGCGCTCCGTGTTATCCGTGGCTAAAAAGAAGGAGGTGCAGCCGAACGAAGGATTTCGAAAAAAAGGCAACCCACCCTACTACGTTACGTAGTATAGTGGCAACTACTACGACGCGTCGTAGCCAGGAGCAGCCATGACCACGCCGTCCTTCAACTTCTCTTACCAGCCCCATAAGAAGGGTCTCAGCCAGGTGCTCGGCGAGCTCGAAGCGCCGATCATGGACTATATCTGGGCTCGGGGCTCAGCATCGGTGCGCGAGGTCTGCGACCATCTGCAGGCCGAGCAGAAAGTTGCCTATACCACGGTTATGACCGTCATGGGCCGACTGGCCGACAAGGGCCTGCTCGAGCGCTGTAAAACGGGCCAGGCCTTTGTCTACAGCGCGGCCCAGAGCAAGGAGGCTTTTACCTCGGACACGGTAGGCCGGATCTTCTCCGCCCTGATCGGCGAGTGGGGCGCGCCGGTCATCAGCTCACTGGTCGACAGCGTCGAAAAAGTCAGCCCCGAACGCATGGACGAGCTGGCCCGACTGATCGAGGAGCGCCGCAAATGATTGAGCTCTTCACCCGGTTCCAGGACCAGTTGGCCCTGAGTTACACGATTCTGATCGGCCGCCTCTACACCTGCTCCCTGTTCGAGGCCATCCGCCTGCTCAGTGCCTGTCTGTTCCTGAGCCTCGCGGTCAAGCTGATCCTGCACTGGCGCTACAAGGCACGACTCCAGCGCAAGGCGCTGCCGGCCAGCTCGCCCGAGCTCTTGCGCATCTTTGCCCAGGCCGCGACCGATCTGGGACTGACCCGACTACCCAAACTCGCACTGTACCCCAACGAACGTCTGCCGGCTTTCACGGTCGGCTCCTGGCGCCCCACCGTGTTCCTCTCGCCCACCTTTGTGGCGCGTCTGGACCCGCAAGAACTCAAGGCCGTCATCAGCCATGAATTGGGCCATATCAGTCGCCGCGACAACCTCTCCACCTGGCTCTTGGAGGGCCTGTTTGCGGCCATGCCGCTGATCGTCGTCGGCCTCCTCATCGGCCAACTATCAGTCACCTGGGCGACCTGCCTTCTCATGGCGCTATTGACCCTGCTGTCCCTAGCGGCGTTCCGCTGGCTGCTGCGCGGCTGGTATCGGCATCGCTGCGAACTGGCCTGCGACGACCACAGCATCGTCCACGGCACCGAGCCCTTGGCCCTGGCCTCGTCGCTGCTCAAAGCCTGGCAGTGGATGACGGGATCCGCCGCCCAACCCGCACCCTTGCCCAAACTGCATGCCCTGCTGCTCGGGCCGACCTGCCTGGAACGCCGCATCACCCGCTTGGTGGATTACCGCGGACCAGGTGTTGGCCTTCCCCTCGAAAAGGCACTTCGCGGCCTGACCCTGGCCCTGGCCCTGTACTTCGGCGTCTTCCTTGTTCGCTACCACCTGCTCGATGCCTACGATCGCCAAATCGCCCATTGGCAAGCGACAGGTTGCTGCCCACACCCTTAGTCCCAAGCTAGCGCCCGCGGCAGAATGCCAACGGCTTATGTCTCAACTTACTACAGCCCGTAGTACAATCACTGTGGAGGTAATCCATGACCAAACGCACCCTGACCCTGAGCCTGCTGACCCTGATGTCGGCATTTGCACTCTTCGCCCTGGCCGGTACCGAACCGACCCCTAAAGCCACCAACGATGCCACCGTCGCCGCGGCGCAAACGCCCGCGCCGGCTGCTTCCACCAAAGCCACCTGCACCCCCAACGATCCTGCCTGTGCCAACAAGCCCGATTGCAAACCGCAAGCCTGCTGCGCTGCCAAGGCCAGCTGCACGGAAGCGATGAAAGCCTCCTGCACGGAAGCGATGAAAGCCTCCTGCTCGGAAGCGACGAAAGCCGCTAGCGCGAAAAATGCTGCAACCTGCACGGAAGCCTCGAAAGCGCATTGCACCAAAACGGCAGCCGTCAACGCACCCGCCGAGACCCACGCCAAGAAATAAGGCCTAGGCCCAAACGACCGGACACGGGCAAGGCCAACCCGTGTCCTATCGGTCGAGTCTTGATCGTACTATCACAGAGCCTAGCCGAAAAGGTCCCGCTGGCGCTGTAGCTGCTGTAGCGCAAGATGCAATCTTGCGCCGGGTGGCGGGTGAATATTAAAGCGGTCTTTTCAGTAGAGCGAAACTCCGTGAGCGGAGCCAGGGAGAGTGAGGTAAAGCGTCTACTAGCCCCAAAAGGCGCCTGGCCGATCCAGGTCAAACTCCGCGCAATCTAATTGCCATGCGGGCAGCTACCACCGAGCCATACCAAAAAAATCCCTGGCCAGGAAAGGTACACCCAGGGTAGGATGGGTTTGCCAACGGAATCACAACACCGAGGTGTGCGATGCAGCAAACGGCAACCAACCACGACAGTGCTTTCAAATGGGTAATTACCGCCTTCCTCGACGACTTCTTCAAACTGTGCTTTCCCAGCCTGACGGTCCGACGCTGCCGTTTGCTGGACAAGGAGTTCTACAACCGCCTGGGAGCGCAAGATCAGAGTAGCGAGGCCGACCTGCTGATCCTGGCGGAGGTCACGATCGACGGCAAGCTCTGGCAGCTGATGGTTCTGATCGAACTCAAGAGCCGCAAGGTCAAAGCCATGGCCCAAATCCGCAAGTATATGCTGCATGCCTGCTTGATCTCGGACCGCCCGGTCTGGCCGCTGCTGCTGTACACGGACGGCAGAACCTGGAAGAAAAAGGTGGAAAGCTCCTTCCCGCTTGCCTTTCACAGCGTCCACGGACTCAACCATGTGCACTGTGATATAATCCGTCTGAAAGACTTCAACAGCGCGGCGCTGTCAGAGAGCGCTTCGCTGTTGGCCAAACTCTTCGCCCTCAAGGCGAGCGGCGGGGAGCGCAATCGCGAACAGAAGGTCCGCGACATCTACAAAACCCTCAAGGCCCGCAGCACCACCCTCAAGGACGATCAAAAACTGGCTGCGGATCGTTTCGTCACCACCTACGGTAAGTTACCACCGAATCGGATCGAGGCTATCAAGCAGGAGGTCGACATGAAATTCATGGGCAACACCATCACCGAGTACTACACCATTCTTGGCGAAGAGCGTGGCGAGGCGCGTGGCGAAGAGCGCGGCGAGGCGCGTGGTAAGCTAAGCATGCTCAAGCAGCTCCTGGCCGATGGTCTGATCGACCAAAACTATTTCGAAAAGGCGACCGCTCCGCTGTACGAGATCCTGGCGAAACTGGAAAGACAGCAGAGCCCCGCGTAGCGCAAGCTTTCAGCAGAATCGCCACAAAAACCTGGTGCCATTTGCCGGCGACCTGGGTAACGAGGGCGGCCCGTTCCCATTCCAAGAGCCAGAACACGTCGATCAAGGCGAACGGCGGGAGCGTAGTCAAGAACACAAGACCCGAGTCATCTACCAATCCCTCAAGGATGATCATAAACTGGCTGCGGATCGTTTCGTCACCACCTACGGTAAGTTACCACCGAATCGGATCGAGGCTATCAAGCAGGAGGTCGACATGAAATTCATGGGCAACACCATCACCGAGTACTACACCATTCTTGGCGAAGAGCGTGGCGAGGCGCGTGGCGAAGAGCGCGGCGAGGCGCGTGGTAAGCTAAGCATGCTCAAGCAGCTCCTGGCCGATGGTCTGATCGACCAAAACTATTTCGAAAAGGCGACCGCTCCGCTGTACGAGATCCTGGCGAAACTGGAAAAACAGCAGAGCCCCGCGTAGCGCAAGCTTTCAGCAGAATCGCCACAAAAACCTGATCCCCTTTGCCGGCGACCTGGGTCACGAGGTAGAGCTCGTGGCCGGCTGCACCGCCGCCGCGCGAACTCAGATGTCGGGGTCGGGGTCTTGAGCGGGTCTGTTCAGCATCTCCCGCTCCAACATGCCGACGAATTCCTCTAGGGGCATGGGCCGAAAGAAGAAATAGCCCTGAATGCCGTTGCAGCCCAGTTCTCGCAAGTACTCGAACTGCTGGATCGTCTCGACGCCCTCGGCGATCACGCGCAGCTTGAGGGCGTGGCCCATCTTGGCAATCGCCGATACGATCGTCTTGCCCGCCTCTTTGACATCCATGCTCTGCACGAAGGCCTTGTCGATCTTGAGGCAGCTGACCGGCAGGCGCATCAATTGGCTCAGCGAGGAATAGCCGGTGCCGAAGTCGTCAACGGCCAGACGAAAGCCCATCGCCTCCAAGCGGCCCAGCACCAGGATCGTGTTGGCCAAATCGTGCATCAAGGTGCTCTCGGTCAGCTCCAGGACGATCCCACGTGGATTGGCGCCCGTGCGGACAAGGATCTCTTCGAACGCAACCAACAAGCCCGGATCATAGACTTGACGGAGCGAGAGGTTGACCGAGAAGTAAAGCGGGTGGTCCGGAAAACGGGCGCTGAAGCGCACCTGGGCCAAACAGGCCTGTTCGAAGACCCAAGCGCCCAACTGGTGGATGGAACCGGTTCGCTCCGCGATCGGGATGAACTGGTCGGGCGGAACCAAGCCCCCCTGCCGGAACCAGCGCAGCAACAGCTCGGCGCCCTTGATCGCGCCAGTTCGGGCGTTCACGATCGGCTGGTAGAAGGCGCGCATCTCGCCGCGTTCGACCGCGATGCGCAGACCACTGGCCAGATCCAATTCGTGCTGGGCGCGCTCGTATATCGAGTCGTTGTAAATCTTCCAATTGTCGCGGCCGCCCTCTTTGGCCAGGTACATGGTCGAGTCCGCGTTGCGCAGGAGCTCCTCGGCGCTCGCTTGACCATTCTGGCCGATGGCGACACCGATCGAGGCGGTGAGATAAATAGAGCGCTCGGACACGGTGATCGGCTGGCGAATCGCGGTGACGATGCGGTCGACCAGCGAACCGATCGCCTCCGGCTCGCCCAACTGCTCGCAGAGCACGACAAACTCGTCGCCGCCAAAACGCGAGACGGTATCGCCAGGCCGCACGGTGGCCACCAGCCGCTCGGCGATGATCACCAGCACCCTGTCGCCGGTATCGTGCCCAAAGCCCTCATTGATGATCTTGAATCCGTCCAGGTCGATGAAGAACAGGGCCAAGGGCCGCTTTTCGCGCTCCGAGCGGTTGAGCGCCACAGTCAAGCGGTCCTTCAACAGCGTGCGGTTGGGCAACCGGGTCAGGGCGTCGTGGGTCACGTGCCAACTCAGTTGGACCTCGATGCGCTTGGCCTCGCTGAGGTCCTTGATGGTGAGCAGCAAGGTCGAGCCCTCGCGGTGGTCGAGTGTCAGTACCGAGACATCGACGGGAAAGGTGGTGCCGTCGCGATGCAGGCCGACGAACTCCTGGTGCTCCAATTTGAGCTGGCCTTCCTGGTGGTTGGTGACCCGCTCGAGTTGGTCCAGCAGGGTCACGCGCGCGTTGTCGGCAAAGAGCACGCCGACGCTCTGGTCGACCAGATGCTCCCAACCGAACATGACCAGGGTCGCGTTGTTGGCCTGAAGCACACGGCCGGAGGTGTCGGTAGTGACGATGGCGAGGTGCGAAAGCGCGCGAATGGCGGTCACGGTCGCCATGTCAGAGCGCAGCGGCAAGGCAAAGTTCTTGAGCGGCCGCCGCAGGCAGCAGAGGATGACACAGCCGAGCAAGCGGCGCTTGCGCGAGAACAGGACCTCGACGACAACGTCGAGCGGGCAGTGGGCGTCATCGCCGAGCCGCGCGGTCAGTGTACCACGCCAGTTGCGGGGACCGGCATGGCGGATGGCGCTGTCGACCTTGGTGCTATCGACGAAGAACTCGCCAATATCGGTGCCCAGCGCGCGGTTCAGGTTGTCGAAGCCCCACAGACCAAGCAGGAACTTGTCCACATGGGTGAGGCGGTTCTGGGTATCCAGCTGAAGCACGCCAATCCGCATGCCACGGCCCAGGGCCGGTACCTCGCCCCAGCCGTAGACCAGGATCGCCTGAGCGTGGCCAGCACCGCTGAGGATCATCGAGATACGCAGGTGCACCAACTGCCCCTGGTCCGTAAAGTACTCGTACTCGAACGCCTCCCAGGCGGGATCCTCGAGGAAATCTTCAAGCAGCGCCTGGCTGCGGGCGGGTTGATCAGGGTAGAACAGGGCGGTGACGGGATGGTCCTGGAGCTGTGACTGGGTGCGACCGAGCAAATCACAGAGTTCTTGGGAGGCGTGGAAGACCTGGCCGGTCAGTGAGACATAGGCCACGCCCATGCGGATCGAAAACGCGTTATCGGACCCTTGCCCATTCGTCTCCTCTTGCAGATCTTTAGGCTCGCCCTCAGCGGGTGAATCCACCATCAAAGCCTCCGCGGCCCAAGGCCGAATATTAACCATTGTCGGATGGAGCAACGATTTACATTATAACCCGTGACGGAGAAACGCCCTTTCTTGAATTTCCTCGCTCAAAGAAATTCAACTCAGGGAACGCCACAGCAGGATCGTGGCATAGGCACGCCAGGGTCGCCAGGCGTCCGCGCGGGCCGCCGCCGCCCGTGGCGTGGCCTTGCGGCCATCGTTGCCCAACGCCTTGAGCACGCCGAGGTCGCTGGCGGGGAAGGCGTCAGCCAGGGACAGGCCGCGCATGGCGACATATTGCGCGGTCCAGGGTCCGATCCCAGGCAGGGCGACAAAGGCCTGCTCGAAGGCCTGCGGTCGATCGTGGCTGAAATCGACCCGTCCACCGTTGACGGCGGCCACCAGCTGGACGAGGGTTGCCGTGCGCGCGCGGGTCAGGCCTAACCCGCTGAAGTCGACATCCGCCAACTCGGCGGCGCTGGGGAAAAAGCGGCTGAGATCGGCTGGCCCGGCCGGCGTTGCCAGGCCGTAGCGGGTGGCGATGCGGGTCGCCAAGGTAGTCGCGGCACGCACCGAGATCTGTTGGCCCAGAACCGCGCGGATCGAGAACTCGAAGGGGTCCCAGGTCCCGGGCAGGCGCGTGCCGGGGAATTGGGCGATCAGCTCGGCGAGCAAGGGGTCGCGAGCGAGCACGGCGTGCACGTCACCGAGCGCCGCGTCCAGGTCCAGGAGCCGGCGCACCCTCGCGATCAGTGCCGGCGCCAGCGCCTCATCGCTGAGCGCATAGGTCAGTTCGAAACTGTTGCGCTGGGCGTCGTGGGCTAAGCGGAACCAGCCTTGGGCACTGCCTAGGCGCACGCTGCGCCCATAGCAGCCGTCCTCGATCGACTCGACGGTGGGGATGCGGCGAGCACCGAGAAAGGCCAGCACGGCGGGCCAATCATAGGGGGGCTGATAGGACAGGATCACGGTCGCCATGGGTCACCTCCGACGCGAGTATCAGCGAATAGGCGAAGGCAATCCACCTGATTCTTGCGGACGGCTTCACTCTTTGCGAGACAGGCGCATGTAGCTGAGGCTTTCGTCATCGCGGGCCAAAGTGACCATGCCCAGCTCCAGCTTCTCGAAAAAGAAGACGGTGGCAAAGCCATCGGGCACGCGAATCGGCCCATGGTAGAGCTCGTACTGGGCAAGGTAGAGAAAGTTGGGAAAGGCCAGCTGGCAGGGGCGACCCGTCAACACGCTCATGGCCGAGGCCAGCAGCTCGGCCAATTGCGAGTTCTGGATCGTTTTGGCCGATGTGAAGAAGGTCGGGTAATTGGCCAGATGATCAAAGAAGTAGGAAGAGGTGGCGGCCAGGTCGAGGTTGTTCTGGAGCATGGATTCCAGTACGCCGACATGTTGGGCCTCGGTCAGTTGGGTCATGAGCGTTCTCCCGGCAATGGACGAAGTCGATGACCCATCCTAGCAGATCCCGGTCCTCGGACTCAAGCGCTGCCCTCACTTGCTCTCCGCAAAGTAGGGTCCGCGCTCGAGAAACCCGTTGTGGTCCTTGCGCAAGGCCTCGAACCAGAGCTTGCCCTGCTCCAGATGGGCGCGATCGAAGTAGACTTCGCGGGCATCCGTGACATAGTTGGCGAGGAGGCGTTCGCCGCCGCTTGCCGTCCAGCTGAAACCGC
Organism: uncultured Holophagae bacterium; assembly: GCA_964423555.1. Lineage (GTDB taxonomy): Bacteria > Acidobacteriota > Holophagae > Acanthopleuribacterales > Acanthopleuribacteraceae > CAYRFM01. Next base: position 9,028 of record CAYRFM010000045.1, on the reverse strand, counting down.
CGTGCTCACCTTGCCGTTCCGCCTTGGCCAACAGTGCCTGCAGCGGCAGCTCCGAGGTCAGGTCAAGCGCCAGCGCATAGGTTCCCGCCGCGGCACGGTAGAGGGGCGCGACCCGCTCACCCGCGCTGGAGAACTTGGCGAGGCTGGCGGGGAATAGCCCCAGCGGCAAGCGGTACGCGCCCAAATCTCTGGCCAGGAACATCGGCCATTGGACTTGCAGGACCAGCTCGAGCTCGTGGTTGGCGTCCCGTTCGCAGCGCTCGAGCAGGAGGTCGACCTGGCCTGGGACGTCGAGCTGGCCGCGCACCAGATTGAGCAGATTGCGCAGGTTACCGGCGCGCTTGCTGCTGGCCAGTCCCCATTCGTCGCCCTTCTCCCTGAGCACCAACCGCCCGGAGAGCGTGCCGTTGCGCTCCAGCACGCCCGTCAGGTCGATTTTGACCCCGCCCGCAAACAGCGCCTGCTCTGGAACGGCCGCCCAGTGGGCACCATCGTCGCCGCAGATCAGGACCTGGCGGCCCGCATGAGCTGCCGGCAAAAAGCCCAGCGGCACGCCGTCGGCGGTGGGGTCGAACAGCAGCCAGAGCTGGTCGCCTAGCTTGACCTCGGCCGCCAGACCGAGCGAATGGGCCAACCGCACCGCCAGGATGGCGTGGTTGAAGGTCGGCTGAGGTGGCGATTCGGCGCTCAGGCGCGGGCCCTCGGCGACGGCGCAAAGCACCGGGGACGAGGCCACGCCCCGCTCGTTCAACTTGACCGCCATGTAGGCGGACAGATCTTTGCAGTCGCCAGCAGCGGCGCGCTCGGTCTCCGCCGCTGCCTGTGGGAAGTAGCTGCGCTCGGCGGTCAAATAGACTTGGCGATAGACCAGTTTCTCCCGCATGGCGGCCACTACCTGGCGCAGCACCTCGAGGTCGGCCGTGGCGGCGTCGGGCTTCCAACCACCGGCCAGGGCGCCTTTGCGAAAGTGTTGGTGAAACCACTTGGCTAAGGAGTCCCATGAGGTGAGTGGATCTTCCCCGTCGGTCTTGGTGAAACCCACCAGCACGTAGGGAAAGGCATCCAGGAACGGCGCGACGTACGCGCCGCTGTCGAGACGCTGCAAGTTGTGGAGCTCGATGCGGTCGGCCGTCTGGCGCACATCGAGGTTCCAGCCCTCGAACCCGACCGGACGCAGGTAGGCTTTGCCGCGGTCCTTGTCGTCAAGTTGATAGATCAGCGTCTGGATCGTGCCGCGTCCGAACAGCGTCAAGGGGTAGCGACTGAATTGGGACGCGATCAGCTCGTCGCTTTCGAAGGCCACGATCGAGTCCTCGGCCACATCGTCGAACATACCCGCGGTAAGGAAACCAGTGTTCAGCTGGGAATAGGAGGACAGGCCCATGGTCACGACATCGTGTTTGTCGAGGCGGTCGACCTTGCCGTTGTGGCGATGCCAGCCTTTAAGCTTCTTGACCTTCGTCGTGCCCTCGTCGCCGTTGATGAAGTACAGGCCCGAAGCCTTGTCGGGATCGAGCACCCAGCGGACCTGGCGCCGTTGTTGGCGGTAGCGGCCGTCCTCACGCAGTGAGATGCGGGTCTCGTCCAGAAGTATCCAATCGCCCTTGGTGGGCCGCACCCCGTTCTCGGCGGCCTTGTAAGCGGCCTCCGCCCAGTCGGGCAGGCTGGCCGCCCACAAGGAGCAAGCGACGAGACTCAATAGTCCGTATGCTAAGACTTTCATGGCTTCTCCTTTTTAGCGATGGCCAGTCGTTCACCGTAAGCTGCCTCGACCCAGGCGAGATACTGCTTGACCAAAAGTTCCTGCTGGGCAGTGAAGCTGGCCTGGGCCAGCACGATGCGCCGTTCCGAGACCACCGTCTGACCGTCCTGTTTGGCGCTGAAGCGCACCGTGCCGACCGGGCTTTCCTGCTGCCAATCGTACGTCCCAACCAAGGCCATCCCCTCCGGCAAGGTCAGCACGGATCGTTCGCTCTGGGTGAAGGCGAAGCCGAGCATCAGCGGCTGGCGCCGCTCCGCAGGCCAGAGCCGAGCCTCCTCGAAGGGTGGCAAGCTCATAGGGAAAGCTTCGACGGCGAGGATGCCGGAAGAAAAGTCCTCCAACTGCCGTGTGAAGCTGGAAACGACTTTCATGTTTTCGTTGAAGTTGCGCAGATCCTCGTACCTGGCGGCTGTGCACTTCCAATCGGAATACGATTCAGTCGCATCCTTCGCGGCCTTCCCAATGTCGTTTGTGCCGTTTCGCCGAGAATGCGAAACGTCTGTGAGACCTCAATTGAACTTGCGCGCACGATGGTCGTTTCCTGAACCAGCAAGCCATCGTAAATGCCTTTCTGAGGATCTACGCCATAGTCCCAGACTTTGGGATCCAGGGGTTCGAACGTGAGTTGATCCGCCTTATCTTCCCAAAGACACAACATGAGCCATAAAAGCATCCTTCACCTCGATGCAAAATTTGAGTTGCTTTAGGTTAACGCGCAAAGGGCAGACATTTTGCCTTCTGATATCGTATTATTTTCTCACACTTGAAAAATCAATGACCGCAATCGTGCCGCGCTCCTCACCCCGCAAGATGGCGCTTGCCTCCAGGCCCCTAGTTCCTGTACCTTGGGCGCGGAGGTGGCGTTTGAGTTCTTACCCTAAAATCGTGTTGCGCAAGAAAAGGGCCGAGGTGTTGGACGCCTATGGCCATCCCTGGATCTTTTCCAATGGCTTGCTGGAGAAACCCCAGTTGGCGCCCGGTACGCAGGTCCAGGTCGTCGGCCAGGACGGCCGCCCACGGGGCTATGCCTTTTATCATCCCCACAATCCGATCGCCCTGCGCATGCTGCATTTCGAGGATCGCCCGATGGACGAGGCCGCCTGGCGCGCGCGCATCGGCGCGGCCCTGACCCGGCGCCGCGACCTGCTCCCTGGCAGCGCCAATTACCGCCTGATCCACGGCGAGAACGACGGCTTTCCCGGCCTGACCGTCGATCGCTACGGTCCCCTGCTCTGCCTCCAGAACAATTCCGCCGGCTTTGAGCCGTTCAAGGCCGACCTGGCCCGCTGGCTGGCCGAGACCACCGGCGCCAGCGCCGTCTACGAGTTGGGCGACAGCCACGCCCGCCGCCAGGAGGGCCTGCCCGCCAGCCATGGCTTCCTCCACGGCCGGCTGGACTTCCCCTTGACGATCGAGGAGGACGGATTCACCCTCGGCATCGACCCCAGCCAGGACCAGAAGACCGGCCACTACCTGGACCAGCGCCCGGCGCGCGCCTGGCTTGAGGGCTTCGCCGCCGACCGCCACGTGCTCGACCTCTGCTGCTATACCGGCGGCTTCACCCTGCCGGCCCTGCGCGGCGGGGCCGCCTCGGTGCGATCGCTCGACAGCTCGGCCCGCGCGTTGGAGACGCTCGGCGTCAACATCGCCGCCAACGGCCTGGACGCCGGTAACCACGAGGCGCTCAAGGCCGATGTCTTCACCTGGCTCAGGCAGCCGCCCGATCGCCTTTACGACCTGGTCGTGCTGGACCCGCCCTCCCTGGCCAAATCGGTCCAGGCCGAGGAGCGCGCCCGCAAGGGCTACCGTCAGGTCAACCGCGCCGCGGCCGCTTGGGTGCGGCCGGGCGGCTACCTGCTGACCTTCAGCTGTACCGGCGTCGTCGCCACCGAGGTCTTCAACCGCAGCGTTTTCCTGGGCCTGCGCGACGCCGGCCGCGAGGGCCTGGTGCTCAAGCGCTTTGGACCCGGACCGGACCACCCGGAGCTGCTGACCTTCCCGGAGGGGATCTACCTCAAGGGCCTTTTGCTTCAGCTGCTCTGAAGCAGCGCCTTGGGCGCTTGCTCCAGCGGCAGTGGCCGCCACGGATCCGGGGCGGTCAGTCGCGCCGCCAGTAGGCGCCAGACCTGGGGGTGGACCATCATGCCCAGGTGACTGCAGGGGACTTCGATATTCTGTTCGTGGCGGTGGCCCGACTGGATCGTGCTGCGCCAGTCCAGCACGCCGTCGGCGCGGGTGAACAGGCAGGTCACCGGCACGGGCGGGGCCAGCGCCATGGCGCTGTGGAACAGCTCGCCGGCCTGGCTATCGGCCTGGCGTTGCTCGGGATTGAGGGCGTGATAGAGCGCGATCGCGCGCGAGCCGCGGCCCTCGGGATCGCGGTAGGGACCGGCCAGGGTGATCAGTTCCGCCACGGCGTCCGGGCACAGCCAGGCGCAGTAACGGGCGTAGAGCGCACCGACCGAGTGGCCGATCAGGACCACGCCCTCGTCGTCTGGAGCCAGCTGGCGCACATGGGCGGTCAGGCGATGGGCGGTGGCCGCATGCAGGCCGAGATTGCTGCCCTGGCCCCAGCCGTGGACGCGGTGGCCCAAGCTCGCCAGGTAGGCGCGCAGCATCAGACTGGAGGCGTCGTTGAGGCCAAAGCCGGGCACGACGACCACGGTCCGCCGCCGCGTCGCGGGCCCGCGCGGCAGGTGCGGCCAGCTGCCGCCGAGGGCGCCCAGGTCGAAGAGGCTGCGCAGACCTTCCGTCAGGGTCAACAGCGCGCCGGGTTTTTGAAAATCGCTCATCGCCTGCCGTCCTTTGGGCTTTGCCAGCATTGTACCACGGCGACACTGAACTTCGCCGACCACGGATAAGTTGAGGTCGTGGCCCGCTGACGCTTGTGTTAAGCTTGCCACAGCGACGCTTTCAGGTGAGGCCATGGCGAGCAGAGACGAAATCGGCATATTGATCGTCGAACCCAGCGACACGTACCAGCGCATTCTGGTGACCCTGCTCAAGCGCTTGGGCTTCACCAACCTCAACCTCGCGGCCAACCCCTTCAAGGCCCAGGTCCTGCTGCAGCACAACAAGGCGATCAACGTGGTGCTGACCGAGCTGATGCTGCCTGATCCGAGTCAGGGCCTGCGCTTCGTGCGCCAGCTGCGCGAGAAATACAGCGCCGAGGCACTGCCGATCCTGACCCTGACCAATCATTCTGAAAAGAAGTACGTGCAGGAGGCGATCCAGGCCGGCATCAACGGCTTCCTGATCAAGCCGATCGACCCCGACCACCTCGAGGCTCACCTCTGGCGGCTGTTCGACCTGCCCCTGCGCGGCAGCCAGAAGATGGGCGAGTACCTGGTCCAACACGGCTACCTGACCACCGAGCAGCGCGACCTGGCCCTGCGCTTCCAAAAGGAATTCGCCGTCAGCCCCGGCGCGCTGGCACTGCACCTGGGCTACCTGACGATCGCGGACCTGCAGGAATGGGCCTTTGTCGAGGACGACGAAGACTTTTTCGACCTGGGCCCCGGCCAGCGCTTGAGCGAGGTCCAGGCCCAGCATCTGCGCGAGTGCCGCAGTCGCACGCCGCTGCGCCTGGGCGACATCATCGTCCAGTTCGGCTACCTGGCGAAGGACGCGCTGGAACAGGCGCTGGCCCAGTTCCGCAGCGCGCCGCCGCGCCGCAACGGCCGTCCATGAGCCAGCCCGAGGCCTGCTTCGCCGGGCTGCCGAGCGAACCGCGCGCCCGCCGCCAACAGCTGATCGACGAAATGGCGCGGCTC
>CAYRFM010000045.1:0-3483 GCA_964423555.1 uncultured Holophagae bacterium | reverse complement strand
GCCGCCACTGCGGCCAGTGCAGCGGCCTGTGCTGCACCCTGGTGGCCAACTCGATGATGACCACGCCGCTGGAGACCGCCGAGTTGCTGCACTACCTGCACACCGCCGGGCGCTGGACCGAAACTATGCGTGCGCGCCTGACCGAGACGGTGCGCCATTTCCGACTCGACCAGGAGCCACCCGGCGACGGCCGCCGCAGCTTCGCGCGCCGCACCTACACCTGTCCGTTCTACGGCGACCAAGCGCTGGGCTGTTCGATCTCGCGCGCCGCCAAGCCCTACGGCTGCCTGGGCTTCAACCCGCGCTCGCCCGGCCTGACCGAAGGCGGCGACTGCGCCAGCGACCAAAGCTTGCTGGAGCAACGGGACGCATCATTCCTTGCGGAAGAGCGCCGCCTCAACGACCAACTCAGCCAGAACTACGGCCTTGACTGGGAGAAGCTACCCATGCCACTCGCCCTGCTACGCCTGGCTGACGCACTCATACAAAAACCCTAGCGCGACAGCGCGATCACGACCGCGAAGTCGCCTTCCAGATCGTGTCGCTCCAGCGCGGGCAAATACATTTTGCTGATACCGCCATCGAGGAACAGGGCCTCCTCGCAGCCGTAATAGTCGCGGAAGACTTCCGCGAATTGATAGAAGTTGACCGGCTGTCGCGAGATCAGGAAAACCAACTGATTGCTTTTAAGCAGGCCGACCCCGTTGCGCACAAAGCGGTGGCGGGACTTCGGGTCAAAGCCGCTGTGAATCTGACCCTGGTGCAACAACAAGGGTCCCGACTGGGTGGCGTAGCGCACCGGTCCCGTGTAGCGGAGGTAGTCCTCCGAGGGCATGATCTGGGCCTGACCACCACCGATCAGCAACACGCCATTGGGCTTGAGGTAGAAGTTCCCCTTCCCCGACGCCAGGTTGAGCGGCTGAACCGTGGTGCCGTCGCTGACGAACAGACCGTTGGGCTCGTGTCTGGGATTGAACATGCCCCCGTTGGTGGCAAATACCAGTTCGCGGTTTTGGCCTGCCAGAAAGGTGCGGATGCGGTCGAGGCTGCCCAAGCGCCTGCCGCGCTCGTCCAAGAACAGGAACTGCAAGCTGGCGTCGCCGGGATCGACGACAAAGGCATCGTAGCCGACATTGTCCCAGATGAAACGCTGGGCACGGCCGTCCTGACTGCGAGGCGGCTGCCCGGCGTAGCTGTCACGCAGCCAAACGCCTTGGCAGAACAGCACCGTCAGTGCGAACACCCAACTGATGGTCGACAATCTACGGCGGCTCCAACCCAGATGCATCCTGCTCCCCCCGAGCAAAGGCCACTGGCTCAACGTAAAGATTTAGTAAAGACAGAGAACTCTTCGGCATGTTTTTTCTGCCGCATGATAACAATTGTGACAATTCGCACATCTCTCTATACGCAATACAAGGCTCTGCGCCTCGCGCGAGCGCAGATATGAAACGTTTCCCATGAGATTTCCAGAATCAGGCCCTAAGTTGCGCCGTGCCATTGGAACAGGGTACGGGGATTGTCGAAGCCCCAGCACTAGCGTACAATAGCGCGGTCGTTGTGCAATCGCTTCGCTGCCTTGGGGAGGGCGATCGGACCACGGACGCCATTTAGCCGCCAGGGTTCACCATGTCCGCCAGCCCATCCGGAAACCCTCAGGGAATCCACAAGACCGTCGCACGCAACAGCCTGGTCAGCATGCTCTCGACCATCATCTACCTGGTCACCCGCGTGCTCGTCCCGCCCGTCACGCTCCACTACCTCGGCGTCGAGACCTGGGGCATCTGGTCTTTCTGCTTTGTGATCACCGGTTACCTCGGGATGGGTGCCTTTGGTATCAGCAATGTCTACATCCGCTATAGCGCCATCTTTCGCGCCCAGAACGACGACCCAGCCATCAACCGCCTCGTCTCGACCGGGCTCTCGCTGACCATTCCCTTCTCGCTCGTGGTCATGGGCCTGCTCTATCTGGTCATGCCCAGCTTAATCGCCTATTTCAACATTTCCGCAGCGAACCGCGACATGGCCTTCCTGCTGTTCACGACCACCGTCGCTACCTTCCTGATGCAGTTGACCTTGTCGGCCTTCGACAGCGTGCTCGTCGGTCTGCAGCAGATCGCCGCCAGCAAGCAGGCCCAGATTGCCGCGACCTTGACGGAGACCTTTTTGATCATCGCCGGCATGGTCGCCGGCCTAGGTGTATATTCCCTGATGCTGGCCTTTGTCGTGCGCAACCTCCTCTCCGTGAGCCTGACCTGGGCTCTGGTGCGGCGCTACCTGCCGCAGTTCCGTATCGGCTTCAAGCTGGTCGACCGCGGCCTCTACCGCCACTTCTGGTCCTACGGTGGCGCGCTGCAGCTCAACGGCCTGCTGAGCATGCTGGCCGGCACACTCGACCGCATCCTGTTCCTGAAGTTTTTTGGCGAAAAAGCCGCCGGCCTGTTGGACATCGGCCAGAAATTCCCACGCATGGCGGTCTTCATCCCAGAAACCATCAGCGGTGTGATTTACCCGGCGGTGGCGCACCTGCAACAGGGCGACCACCACGACGAAATCGAGCAGCTCTACATCCGCGGCTGTCGCTACATCAACCTGATCATGGCCGGCCTAGTCGGTTTCATGGCGCCCTTCAGCGGCCAGATTATGGGCGTCTGGATGGGCGTCGACAGCGACCTTGGCCTGGCCCCGTTCCTGATGCTGATTTTCTGTCTGCCCTTCCACGCCCACGTTTTCACCGGCCCGGCCTCAGCGGTCTTCAAGGGCCTGGGCAAGCCGTTCCTGGAAACCCACTACCCGGTCTACAAGGCGATCGCAATCGCCGCGCTGGTCGCCATCGTCGCCCTCAGCCAGGGCCTGGAAATGCGCGGCCTGGCCCTGGCCACCGCGGGCGGCGCCCTGTTCTCGGCGGTCGCCTATATCGTTTTCGCCAACTTGCAACTGCGCATCCACCAGGGCCCTTTCTTCCGCGCGGCCCTGCTGCCCGGTCTCCTCCCCTACGCCCTAGGCTTCGCCCTAGAAACCATAGCGGCGCCCTGGTTAGCCGCCCACAGCACCAGCCGCCTCTCCCTGGCCCTGGTCATGCTGCCAACAGGCCTCGCCTACCTGGCCCTCCTTGCGCTCGTCGACTGGTTCCTGCTCGACGCAGCCGAACGAGCTCAAGTCGTGGGCACCCTCAAGAAGCTACGCCGCTAACCGAGCCGCGTTCCCGGTGATGGTGAGCGGAGCCAGGATGAGTGCGGTAAGCCGGCTAGGCGCCCCAGCCGGCTTGCCTCAGCCGCAGGGAACACGAACGACCGGCGGAGCCAGCCGCAGGGAACACGAACGACCGGCGGAGCCAGGAACAGTGCGGCAAGGCTAGGCGCCCCCGCCGACGGCTTGCCTACTATGGAAGGAACATGAATGCTGGGCGGAGCAGAGAAAAGTGCGGCAAGGCTAGGCGCCCCCGCCGACGGCTTGCCTACTATGGAAGGAACATGAATGCTG
>CAYRFM010000044.1:0-66385 GCA_964423555.1 uncultured Holophagae bacterium | reverse complement strand
AGATGCAATCTTGCGCCGGGCGGTCGATGAAAGTTCAAGAGGCACTATAAATAGAGCGAATTCTAGTGAGCTCCCAACCGCGATGGGAAAATACTTCGTGTCATTCGTGACTTCGTGTGAGGAAATGAACGGGACTACGAAGTTCACACGAGGCCTGGCTTTTGTTGGTTTTTCCCTTGGAGTGAGCTGGTTATGGTTAGGAGCGCCCTAGTGGGACGGCTTAATTTTCTGCCAATCGTCTGTTCGGGGCGACCTTTTCGGCTTGGCTCAAGCAAAGACCCATTGCAACAAGGCGCATGCCTAACATCAATATATCAAAATGAGCTAACCATCAATGGGAAATTTGCATCGTCGAAATTAAGCGCAAAGACCCTATTCCCATGGAAGCGTAGTACTTTGTAGCCACAAGGCAAAGCAAGCTCATTGATCTTGATGCCACGTTCGTAACACTCCCAGAGTTGGTCATTCTCACGAAAAGCGCGAAGAACCCAAAGCCGTCCCCCATCCGCCATGAGTTCGAGCACGGGTGGGAATACCTTGGGAAAAGGTAGGGCCATGAGCTTTTCTACCAGTTCTGAGGAGCCAACGCGCTCGAGATCAACGCCAGGCAATGCGCGCTTCAGCCAATCGGTTTGACTCTTTTTAGGCACTTTAAAAGTTTTTGAGTCAATGCGCCAAGCAGCCTGGTTCACCCCGACGCTTACAATTTTGTCCTTGGTACTCATCACGATGGATTTTCCGTGAAGGATATCCCAAAAATTTCGTTCAGAAAAGGCCAACTCAAAATTCATCGCAGGCCCAGATTTGGTTTTTACCTGGACAAGGGGGCCCCTTGTTAGTTGTGCGACTTCTTTGATAGTTTGATCTTCCAATACGTAGAGCATGTGCTTTTGACTGTTCCAGGGTCCGCCCTCGACGAGGGGTTTCCCGTCCCTAGCCTCCAGTCGTACCAACCAAAAGATTTTCTCTAAGTTAACGAGGCGCTTGAAGGAGCCATCAAGCGAGAATTGGGAAACGCGATTGGGCATTAGGTTCAATACCCAAATTTCATCACCCACAAGGCATATATCCCTTACTGTGGTGAAATCGCTTGGCCCCTGGCCCCGCGTGCCCCACTGGTACAAACCTTCCCCGCCAGAGTTAAAAACCTTAACGTAAGGGGGGTACTTCATCAGGAGTGCAATGTATTGATCGCTCACATCCATGTCGACAAGGCTGAAGCACTCGGTCTGAAAATACTGTGCGTTCTTTGGGGCGATAGTCTGACTCTGTAGCAGGAAGAGTAAGGTTAATAGAGAAGTCAACATACATCTCCAGGCTTTCTAAACACGTAGGCACATCCTTGGAAATGCCAGATAGTCTGAAAAAGCGGAGAACCATTGTGTCTCCGCTTTTGGTATTCGCTAGTCGCTAGAACCACGTACAATCGGTGGTTTATTTTTCACGCCGAAAGCGCAACTTAGCATCCCGGATTCACTGTGTCAACAAAAAAATCCGCCCCTTCTTCTTGCGACGGATTCGGCGCACGCTACCGGAACCTGTTCCTTAACCACGCCACCCGCCCCGCGCCGCCGGTCCAAACCCCTGATCCTACTCACCGCCCGTCTCGGTTGGCAACCTGCCGAGCTCGCCTTTCGAGTATCCGCTGCATGCGGACTCTTTCACGTTGCGCAACGACCGGTAGCCACTGCCTATTAAAAAAAGCGCTTCAACTTTTTGTCGAAGGGGTCGCCTTCTGTGTTCCCTTCCGTGTGTTCCGTGTTTTCCGTGGTTAAATAAAGCAAATGGAACCTAGCACAGACCCCGTACAAAAGGGAGGATTTAAACCACGGAAAGCACGGAGCACACGGAAAAGCAGGTGGCGCCTTTTGTTGTCCCAATATTTTCAGTGGGCACGTCGAGCTGTGAAGATTTCTTGACACACCACTTTATGTCATGCTAGCATGTTATTGCTCTATAAAAAAACTTGGGAGTTATTATGAGACTATTCGCGTTTCTTCTTTTGCTTTCATGCCCCATGGCCTTTTCAATCGAGCAAAATTGTATCCCTGGGAGCGCAGCCCAAGGGTGTATCAGTGGCGGGTCGAGCACTGGTTCTGGCAGCACAACCACATGCTCTGTTACCACTTATTGTTATAATTCGAGTGGTGTGTTGACTGGCTCGGTCTCCTGTTCCTCTACGACCCGCAATTGCGCGCGTACCTCCACATATGTTCTTTGCGATGGAGATTACACCTATTGCTAAGAAACATTTCAACGCCATTGACACTGATTCTGTTGGTACTGGTGGGGTGCCGGAGCGCGCCTAGCGATCAGACCAAGGCAGCCGCTTCAACGCGTTTGAAGCGGACCTTGATCAAGGAAGAGTTTGGCAAAGGGAACTTCCTATCGACATCCTTCGGGATTTATTTTCAACAATTCCTCTATGTGCCCGACCAAACCGCCAATCGCGTCTTCAAGCTGGACCACAACCTTGAGCCGGCCCTCATGCTGGGCCAGTCGGGCGAAGGACCTGGCGGATTGGCGGGACCGAATTTCGTGTTTGCCGATCAGGGCCGCATCCTTGTTGATACCGGTGCGACACGACGCATTGCCACGTTTGATACCGCCGGTCATTTTCTCAATGCCACACCTGTAAGCAACTATAAGCGGATGACCCGCTTTGCCGCATATGATGACATGCTCTTCCTTTCATCGCCCAGTAACGACCACCCATACTCTGTGGTTGACATGGATGGTAACTTTCTATTTGGCTTTGGAGCGTTCCGCTTTGACGATCAAGCAAGGTTTAGAGTGTCCAGAAACTTAAATCATATTCTTCTCAGTGAAATAGAGGATCAGCCGATCCTGATTTCAGTGAGCCTATCAGAGCCGGAAATCGATCTGTTTGACTTGGATGGGAAACGCCTGTCAGGTCTCAATTACAAAGATCTCCCGCAAGCGCGCAACCGCCTCGAATCAGTCGAAACCTTTTACCAGACATCCGGACCCAATCAAACCCGAGCGCTTATCGTGGATGTTTGCCACCATGACAATCAGCTCTACCTTCTATTGCATTCTGCTGAAAAACCCTTTCAATTATTGCATTTTGAAATGAAAAAGAGCGCTGTCACCTACTTAGACACACTGACTATCCAGGACGACATTTTCCCTCTTTCCCTGGCAACTGACGGTACCTCTTTCTATATCCTTGAAGGCCGTACCAATTATCTTTTTGTTTACGAGCGCAGCGATTCACCGTGATTTTGCATTGTAGCGCAAGATGCAATCATGCGCAGGGCGGCAGTCCGGAGTTATGCTCTACTTACAAGACCGCTTTAACATTCACCCGCCGCCCGGCGCAAGATTGCAGCTTGCGCTACAGCGACTGCGGAGCCATGCGGGGCGCTATTTCCAGGCAAGGCCGACTGCAAGACCAGCTGTTCGAAGAAGGTGCGGATTTCGCGATTGGGGATGACCAGGTCGGCCTGGTTGGTTTCCGGATCGAAGTAGGTCGTGGTCAAGTACCCGCTGAAGAGCATGAGGTTCCACAGGTCGTCGCCACTGAGCTCGCGAAAGGCGACATTGACAAACAGTGTCTTGCGGATCGCGCCGCCGGCCAGGAGCGTCTCCAGGTCCGCCAATAAGTATGCGCGGCCGGCGAGGACGAGGGAGCGAACCAAATCGTTGCCGGAGGTGTTGATCCAGTAGGCTTGCAAGCTACCCTGAGGACTGCTGACCATTTTCAGGATCGACCAGGGGTTGTAGATCGTGTGCTGGCCGAAGCGGTAGCCATTGTACCAGTCGCGAACCTCCGCGAGACGTGCACTTTGGCCGGATTGGGCGAGGATATCAGCGACCTCCTCCTCGCCAAAACCGAAGGCTGTGGCAAAGGGTTGATCGAGGAGTGCATAGACACCCAAATGGTTGAGCCCCGAATAGATGGACTCCTTGCCCACGCGCAGGATACCGGTGATCACGGCGCGCTCCAAGCGGGGATTGTCCTTCAGGCCGGCGCCTAGGAAATTGCGCAGGAAGCTCAGGATTTTGTCCTGATAACCGTGAGCGGAGGCAAGATGAACGGGGTTGTCGTACTCATCGATCAGAACCACGACCTTGCGGCCACTGGCTTGGTGCAGCAGTTCCGTCAGCAGGAGGAGCGCCTGTTCGCATACGGGCTGTTCCGCCTGTCCGAGCGCTAGGGCCTCGAGCCAGGCTCGCTGCGGTACGGTTGCGACCGTCACGACACGCGCCAGGTGCTCACCGACGAGCTTGGCAATCCGCAGCTTTAAGGCGGCTAGGCATGAGGGCCAGTCGTGGTAGTCCATATCCTTGAGGGTCAGGAACAGGGTCGGATAGCCGTTAAGGTGGGCCATCGCCTTGGGTTGGCGCGAGATGAACAGACCGGCAAAGAGAGGTCCGGACTGTTGGCGGTCGTCGAAAAAGGCCTGGAGCATGGTCAGGTTGAGGGTCTTGCCAAAGCGGCGTGGACGGGGCAACAGCAGGACGAGGTTGGGGTCGTCGAGCAGCTCGGCGATCATCGCCGTTTTGTCAACATAATAAGCCCCACTTTCGCGCAAGGAGCGGAAGTCGGATTGGCCAATTTTGATCGGGCTCTGCATGTGCCCCTCCCAGTCTTCAGCCTCACGAGTCTAGCATATCCTGGGCGGGCATGCGTGTCCGGGGTGGAGCCCAGGTGCGCAGGGCGCCGGTGGCTTGGCTTTAGCTCGAGCCTAGCCGAAAAGGTCGTCCCCATTCGACTTTTGGCAAAAAACAGAATCATTTCAGAGGGACGCTCCCGGAGTTACGCTCTACTGAAAAGACCGCTTTGAGAATTCACCCGCCGCCCGGCGCAAGATTGCATCTTGCGCTACAGCAGCTACAGCGCCTGCGGGACCTTTTCGGCTTGGCTTTAGCTCAGGCGCATCCAGTCGCGGTAGAGCTTGAGACAGAGTTCGTCATCCTCGCGGTCCATTAGGGCTTCGATGTGGTCGGAGGCAAAGCCTTGGTCGTCGGCCAAGTCGAGGATCCGTTCCAACAGCAGGGCGCGGTAGCGCGGATCCGGCTCGGTCATGAGGTGCTCGGCCGCCAGCTCGATGGCCTCCTCGCCCGGCAGCAACAGGCAGAGCGCGACGGTGGCGTTGCGGTGGGTCAGCGGGTCCTCGGCACTGAAGTCGCGACGGGCTTCGGCCAGCAGCTGTTGGCGCGCGCTGGGGTCGGCGAATTCGACCCGCTGCTCGATCGCGGCCAAATCGAGTTGGTGGAGCGGGCGCGGTTGGAAGTAACGCCAGAGGAAGGCGCCGCCGAGCACGGCGGCGACAAGTGCCAGCCAGGGCCAGCGCGGGCGCTGCGGGCGTTTTGGCGCCAGCAACTGCTGGGCCAGGCGCTGGCGGTAGGTGGCCATCTCGGAGGGGTCCGCGTCGATGTGGGCGTAGACCTGTTTCAGTTCGTCTGCCATGCCAGCACCTCCTTGTCCAGTTTGATCTTCTTGCGGGCCCGATTCAGGTGGCTCTTGACGGTGCCGTGCTCGATCGCTAGTGTCTCGGCGATGCGATCCACCGGCCAGTCCTCGATATAGTGTAGGTGAAAACACAGGCGCTGGGGACCTTTTAGGCGAGAAATCGCGCCGTGCACGGCCTGTAGGCGCGCCTGGCGCTCGTGGTCGGCCGCCGCGCCGGCGGTGTCCTGGAGCAGCTCGAAGCGGCGCCGGGCGGCGAGGTGGCGGGTGCAGCGGTTGAGCGCGATGCGGTAGAGCCAGGTCAGGAAGGCGGCCTCGCCGCGGTAGTCGCGCAGGGCCTGAAACACGTGCAGGAAGACCTCCTGGTAGAGGTCTTCCCGATCGAAGTGGTTGCCAGTATAGCGATAGACCACGCTCATGATCTGGCGATCGTAGCGGGCCAGCAGGCCCACGAAGGCTTCGCGGTCACCCGCTTTGGCCCGATCGATCAGCTGGCGCTCCTCCATCGTCGATCAATCCCGGAAGTTGACGGTGAAGTGACCCTTGTGGGTGCCGAGGCTGATGCGGTTGGTGCCGGCGCCCTCGGTGTAGGTGGCGCTGGTCTCGCCACGCTCGCGGGTGACGGGGATCTTGCGACCGTTGAAGGTGAACTCGCCCTTGTGGCTGGTGGCGTCGAGGGTCATGGGGCCGCCAGGCAGCTCAAGGGTGATGTCGCCCTTGTGGGTCTCGATCTCGATCCGCGCCAGTTTGGCGAAGCCGATCGCGAACTCGCCCTTGTGGGTGCTCAGCTTGAACGCGTTGCGCACGCCGTCGATGGTGCCGGTGCCCTTGTGGGATTCGATCTCGATCGTGCCCGAAGGGGCCTGGACCTGGAGTTCGCCCTTATGGGTTTCCAGTTCGAGGTTGGCGTCCTGGGGTACGCCGATCTCGAAGTCGACGGTGGGGAGGGTCTGGTTCCAGCTGATGCCGGACTGCTTTTCCGAGTTATCGTTTTCGACCTCGACTTTGACCAGGTTGTCGGTGTTCTTGAAACGCACTTCCAAGGCGTCGATGGCGGCCTGGCGATTGGCGGCGCTCATCTTGTTGTCCTCGTCCTCGGCCATGTAGATGACGGCCTTGACGGAGATCTGGTTGCCGGGCTGGGTGCGGATGACGATGGTGCCCTTGTGGTTGTCCAGGGCAAAGGTGGCGTTGGGTCCGACTTTGAACTGTTTTTCAACGGTGCGGTCGGCGGCGAAGGCTGAACAAGCGAGCAAGCACAGGAGCAGGGATAGGGTTCTGAACATGACATGCCTCGGGGGTGGGATGGCGCGCTGGGGGCGACGCTCGTGGGGGTTAGTGCCGAGGGCAGGGAAAATGGGTTACCGGCTCGTGAAAATTTTTAGGTCACTGCAGCAGCGAGGCGATGGCTTTGGCCTCGGACTGGGGATCGGCCAAGCCGGGCGGTAGCTCGGTCTTGGCCTTGAGCGCCTGGATGCGGTTGTCGTAGCTGCCCCAGCAGACCCAGTAACAGGCGGATTGGCCAAACTCGCGGGCGATGATGAACAGGCGCGCGTCGCCCTTGGCGGCCTGGCGTGCCTTTTCAATATTGGCGGGTTCACAGACCAAGGAGAGGGCAAAGGTATACTTGCCGGCGGCGGCGCGGCGGCGCCAGAGCGCGGCGGCATCGGCGTAGCGGCCCTCGGCCAGGAGGCGTTGGGCCTCGGCTTCGGAATCGGGTTCAGCCGCGGGCGGCGCGGGCTTCTGGGGCTCGCTCTGCGGCTGTTGCTGCGCGGCTGCTCGATTCGTTGCGGGCTTGGTGGGGCTGGGTTGCGGGATGCGTTCGGGCGTCTTGACGGCGGCGCGGTCCTTGGTCGGCGAGGCCTGCGTCAGGCGGGCCGGCGGGTCGACAGGCTTCTGGCTGGGCGGTTGCGCGACCGCGTTGACCGCGGGCTGTTTGACGGCCGGCTGGCGCTGGGCCGGTTGCTCCTTGGTCGCGGGCTTGCGGGCTGCGGGCTCGGCCGTGGGCGCCGGCTTGCTGGCGTTGGCGGCATTGGCGGCGCTGAGCTGGAGCAGCTCGGGCGAGGGTTGGTCGGGTTCGGCGATTTGGTCGATTGGGGCCTGGGCTTGGCCGCGTGGCCTGCCGGTCTTGGGGTCCCAGCCCTCGACGATCGGGCTGCGAAAGCCCGCG
Organism: uncultured Holophagae bacterium; assembly: GCA_964423555.1. Classification (GTDB taxonomy): domain Bacteria; phylum Acidobacteriota; class Holophagae; order Acanthopleuribacterales; family Acanthopleuribacteraceae; genus CAYRFM01. Next base: position 58,778 of record CAYRFM010000044.1, on the reverse strand, counting down.
TTCGAGGCGGCCTGGCGCTCGGGCTGGATGGGCTTGGCTTGCTGGGGCGCGGGCTTGGCTTGCGCGGGGGCCTTGGTCGGCTCCGGCTGGGGTTTGGACGTCTCTGTCGTCGCAACCTGCTCCGCGGTGGCGACGGGCGGGGTCGGCGCGCTCGCGCTCTGCTGGGGCGGAGTTTCAACGGGCGCTTCGACGACCGCGGTTTCCGCGGGTTTTTCAGGTTCGATCGGGGGCGTCTCGGTCTTGACCGGCGGCGTCGCCGCTTGCTTAGCCTGCTGGGTTACGTCAGGCACCGAGGTCGCCAATGAAGGGCCAAAGGGGTTGAAGCGGCGCTCGAGCCAGGGCCGCAAAGTCAACAGCGCGCCGGTTGCCAGGACGCCGATCGCGGCCAGCAACATCAGTCGATTGCGGCGCTCGCGGCGGCTGTCACCCTCCTCGGGCAGCGCTTCCTCCGGATCTTCCTCCTCGTCCTCATCGCGATCGGGCAGGATCACGCCGTCCGTCATGTAGTCCTGTTCGTTGCGCTGGATCTCCCGTTCCAGGAAGTCCGGGCCGAGTGCGCCGAGGTCGTCCAAGCCTTGCTCCTCCTCCTCGTGGCTGAAGGCGTCGAAGGCGGCGGCGGGCTTGTGGGGCGCTTCTTCCTCGTCATCGAACAGGTCGTCAAGGGGTTTCTGGCCCAGCACATCGCGCGAGATCTCGGTGGTCACGTCCAGCGAGCCAGGGGCCGCTACGCCCTTGCCCTTGAGGGTCGGCATGGCGATCGTTTCGTCCATGCTCAGGCCCTCGTAGGCGCTTTTCCCGCGCAGCTTGGCGACCTCCTCGCTCTGCTCCATGGCGCGACCCAGGTCCTCGAGTACGCTTTCGACCTCGGGTTCGGGCTCGTTTTCGTCGGCCTCGATCGTGATCTGGCCCAGGAGGCGCAGGGCGTAGAGGAACTTAAGCAGGGTAAACTCGTCGACCTCGGCCTCGAAAGTCAGATGGTTGAAGTTGAGCTGGCCATCGATCAGCTTGTAGGTTGGTTGGGCAAACTCGCCAAGCTCCAATTTGCTGAAGTCGAGGGCGGGCCGACCCGGCGCCGGCGTAGGCACGAAGCTGAGGGCGGTGCCGAACTGGCGTGAAATCCAATTTTTGTCCTGCATGGTCAGGATCGCGCGGAAGAGATCGCGGGGATAGCGCAGCGGCAGACTGACGATGCCGTTGGGCAGGGGTCCCTCCTCGAACTGGGCAGTGCCGGTTTCCGCCAGCATGCAACCCGCATAGACGGTGTAAATTTGTTCCTTTGCGCCTTCGACCAGCTCGGCCTGGGTGATCAGGCCCATTTCGATGAGGTTGCGGCCGATCGAGATCTTGTCGTTGAATTTCGGCTCGACGGCGAGGAATTGTGCCTCGGTGAAACGGCCCTGGCGCACGAGCACGCTGGGCAGCTTGTCGTCGGGATCGTTGGAGGTGGCGAAACAAACGATGCCGTCTTTGAGAAACAGCTTCTTCTCGTAACCTTTGACGGTGGTGGACAGGGTCCCGGTTTTGCGGTCCTGCCAGAGGTCATGAAGTTGTTGTTGAAGCCCATAACCGTCAAAGCTCACGAAGGCCTCCCGTCTCGATCTCGCTCTATCTTACACTATTTTCACAACTTGGGCAAAAGTGTGCAGATCGACGGATCGGCATTCGCGGGCTTGAGGACTGCCTTGGATCAATCGCCGTGGCCGAGGAACTCGATGGTCGAGTTAAGGCAGCGTCCGGCATCCAGCAGCTGCGCCTCCAGCTGGTGGCTTTTCAGGAGGGTCAGGACAAACCAGCCGCCGAAAGCCAGGCAGAGCGAGAACGCTGACAGGCCCAGCAGTTTGCGGCGCGTCCAACTCCTTGGGCTTGCGGGCGGTTCCGTCCTTGGGAAGTGCTCGGATCGGGCCGTGGCGACGAGCGGCTCCGTGGGCACGGCTGCGGGGACTTCCACTTCGGGCGGCACCTCGAGCCCGCGTTGACGCAGTTCCTCCTCGCTGAGGACGGTCTCGTCGTCCAGGAAGAAGCGCATACCAGGCTGCTCCTGCTGCAGGCGCCGGAGTTTGTCCATGAGGTCGGCGACGCGGTGCATTCTGGGACCCAAGGCCCATTTCCAGGAGCTGCCGAACCAGCCGGCGGCTTCGCCCGGTTCCTTTTCGGTATTGTCGTAAGCCTCGGCCATGCCGTGTTCGTTGGCGAAGTAGCTGAAGGCACGGCGTGCGCGAATGTACTCGACGGAGCCCCGCGGGTAGCCGACCTCGGCAGCGGCGGAGGGGATGTAGAGGGTCTCGTCTTCGAGAAGCGCGAGGATCGTGGCGCGTTCGAGGGGGAAGCGCTCCATCCTGCGCCTCGGCGGGGGGTAGGCTCTGCGATCGATGGGGATCCAGCGCAGCAGTATCATCGCGGCACCTCGCTGGCAGACCATGGCCGGGACGTTCCCGGTACGGCAATTGATGTTTCCCTGGTGGTGTGGATCATGAGATGTCACGTACACGAATAATGATACATTTAGGAACAAGCCCAAACATAAAATCATTGTCAAAGTTAGGTGCTGATGTGTCAAGGAGAAATTGCCTTGTGCTGGTGTTTTAGTGTTTTTCGCGGAGCTCAATCCCGGTTGGTAAGTCGACTGCTCCAATCAGTGAATTGAATGATCAACGATATATAATTTATACGCGCTGAAATCACAGCCGCATTTAGTACTATGAATTGGCGCGCTAAGTTTTCGCCGGCGCCAGGCGTTTCTCGGCGACGATGCGGAACTGCCGCGTCCGGCGGTCCTCCGACCAGGTGTAGAGCGCGATCCGCTCGATCGCGATCGCCTGCGGCGGCGCTGGGCAGCGCTTGGCCCATGCAAGGGCCTCGTGCAGGCCCTGGGGACCGCTACCGCGACTGGGACGGGCGACGGTGATGTGCGGGAGCGGTGGGCGGCGATCGGGTGCCGCGCCGGCTGCTGCCAGCAAGTGATCGCGGTGGTTGGCGATCATCGCGGCGGCCTGTGCCTGGCCGGTCGTGACCGCGAAGGACAGGGCGCTGGGTCGCTTGGGGTTGGGCAGGGCCAGCACCTCGCCCAAGTGGATGGTAAAGGCATTGGCCTGGATTTGATCCAGCGCCGCGACCATGGCCGCGACCCGCTGCGGCGGCAGCGCGCCCAGGAAGGCGACGGTCATGTGGACGTCCTCCGGCGCAAAAGCGCGGCAAGCTTCCGGCAGATCGTGCAGCACGGTGTGCAGCCAGGTTTCGGCGGGAACCGGCAGGGCAAAGAACCAGTTGGGCTGCATGCGACCTCCTCAGCGGTCGAGGTTTTTGGTGAGGTCCTGGAACAGCTCGGCCTCGCGCAGGCGGAACTTGATCTCGATGCGGCGCGAGCGCACGGGGTCTTCGCCGCCAGCGGCGTCGCGGATGAGGTTGGCGTAGCTGCGCCCGGAGGCGACGACCAGCGACTCGAGCCGTCTGCGGTCGGCGCCCGAGCGGTTGAGCAGCGCGGCCATCACCGCCAGTGCCCGCCGTTGACTGAGTTCGAGATTGAACATATAGGTGCCGTTGGTGTTGGTATGGCCCTCGATCTCGATCTGCTTGATATAAGGTGCAAACTCCGGCGCCAGCACGATGCGCATGTAGGCCTCGAAAAGCGCGTCGAGCTTCTGGCGACCGGGTGTGGTGAGCTCGGCGGCACCCTCCTCGAAGAGGATGCCGTCGCCGATGCGCAGGGCACCGGTCTGGGGGTCGAGCGTCACCGACTCGGCGGCGACCTCGCCCTTCAGTTTGGCGATCAGCTGCTGCTGGACGGCGGCGAAGCTCTGGATCATCGCCTTCTGATCGGCGAGGCGTTCGGCCGCATGGGCGCTGTACTCGGAAAAGTGGAACAGGGCCACGACCAGTAGCAGCACAAAGACCAGCAGCATGGAGGCCATCAGGTCGGAATAGGAGGCCCAGAAATTGGGAGCCTCGCCGCTGCTTTCGGCCGACTGGCGCCTGCGCGCGGCGATCATGACTTGCGCCTGCCAAACAGGCCGCGCGCGCCGACTTCCGGCTCGGCCTGGGCAGGCGGCGCGAGGGCGGAGAGGCCGTCGAGGGTGAACTGAAAGTCCTTGAGCGCGCCAGCGAAGCTGTCGAGCGCTTGGGCGAGCAGGCGGTCAAAGTCGCCATGGACCTGTTGGAGCGAGCCGCGCAAGCGGTCGTCGAACCCGCTCAAACTGGCGTTCAGGGTCTGCTGCAGCGCCTCCAGCTGGCCGCGGTATTGGGTCCAGTGTTGGTCCATGCCCTCGAGGTGGCGGACGAGCGCCGCATGGACCTTGATGATGTCCGCGTTGGCCAGGCGCGCGGCCTTCATGAGTTTTTCCAGCTGTTCGGCGGAGCCGGCAATCGCGGCCAGGGTCGCCTCCTGACTGGTCTGGATCGAGCGCAGGCCCTCGGCCACGCGGACGGCGTCGCCCATGGTGGCGGGGGCCGCGCCGGCGCCATTGCCGCCCGTGCCCCCGCCCTCGCTGCGGTCGAGCAGGCGCTTGACGGCGACGCCCATGATGCGCTGGTTCTCGATTTGCTGGGCCAGGTGGCCGCTGATGCTCTTGAGCTCGTGGTGGACCTCGCGCAGGGGACCGGCGATGGCAGTCGTCTGCTCTTCGCGGGCCGCGGTGCGGGCCAGCAGATCGCGGATCTCGCCGAAGACCGAATCGGCCAGGGCGCGGCGCAGGGCGCGGGTCAAGACCTCCTCCTGGCTGTCGAGCGCGCGCGATTGTTGGCGCAGGTCGTCGAGCAATTGGTAATTCATTTCCTCGGGCATGAGGATGAAGCTCTTCTCGTGCAGGACTTCGGCGATGAAGGCGTAGACCGCCTCGAAGCTGGCGGCGCTCTCGCGGGCGCGCCAGGTCCACCACAGGGCCGTGCCCAGGCCGGCGATCGAGGTCAGGAAGGCCAGACTCATGCCGCCGAGCAGGGTTTTGACGCCGACCGTGAGCTGGGCCGCGTCGGTGGGATCCAGCCCGTAGACGCCCGCGGCCAATCCGAGGAAAGTGAAGAGGATGCCGAAGCCGGTCAAGAGACCGGGCATGGCCTCAAGGCGCACGGCTGCTGGGTGGGCCTTGAACAGGCGCTTGCCGTTGCAGAGATCGTCGACATCGACGACCCAGCCCAGCCGGCCGTGGAGTTGGATCGGCTCCTTGCCGAAGTGGCGCACGAGGTCGCGAGCGAGCGCGCGGGTGGCGGCTTCTTCTGCCCCCAGCCAGCCGCGCGCGACTTCGAGAAAGGAGGCGCCCTCGCCGCAGGTGCCGAGCTTCTCGGCGAACTGGCGCAAGCGCGTGATGGAGTGGGCATAGGCGCCGAACCAGCGGCGGCCCTCGAGCACACCCAACGCGGCGATGGCGAGACTGATGAGGATGGAGAGCAGGTCGAGCATGCAGGCGGCCTCACGGACGAGCGTTGACATCAGGATAGCACGAATCGTAGTCGAGTTCCGGCTTGCAGTGCATTACCAGGTGTTTATGAGGGAATTTTCGCCTAATTCAATTTTTTGACCTGTTCTGGGTTTCGATTTCGCATTGAGAGATAGAGCCAGGTGATAGACCCGTTTCGACACGTTTAGCCGGAGTGTGACCATGTCCGAGGTTCGTGAAGACAAGGAAGAATCCAAGCCTACTGTTGGTGCTTGCGATGATGAGGAGGGGGCCGCCCCGCAGGCGGAAGTCGATTGCGACAGCGCCGAAACCGCGGCGATCAACGCACCTGTCGATGAGGGCGAGCAAGCTCGCGAATTCAGCGAAACCGTGCAAGTCACTGAACCGCCCGAGGCGCCTGGGCGCCCGGCCGAGGTGGCGGGGCTGGCGGCCGCCGATCTGGTCGAAACGCTTGGCGGTCTGATTCATGCGAGTACCGAACGGGTCTTGGCGGTGTTTGCGGACAAACTCGCCTATGACGCGGCCAAGCAGCTCCAGATCGACCGCCTGCACGAGGAGTTACAGAGTTACCGCAGCGATCAGGTGGCCCGCGCTAGCCGTCCGCTGCTGCTGGGGATCATCGGGCTCCACGACGATCTGTCGCGCGTGATCGAAAGTCTGGAGGCGCAGGCAACGGAACCCGAGGGAACGGTGAAGCTTTTGGCAGGCTTCCAACACGACATCGAACTGTTGCTGGGACACCACGGTGTATCTGTATTCCGATCCTCGGACGACACGTTTGACCCGCGCCGTCAGCGCATCATCAAAAAAGTTCCGACCGACGAACAGCACCTGATCCAAAAGGTGACCTCGCTGCGTGTCGGGTTCGAGAAAGGTCAGGAAATCTTGGAAAAAGAGAGGGTGGGTGTGTTCGTGCCTGTGGCAGGGGCACAAGACCCGAGAGACACTATTGCGACAGGAGGAGAGACGAGATGAGTGCAACCCGCGTCTATGGCATCGACCTTGGGACGACCTATTCGTGCATCGGTTATGTCGACGAGTATGGCAAACCGGTGATCGTATCCAATTCTGAAGGCCTGCCGACCACGCCTTCCGTGGTCTATTTCGAAAGTCCCGACAACATCGTCGTCGGCCGCACGGCCAAGGACGTGGCCGAGCTGCATCCGACCCAGGTGGTCTCCACCGTCAAGAGGGTCATGGGCGATCCCGAGTGGCTGTTCGAGCATGAGGGCCGTCAGTATCATCCGCAGGACATTTCCTCGTTCATCCTGCGCAAATTGGTGGAGGATGCCAAGATTGTCACCGGCGATACGATCACCGATGTGGTCATCACGTGCCCTGCCTATTTCGGCGTCAATCAGAAGGAGGCCACCCGACAGGCGGGTACCCTGGCTGGCCTGAATGTGCGCTACGTGATCCCCGAACCCACCGCGGCCGCGATCGCCTATGGCGTCGAACAGACCGACCCACAGACGCTGCTCGTCTACGACCTCGGTGGCGGTACCTTCGACGTCACGGTCATCGAAGTCAAACCCGAAGCGATTACGGTCATCTGCACCGGCGGCGACCATATGTTGGGCGGCAAGAACTGGGACGAAACGATCGCCAATTGGTTTGCCCAGGAATTTTCCGTCCAGACAGGCACGCCAGCCGAGTCGCTGCTCGACGATCTGGAGACCTGGCAAGAGCTCCTCAATCTGGCGGAAAGCGCCAAGATCGGGCTCTCGGCCCGGGAGACCTTCCCCGCCAAGATCAGGCACGGTGCCCATCGCGCGGTCATCGAGCTGACTCGGGCGAAGTTCGACGAGTTGACGAGCGGCCTCCTGACGCGCACGATCAGCATGACCCAGGAAATGCTGGAAACCGCGCGCGCGAAGGGTTGCGAGAAGATCGACAAGCTCCTGTTGGTGGGTGGGTCGACATATATGCCCCAGGTGGTCGAGGCTGTGCGGCAGCACTTCCCCTACGAAATCAGGCAGTTCGACCCCAACCAAGCCGTCGCCAAGGGGGCCGCGATCTTCGGCTTCAAGTGCTATCTGGACGAGAGCATCAAAATCAAGATCGCCGAGGAGATGGGGACCAACCCCGAATCCGTCAAGGTCGAGGACATCGACGAGAGCACCCGCAAGCGCGCCCAAAAGGAAGTCGCCTTGGAAAACGGCCTTTCGCTGGCGGGTGTGATCGCGATGGCGGAGCAGAAAATCTACAATGTGAGCTCCAAGAGTTTCGGCATCGTGGCATTCGATCAAGACGACAAGGAGCGGGTCTTCAACCTGGTGGTGGCCAATGACCAAGTTCCGGCCAAGTACACCTCGCAGTTTCATACCAAGGCCGAAAACCAGACCAGTGTCAGCCTGCGCTGCATGGAAAATATGAGCACGAGCAGGGATGCACAGCCCCTCGAGGACTCGACGATGCTGGGCGAGGCCGAGCTCTTGTTCTCCCGACCACTGCCCAAAGCATCCCCAATCGAGGTCACCTTTGCGCTCACACCAGACGGCCTGCTGTCCCTGAACGCCCTGGATTTGACGACGAAGGGAACCCTGGAAACCTCGTTCGTGACCGATGCCGTGCTTTCTGTCGCGCAGATCGAAGAGAAACGCGAGCGCAACCTGGCGATCAACGTCAGCTAAACCGGGAGGATGGACATGTCATCGGCGCACGCCGTGGGTATCGATCTGGGTACGACCAATTCGGTCGTGGCCATCGACAGCGATCAAGGGCCACGGGTCTTGAAAAACAGCGAGGGTCGGACGATCACGCCCTCGGTCCTGTGTTTTCAGGACCAAGAGATCCTGATCGGTGCCGCGGCCAAGGCCGAACAGGCCTTGGGACGCTGGCCGGTCGCGGCCTACTTCAAGCGCCAGATGGGTGACAAGGAATTCATCTTTCCAGGGGGTCAAAAGGATTACGACGCCACCGAGCTGTCGGCGATCCTTTTAAGAAAACTGAAGCAGGACGCCGAACTGGCCCTTGGCGAGGGTATCGAGCAGGCGGTCATCACGGTGCCTGCGTACTTCAAGGATGCCGAGCGCAAGGCGACACTCGAGGCTGGCCGCAAGGCAGGGTTGAAGTTATTGCAGGTCGTCAATGAGCCCACGGCCGCCGCGGTCGCCTATGGTATCTCCCGTGAGCGCGGCAATCAACGCCTGCTCGTCTACGATCTCGGCGGCGGTACCTTCGACATTACCCTGCTCGAGGTGGCGGAGCGGGAGATCCGCGTCCTCACCTCGGACGGAGATCACCAGCTGGGCGGGAAGGACTGGGACGACCGCATCATCGAGTATGTCGCGGAGGCCTTTCGCGAGGAATTCGGCATGGATCCCCTGGCCGATGCCGAGAGCCTGGCGGAGCTGCTGATCTTGGCCGAGGACGCCAAGAAGAAGCTGACCGAGTCCCAGTCGACCACCCTGACTCTGCGCTACGAGGGCAAGCGCGGCCAGTACCCTTTTGATCGTGAACGGTTCGAACAAGTGACGGCCGACCTGATGGAGCGGACGATCTTTCTCTCCCGCAAAGTCCTCGAGGAGCAGGGTTTCCTTCCAAGTCAGATCGACGCCGTCCTGCTGGTCGGCGGTTCGACGCGCATGCCGATGGTGCACCGCTTTATCGAACGCGAGTTTGGAAAACCCCCACTGCTGGGCGTCAACGTCGACGAGGCCGTCGCGCTGGGCGCAGCTGTCATCGCGAGCCAACACCTGAACCGACCGAGACTCTATCTGGGTGGCGCGCTCAAAACGGTCGACGTCACCAACCACAGCCTCGGCATGATCGCGGTCAACTCGGCGCACACGGCCTATCTCAACAGCATCATCTTGGCCAAAAACCAAGTCATCCCCTGCGAGAACCGCCGGCCCTTCCAAATCCGCACCCGTGCAACGGGAGCAAACACGATCGAGATCTTCCTGACGCAAGGGGAAAGCGAGTCGCCGGCGGACGTGGCCTACCTCGGTCGCCATCTGATCCACGAGGTGCCCCACCGTACCTCGGGGCCCGCGGTGGTCGACATCCAGTACCGCTACGATGTCAGTGGCACGGTCGCGATCGACGCCTTCGACCGGCGCTCGGGCAAGCCGCTGCGAATCACGGTCGAGGCATTGCCCGCCGATGTGCCGGCCCGTTTCCTGGTCGCGCCCTCGGTGCCGGTGGTCGAACACTTGACGGTCTATCTGGCCTTCGACCTCTCGGGCTCCATGTCCGGCGATCCATTGAGGCAGGCAAAAAAAGCGGCGAAAAGTTTTTTGGCCAATCTCGACCTGGGCCACTGCAGTCTGGGCGTTATCGGCTTCTCAGACTCGGTTGAAACCTGTCTGAAAGCCTGCCAGAATGCGCGCACAATTGAAAAGGCGCTCGCCGGTCTGTCCGCAGGTCAAACGGGTTATGGCAATGACGGCGACCCCTTCAACGAAATTTCACAGCTCATGCGCGGCGTGAAAGGCAAGAAAGTAGCACTGGTGCTGGCCGATGGCGTGTGGTCCCATCAAAAACGAGCGATTGCTGCGGCCAAGACCTGTCATCAGCAACAGATCGACGTGGTCGCGATTGGTTTTGGCGGCGCCGATCACTCTTTTCTCAAGGCCATCGCCTCCAGCGATGAGAACAGCTTTTTTACCTCCCAAAATCGCTTGGTGGAGACCTATTCCTCGATCGCCCAGGTCCTGACCGAGTCGAGCGGCCAGGCCACTTCGGGTCTCGCGATGCACGTATCCGGCCGGGGAACCAAGCGATGAGCGAGAACTACTACCTGATCCTCGAGCTGGACCCCGCTGTGGTGGATCCGGCGGCGATCACGGCCAAGATCGAGGACATGCGCCGCGCGTGGTCGCTCAAGAAGAACCAAGGTTCGCCCAGTGCTAGGCGGGTAGCGGAACGCTACCTCAAACTGGTTCCCGAGATGCACAAGGCTTTGAAGGAACCTCAGGTCTGGCGGACGATGGCGATCGAAGCTGCCGCGGAGCTGAAGAACCGCAAGCAAGAAGTGCAGAACCGACTCGAGGAGTTCTGCAAGAACTACATCAAGAAGCGAGTCGACCCAGAAATCGTCAAGATGATTGGCAACAAACTCCAAAATCAGGTGAGTGAGGCCGAGATTCTTGCTTGCCTGAAGCGGTTCGGCGCGGAGGTGGGTGTCGAGGAGGTGCTGGCTGCGAAGCCACGGTTGGAACCAGTGATCGCCAAAAATATCGCCGACCATCTCACCCATTTGAAGTTGAGGAGTCTGTATGAATTTCTCGGTGCCGATCACAAGTCATCGCCCAGGCGCTTGGCGGAGTTGGCCGAGGAAATTTATCGCGATATCCGCCGGCGTGGCCTGACCGACGCAGACGCAACCGCACGGGGGGAGCTGGCGGGCCTGTGTAAAACCGTGTTCGCCGACGACCAGCAAAAGCAGCGTTATGACACGAGTTTGGGCGATCAGGTCTTGATGGGCTTGGACGATCATCTGGATCTTGCGGGGATCGGTCAGTTCCTGGATCAGGAGGCGATGGAGGGCTTGATCGTGCGGGCCCGACAGCTAGGCGTGAGTCACGAGCAGGCCGAGGAGTATGTCCGCGCCTACGCCGCCAAGCGCAATTGGCGAGTTGTGACACGCGCGCGGGAAGCGGTGTTGCTGCTGTGTGGGCTCTGTAAAACCGTGGCGCGCACGGCCGCGGATCAGCGCTGTTACAACTGCGGCCAACTCCTGATTCAGTCCTGCCCGTGCTGTGGCAAACCCTGCCCGACCCAGGACGAGTGCTGCACCCATTGCGGGGCCAGCGCCGGCGATGCCCAACATCTCGAAGATCTGATGCGCGAGGGCGAACGTCTGGAGCGGGCAGGCGATTTGGGAGCCGCCTTGACCTGCTACCGGAGCGCGCTCAGCTATTGGCCCACGTGGTCCCGCGCCCTGCAGGCTGCCCACACGGCCGAAACAAAGGACAAGCAACGCATGACCGCGCTCGACCCGCTCGAGGCCCAAGTCAAAGCGAAGCGTTTTGTCGCGGCGCAGCTGGCCAGCGAGGCCTTTGCGCGGGAGTTCGGAGCGCTGAAACTCAAGTCCCTCAAGCCGCAGATCGAGCTGGGCCTGAATCAGGCCCAAAAGTATTTTACCGCGGGCGAGACCCACCGCAAGAGCGGCGATTTGGCTGGCGCATTCGAGGCCTACGAGAGCGCGCTGAACGCCTGCGTGGATTTCGAACCGGCATTGCGCGCCCTTGATGAGCTCCCACCACCGGCCCCTGGTGGCCTGAGCGCGCGCCTGTCGGCGGGCTCGGTTCAGCTAACCTGGAACCCGGTCAAGGCTGTAGGCAAGCTGAAGTATGTCGTCGTGCGAAAACAAGCCGGCCCACCGGCCTCGCAGACGGATGGCGAACTGCGGGCCGAAGTGGAAACGGCCAACTATCTTGACAGGGATTTGCCTGGCGGAAGACCTTGGTTCTACAGTGTTTTCGCCAAGCGCGCCGGAGTCTGTTCCGCGGCTGTCCAAAGCAAGCCGATCTTGCGTCTATTGGACCCTAAGGATATCCGCATCGATCCCGGTGAGAACCAGATCACCCTGAGTTGGACCCTGCCTGAGGGTTGCCGCACCGTCGAAGTTTGGCGGGAACAGAACCGAGCACCGATGACGGCCGGTCAAGGTCGCCTCATGACAGGGTCCGGCAACAGCTTTCAGGACAGCGATGTCCGCAATGGATCCACCTACGGCTATCTCCTTTGCGCCTGCTACAACGACCCCTGCAATCAGAGCCAGATTCTGCGCAGCTCTGGAGTCGCACTGACGGCGACCCCGATCGAGCGCCCCAGCTTGGTCGAAGACCTGCGCTACACCCGACAGGGTCGGGCCGTCTCGCTGCGCTGGAACCAGCCGCAGCGAGGGCGCGTACAGATACGCCGAACGACATCGCTGGCCCAGGTTACCCCTGGGCAGTTAATTTCACTCGATCAGGCTCAGCGTTGCGGCGAGCCAGTTCCTGGGCTGGGCGAGCTAGGCGGGATTGTCGAGCTGCAATCCGGTGGGACCCTGTTCTTCGTGCCACTGACGGTAGTCCAACAAAGTGCTTTGATTGGCGTGCCGGTTGCTGTCACGATGCTCGATGGCGTCTCCGATTTGAAGCCCAATCGATCGGGGAATCATGTTCAGCTGACCTGGAATTGGCCTGCTGGGGCCAAAGAAGTGTTGATCTGTTGGCGGCCGGATCGCTTCCCCAACAATGGCCAGGACGCCGAGGGCAAGGAAGTGGTGACCCTTGATGCCTATCGCGTCGACGGTTACTGGACCCATCGCGGAACGCGGCAAGGAACGCCCAAAGCCCACTATTTCACCGTATTCGTTCAGGATCCGGTGACTCGGACGCTGAGTGAAGGGGTGAGCGTGATGGAGTCAAGCGGCGTCGAAGTCGCGATCTCCTACTGTGTCGTCGCCCAACGCCGCCTCTGGAAGGGCCCGCTTCAGCAGGCATGGATCGAACTGTCGGCGACTCAGAACCATACCCTGCCGCCGCTGGCGATCGTGCTCAAAGAGGAGAAAATGCCGCTCTCGGCCGAGGATGGTGTGGTCTTGGTGCGGCTGCCCAAGCTTGAACTTCAACCGGGGAAGACGCGGGTCGATCTGCCCCTCAATCGCGGCAAGGGCTACGTCAAGCTCTTTTTTCAAGACAGTCGGTTCGCGCGGCAATTTCGCTTGCTGCCCGGTCCGCTAGACTCGATGCGGTTAGGGTGACTCATGGCCTTGTTCAATAAAAAAGAACTCTGTCCTTATTGTTTCGATTATTTTCAATTGTCGGCGGCACCATACCGCTGCACCTCCCATGGAACGCTCTGTCGGCCTGAGGTCGACACGATCTATCGCGACCATTGGGGCGACGCCCGGCCGCTTGGGCGTGTCCTGCCGCCCCCCGAGAGCGTCTGCAAGCAGTGCAAAAAAACCAGCAATCGCCGAGTCTGCCCTATCTGTCATTCGGATCTTCCGCGCTTTATGGGCGAGATGGAGAATTATATCATCGCGGTGATCGGTGGCAAGGAGACAGGCAAAAGCCATTTTATTGCGGTTTTGATCGACCAGCTCAAACGCCGCATTGGTCCATCCATGGGCTTCCTGATCGAGGAGCACGACGACGAGACGATCACGCGCTACCGCCAGCATTTTTATGATCCGGTCTTCGTCAAGCGCGAAACCATTCGGATGACCGCATCCGGCCTTGGTAACCGGGACGTCAGGCGCCCCCTCGTCTACTCGCTTACGGTGCGGAAGCGAAATTTTTTAGGTCGGGAAGTGCTCAAATGCGCGACGCTGGTGTTCTTCGATACGGCCGGTGAAGATCTCAATGCCGAAGACGTGATGTCGGCCGTCAACAAATATATTTACCGTTCCCAAGGCATCATTCTGCTATTGGATCCCCTACAATTAAAGGAGGTGCGCAAGCAGTTGAACACGATGAGTCTGCCGAGCGAGACCAATGAAACAGAGCACGTCATTAATCGGACTTCGAAGCTGATTCGCAAAGGTCTGAGTTTCAAGAGTAAAATTCCGATTCCAATCGCCGTCACCTTTACAAAGCTAGACGCCCTGAACCCTTTGCTAGATCCCCAATGCCAGATTCAGACCCAGGGCCGTCATGATCGTGGATATGACTATGCAGATTTCCAGGCCATCAACGGCGAAGTGATCAGTATGCTCAAGGGCTGGAAACAGGACCATATCATCAATCAAATAGAGAGTAATTACGAAAAGCACGGTTTTTTCGGCTTGTCCTCGCTCGGGTGCAACCCCCACGGCACCAATCGCATCGAACGCGTCCAGCCGCACCGAGTTGAAGATCCCTTTCTCTGGTTGCTTCACCTCAATGGATTGGTCTCCAAGGTGGCACCATGAACGAGATTCTTGCCGCGCAATTGCACTACACCTCCTGTCGCCAGGGTTTGTCCGGGTACGCTGGTTTCCAGACCCGGGCCATGAGCGAGGGCATTTCCCACGAAGAGCGTCGTGAGATCGAAGCGCGTTGCTTGTACGAACCTCCCCGTGATCTGCCCGGTGAACCCGACGGCGAGATGATCCAGGCGGATTTCCCCAAAGCCTTATACTGGTTCACCATCGGGACGGGCAAGCGCATCTTGATGCGCAGTCTGTACCTGGGTCAGGACTATTCCTTGCGTTGGGGCAACTATCTCTCTCATGCCTTGGTGTTGCCAGACCAACCGCCGTTCTGGGCGGTTGACTTGGCCTTTGGCTGGGAGGGCTGGATCGAGGAAAATGGTAACGACGACGAGCCGGCCCCGCCATTGCCCCGCGCCACACTCGCTGTAGGAGAGGGCTTCAGCCTAGATGAATGCCAGCGTTTCCTCATGGAAAACCCCCATGCGTCATCTGAGCTTCCACGAATGCTCGAGTCTGTGTTCTGTTACAAGCACGATCAACGGCCACTGGTGGTGCGCGAGCAAGGCGACGCCCATGGTTTGGCTTGGTTGGTCTGCCTCATCAAGGCCTTCCCGCTGCAATGTCAAGATGCCTTGAGCTTCTGCTCTTACCTGTCGGACCCGCGCTCCGCCCATGCACTCAACGCCACCATGGGCGAGACCGGTTTCTTATTCGACACGACGGAACGACTCTACCAATTTCATCTTTTTGACTTTGTCACTGGTCAACACAGCCCATTCGAGGTGGAGGTTTCCGTCTACAGTCAGACCATCGCCGACTGGCTCTTAAACGATCGGGAGGCCATGGAAGACTTCCATGCCTTCGCTACCCAGTTCAATCTGACCTTGACCCGCGCGGATCTCGAACATGTGCTGATGATTTTTCAGATGAAGCGTGGCGATGTCGATACGCTGACACCCGGCGAACTAGAGGCGATCTTGGGGTTTGTTCGCGCCAAGGCCAAACCGGAGGCGTTGTCCAACCTGCTGCGGCCTCTGGCCGATCTGTGCACTAACTTTGATCAGAGCACCCCGGTCGAGAATTGGAAGCTCTTGATCGAGTTATTTGCCGAGCATGCCGCTCATACCGGCGGCAGCCTGGACAGCGAGCGGGTCAGTCAAACCTGGATTCGGGCATGCACCATAGGGCTCAGAAAGGGTGAGGCCTTTTTTCGTGAGATTCAAGGACTGTCGCTCAACCTGGGCATGACGCTCGGCAAAGACCGCAAGCTGCTCGATCAAGAGGTGCTGGGCTCCGAATACCAGAACGAGCTTCGCGACCGGATCGGCCTGATGGAGCCGAACATGTTGGCGCTGATCGGAGTCCAGGTCGCTGCCGCCTGCGCGGCAAGCGAGCACCGGCCCCCCTACGAGGCACCACAGGTCTGTGAACTGGTCGCCGCCTATTTACAAGTACCGCGGGACAAGCATCTGAACTGGCTGCTGGCGGCATTTACCGGCGCCGATGCCTGGCTTTTCTTGACCCTCTGCGCAGTCGAACAACTCAAATCCTGCCCAGAGGCGCTGCAGTGTAGCTACCACTGGGGAAAAAGTCTGGTTCAACTTGGCGGCAGTGCTGCTGGCGAGGAACGACACCTGTTTTTGGGTCAGTTGCTTACTACCAAGAACATACTCTGCGAAGAAATGGCGGTCGGCCTCTTCGAAACGTCAACCCTAAACTCCGCGAATAGGGTAGAGGACTTCAAGCGTTTCGAAAAGCTCTTCTGGGGCAACGAAGCGCTCAGAACGCGCGCAGCCAAATTCGCCATCCAACACTTTCCCGTCCCAGAGCTAGCGGAGGTGGCCTTACCCTGGCTGCAGGCTGCGAACTTCCTTTTGAGCAAGACCCTGGCCAAGCAGATCGTCGACACACTGGCTACTCTGCTGGAACGCCAGGATCGGAACCGCGCGGACCTCGCAAAACAGCTGAAGCTCGCGGTCAAGCTGCACGATTTGGGACCCGAGCCAACCGCCCTGGCGCTGTACTGCCTGAGTGAGGTAATCGAGGAGAAGGGCAGGGTCCCCAAAGGCATGGTCGAAGTGCTGATTCGCCTCCAAGTCCAACATTATGGCCCTTTTATGGAGCTCAACCTACCGCGCCTGTTTGAAGGACTGCGGGAGCCCCAGGATCACCGCTATCTGCTTGAGGAGTGTTGTCCCCGTCAGTTCGCGAGCGCATTTCAAAGTGTGTATCTCGCACATCTCGGGTCAAGACTTAACAAGGGCTTCCATGAACCAGAAATACTGGCCCTTATTTTTTGGTTGGGCGAGGATACGGTGAGTAAGTCTTTAAAAACAGCAGCCCTCGACCTGTTTGTGAAATCGCTGGCATTGCGCAGTAAAAGGAGCCGTGACAAGATCGTCACTCAAATCGAAAACCATGCTCACTTCGGTCAAGTACCGCAGACGCGCTGGGACAGCCTCATCAAATCGGTGGAGAAGCACAAAGTCGGTTGGTTCCAACGTGTTTTGAAAAGGATTATTTAGTCGAGGTGACCTGCTGTGCCGATCCTAATCGTGTTCTGCCTGTACGCAGCTTTGATCTATTTCCTTATTGCCGTCGTTGGCCCATATTGGATGCTGTACTCCTCACTCTTATTCGTGATGGCAGTTCCCATCACATTCATCAAAGCATGCTATAAAGCGTACTTCAACCTGCACCATCTTTGGCCCGTCTTCATGGTCGCGGCTGCACTCAGTGCCTTTATTTTCCTCGAGTTGCTTATGGTAGGACTGGGCGGAGCCACAGAAATTTTTAAGTTTCCCCACCTGGCAAGCGTCGGCAGCTTCGTGTCCAAATGTGTCACACCGCCTTTCAATGCCTTCGCCCAAATGGTCGAGATGGCCAACCCCGAGATTGAACCGCTGATGGGAGCCGCTTGGGTGCTTTTCATTCAAGGTATGATCATGGCCGTTTGCCTCGTCATCACCCAAGGATTTCGAGACGGGGTCGTAGGGACCAGTCAACCGGCATTTCCCGGCTACTGGCGCAAGCAAGCCTATCGCGACGTCAAGAGCACCCTCGTCGACTTCACTTCTGATTTAGCGGGAATCATTCTCGTGATCGGAAAGGGCATTGTAGGGGCCACGGCTGTTGCAGGAATTTTCATTTGGCCGCTGACGCTGATGACCTTCATCGCGCTGCTGGTGCCTGTCTTGGTGGCGATTCCACTGGTCCTTGTTTTTTCAGTTCTGATGATCGTGTCTTTTCTGGTCTTGTGGTCGCTCGCCCAATACTACGCGCTGGTTTTGACGGGTTGTGAAACGGCACTTGCGAAGATTCGCTCGGGATTCGCCAAGTGCCCACACGCCCGCTGCCACGAACCCGTGCCGTTGCCTACCTATCTCTGCAGCACCTGTCGAGAGCCCCACCGCCGACTTGTGCCCGGAGATTATGGCGTATTCAGGCGACGCTGCAAGTGCGATAAAGCTTCGCTGCCCACGCTATACTGGTTAGGCAAGGGCAAGTTGGCGAATCAGTGCCCCCACTGTGAAAACGCCATCCCGGACGAGCTTTTCGCGGACAATATCCACATTCCCATCTTTGGTGCGCCCAGCAGTGGCAAATCCACGGCACTGATGGCCGCCACATATATGTGGATGGAGCGCCAGGTGCCCAATGCGATCACCCGTTTTATCGACCCACGAGATACCAGGGACTACCAGTCCCGATTGAAGCAGGCATTCGAAACGGGTCGGTTCGGCACCAAGACGACGACCCTATTCCCCGATGCCTTTTTGCTCAACCTCCGCAGAAGCGGTGGCTTGGCGGCGAGTGTCTACCTCTATGACCCAGCCGGGGAGGCGTTCCAGAGCCAAGAAAACCTGCAGAACTTTCATTTCATGGAGTACTTCGATGGTCTGGTCCTCTTGATCGACCCGCTCTCGCTGCCCTCCTTCGCGCGGCGCTATCGGGATTTGGGTGGACCAGAGGTACACAACACCGCCAGAATGAACTCCGCAGAGGTTTTGACCCGTGTCCTCAATCAGCTGGGCGATTATGGCAAGCTGAAGGGCGGCATCGTTCAGCAAAGAGTGGCACTTGTTTTTTCGAAGGCCGATACCTTTGGTTTTGCACAAGAAGTGGGCATCGATTTGGCCAGCGCAAGTCCCGTCAGCGATTGGGCGCTGGCGGGGGCAAGCGATTCGGACAAACTCAAGCGTTGGTTGGCCGAAAACGAAGCCCACCTCAGCAATATGATCCGACATCACTTCCCCAATGTGCGCTTTTTTGCCATGTCCGCCTCAGGTTCCGATTCCAGATCCGGTTTCAAGCCGCAGCGGGTTACCGAGCCGTTTCATTGGATCCTTGCCCAGCATGCGATCATTGCGAAACCGCTTTGGGGTCGCACGCTGCGCTTGTGTTTAGAATCCGGTGTCATGCTCCTGGGCTTACTGCTCGCAGTTGTCCTGCCCCTTTTTCTTATAGGTCACTTTCTCGACTGATGCGCACTAGTTCCAGATCGCCGTTTGGTCCGAAACGGGCGCGGCTGACCCTTTGAGACCCATTCGGGCCGCCAAGTGTTGGTACATATGGCCGTCATTCGTGGTTTAATAGGGGCGGTACCCCAGGGACCGAGCATTTTTTGAAGGTGAACGAGTCATGACGGTGAAATCTTTGGATCAGTTGGCATTGACGGGCAAGCGGGTGGTGGTGCGGGTCGACTACAACGTGCCCATGAAGGACGGCGTCATCACGGACGACTCGCGCATCCAGGCCTCGCTGCCGACCTTGCGCTACCTGCTCGAGCAGGGCTGTCGCCTGACCCTGATGTCGCACCTCGGCCGTCCCGATGGCGAGGTGATGCCCAAATACTCGATGGTGCCGGTGGCCCGTTACCTGAGCGGCCTGATCGGCCAGGACGTGGCGCTGGTCGCCGACTTCGCCGATGGCGGTCAACACGGGACCGTGCAGATGCTGGAGAACTTGCGCTTCTCGCCGGGCGAGACCAAGAACGATCCGGCCTTCGCCGCGCTGCTCGCCGCCTACGGCGAGGTCTACGTCAATGACGCCTTTGGTGCCGCCCACCGCGCCCACGCCTCGATCGCGGCGATCACGGAGCATTTCACCGAGAAGGGGGCCGGCCTGCTGCTGGCCCGCGAGCTGCACTACCTCGAGGACGCCCTGAAAGCGCCGGCGCGGCCCTTCGCCGCGATCCTGGGCGGCAGCAAAATTTCCGACAAGCTGCACCTCATCCGCAACCTCGTCCAGCGGGTCGACCTGCTGGTCATCGGCGGCGGCATGAGCTATACCTTCCTCAAGGCACGCGGCGTCTCGATTGGCAACTCGCTGGTCGAGAACGATTTCCTCGACGAGGCCCGCGCCCTCGAGCAACTCTGCGCCGAGCGCGGCGTCGAGCTGCTGCTGCCGCTCGACCATCTCGTCGCCGACGCCTTCAAGGAAGATGCCCAGGCCCGCATCACGGAGGGCGAGGCGGTGCCCGAGGGCATGATGGCCCTCGACCTCGGCCCGGAGACGATCAACCTCTTCAGCGCCAAGATCCGCGAAGCCAAAACCCTGGTCTGGAACGGCCCCATGGGCGTGTTCGAATGGGAGGCCTTCTCGACCGGGACCGTGGCCGTGGCCGAGGCCTTCGTCGCCAGTGGCGGCCTGACCGTGATCGGTGGCGGCGATTCCGTCGCCGCGGTCGCCATGGCCGGCGTCAAGGACCAGGTCACCCATATCTCCACCGGTGGCGGCGCCTCACTCGAGCTGCTTGGCGGCGTGAAACTGCCCGGCGTCACGGCCCTGGAGGTCTGAGGCATGAACCATTTCGTCCTGGGCAACTGGAAGTCCCACGGTTCCGCGCCGGCCGTGCGCGCCTTTGGCGCGGCCTTCTCCGGCACCGACGCGCCCGGACTGCGCTGTGGACTGGCCTTGCCCTTCCAACTGCTGCACCTGCACGAGTATCTGGACGGCCTGTGGCTCGGCGCCCAGGACGTCTCGCCGTTCGGCGAGGGCGCCTATACCGGCGAGGTCACCGCCAATATGTTGCGCGAGAGCGGCTGCGGCTTTAGCCTTGTCGGCCACTCGGAGCGCCGCCAATACTTTGCCGAATCGGTCGAACTGACCGCCCAGAAGCTGGAGCGCCTGCTGAACGCCGGCCTGTTCCCGGTCTTCTGCATCGGCGAAACCCTCGAGCAGCGCCAGCAAGGTCGCTTGGCCGAGGTGCTGGCCGCCCAGCTGGCGCCGCTGGCCCGACTCGACAAACCCGCCAAGCTGGCCCTGGCCTATGAACCCGTCTGGGCGATCGGCACCGGCCTGGCCGCCTCGCCGGCCGATGTCGTCGAAGCCCACGGCCTGATCCGCGGCCTGGTCGCCGACCACGGTTTCCGCGCCCTGCCCCTGCTCTATGGCGGCAGTGTCAATCCCGGCAACGCCCAAACCCTTGCCGAACTCGACGACGTCGACGGCTTCCTCGTCGGCGGCGCCAGTCTCCGGCCGGACCAGTTCGGCGAAATCGTCGTCGGCTTCCGCGCCGGCAAAGCGGGCGCTCAGGCGCCCTAACCCGACCGCAGATCGGGTACCACTTTTGATTGGGGAAGAACATGACTTTGATGGGGATGGTTCTGATCATGAACCTTGCGTACAACGATATTCATACCTACGGCAATGTCCAGGAAGTGCAGGTCACCCACCTCTCCCTGGACCTCGACCTCGACTTCGACAAACACCAGATTCGCGGCAAGGCCACGCTCTCGCTCAGCTACTCGGCCGATCCGGCCCATCTCGACCTGGACAGCGACGGCCTGACCGTCTCGGCCGTCAGCGACGAGGCCGGCACCAGCTACACCCACGAAATGGGCACGCCCTCGCCCACGCTCGGCACGCGCCTGCGCATCCCGCTCGAAGGCCGCAAGCCCGCCAAGCTGACGATCGCCTATACCACCAGCCCCACGGCTGGCGCGCTGCAGTGGCTGGCCAAGGAGGCGACCACCTCCGGCAAGCTGCCGTTCCTGTTCACCCAGTCGCAGTCGATCTTCACGCGCTCCTGGATCCCCACCATGGACAGCCCCGGCGTGCGCGTCTCCTATGACGCGACGGTGCATGTGCCCGCCGGCATCACCGCCGTCATGAGCGCGATCCACGACCAGAGCGAGCCCGAGAAGGGCATCTTCCGCTTCCACCTCGACCAGAAGATCCCCTGCTACCTGATCGCCCTCGCCGCCGGCGAGCTGACCTCCCGCGAGATCGGCAAACGCACCGCCGTTTGGGCGGAGCCCGGCGTGATCGACAAGGCGGCCTGGGAGTTCGCCGACATGGAGAAGATGGTCGAGTCCGCCGAGCGCGGTTTTGGCCCCTATCGCTGGGGTCGCTGGGACGCCATCGTCCTGCCGCCCAGCTTCCCCTTCGGTGGCATGGAGAACCCGCTGCTGACCTTCGTCACGCCGACCCTGATCGCCGGCGACCGCAGTCTCGTCAGCGTCATGGCCCACGAGCTCGCCCATTCCTGGTCCGGCAACCTCGTCACCAACGCGACCTGGGCCGATTTCTGGCTCAACGAGGGCACCACCACCTATATCGAGCGCCGCCTTGTCGAGGACCTCTATGGCAAGGAAGTGGCCGACATGCAGAAGCTGCTCGGCCAGCGCGACCTGCGCGGGACGGTCGCCGATCTGAGCAAGACGAACGCCAAGGACACCTGTCTCAAACTGGACCTGGCCGACCGTCACCCCGACGACGGCATGAACGAAATCGCCTACGAGAAGGGCGCCAACCTGTTGATCATGCTGGAAACCCATTTCGGCCGCGCCAAGTTTGACGCCTATCTGCGCAAGTACTTCGACAGCCACGCCTTCCAGAGCATCACCACCGAGACGGCCATGGCCTACATGAAGGCCGAACTGTTCGGCGGCGACGCTGCGCTGTGGCAGCAGCTGAAAGTCGACGAATGGGTCTACCAGCCCGGCATCCCCGCCAACATCGTGCAAGTCAGCTCCGACAAGTTCGAGAAGACCAAGGCCGCCGCTGCCGCCTTCGCCGAGAAGGGCGAGACCAGCGGGATCCAGAAGAACTGGGCGACCGCCGAGTGGTTGGACTTCCTCAGCAGCCTGCCGGAGAAGCTGGCGACGGAGCGGCTCGACGCACTCGATCAGGGCTATGGCCTCTCCAAGGCCGGCAACTCCGAGATCCTCTTCGCCTGGCTGATGGTGGCGATGCGCAACAGCTACCAGCCCGCCTACGCCTCGTGCGAGAGCTTCCTGACCCGCCAGGGCCGCCGCAAGTACCTCAAGCCGATCTACCAGACGATGCAGCACAACCCGGACACCCAGGCGTTGGGCAAGTCGATCTATGCATCGGCGCGCAAGGGCTACCACCCAATCGCGCAGACGACGATCGACGCGATCGTCAAGTGACGTCCGCGGCCGGCGCGGGCCCCGCTCCGGCCGCACCCCGCCAGGTGGCGCCATGGCTTCCGAGTCGCTCGAATCTTGCCCTCTCGATCAGCTCCGCTTGCCCGGGCTCGGTCAGGCTTCGCTCGCCAAGCTGGCCGAGGCCGGCTTGCGCACCGCCGGCGACCTGCTCGGCCTGCTGCCGCGTGCCTACCTGGACTCCAGCAAGGTGCGCGCGATCGTCGACGCGCCCCTGGCCGAGTGGGTCGTGATCGAGGGCCGAGTCCTGCAAAAGCAGGCCGGCAGGACGCGGACCGGGCTGCACTTCTTCCAGATCCTCGTCGACGACGGCAGCGGCACGATGCGCGCCGTCTGGTACAACCAGGCCTGGGTCGAGGACAGCATCGAAAAGGGCCAACAGGTCTCGCTGTTCGGCAAGATCCGCTTCGAGAAGCCCGGTCGCACCATGAACTCGCCGCGGCTCAAGGTGCTCGCCGAGGGCAGCCATATCGGCGGCATCGAGCCGAGTTACCGCCAGATCGCCGGTCTGCCCTCCGAGAAACTGCGCGGCTGGATCCGCGCCCTGATCGAGCGCCTGCCCGAGGGCGACGCGCTCGACCAGGACCTGGCGCGGCGCTTCTATTTCCCAAGCCGCAAGCAGGCCTTCGCGGCGCTCCACGGCCCTACCGATCACCTCGTCGTCGAGGCCATCCAGGCGCGGGCCCATCCCGCCCTGCGGCGCCTGATCTTCGACGAGTTCTACGCCTTTCAGCAGCATCTGGCCAAGCGCCAGCGCCAACGCGAGGCCAAGCACTTCCCTCGCTTTGCACCGGACACCGCGGTTTTGGCCGAGTTCTATCGCGCCTTGCCGTTTAGGCTCACGCCCGATCAGCAACAGGTGATCGCCCAGTTGGTCGCGGGCTTGAGCGCCGGTCGTCGCCTCCAGGCGCTGGTGCAGGGCGATGTCGGCTGCGGCAAGACCGTGGTCGGCCTGGCCCTGGCCATGCTCTTCGCGACTGCGGGCTTCCAGGCTGCGCTGCTGTGCCCGACGACCGTGCTGGCGCAGCAGCACCACCTCACCGCAGAGCGCTTGCTCTGCGCACTCGGGTTGCCGGTCCACCTGCTGACCGCACGGGAGGAGGCGGCGCAGCAGCGCCAGGTGCGAACCCACCTGAGCGCCGGCCAGGCCTGCTTGGTGATCGGCACCCATAGCCTGCTGCAGGAGGAGCTCCAGTTCGCGCGGCTCGGCCTGGTCCTGATCGACGAACAGCACCGCTTCGGCGTTGACCAACGGGCCGCCCTTTTGAAGAAGGGCCGCCATCCCCACTACCTGGCCTTTTCGGCCACACCCATTCCCCGCTCACTGGCGCTCTCGGTCTACGGTGACCTGGACGTCTTGCAGATTCGCCAAAAACCAGCAGGCCGCGTGCCCGTGCGCACCATTCTCAAGAAGGCCGTCAACCGCGCCGAGGTGCTCGAGTTCGCCCGCTTCCGCATGACCCAGGGCGAGGGCGTGTTTTGGGTCTTTCCCCAAATCGACGACGGCGATCAGGAACAGGAGCGGGCCTACCGCTCCGCGCTCTCGACCTACGAGCATTTTCAGGCAATGGCCCTGGCCCGGATCGGTCTGGTCCACGGCCGCATGGCCAAGGACGAGATCGCAATCGCCATGCGGGCCTTCCGCCTGGGCGAACTGGACCTGCTGGTCGCCACGACCGTGATCGAGGTCGGCGTCGACATCCCCCATGCCTCGGTGATCGTGATCGAGGGCGCCGAGCGCTTTGGGCTCAGCCAGATCCACCAGCTGCGCGGTAGGGTCGGTCGCGGCAACGGCGAGGGCTTCTGCTTCCTGCTGCCAGGTGACGGCCTGACCCAAACGGGCCTCGAGCGCCTTCAGGTCCTGCGCGATTGCGACGACGGCTTCACCATCGCCGAACACGACCTCCAACAACGCGGCGCCGGCGACCTGCTCGGCCGCCTGCAATCGGGCACGACCAGCTTCCGTTTCGGCGACCCCTGGCTCGATCGCGAGCTCATGGCCGAGGCCCGCCGGCTGGTGCGGGAAGGCAGTCAGTGAAGGTGGGTTCGAAGGCTCGGTAGAGATCCAAATGAGAAACTGCTAACATAACTTCGGGTTGCGCGCTTCATGGAGGCATTCTTTTGTACCAGCGAATCAAGGCACTTTCTGCGGTGGAGCTCGAAATGGCGTCCGCTGAGTTGGCGAGCCTCGCGAAGGTATGGTCCGCGCAAAGAGTGCACCTCGAAAAATCCAATGCGATGGAGCGGTTTCTATACAACCTCAAAACTGAATGGGCCATCGAAACCGGTTTGATCGAGCGACTTTACCAATGGGACCGCGGTGTGACCGAGGTACTGATCAAGGAAGGTATCGACGCCAGCATCATTGCCCATCAAGCCGGTTTGGACGAGTATAAGGCTAGAAAAGCCAAGCAACTTGTCGATGACCAGTATGGCGCGTTGGAAGGATTGTTCGAATTCGTCAAGGCCGAACGAACGCTTTCCGAGCACTTCATTCGGTCGGTCCACGGTGAGCTGACGCAGCATCAAGAGACCGTCGATGCAGTCGATATACACGGTATGAGGATTCAAGTACCCTTTTTGCGGGGTATGTATAAAAGTCAGCCTAACAACCCGCGCCGCAGTGACGGTTCGACCTTCGAATACTGCCCGCCTGAATGGGTCAACGACGAAATGCAGACCCTTGTGGCATGGTATCTCGATTACGAGCACGAAGTTCCGCCCGAGGTTCTTGCCGCCTGGCTGCACCATCGGTTCACACAGATCCATCCTTTTCAGGATGGCAATGGCAGGGTTGCTCGAATTCTTGCCACCCTAGTTTTTCTTCGCCAGGGCTTGTTTCCTCTTTTGGTTCGCAACACCGAGCGGAACGCATATATTGGAGCGCTAGAGCACGCTGATTGCGGCGATCTTGGCCCATTGGTCGACCTTTTTGCAAAAAACCAACGACAATCGCTCCTTAAGGCTTTGGGACTGCAGCAGGAAGTGGCGCGTGCGGACCGTGCCCTGGAAATCGTCCAGCTTGGTCTGGAAAGGTTGCGTACCAAAGCCCAGTCCCAGCGCGACATCACCCAAATTCTGCGCAACAAAGCGGACCTCGTGTTTCATGTGTTGGACCAGCGGCTGCAAACCTTCACGGGTTTCCTGCAAGTTCAGCTGGATCAACTTGAGGGCCAAACCTATCACGCGATACTCTCTGCCGAACCGGCTGCCTCTCAGCGGAGTCATTACTTTCACAGGCAAATTGTCGATACCGCCAAGGCCTTCGATTATTTTGCGAACGTGGAAACCTACGCTGCTTGGCTCCGACTCGCGGTAAAAACAGAGCAGAACTTTGAACTGGTTTTTAGCGTCCATGGATTGGGTGCGAGTACGAGTGGAACCATGGCCCTTGTTGCCTTCGGTCAGATTCGCGCACGCAAAGAAGAGGGTGCGGCCGAGATCGTAGATTACAGTCCAGCCTGTCATGAACCATTTCAGTTCAACTATGCGGAGCCTGATTCGCAAATATCCGAACGCCTGGGTAATTGGGTCGAGGGCGCTCTGAAGATGGGGATGGCTCATTGGTATCGTACGCTAAGTTAGGTCCCAGACTGACGCTTGGTTTTTTGCTTACCTACATCCCAGGAGGGTGAAGATGATGATATTGTTATTGTTGACCTGCTGTTTTCAAACCGACTCGGCCGAGACGCTGCTCATGCGCGCGCGCGCCGAACGCGACCCCGCACTGCTCGAATCGCGGCTCTTCAACCCCAAGTCTTGCTCCGACCTCCTGCTCCAGGAAATGATCCTGACCCTCGGCCAGATCGGCAACAGCGCCGCGCCCGCCAAGATCGCGTCGTTCTTCGACCAGCCCAACCTCGGCGATACCGCCCTGTTCGCCTATGGCGAGGTCGACGGTGCCCCCATCGAGCCCCTGCTGGCACGGGCGAGCGCCGGCCAGGGCTCGAGTCGTCTGCTCGCGTTTGAGGCACTGACCAAACTCGCCGCCGAAGCGCAGCGGGAACAGGTCGGCAAAATCTGGCTCGACTTCGGCGACGTCGATCGCGCCCAGACCGCCTTCTTCCTCTGGCGCGTGCCGTCCGAAGCCGTCACCCGTGCCATCATCGCCCATCTGGAAACCAAACCCGACGCCAACAGCGGCGGTTATGTCTACTACCTCGGGCGGGCCGGTCAAGCCGTTACCTCTGAACTTAAAGCGAAGCTGCTCGCCCACTACCATGCCGAGCCCCGCATCCTCCAGCATGTCCTGCGCCTCAAGACCTCCGACCAGGACCGCACCGGGTCCGCGATCGCCAAGCTCTGCCGTCACGAGGATGCGCTGGTCCGCATCAACGCGATCCGCGCGCTCGTCAAAGCCGATCCAACCCTCGTCGCCGGTGCCGCCAACGTCATGCTCGGCGACGCCAATCCCGGCGTCGTCCGCGAAGCCATCACCGCTCTTCTCGGCCTGGGCTGGGAAAATGTCGATCACACCTTGGCCAATCTCACCGACGGCTTCTCAGCCTCCCACCTGCAGACCCTGACCCAGGTGGCCGACAAGGATCAACTGCCCAAGTTCATGCCGCTGCTGGACGGCTGGTTGGAGGCCGCGCCGCGCTGGAAGAATGTTCAGGCGATCCGCGCGCTGGGTCGCCTACACGATGAGGCCAGCCGCGCCAAACTAGTCAAACTCTGCGCCGATCAAGATCCCATTGTCCACGACGCGGCGATCGGCGCCCTCAGCGAGGCCGGTGACTTCCCCGAACGCGCCGACCTGCTGGCACGCGCCCTGGCCGGCGGCGAAAGCCTCGAAATGGCCGCCGCTTTGCCGCTGGCTACCAAGGACGATGCCCCGAAACTGCTCGAGCTCGCCCGCAAGACCTATGTCGATACCGACTTCCAATACGCGCTCTTCGACCAACTGCCGACTTGGCTCGGCAAGGAGGCCGCCGACTCCGTCTTCAAGACCTTTCTCGACCACCCCGACTACCTCGTCCGGCTCAAGGCCTACAACCTGCTCGGCCCCGCCGCCGGCTCCCGCGATCAGGTCCTCGAGCACCACTGGACGCGCCAGCTACCGTCCAGCCTGTTGAGCGAGGCGACTAAGTTGCTGCGCCGCAAGGAGCCGCTCTACTGGGAACTCCAGACCAACAAGGGCAAAGTCACCATCCAGCTTCAGGCCGCCTACGCGCCGATCACGGTCGCCAACATCATGAACCTCACCCGCAAGGGCTATTTCGATCACATGACGCTTCACCGTGTCGTCCCCAACTTCGTCGTCCAGGCCGGCGATCCCCGCGGCGATGGCTCCGGCGGACCCGGCTACGCGATCCCCTGCGAGATCAACCTGCAGCGCTTCGGCCGCGGCGCCGTGGGCATGGCACTCGCAGGCAAAGATACAGGCGGCAGTCAATTCTTCATTTGCCATAGCCCCCAACCGCACCTTGACGGTGGCTACACGGTCTTCGGCCAGGTCGTCGTCGGCATGAACGTGGCGGATCTCCTCGAGGAAGGTGACGTGATCGAACGAGCCCGTTTGCGCTAGTGCTCTTCACTATAGACGATTGCGAACTACGAGCGAAAGTTGTTCTACCCGCGTAATTGCGAAAATTGGGTTATAATGACCTCTGCGTTCTCAAGTTGCCGTTAGGCGTTCCTCGAGCTGTCGCCCCCTCCATGATCAACAAACTTGCCATCGTCACTTGCTCCTCCTGGCTGCTTTCCCTCACGGCATGGTCCCAGGATCTGAGATTCCAGCACCTGGGTATTGCGGACGGGCTCTCTCAGAGCACCGTCTTCGCGATGCTGCAGGACCACACGGGATTCATGTGGTTCGGCACCAACGACGGCCTCAATCGCTACGATGGCTACAGTTTCCGCCACTACCTGCACAGTGCTGGCGCGTCCGACTCCCTTTCCGACTCCTGGGTCTCCGCGCTCTGTGAGGACCAGACGGGCACGCTCTGGGTCGGAACCTACGGCTATGGCCTCAATCGGCTTCGCCCTGACGGTCGCTTCGAGCGCGTCGACTTGGGGCTGAAGGACGTCGGCCGTGGACTGGGCCAGAATCTCGTCACCGGCTTGGTCGAGGTCGAGCCCGGTGTGCTTTGGGTCGGCTTGCAGAGCCACGGCATCGCCGTCGTTCGTGAGGGCAAGCTTAGCCACCATCCTGGCAGGGAATTGGGCTTGCCCTCCACCAATGTCCGCGCACTGGGCCGGAGTCGCGACGGCGGCGCTTGGATTGCCACCGACCAGGGGCTGGCGCGCTTCCTGCCCGCCGCCAACCGCATCCAGGCCATCGAGGGTCTGGCCGAGGATGGCAGCAGGCCCGAGCTGATCGATGTCCTCTACGAGGATGGCGAGGGGCGGCTCTGGATTGGCACCGTCGCACAGGGCCTGTACCTGCGCCACCCCAACGGCCGCCTGCGCCACCTGGCCGGCGAGGGCAGCCCCGGCCATGTCGGCATCAAGGCGCTGCTCGCCGGCCGCGAGGGCGAACTCTGGATCGGCACCGCCAAGTCGGGCCTCTACAACCTTTCCATTGGCGCCGGTCGTTTCGTTCAATATCGCGCCCATTACGGTGATCCGGACAGCCTGCGCGACAACGTCATCTACAGTCTCTGCCAGGACCGCAGTGGCCAGATCTGGGTCGGCACCTACGCCGAGGGCTTGTCGCGCTTCAACCCCAGCTTGCAAGGGTTCCATCATATCCGCGCCTACCCCGAGAAGGAGAACAGCCTCGCCGGCAACTTCGTCACCTCCTTCGCCTGGGATGAGGGCAAGCTCTGGATGGGGACCCGCCACGCCGGACTTGACCTCTACGACCCCGCCAGCGGCAGCTTCACCCACTTCACCAACCGCCCAGGCGGCCTGTCCTCCAACGAGATTCGCCACGTCTGCCGCGACAGCCAGGGCATCGTTTGGGTCGGTACCGAGAACGGTCTCAACCGCATCGACAAGCGCCGCGCGATCAGCCACTTCCTGCCGGACGGCCGGCCTGGCAGCCTCAATGCTCGCTCCGTCATGCAGGTCGTCGAGGACGGCGCAGACCTGTGGGTCGCCACCTACGAGGGCGGTCTCAACCACTTCGATCGCAAGACCCTTCGCTTCAAGGCTTTTACTTACGACCCCAAGAACCTGACCTCGCTCAGCAACAACTACGTCAACTGCGTCTTTGTCGATGGCGAGCAGCAGCTCTGGGTCGGTACCGAGGACGGGCTCGATCACATGGACCGGACGACCGGCAGTTTCGTTCGCTACAGCGCCGTCGACGAGCGCCACCCCAACGGCCTGCGCCATCCCAGTGTCATGTCCATCTTCCAGCGCGCCGGCGAGCGCCATCTCTGGATCGGCACCTACGGCGGCGGGCTCCACCGGTTCGATCCCAGCCTCGGTACCTTCGAGGTCTTCACCACCCACGAAGGCCTGGCCAACGACGCCATCTACGGCATTGTCGACGACGCCCTGGGCCGTCTGTGGATCTCCACCAACGGCGGGATCAGCCGCTTCCATCCGGAGACTGGCGAATTCCGCACCTACGACAACAACAACGGCCTGCCCCGCAACGAATTCAACCGCGGCGCTTATTTCCGCGCCCCCAACGGCCAGCTCTATTTTGGCGGCTACGGTGTCGTCGTCTTCGACCCGCTCAAGATCAAGCCCAACACCTACGTCCCGCCCATAGTCCTGACCGGGATCACTGTCGGCGACCGACCCTTGGCTCTGACCGCACCGCTCGGCCAGCTCGAGGAATTGCGCTTGCCCTACGACCATCACGTGCTGTCGCTCTCGTTCGCCGCCCTGGACTTCAACAGCCCGGCCCGCAACCGCTTTGCGACCTTGCTCGAGGGCGTCTTCGACGACTGGGTCCAGCTCGAGGGCCGCCACGAGGTCACTTACACCGCGCTTTCCCCTGGCAGTTACCGTCTGCACATCAAGGGCTCCAACAATGACGGCTTGTTTAACGAGGAGGGCCTGATCCTGCCGATCGTCGTCACGCCCCCGATTTGGCAGACCCGCCAGGCCTATCTGTTTTACGCCGTGATCGCCATCGTCCTCGGGATTCTGCTCTGGCGCGCCCGCGTCCGTGCCCAGAACCAGGAACTGGAGCGGGCCATGAGCATCGGCAAGGCCGAATTCGCCACCACCGTGCTCCACAACATCGGCAACGTCCTCAACAGCGTCAGGGTCAGTTGCGACAAGACCGCCGGCATCATGCGCGCCAGCAAGGTCCGGCCGCTCCTGCGCGCGCTTGACCTTTTATCCGAGAACCTCGAACACATCGACACCTACCTCAAGAGCGATCCCCGCGGCAAACTGTTGCCGGGCTATTTCAAATCCGCCGGCGAGCTGGTCACCGAGGAGTACCGCGAGATGTTGGCCGAGTGCGACGAGATGGCCGAGCAGATCAGCCTGATGAAGGACATCATTGAGACCCAGCAGGCCCACGCGTCCATCCAGCTCGCCGACGAGGCCCACAACCTCAACGAAGTTGTCCGCGACGCTCTTCGCGTTCAGGACAGCGGCTTGCGTCAGCGCGGCGTTCAGGTCGAGGAACGCCTGCGGCCACTGCCTCCCGTCAACGTCCCCAAGACCCAGCTGATGCACATCATCATCAACCTCCTCAAGAACGCGCGCGAGGCCATGGATCAGAACGGCGAACGGGAGAAGCGCCTGATCCTCGAGAGCGGTCGCTACGGCGATACCGAGGTCTACCTCAAGATCAGCGATACCGGCGTTGGTATCTCTCGGGAAAACTTGGCCAAGATGTTCACCTACGGCTTCACCACCAAGCCCAGCGGCCATGGTTTTGGCCTGAATTACTGCAGCCGGACCATGCGCGAATTGGGCGGCTCGATCGAGGTCGAGAGCGATGGCCTGGGCAAGGGCGCCTCGTTCACGCTCCTGTTCCGGACAGAGGGCCAGGTCTGAGCGACGCGGTTGCACGCTTGCTCGCCACCGCCAAGCCAGCTATGATGCGATTCGATGAGGAGGCCTTCATGCGCATGCTGTGTATCTTTATTCTCTCGATCGGCTGCCTGGCCTGGGCGGGTGATCGCCGTGCCGACAAGCACCACCTGGTGATCATGAGCTTCAATGCCGAGTTCATGTGGGACGGCGTCGAGCCTGAGGAGGGCCAAGTCAAGTTTGAACGCAAGGGCGATCGGGCTGCGGCTCAGGCCCACATGCGCGAGATTGCGGCGATCATCCGCCGCGCCAATCCCGACCTCGTCAATTTGGTCGAGGTCGAGAACCTCGACGCGCTGGAGACCCTGCGCCAAGAATTTTTGGCCGACATGGGCTACCGCGCCTATTTGATCGAGGGTGGCGACACCTTCACCGGCCAGGATGTCGGTCTGCTGACCCGGATCGACCCGGTTGAACCACTGGCTCGCGAGGATCGCGAGGGTTGTAGCGGCGAGGTGGGCAAGAGCGTTTCCAAGAACTACCAGGCCAAGTTCCAACTGGGTGAGCTACGCCTCGCGCTGGTCGGCCTGCACCTTCTTGCCGTGCCCCTCGACGAGCAGCGCAAAGACCAGCGCCAGGCCCAGGCCGATGCGATCCACCAGACGACGCTCGATCTGGCCGCGGCAGGTTATGACATCGTGGTCTTGGGCGATTTCAACGACTTCGACGGCAAGATCCTCGACCATGACGACAACACGCCGGTCAGCAACGTCCTCGCCAAAATCGCATCGATGAGCGACAGCGCCAGCGACGATCTGATCAACGCGGCCAGTCATGTGCCCAAAGCCGAACGCTTCACCAGCTTTTATGACCGCAACAAGAACGGCCAGGTCGACGGTCCCCAGGAGCTCAGCAGTATCGACCATATCTTGCTCTCGCCCGCGCTGGACCGCCTGGTGGCGAGCGTGCGCCTCGACCAGCAGCACGATCTCGCCGTCGTTTCCGACCATTTTCCGGTGATCGTGACCCTGGACCTGCCCAAGTCAGCGATTGGGACCGCCAGCCAGGGCGGTTTGGTGATCGACGCGCTCCTGCCGGACCCCGAGGGCGAGGACGCCCAGCACGAATTCGTGCGCGTTCAGAATACCTCGTCGCAGCCGGTCTCGCTCGAGGGCTGGCGGCTGCGCAACGGCAAGGGCCAGGAACGTGCCTTGGACACCTACAAAACCCTTGCGCCCGGCAAGCAGCTCGACGTCGTCAGCGAGGGCCGCAAGCTGGCGCTGAAGAACGACGGCGATACGATCAGCCTGATCGATCCCAAGGGCCGTGTCGTCGACCAGGTGAGTTATCGCCGGGCGCGTGAGGGCCAGCTGCTGCAGTACTGAGCGACGATGCCCACAGGGGAAAGCGATGATCCTCGATCTCAATCAATCCTACGAAACACCCGTGGTCGCGGTGGGCTTCACGCTCTGGGTCGACATCCACGCGCCGCTGCAGCTCGTTTTCCGCTACCTGACCGAGGCGCGCGAGTTGGAGCGCTGGTGGTGCTCCAAGGCCAGCACCGAGCCGCGACCGGGCGGCAGGATCCACTACCTCTGGCGCGGTGAACCCGAACTGACCGGCGAGGCGCTGTTCCGCGTGTTCGAGCCGCCCAACCGCCTGGTGCTGGAGTGGACCCACCACAACGGCGAGCCGATCGTCTGCGACGGCAAGGGCCACCGCGGCATGGCCTGGCCGCCGTTCAACATCTTCGAGCTGGCGATGATCAACGGCACCACGACCCGCCTGATGCTGCGCGACCTCGGCATCGCCGAGGCTCCCGCCTTCCAGGCCTTGCGCCAAAGCACCGCCACCGGCTGGCGCGAGACCGCCACGCGCCTCAAGCGGGTCATCGAACAAACCATCCGCGGCGAACTCAAGTCCAACCTAAAAAAGCGCCGCCCCCGCCCCCGCCGTGTCGCGTCGGAGCAGGAGGACGTCAGCGACTGAGCAGGCGAACGCTAGCCAGTCCTCGGGCGCAACTGCGGGCCGATGATGCCTTCCAGCCAGGCGGCGAAGACTTGGACTCTGCGGGGCAGGTGGCGGCTGGGGAAGAGCAGGGTGACCGGCATCGGCTCGGGGCGGTAGTCGGCCAGAATTTCGACCAGTGCGCCGGTGTCAAGCTCGGCGCGGACGCCGTAGGACGGGACTTGGATCAGGCCCAGACCGGCAAGGCAGGCGGCCAGGTAGGTTTCGGAGTTGTTGACGGTCAGCGCGCCGGTCAGGGTCATTTCGTGGCTTTGGCCATCGCTGGGGTCGCGCCATTCGAAGCTGCATGAGCCGCTGCCCAGATGCTGGACGTAGTGGATCAGGCGGTGGTCCGCCAGCTCGGTGGGCGATTTGGGCGTGCCGTGTCGGGCCAGGTAGTCGGGGCTGGCGCAAGTGACCACCTGGAAACTGCCGAGCCTGCGGGCGATCACGCCGGACTCGGGCAGGACCCCGACCCTGACGACACAGTCGTAGCCCTCCTGGATCAAATCGACTTGGCGGTCGGTGCTGCCCAGTTCCAAGCGCAGGCGCGGGTGGCGTTCGAGGAACTCCGGCAAGCGCGGCACGACCATGTTCTTGGCCATGCCGATCGAGAGGTCGACCCGCAGCCTGCCGGTCAACTCAGCCTCCTGGCGAAACATGCTGTCCAGCTCGCCCAGCGCCTTCAACAGCTCCTGGCAGCGCTCCAGGCAGATCTGGCCCTCCTGGGTCAGCTGCACCCGCCGCGTCGTGCGCTGCAGCAGGCGCGCACCTAGTTCTTGTTCCAACTGCTGCACGCCCGCCGTGATCGTTGACTTAGGCAAATTCAACACCTGCGCCGCGCCGGAGAAGCTGGCCAGCTCGGCCACGTTCACGAAGATGCGCATCGCCTCCGTTCGATCCATCTACCCCTCCATTGTTTGAGATTGCTGGACAGTGTTTTCATTTTATGCCAGTTTATCCTATCAATCACTCGGTTTATAGTGAGCTTCAACGGCGCGGAGCCCGACGCTCCCCGCCGACGCGGCCTGGCCGCGCATCCAAGGAGGCAGACATGGAGCGACTTGCATTGGTTACCGGCGGCAGCAGAGGTTTGGGCCGCCAGACGGCCCTGAGCTTGGCCGAACGCGGCGTGGACGTGGTGATCACCTATCAGCACCGTCAGGAAGATGCTTTGGCCGTCGTGGCCCAGCTGGAATCAGGCGGTCGAAGAGCCGCGGCCCTTCAGTTGGACATCAGCCGCTGCGATCAATTCCCTAATTTTATCGCGGAGCTGCGCCAGCTGTTGGCGCGCTGGGACGTCCAGGGCCTCGATTACCTGGTCAACAATGCCGGCAGCGGGGTCCATGCCGCCTTTGCCGAAACAACTGAAGCACAGTTCGACCAGATGGTCGATATCCACCTCAAAGGCGTGTTCTTCCTGACCCAAGCGGTTGTGCCGCTCCTCGTAGATGGCGCCAGCATCGTCAACATATCCAGTGGTTTGGCCCGATTTTCACTGCCTGGCTACGCCGCCTATGCGGCGATGAAAGGCGGGGTCGAAGTTCTGACTCGCTACCTTGCCAAGGAGCTGGGCGAGCGGCGCATTCGGGTCAATACGGTGGCGCCCGGCGCGATCGAGACCGATTTTGGCGGCGGCCTGGTGCGTGACAATAGCCAGGTCAACGCCATGATCGCTTCGTCCACCGCTCTGGGTAGGGTCGGCCTGCCGGAGGATATCGGCGGCATGATCGCCTCCCTGCTCGGCGACGAGAACCGCTGGGTCAACGGTCAACGCATCGAAGTCTCGGGCGGGATTTTCCTCTGAGGCGGGTGGTGGTGCCGGTTTGGTGCACCACCTCACCCGTCGGCAGCAAGGGATTCAAGGAATTTGCTGAACCCGCACCCGTAATGCAGTCCATTCCTCCAACCATTCCCAGACGTTTTCATGGCTGTCTTGGATCTTGAGGAGAAGGATATTGCGAAAGTGCGCCGCTGTATTGAATTTGAACGCTTTCAAGCCCGGCTCCATCCGCTCCATGCCCACTAAAAGATCCTTTCCGGAGAAATAGGTAAGGAATTCGGCGTGGCGTTTACCACCAGGTTGGCAAGAATCATCAATGGCATCATATCGCTTTTTCATCGACTTTGCCGATGGCCGGGACGGGCTTGCAGCGACGAGCGTTTCAGCTATCCCTTGCTCACAATCCGTTTGACTCATCTCCTGCGGCATCGGATGGCCGTCCAGTCCGCTTCTTTCTCCCCAACAGTTAGGCAGTGTTATTCTGTAATCATTGCGCAGGTCAGTAAGAATGTAGCGCGCAGCCGTGTAGTGCGTCAAAGTGTTCGCAGTGCTTAGGAGCAATGCCGCGTAGGACGCAGTCGTCTCAGGTGACCAGTTCAGTGCTCTTGAAACAACGGCAGGGTCTATCAAATAGTTTTCCAACGAATTTCGAGCCCACTTCCAACCAAGCAGGCACTCTCTGTTGTCCACCCGCTCGAGCCATGGCTGTGGCGATGACGTTGCCACCACGAGTTGATCGTCGAAATCGCGATCTCTCAAGCCATAATATCCTCGGCCCCAAGAAATGCCCTCTCGCCTCAAAACGGTGAGGAAGTTCTTCAACTCACCTTTTCCGCCAACAGGTTCGACGAGTACCTGCAATTCGGCCAAGATTTTTCGGATAACGCGTTGATCGGGGGGGTCCACCGGGCCGCCCTCGCAATACAAGGTGGTCACAGGCATAGTTTGCCCCCAGGCAAACGAAAGATCTGATTTTGGTCCATCAAGGAACTAACATGCCTGGCATGGGTTGAAAAGATGAACTGGCAGGTTGGGCCCAGCTTGGGGAGCGAGACGAGGAACTCCTGGGCCAGAGGTGGGTGAAGGAACAAATCGATCTCGTCGATGAGCACGACCGAATGAGCGATCCGCTTCCTGACAAACTCGTAGAGAATCGGGAAAACAGCCTGTTCCCCGGCACTCATCTCGGCGATGTCGTAGGTTCGCTTTCCATCGTCCAGCAAGAAGTAAAAATCATCGCGGCCTCTGTTCCGACTGTCC
The DNA here is from genome assembly GCA_964423555.1 of uncultured Holophagae bacterium. Lineage (GTDB taxonomy): Bacteria > Acidobacteriota > Holophagae > Acanthopleuribacterales > Acanthopleuribacteraceae > CAYRFM01. Next base: position 22,187 of record CAYRFM010000044.1, on the reverse strand, counting down.
GGTCTGGGTTCGATTCCTGCAAACGAGTGGGTTGGGAAAAATTTTTTGTAATGTTGTTCAAGCTCGCTGAGAAAATCGTATTGGAGGTTTCTACTTTGTTGCAGAAGTTGCCAGCCAATCAGGTGCTCTCGCAACCTTGCAACGCCCACCTCGAAGTTCGCGCGACCCTCCTGGTCATCATCCTCCCAATCGCCAGGGCGTTGGGTCGACTCCAGGCTTCTGTATTGGTCAAACCAGAAAACGCCGGGTAGCCGTTCAAAGATCGCTCGGTCTTCTAGAAGTCCCGCTCTGAGCAGCGCGGATGCGTAGTAGCGACCGCGAAATTGGAACTTCAACGCTGGCGATTCCGCTTCACACACGCCGCCCTTCAAGGTGAGTCGAACCTGACGCGCGGTCCCTGGACGTACCCAACCTGAATCGCCGAAGGATTTGCCCCAGATACCGGCGACCAGCTGAGTGGCTTCTATTTCATCGTCTGTGAAATTGGCAACAAGCTGGATGGTTGGATCACCCCACTTAGCATACCGGCCGTGGACAAATCCAACCCAATCGAACTTGTCAATCGAGCGGATTTGCCCGGTCGCAAGGGCTAATGGAAGGGCAATCGCCTGGAGTAGGCTCGTTTTCCCGCTAGCATTGTCCCCCAGCACCAAAAAACGACTTCTCACCTCATCCAAAGTCTGGTCTTTAAATTGAACCATAACTTCACGGTCGAAAATCTTGAAGTTCGTTACTGAAAGGGTTTCAATATTCATGAGAGTCGTGATCCAAAGGGCCTTTGGTTGTGGCGGTTGTGCCGCTTCAGCTCATTATACCTATGTGGGTCCCTTTTTGCAGCCTAACGAGTCTGTCGTAGAGGGCACACCCGCGGCGGTCTCAGTTCCGTGAACTGCCCGCCACGAAGATCGTGCGGCCGTGGGCATCGGAACAGATGTGCTGCGGCAACAGTCCGCCCAAGGGGCGCAACGTGCGCTCGAGAAGCTTGCTCTCGACGATCTCGACGACCCTCAGCTGACCCGAATTCTCGCCCAAGACCCAGAAACGGTCCGTCAGCGGCTGGCGCCAGATCGAGCTGACGATGAAGCCCGGGTCAGTGGTGTCCAGGCTGGTCAAGCGAACCGCGCCAAGCTCGACGAGGTTGAGGATCTTGCGGCGCTCGCTCACGGCCTCTTCTTCGGTGACGGCCACCAGCGCGTAGCGACCATCGCGACTGAGGGCCAGGCCCGGACCGCGAATGGCGATGGCGTCGTGACCGCCAATGCGCTGGTGCAGCTCGAGGACCTGCGTGTGGCCACGGCCCTCCTGGGCAGGATCGCAGCGCAGCACCTGCTCGGTCGGCCAAGAGGTCAAATAGAGCGTCCCGGATGACGGGTGCATGACCAAATCGGGTAGGAGCGTGCGTGCCGGGCCGATGCCCAGGTCGACCAGGTGGGTCTGGACCAGGTGGTCCTGTTCGAGGCGGAAGACGGCGACCACGTGGCCCTCATTGCCGACCCGCTCCTTGCGGTAGCTGAGGTAGAGCTGACGGCCTTGCGGGTCCCAGCAGGCGGCCTCCCAGTTGCGCGCATCGCCAAGTAGCTCGAGCGAGCGGGGTTCGAGGTTTTCAAGGGCGATCAAGAGCATGCGCGCCTTGGCCTGCTCGCGCCGGCCCTGCTCCAGGAGGACGGCAAACTGCTCGTCGGGCGAGATCAACAGACGTGTCGGGGCGAAGTCTGCGGGCACCAGGCTCGCGCCGCCTACCTCCATGCGATCGAGATAGGCGAGCCCCTTTTCGGTCTGCTGGTAGCACAGGAGATGACCGTCGATTAGCGCCAGCAAAGTTTCGCTGCGCTGGTGATAGGCCATGTCCCGCAGCTGGCCCGACAGGGTCAGGTTGGCGCGCAGGCGTGGCAGCTCGGCGCCGGCATAGACCTGCAGGTGGTCGCCCGTGCCGGTGAGATCGTTACCGCGGTTATCCAGAACCATGGGGCTGGTGGGGATGGCCTGCAGGTAGGTGTCCAAGTAGGTGGTCACTTTGGCGGTCAGGGCTTGCGGGTTCAGGGCCACGCCCTCCAGAAACGCGCGCGGGCCAGTGAGGTGAAAGGAATGCTCATCAATCGCCCGAACCACGGGGTCATCGCTCTGCGGGGTCAGCTGATCGAGGAGCTCCTGGCGGGCGTAGAGATCTACGGGCCGGTCAGGTGCGAAGAAGTCGAGGCGGAACTCGGTCGGACCCATTTCCAGGCGAAAGTGGTCGTAGCCTTGCAGTAGGGGCCGCGCGGTGCCGATCGGCGGCATCGGACTGGCCAAGAACAGCTGGCTGTCGCGGGCGCCTTTGGCGTGGGCGATAAAGCTCTGCTGGTCGCCCTCACGCAGTAGGAAGAACGCGCGCTCGTTGAGCATCAGCCAGATCCAGCCGCCTTTGCCGAGTGCTCGGCGGTCGAGGATCGAGGACTGGTTGCGCCAGCCGGCGCTATTGAGGCGCAGGCCGAAGCGCACAGGCGGGCGGCGGAACTTTACGCCCAGGTAGAGCAGCTCGCCGTTGGGCTCCTTGCGGCCCTCGAGCAGCTGGGCGATGTCCTCGCTGCGCATGGCGCGGAAGATGGTGTCACCGCCGGGTATCTTCTCGAGCTCGGGCAAATGGAGACCCTTGGCGGGCGAGCCTGGCAGGCTGAAATCGCCGAAAGCGCGGTAGCCGGCCTCCTGTTCAAGGAAAGAGTCGGCGATCCAGGCGAAGGACAAATCATCGTCGCTGTACTCGGTTCGGAACGTGTAACCGACCAGGGCAAAAACGCAGATTAATAGGGCCGGCCAGACCCAGGGCGGCTTTTCGCGCTTGCGGGCGAGCTTTCGTGGCGCGTCGCTGGACTCGCCGCGATGGTGGGGGTCGGTATCCTTGAACTCGATCAAGTCTTGGCGCAGGCGTTTGAGCTGGTCGAATTTCTCGCGGAAGAGGGGGTCCTTGGGCTGGCGGCGATAGTGCCAGGAGCCGAGGTCGCGCAAGCGCATGGAACGGGTAGAGCCGAGACCGGCCATTTCCTCCTGCGCTTCGAAAATCGCGTTTTCGAGGCGGTAGATATGGCGTTCCAGCGGCTCGCAGCGCTCGAGCAGGTGGTTCCAGCGCTCCTGATGGGCCTTTTGCAGGACCTCGAAGGATGCGCGCGTCTCGTGGTAGCGCTGGCCTAGTTCGGCGTCCCCGACCGAGCTTGGTTGGGCGACGCCGGGCTGGTAGCTGAGCTTGAGCGCCATGGCGTCGCAATCCTTGCGCATGGGCTCGATGTCGCGCTTGTATTCCTTTTCGACACGCGCCATCTCGTCCTGGACTTCGCGCAGGTCGAGGATCGTGCGGTCGCGCTCCTCGCGGAACAGGCGGGCGCGCTCCTTGAGCTTGCGCAGGACGATATCCATGCCGCGAAATTCTTTGGGCAGGTTGGCGAATTCGCTGGGAAGCTCGGTCTCGAAGACCTTTTGGCCAATCTCTTCGAGGAGGGCATCGCGCTCGATCAGCAGCTGCTTTTTCTTGAAAAATTGATGCTCTTGCAAGCGGTCTCCAGCACGGAACGAGGGGGATGGGCCGTAGTCGTCATTTTACTCAAACTGCCGATAAGCGGTGGTAAAATCTTGGCCGAAAGGCAATAATAGTCGGTCGCGCGGCCCGCGTGAAGGCGCGCCGCGCCAAGTAAATAACCGTGCTGGGAAGATTCGCAAGGAGAATGTCATGTCCCAAACCGTGAAAGTTGCCGTGACAGGCGCCGCCGGTCAAATCGGCTACAGCCTGTTGTTCCGCATCGCCTCGGGCGAACTGTTCGGACCGCAAACCAAGGTCGTGCTGAGTCTGCTGGAGATCCCCCCCGCCATGAAGGCCGTCGAGGGAGTGGCGATGGAGTTGGATGACTGTGCCTATGAGACCCTGGCCGGCATCGAGCTGAACTCCGATCCCAACAAAGCATTCGAAGGCATCAATTGGGCGCTGATGGTCGGCGCCAAACCCCGCGGTCCGGGTATGGAGCGCAACGATCTGATCCGCGAAAACGGCCCGATCTTCACCGGCCAGGGCCGCGCACTGGCGCGGGGCGCGGCCGATGTGCGCGCCATGGTCGTGGGTAACCCCTGCAATACCAATGCGCTGATCGCCGCCAGTAACAGCGAGGGCCTGCCGGCCAACCGCTTCTCGGCGATGACGATGCTCGACCACAACCGCGCGATCGCACAGCTGGCCCAGAAAGCTGGCACCTCGGTGTCCGCAGTCAAGAAAATGACGATCTGGGGCAACCACTCGGCTACCCAGTACCCCGACTTCTACAATGCGACCATCAACGGCAAACCGGTCACGGAAGTCATTGAGGATCACGCTTGGCTGCAGGGCGAGTTCATCAGCGTGGTGCAGAAGCGTGGCGCGGCGATCATCGCAGCCCGCGGACTGTCCAGCGCGGCCTCCGCGGCCAACTCGATCATCGACCACGTCCACAATCTGATCACGCCGACGGAAGACGGCAACTGGTACAGTGCCGCCGTGCCTTCCGATGGTTCCTACGGGGTGGACGAAGGCCTGATGTTCAGCTTCCCGCTGCGCACCCGCGAAAATGGCGCCTATGAAATTGTCCAGGGCCTGGAACTCAACGCGTTTGCTCAGGGCAAAATCAAGATCACGCTCGACGAACTGAAAGCCGAGCGCGAAGTCGTCAAAGACCTGCTCAAGTAAGGATCCAGAACGGGCTCGCCTCGCGAGCCCGTTCCGATCTGGCTACCGCGGCAAGGGTCACGGTGGCACTTACTTGGCCTTGTTGAACGCTTCGATCACCTTGTCGGTGATGTCGAGCGAGGTGTCGGCCCAGGCCAGCTCTTCCATACGGGCGTTGAGCAGCATCTGGTAGCCATTGTCCTTGGTGATTTTTTCCATCACAGGCACCAGCGCCTTCTCGATCCTTTGCAGGTTCTCGGCTTCGAGGGCCTTGGCTTCGGCGGTCTTGTCCTCGCGCATGCGCTTGAGATCGAGGGACTTGTCCTCCAACTGGCGCTTGAGGTCGGCAGCGGCCTGGGGGGTGAGCTTGGGGTCGCTGAGCTGGGCCTGCAGCTTCTGGGCTTCGGCCTCGAGGGCGGTGATCGCTGCCCGGGTCTTTTCCAGGAAGGCATTCATCTCGGCCTGCATTTTTTTCCCGGGTTCGCTGGTGGCCACGACCCGCTCGATGTCGATCACGGCGATCTTGGTATCCTGGGCAAAGCCGCTGGCGGCGAGCAGGGCGAAGATCAGGACCATCGCAAATTTTTTCATGAGTTCCTCCAATCGCGGCTGAACCGCGCCCGTTTGGGGCAAGCGGCGTGCCAATCGCTGCGAGCCGGCGGTGCAAGTCGGAAGCCGGCACGCAAGCGATAAGTACTCGCGAAATGGCCGACGCACCGGCCAATCTGGCTCGGCGACCCGCCATATTGTACAGGACTCGCGTCGGACCGGCTAGGCCATCGACGGTTGCTACAGGAAGTAGGCGCTGAGGCGCGTTTACTCGGCGGACGCGTTGGCGAGTTCGGCGTCGAGTTCGGCCAGCTCCTGCTCGAAGGCGCCGCTGAGGATCGGGTAGCGGGCCCAGGTCTTGGGGTCGAGGTTGCGGTCGTCCAGGTGGAAGGCGGGGGCGTAGCGCTCGCGCTTCCACTGGTTGGTGGCGAACAGCCGACAAAAGCGCTTGGTCCAGAAGTGCAGGGTGGCGCGCGGGTGCTGGTGGCCGAAGCGGTCGACGATCGCCTGGAAGGCCTCGAGCGGGGTGCGGCGCTGGGCGATCAGAGCCGCTTCCAAGGCGTCGAGGACATTGTAGGGCATGAGGTCGGCCTCGTCGGTCTGGCTGGCATCCTGGGGTCGCAGCTCGGCGGTGGGCGCCTGGTGATTGACCAGGGCCAGGGCCGGGATGGCGGGAATGCCGGGCAGGCCGGTGGTCTCCATCACGCTCAGCCAGTGGCGCAGGAAGGTTTTCTCGACGCCGGCGATGGGGGCCAGGCCGCCACAGGTGTCGCCGTCCATGGTGGCGTAGCCAACGGCCACTTCGGAGCGGTTGGAGGTGCTCAGCAGCAGGCTGCCCTCGAGGTTGGCCAGCATCCAGACGCTGGGTCCGCGACTGCGAGCTTGGATGTTCTGGAGGGCGACATCGTCGCGCTCCCATGACAGCTCGCGGCCGATGGCGGCACTGACTGCGCGTTTGTAGCCCTCGACCATGGGGTCGACGTCCAGCTCGAGGTGGCGGGCACCGATCGCTTCCGCCAGGGTGGCCGCAGCTTCACGGGTGACCTGGCCCGAGTTGCGGGTCGGCTGGTAGACGGTGGTCAGCAGCTTGCCGACCAGCGCGCGGGCGTCGAGCCGGCTCCAGTCGAGCTCGGGCATATGGGCCAACTTGAGCGCGCGCTCGCTCGGCTCCAGCTCCTCGAGCAGGCGCCGGGCGGTGATGGCGACGAGAACGGCGACGGTGGCGCTGTCGACGCCGCCGGAGAGCGACAGGGTGAAGCCGCGGGCGCGGCTCTTGCGCATGTAGTCCAGCAGCGCCAGTGAAGCCGCGCGCGCCATCTCTTCCTCGACGTCGAGGATGGCGCGGCGGTGGTTGGGTTTCTGCAACGGCTGAGCGGTGGGTGCGGGCGGCACGGACAGCACGACCTGGCGGGCCAGCGGTTCGCGCGGCTGGAAGTGGATGTCGTGGGGCAGGGTCAGGACGTCGTCGAGGTAGAGGCGCTTGCTGCGGTTGACGATCTCGCCGTGTTCGGCGATCAGCTGCTCGCCGTCGTAGATGGCGCGGCCAGACTCGCAGCCGACGAGATTGCAGTAGGCGTAGCCGACGCCGAACATGCGGCTGGACTCGCGCACCAGCGACTCGCGGATATCGGCCTTGCCCATGCTGAAGTGGCTGGCGGAGCAGTTGAAGATCCAGGCGGCCTCGCGCAGGAAGCGGCAGGGCCGCTCCTGGGGCGAAACCCAGGCGTCCTCGCAGATCTCCAGGGCGAATGACAGGCCGTCGCAGTGGAAGGTGAGCGTACCGAGCGGGATCGTCTCGCCGTCGAGCTCGACCTCCGCCTGCTGACCAGCCGGCCAGGGGTTGAACCAGCGCGGCTCGTAGTGGATGCCGTCGCGGGCCAGGTGGCTCTTGAGGGTGATGGCGCGGATACGACCGCCGGCAAGGAGGGCCACGCCGTTATAGCGCTTGCCCTGGAAGTCGAAAGGTAGGCCGACGAGCACGACCTGATTCGGGCATGCCGCCGCAAGGCGCTTGGCCAGCGCCAGGGAGCGGCGCGCCACGTCCGGGTGGAAGAAACTGTCCTCGCAGCCGTAGCCGGAAATCGCCAGTTCGGGAAAGCAGATCAGGCGGGCGCCCTCGGCGGCGGCGCGAGCGTGCCCTTCGATCAAGCGGGCGTAGTTACCGCGCCAGTCGAGCGGTGTCTGGTTGACGCCGACCAGGGCGATTCTCAGGACCTTGCCTGGGATCATGGCCACCTCCGGGCGCTAGCCGTTCATCTTGCCAATGACTTCGTCGACGGTGCGGAACCAGGTCACGATCTTGCGCTCGCTGATGTCGATGAAGCCATGGTTGGCCACTTGGCCCATGAGCGTCGCCTGTTTCTTTTCGTCCGCTTCGCGCGCAAAGAAGAGGATCGGGTAGCGATTGTTGAGGGTACTGCAGAACTTGCGGGTGAACGAGGCGCGCTCGGGGTTCTGCGCGTCCAGGTAGACCAGCAGCAGAGAAGGGTTGGTGTTGAGGGCATCGCGGATATTGGCGATATTGTCGTCGGAGGTGATGACTTCGTATTTGCGGCCAAGGCATTGGAACCAAAAGTCGAGTTCACTGCGGTCGGGCCCGATCACGAGCACGTCGCCGGTCCGCGCGGCGGGTTTGGTGGCGGCGGTCTGCGGGCTCGTGTCGGCCGGTGCCTCGAGCTCGGGATCGCGCATATTGCACTGCAGCAGCCAGTTGTTGAGGCGGTTCTGAGCCTCGGGCGCAAGCTTGACGATTTTCACGCCGACCCGATGGGCGCCCGGTGCAGTGCCGATCTTGGGCAGGGGATTGACGTGGCGGACCTCGATCTGGAAGCTGAGCTTGAGTTGCTGGTCGAGCACGGCATCGGCCTGAAAGCGATGGGTCTTGACCAGGTACACGTCGTCGTTGGCGGTGGTTTCGGGCAGGTAGAGCGCAAAACCCGAAGGCGAGGCGTCGATGATGCGGCCGTGGAAGATGTGCAGATCGGCGCTGTGGAAGGTCAGCTCACAATCGGAGGGCAGGTTGCGGACGCGCTTGACGCCGCGTTTCTCGTCGGTGACGAGAACCTCGGGCAGGGTCAGGCGCAGGGCGCGGATACCCTTGAAAGTCGTCAGACCGACGAAGCGCACGAGGCACTTGAGCAGGGTCTTGCGAAAGGGGAAATACAGTTGCAGGGTGCGGTTGCGCAGGCGGCGCACATCGTCCAGGTGGATCAGGCGGTTATCGATGACTAGGCCCTGATCGTCACAGCCGAGAAAGGCGCCGTTGAACTTCAAATCATCACATGAGATCTTGGCCAGCACCCCACGAGCGCAGGCGGTTTGCAGAATGTGCTGCAATTTTTGAGAGACGAATTCCTGAGGTTTTTTACGTGCGAGCACGGACAAGACACACCCACTTCAAATAAATCGAGGTCCGACCAAACACACAGATACCAGCCGACCTCAGCGCATCCGCGATGGTCGGGGAGCCTGGGTCTATCTTAATCCAAAGGGCGAGGTTTAGCCAAAAAAAACCCCACCGATGGTGGGGTTCTTTGTAAAAAAGTTGGAAAGCGACGTTAGAATGAGGCTTTGTCCGGCTTAAACCTTGAACTGACTGGTGAGTTTTTGCAGTTCGGTGGCAAGTTTCGCAAGATCGGTGGCTTTGTCGTAAACCTTTTGCGAACCCTTGGATACATTGGTTACGGTGTCGCGCAGGCCACCACTGCCGGCGGCCACCTGACCGGCGCCGCGAGCGGTGTTGTTGGCCTGCTTGGAGATGCCCTGAATGAGGTTGGACATGGCGCCGGAATTGCCGGCGATGTCGTTGGCGGCGCGGCTGACCTCGCTGACGTTGCGGGAGACTTCCTCCAGCGAGCTGGCGGCGTCGGCGGTAGTTTGCGAGACCTCGTTGGTGGTGACGGATTGTTCCTCGACGGCGCCGGCGATGGTCAAGTTGACGCTGTTGAGCTCGTTGATGACCTCGGTGATCTCGTGGATGGCCTCGATCGAGGTCTGGGTCACGGTCTGCATCTCGTTGATTTGGCTGACAATATTCTGGGTAGCCTCGGCGGTCTGCTTGGAGAGTTCCTTGACCTCGTTGGCGACGACGTTGAAGCCCTTGCCAGCGTCACCGGCACGGGCGGCCTCGATCGAGGCGTTGAGCGCGAGCAGGTTGGTCTTCTCGGCGATCTCGTCGATGACTTGGACGACCTTGCCGACGGACGAGGCGCTCTCGCCCAGTTTGCGCATCAAGCCCTGGGTGGACTTGGCTTTTTCGGCGGCGGAGCGCGAGACGTTGGCGGCGTGTTCGGTGTTCTTGGTGACCTCGTTGATGGTCGCGCTCATCTGCTCAAGGGCGACGGCGATGGTGTTGGTGTTTTCACTGACCTGGGTCGCGGTCTGGGAGATCTGGTTGAGGGTCGTGCTCATTTCCTCGACGGCGGAGGAGACGGAGTTGACGTTGGTGGTGGCGTCCTCGGCGGAGGCAGCCACACCCTGGATGTTGGTGGTCATTTCCTCGGTGCTGCGGGCCACCTGCACGGTGCGTTGGCTCATGTCCTCGGAAGCGGAGGCCATGCCCTGGGAGACGTTGGTCAGCTCCTCGGCGGAGATGCTGAGGATGTTGGCGTTCTGACTGATATCGCGGACGGTGGCCTGGAGTTTGTTGAGGAACATGTTGAGCCAGCCGGCCATTTCGGCCAGCTCGTCCTTGCTGCGGATGGGCACGCGCTTGGTCAGGTCGCCCTCGCCCTCGGCGATGTCCTTGATGATGGCGTTCATGGTGCGGACGCTGCGCATGATCTGGGAGATGACCACCAGGCCGATGAGGATGCCGATAATCAGCGCGACAACACCGAACATCAAGCTGTTTCTGAAGTTGTCGGCGGCGTGGCTGAGGAAGGCAGCCTTGGAATAGACCAGACGGACGCGGCCATTGCCGCCGAGGTCGCCCTCGACAATCAGGCTCTCCTTCTGGGGTTTGATCGTGAAGCCGCGCGCTTTGTCCTCTTCGCTCATGGTCGTCAGGTCGGGCGCGCCGCCGGCGGCCTCCTTGGTCCGTTCCTTGCCGTTCTGGGGCAGGCCGTGGACGAAGTTGCCGCTGTTGTCGAAGACGTCGACACAGGTGACCAGCGCCATCCTGGCGGCCTCTTCGGCCCGGGCCTTGGCCTCTTCCTTGCTCTCGCCATCAATCGCAGCGGGCTTTTGGAGGTTCTCGATGTCGCCGATCGCATCCTTGAGCTGGGAGTCATCGGTCAGCAGCGAATAGGCCTCCATACAGCCCTTGAGGTTTTCGAGCAGGACGCTGTTCAGGAAGGTTGTCCCGGTCGTGAAGGTGTCCTCACCCAGCTTCTTGGCGTTGTGGGCAAGAATGAGGACGATGGCGAAGAGCAGGATGCTCATGATGACGACGAGGGAGAGGATCCGTACCTTGATCGAAGAGAGATTCATGTGTCATTCCTTCCGGACGGGTTCCGTGGCAATGAAGCGGAACATGCGCGTGGGTTGCGGGGTTGGGCTGAATGCCCTTGATGGAAGCCGGGTTCCGATGGTTATTTCGGCGTTTACCCGAGAAAGATTAGGGCTGAATGCAGGTTCTGAGCGCTTTTGCGACAAATCCGAGTCTGGGCTGCCCGAGCGCGCCAGACAGCGGCTCGGGTCATGACCCGCGCTGCGGATCCGCCGCAGATCGCGCGGTCCTCTAATCAATCGTGGAGGCAACCTTGAGGATGGCGGGGTTCCAGTTGATGTCCTCCGCCTTGGTGGCCGACAGATTGAGCAAGATTTTCGGCTTGCCTGCTTCGATCTTGACACCCAGCGTCACACCCTCGCTGACGAGTTTCTCGTCGCCGGTGATCGTCAAGACGTGGTTGGCGTAAGAGTAAGCGGTGACGGCCTTGGCCGACTTGCCGACATAGATCACTTTGGCGCCATTGGTGGGCGGGCCATCACCTTCGCTTACGTCTTGGAGGGTTGCCTTGCCGACTGCGGCGCCCTTGCTCTTGCGCAGGGCGGCGGCGACTTCGGGGGCGCCAACGACATGGATGATGAAGGGCGCGTCGCCGAGGTTCGTGTAATAGGCCAGCAATTTGGTGAAGAGCGCGGCCTGAAGCTCGGGCGGCGGTGACTGCGCGAACGAAGGCGTGGCGAACACGCCCAGGAACATCATCGCCACCAAGACGGTTTTTGCGATCCCCTTGCTTTTCTTCATAGGTGTACTCCCTGAGACATCAATGGATGGTTTGTTCAATCCGCGAAGGTCGGACACGGGTAAGGGCCATGGTGATTCAGTCAATTTTATTACATCCGACCGGATTTCGCAGCTCCAAAAAAATGAGGCCTGCGTTTGGAAACGCTCGCAAAGTTCTACAAAGCTCACGGCTTTACCGCGCTTCGAAAGAGTGGGCAAACGATTCTCCCTCATTTTTTTCTGGCCCTCACTGCCGTGAAGTCCGAGCGAGAGTTTTTAAGGTCGCTACAAAAAAACTTCACGCGTACCCATCTCATCGGCCGAGCGACATTCTACTTTAATCGAATATTCCAGCGTTGCTGCGCTTGTGTCCTCGCTCCGCATAAGTTACGCGGAAGCTGGAAAGCATTGCAGCCAGGCGCGACAGGCGGCCTCGGGATCGGCGGCGGCGGTCAGGGCCGAGATCACGGCACAGCCCGAGGCGCCGGCGCGGCGCACCGCGTCGGCACGGTCCAAGGCGATGCCGCCGATGGCGACGACAGGCAGGGGCAGGAGCGCGCACCAGAAGGCGAGGTTGTCAAGTCCGCGCGGGCGGGCCTCGACCTGTTTGCTGGTGGTCGGGAAGACCGGTCCGACGGCGAGATAGGACGGTCGATAGGCGAGCGCCCGCGCCACCTCGGCGGCGCCGTGGGTGCTCAGGCCGAGGCGCAGGCCGGCGGCGGCGATGGCGCCGACATCGGCCTGGTCGAGGTCTTCCTGGCCCAGGTGGACGCCGTAGGCGCCGAGCTGGATGGCCTCGCGCCAGTGGTCGTTGATGAATAACCGGCAACCGTGGGCGCGACACAGGGCGATGGCCTCGGCCAGTTCCCGTTCGAGCGCAGCGCCGGCAAGGTGCTTGACCCTGAATTGAACCGTTCGCAAGCCCTGTGGCAGCATGCGGCGCAGCCAGTCGAGACTGTCGAGGATCGGGTAAAAACCAATCGCGCCGTCTTCGATCGGCGGGCAGGCTGGGGCGCTGCCCACCGTCGCGCTGGGCCCATAGCGCAGGGGAAACTGGTCGATGTCGTTGGGCAGGCCAGCCCTGCCGAGCAGGCGCGGAGCGAGACCACGGTCGGGCGCCTTGTGGAGCGCGCGGTTGAGGTAGCCCTTGGCCAGGACGACGGCGTCCGCCAGGTGTTCGCCACGGGCGAGCAGGGCCGCGATTGCCGCGGCCAGAGTGCAGCCCGTGCCGCGGGCCTCGACGCCTCGATGGCGCGGGCTGGTCAACCAGAAACTGGTTTGGCCGTCGCTGAAGAAATCGCGGGCTTCATCGCCCTGGCTGTGACCGCCCTTGATCAGCACGGCATGGGGACCCAAGGCCCGCAGCGCCGCCGCAGCGCGGGCGGTGCCAGCCTCGTCGTGGGCGGCGATCCCGGTCAGGGCCTCGACTTCGATCAGGTTCGGCGTCAGCAGGTCGACCCGCGGGAACAGCCGCGCGACCAGGGCGGCGCGGGTCGAAGTGTCCATGAGCACCCTGCCGCTGCTGGCGGCTAGGACGGGATCGCAGACCAGCGGGCCCTTCAGCCGCTCCAGTTCGGCGGCGACGACCGCGACCAGCTCGGCGGAGGCCAGCATGCCGGTCTTGAAGGCGGAGGCTGGGAACTCGGCCGCCAGTGCCTGGATCTGGGCGCGGACCAGGGCCGCGCTGGGCGCCTCGACGGCGGTCACGGCGGCGCTGTTCTGAGCGGTCAGGGCGCAGGCGATGGCGCAGCCGTGCACGCCCAGGGCCTCGAAGGCGCGCAGGTCGGCGGCCAGTCCGGCACCGCCGCTGGGGTCCAGCCCGGCCAGGCTCCAGACGATCATGCGCCCTGCCCGAAGGGCGTGCCGAGGCGTCGATCACCCCGACCCGAGCAGCGCGGGTGTTGTCTCGTGGAAAGGACGTTGTCGTCGCCTTGGTTCATAAGCACCTTATCTTAATGAAGTGTCCCAGGGGGAAAGGGCTTTGCAACCTCCCAAGCATACCACGGCTTACCTTGCTTGTATCGGCTCCGCGCAGCAGACGTGTTCCCTGCCACCAAGGCAAGTCGGTGGAGGCGCGCCTGCATCAGCAGCAACGCGATCATTGCGGTTAGTGCTCGCGGCGCGATTCGGGTGATTCTCGCGGTCATGGCAGTGCTCCTTGGTAGAGGACCTATGATACATAGCGTGAAAATTGCTTCGCGCGGTGCTAAATGGTATGCACAGTGTCTGAGGTCTGTCGGCAATTCTACCACAGGGCGGGAAAACATGCGGATGCTCCTTTGTTTTGTCTGTGGGAGCGAAGGCGGGTGATCTGGTACCATTGGCGTGCACATCCCGCTGGATCCCATTGTCTGGGCCGATTGGCCCTTGAGGAGGACGCATGGCCATCGACTACGACAGCGCCTGGAAGTTTGCGATTGAGGAGCTGTTATCGCCCATGTTGCAGCTGCTGTACCCCGAGCTGTGGGAAGCGGTGGATTGGTCGGTCCCGCCGGTGTTCATGGACAAGGAGTTGCCCAGGATCACTGGGATGGAGCAGATGGACCAGCGCTTTGTCGACAAGCTGATCCGACTCCAGCTAAAAGACGAATCCAAGTTCCTGCTGATGCTGCACCTGGAGGTGCAGGATCGGGCCGAGAAGGGCTTCTGCTACCGGATGTACGTGTACTATCACATTCTCGAAGGCGCATACCGCGACACCTACAAAGTTACCAGCCTGGCGATTCTCAGCGATCTCAATGCCTCCTGGCGGCCAAGCAGCCATGAAAGCGGCGTGTTTGGCACCAAGCTCAGCTTTTGCTTCCCGGTTATCAAACTGCTGGACTTAGAACCGAAGCTGGATGAACTGATCGCCACGGGCAACCCTTTTGCACTGGTGATCGCCGCGCACTTGAAGTCGGCCCGCACCAAGCGCAAGAAGCAGGATCGCAGTCACTGGAAACGCGAATACATGCGCCTGGCCCTGACCTATGGGCGTAGCCGGATCGAAACGGAAGCGGTACTCAACTTTATCGACTGGGTCATGGTGCTCCCGCGCGAACTTGACACCGAGCTCAGAGAGGTTTTAAATAGTGGTAAGAAGGAGGGTGATATGACGTACTTTGGCGGAGTCTTTGGCCCCATTCGCAAACAGGCTCATGAGGATGGCAAGCGTGAGGGCAAGATCGAGGGCAAGGCCCAGGCATTGTACCAAATGCTTGCCGCAAAGTTTGGGGACCTTCCCGAGCAGATCAGAAAACGCATCGACGCGGCCCCCATGGAAACGATCGACCGCTGGCTGATCAACATCATCAACCGCGACAAGCTAGAAGACGTGTTGAGCTAGGCGAGCGCACCTGTCGGTTGCATGAGGGTGATATGACGTACTTTGGCGGAGTCTTTGGCCCCATTCGCAAGCAGGCTCATGAGGATGGCAAGCGTGAGGGCGAGCTTGAGGGCAGGCGTGCGGGCAAAATCGAGGGCAAGGCCCAGGCGTTGTACCAAATGCTTGCCGCAAAGTTTGGGGACCTTCCCGAGCAGATCAGAAAACGCATCGACGCGGCCCCCATGGAAACGATTGACCGCTGGCTGATCAATATCATCATCCGCGACAAGCTGGAAGACGTGTTGAGCTAGGCGAGCGCACCTGTCGGTTGCATGAGGTGGATATGACGTACTTTGGCGGTGTCTTTGGCACCATTCGCAAACAGGCTCATGAGGATGGCAAGCGTGAGGGCAAGGTTGAGGGCAGGCGTGAGGGCAAGATCGAGGGCAAGGCCCAGGCGTTGTACCAAGTGCTTGCCGCAAAGTTTGGGGACCCTCCCGAGCAGATCAGAAAACGCATTGACGCGGCGTCCATGGAAACGATTGACCGCTGGCTGATCAATATTCTCAACCGCGACAAGCTGGAAGACGTGTTGAGTTAGGCGAGCACACCTGTCGGTTGCATGAGGGTGATATGACGTACTTTGGCGGAGTCTTTGGCCCCATTCGCAAACAGGCTCATGAGGATGGCAAGCGTGCGGGCAAGGCCCAGGCGTTGTACCAAGTGCTTGCCGCAAAGTTTGGGGACCTTCCCGAGCAGATCAGAAAACGCATTGACGCGGCCCCCATGGAAACGATTGACCGCTGGATGATCAATATTCTCAACTGCGACAAGCTGGAAGACGTGTTGAGCTAGGGCTGACCGCGTCACCTTCTGTGTTCCCTTCCGTGTGTTTAGTGTCTTCCGTGGTTAAAAAACAAAGGGAACCTCGTAGAGCCCGTACAGAAAGGAGGATTTTAACCACGGAAAACACGGAGCACACGGAAAAGGATCTGCAGAACCGCGATGGGGCATCACGGCACTGTCGGGAACTAACGGCGCTTGGCCAACGGGCCCTGTTTTGTTTCACACGAAGGCACGAAGACACGAAAGGTCCTGGGTCGATTGTCAGCGTTCCAAGGGGGCGTCGCGCTTGGTCCCGCTATGAACGGTGGACAGAGCGAACATCCCGTACTTGATTTGAACCCGCCGCCCGGCGCAAGATTGCATCTTGCGCTACAGCAGCTACAGCGCCTGCGGGACCGTTTCGGCTAGGCTCAAGCTGGAAGACGTGCTCAGGGAATAGACAAACAGAGTGCTTTTACTGCGATGGTCCGCCCGTCCGAAAAAATCGCGAGGCTAAGTTCACCTGAACAGCCCATCCGAAAAAAATCGCGAGGCTAAGTTCACCTGAACAGCCCGTCCGAAAAAATTCGCGAGGCTAAGTTCACCTGAACAGCCCGTCCGAAAAAATTCGCGAGGCTAAGTTCATCTGAACAGCCCGTCCGAAAAAAATCGCGAGGCTAAGTTCTCCTGAATCACCGGTCCGAAAATAATCGCGAGGCTAAGTTCTAGCCGGCTTAGCGCTTTTTTGGCTCCGCGCAGAAGACGCGTTCCCTGCCACCAAGGCAAGGCGGCGGGCTGTTACCGGTCGGTCAACTCTTCCAGCTTTTTTAGGCGGTAGACCATCTGGTTGCGGGTGATGCCCAGCAGGGTGGCGGCCTTGGATTGGTTGCCCTCGGCTAGGTCGAGGGCGCGTTTGACCAGGTCGAGCTCGTGGCGCTCCAGGTTGAAGCCTGGGCTCAGCAGGGTGTCGATGCCGCCGGTACTTGGCGCGGCTTCGAGCGGGGGCTCAGGTTGGGCAGGCGATGGCTGCGGCGGCGCGGGCGCGGGTTCGGGCTCGGGCTCGGGCTCGGGGCGCGGGGTCGGCGCGTGTTTGGTTGGACCCATGATGTCGGCGGGGAAGTCGTTGATTGTCAGGACTTCGCGGCGGGTCAGGATGACGGCGCGCTCGAGGATGTTGCGCAGCTCGCGCACGTTGCCGGGCCAATCGAAGGCCTGCAGGCGCGCCATCGCCGCCGGATCGATGCCGCGGATCTGTTTGCGGAACTTGCGGTTGAACTCGACCAGGATCAGCTCGGCGATCTGCGGGATGTCCTCGCGACGGTCCCGCAAGGGCGGCAGGAAGATGTCGATGACGTTGAGTCGGTAGTAGAGGTCGCCGCGGAAGCGCTTGGCCAGGACCTCCTCTTTCAGATCCTTGTTGGTGGCGGCGATGATGCGCACATCGCTGTGCAGCTCCTGGCTACCGCCGACCCGGCGGAAACGGCGGCTCTCGAGGAAGCCCAGCAGCTTGGCCTGCAGGCCCAAGGGCATGTCGCCGATCTCGTCGAGGAAGACGGTGCCGCCGTCGGAGGACTCGAACAGGCCCTTGCGGCCCTTCTTGGCGTCGGTGAAGGCGCCCTTCTCGTGGCCGAACAGCTCGCTCTCCATCAAGCTATCGGGCAGCGCCGTGCAGGTGATGTTGGTGAACGGCCGGCTGGCGCGGCTGCTGTTGTAGTGGATCGCCTTGGCGAAGAGGTTCTTGCCGACGCCGCTGTCGCCCAGCAACAGGACCGTGTCAGCCTCGCTCTGGGCGACGGTGCGCACGGTGTCGAGGATCTCGCGCATGCGCTCGCTGCGCGCGGCGATGTGCTCGAAGCCGTGCTGGGCGCGGATCTCGTCCTTCATGGCGGCGACCTCGCGGCGCAGCGAGGCCATTTCCAGGACGTTGCGGACCTTGAGCGCGGTCGCCTCGAGGTCCAGCGGTTTGACGATGTAGTCCGAGGCGCCAGCCTTCATGGCGGCGACGGCGTTGTCGATCGAACCGCGGCTGGTCATGAACAGGACCGGTAGTTCGGGGTCGACCTCTTTGAGCGCGGTCAGCGCGGCCAGACCGTCCATGCCGGGCAGGACGTAGTCCAGGAAGACCAGATCACAGTCCCATTCGGCCTGTTTGCGCAGGGCATCTTCGCCGTTATTGACAACCTCAGTGGTATAGCCCAAATGTTCCAGCACCGCGCTCAGGGCGCGGGCCAGAGTGGGCTCGTCTTCGACGATGAGGATCCGCTCATGGGACATGGCAAGGTCTCCAGATCAGCATCCGCGGTCGGCATGACCCGATGGACGAATATAACCCACCCGCATGACCGCGCAAAGCACAACCTGAATGGATTCCCGCGATTCCTGAAAAACCGTCAACCATCGGAACTCAGTCCCACCAGCGCGGTCCCTCGCCGTAGCGCAGACTCGTGCTGATCTGGTAACCCTTGTCGGCGGCGCCGGTCTGGTTGGACTTGCGTTCCAGGTAGCCGACCGAGAGGCGCAGCTCGAACAGGCGCTTGTAGGGGATATAGACGTTGAAGTTGAGACCGTGGAAGTCGTCCTTGCGCTGGGGGTCGGGCGGCGGCAGCTGGTTGGCGGGTTCGTACTGGTTGCTGCCGATCAGGAGCTCGGGTCCCATGCGCCAGTGACGGCGGGTCTCCAAGCCCAGCTCGACGGAGGCCTTGGAGCTGAGGAAATAGCTGTACTCGGGCGAAATCGAGAACAGCGGGGTATTGAGCACGCTGGTTTCGAGGTAGTGACGGCGTGTCAGGCGGTAGCGCATGAAACCCTCGACGGCCAGGACGTCGTCGTCCATGTCGACCGTTTGCGAGGGGTCCAGTACCGGACCGTCTTCACCGGGCACCAGGGCGGACTGGGTTTGGAAGTCCAGTTGCTGCAGGCCGGCCTTGAAGTCGAGCGTCATGCGTTGGCTGCGCTCGGTGCGGATGCCGAAAAAGGCGCCGGTGAAGGATGAGTCGTCGGTGGGGGTACCGGGCAGTTCGAAGTTGAAATGGTGGTGGTCGACCTCGAAGAAGGGCCAGACCTTCTCGCGCAAACGGTAGTGGTAGCGGAAGGAAACGGCCAGTTCGTCGCGGTCCAAGCGCTCGAACAGGGTCGATTCGCTCTCGTCGTAGCCCAGGCGGCTGACGGCGGCGCCCAGGTTGACCTGACTGCGGGGGTTGGGCTCGAGGGTGAGGTTGAGGTCGGATCTGACCCTTTCGGAGTAGATGCGCTCGTCGATCTCGCTGGTCAAGCGCTGGCGGTCGCGCTGGAAGTTGACGCCGCCATCGACATAGACGCGTTTGAGGATGCCGTGGAGGCGGGTCTGGCCGCCGTACTCGCCGCCGCGCAGGGATTCGAGGTCGAAATAATAGAGGTAGTTGTAAGTGGCGCGGTTCTCCCAGATCCAACTGCCGGTGGGCCGGTAGTAGAGGACGACGCCGAGCTCGGGCGAGAGCGAGGCGTCCTTGATCTCGTTGGTCTCGGTGGAGAAAACGTTGTTGTCGTAGCCCAGTTGCCGGAAGCCGATCAGGGGCGTGATATAGAGGTTGCCGCCGACTTTCCAGCGCGCGCTCTCGATATCGCCGAGGATGATCGAGCTTCTGTCGAAGGGGGTGGCGTTGAGGCGACGGCGGTCTTCCTTCTGGGCCAGTGCCATGGGGCAGAGCAGCAGGGCGAGGCAGGCGATGCGGACGAGCATGGTTTCTCCTTGGGGAACGCGGTCGACGGACGGACGAGCAACGGTTGCATCATTAGCCCATTATACTGACTTCGTTCCTGTTGTGAAGCCCATGCGCGACAAATACTTGCACTGGTCGAGGACGGGGAGGGGGCCCTTGCGGGCCCCGAGGGTCAGCGCTGGAAGAAGTGCTCGAGGATGCGGTGCGTGTATTGGCGCCAAGACGGCCAGTCCCAGCCGCTGAGCTGCTGCTCGGCGGTGACCTTGTAGCCCTTGGCCTGGAGGGCCTTGACCAGTTCCTGGTTGAGTTGGGTCCAGTCGTAGCCCGCGGCCTTGCTGCGGTACTCGTGGGTGCCATAGCCCAGGTAGATGGAGACGGGTTGCGCGGGTCCGGCGATCAGGGCCATCATCTCCTCGTTGCCGGCGCCCTGGAGCATGTGGGTCGACTGGCCGGCTGCCATGGCGAAGACGCCCTGTTGGCTGAGGGCGGTGTAGAGCGCGGCGAAACCGCCCTCGTCGGCGCCCATGAACAAGCGGCCCTCGGGCTTGGGCACGGTGCGATAGCTGCTGTCGATGCGGGCGGTCAGCTCTTTGGCGACGAAGGCGGCGTAGGTGTCGCGCAGGTTGCGGGCGTACTCGGCGCCGCTGTTGGGCGACTCGATGAAGACGGCGATGACGGGCTTGATGGTCTTGCCGATCAGGTTGTCGAGGGTGTTGGTCATTAGGCCGAAATTGCGGGCCCCGAGCCCGTAGTTGACGTAGACGACCGGGTAGCGGGCATCGCCCTGTTCGTAGCCGGGTGGCAGGTAGACGGCGATCTGCTTGCTGTCGCCGGTGGTCGTGGAGGCCAGGTCGAAGTTTTCGAGCTTGCCGCGCGGGCCCTTGGGTTCGGCCAGGTCGGCCGCCGGCACATAGCCGGGCATGGTCAGCTCGGAGAACTCGCCGAGGATGCCGTTGACCTTGACCGGGTTCCGGGGGTCGACGGAGGGGTTGTCGAAGTTGACGACGAAGCGGTAGCTGAGCCGCGCCTTAGGGGGCACCTCGAAAGAGGCGTAGTAGAGATCGGTGCCGGCCACGCGGATCATCTGGGCCGCGCCGTCGGTGTCGACGATGTCGCCGACCAGGGTCAGGTCCTTGACGTCGCCGCGGTAGATGAAATGCACGTACTTGCCGTCCTCGATCACGGGCGAGGTCGGATGGGCGGACATGTAGGCATCGAGCTTGGCCTGTTTGTCGGTGGCCTTCTCCAGATCGTCGACAAAGGCGGCGAACTTGGTGCCCGAAATGCGGAAGCTGGGGATCTCGGTGACGACCTTGCGGGCCTGGTCGACCTGGTCGACCTTGAGCGCCATGGCGGTCGTCAGGTTGCGGGCGAAGACGCGGTCGTGGGCGAAACTGGGC
Organism: uncultured Holophagae bacterium; assembly: GCA_964423555.1. Taxonomy (GTDB): domain Bacteria; phylum Acidobacteriota; class Holophagae; order Acanthopleuribacterales; family Acanthopleuribacteraceae; genus CAYRFM01. The sequence goes on along the minus strand of CAYRFM010000044.1, from coordinate 1,582 downwards.
GGCGTCCAGGAGAGCGAGTCGAAGGCGGGCAGGCTGGCCACTTCCTCGTAGCCGCTGGCGGAGGCGCGGGCCACGTGGACGCTGCCGGCCTTGGTCTGGATCACCAGGAAGTCGTCGACCAGGATCGCGAAACCGTCACCGGGTGCGCGGCTCTTCCAGGCCTGTTCGCCGGTTTTGGCGTCCAGGCAGACCAGGAACTGGCCGGTGAAGCCGTAGAGGTAGCCCTGGTGGTAGACGGGCACGTTGAACGAGCGGGTCAGCTCGCGGGAGCGCCAAACTTCCTTGATCGTCGTTGCTTGGGCGTCGCCGCCGAGCTCGAACATCACCGAGTTGGCGCCGTTGCCTCCCAGAAAGAGGCGGTTGGGCGGGAGGAAGAGCGCGTTCAGACCGCCGTCGCGCTGGCCCAGCGCTTGTTCCCACAATAGCTTGCCGGAGTTGGGTTCGATACCGCACATTTTGGCCCGGCCATGGGCCACGATCTGGGTCTGGCCGCCGTATTCGATCAAGATCGGCGACTGGTAATCAAGGGTATCCTGGCCCAAGGTCCACAGGGTCTTGCCGGTTTTGCGGTCGAGCCCGACGATCGCCGATTCGCCGCCCGTCTGGACGGCCAGGATGTTGCCGCTGACGACCGGCACGGTGGTGTAGCCGTGGAACGGCGGCACGGCCTTGAAGTCGTCGGTCAGGTGGCGTTTCCACTGCAGTTTGCCGGTTTCGAGCGCGATCGCGGACAGCGCGCCAGAGGCGCTGAGGCTGAAGACCTGATCGCCATCGATGACCGGTGTCGAGTTAGGGCCGTCGTGGGAGGTGTCGTGGCCCTTGTACATGACGTCCATGTCGTAGCGCCAAAGTTCCTTGCCGCTGTCCGCGTCGAGGCAGATGGTGTACTCGCGAGTACCGTCACTGCCCATGGTGATCGCGCGCTTGCCGACCACGGAGACGGAGGCGTAGGAGGAGCCGATGTTGACCGACCAGGCGGGGACCAGGCCGTAGCCGGGCTTGCCCAACGCCAGCGGCGCGAGCGCGTGGGCGCTGCTGTTGCCCTTCGCCCCGCGCCAGGTAGGCCAATCGCCGTCCGCGGCCAGCACCGAACCGGCCAAACCAAAGACCAACGCGAGCGCCACACGGCGCATCGACACAAAGCACATGACTTCCTCCACGTCTGCTCGCCCGCGAGCTGCGAGCGCAACTGAAAATGTAACGACACGTATCGTTTTACGACTCCGCGTCGAAGCGAGGTTGTAAAAAGATGTCAAACCTAAGACTTGTCTGGTCCCATCATGCGCCTAACGCCTCCACGGGTCAAGCGTCAGTTCCCTCGGCCGCGGCTAGGTCGAACCCAGCCGAAAGGGTCCCGCGGGCGCTTTAGCGCCCAGCCGTGACGGTTCCGAGTGCGTCCTATTTTTTTCAGCAGAGTTTGGCACCCAGGCGGCCACGCCAGATCGTAGTTGCGGGGAACGCATATAGTTCGCGGAGCCAGGAAAAGTGAGGTAAAGCGGCTAGGCGGGGGCGCCTAGTACGACTTTTTCAGGTTGGTGATGACCCGCCGACTTACCCTGGTCGCAGGGAACACAACTGGTCC